>NZ_JBZCIA010000004.1:0-331662 GCF_059052855.1 Thalassospira sp. CA1
CGATGCAGTTGCATCGCCCCCGTTTTCTATTCAAGCAGAAAGGCCGTCAAATCCTACTCGCGAACGACCATGACCGAGCAATCGGCATGGCGCACAACGCGCGCGGCATTCGGCCCCAGAAGGTAATCCTTCAGTTCCGGGCGGTGGGATCCGATCACGATCAGGTCGCAATTGGTTTTCTTCGCGATCTGAAGGATGACCTCGTAAACCGTTCCCTGGCCCACAATGTGCTGCACCTTGATGTCTGACGGAATATGTTCAGCGACAAATTGGTGGAGACGCTCGTTATAGGCTTCAAGAACCTTGGTTTCGTAGCCTTTCGGGAAGAATTGACCAACCATCGACATTCCAACCGTGGGTACCACGGTCAGAACATGAAGGCGCGCGCCAAAGCTTTGCGCCTGCTTGATTGCAACCGGTACGGCCTTCTTCCAGGAAGACTCATGATCAAGATCTACTGTGACCAGAATATCCTTGTACATGTTCAATCTCCCAGTCAGGCCGTACCAAGCGCGTCTTCACTGCGCTTGCGTCGGCGTTGAAGAACAATGATCCCACCCAGCAACAGGAAGGCCGGGATAAAGAAGACTTCCTTGGCCGGACGATCAGCCTCGACCTTTACCGCGGTGATTTCAAAGTCGAAATCAAGACCGGCTTTCTCGGCCGGACCGGCAAAGACCAGATCGTCGATATAGATACGACCATCTTCATTCCGGATACCGATACCGGCGTGATAAAGGCGATCCTCACCCGCACCTGCCGGACCAAGCGGCAGCATCACGGATTTGGAAACCTCATCCCCTTCGATGCTGATGCCTTCGACATCCAGAAGGATGTTGGACTCAGGCGGCATGTTGGCGGCATCTTCGACGATGGTTGTCGCCGGCAGGTTTTCATATGGCGGCGCAATCATATCGAGCCAGAAACCCGGCCGGAACAAGGTGAACGCGATCAAAAGCAGTGCCGCACTTTCCCACAGCTTGGACCGGGCAAAGAAATACCCTTGCGTCGCTGCGGCAAAGACCAGCATGGCGATTGTCGAAACAATGATCACCATCACCACATCCAGCGGATGATCCAGACCGATCATCAGAAGTTGCGTGTTAAACAGGAACAGGAACGGCAGAACAGCTGTGCGCATCGAATAGAAGAATGCGACCAGACCCGTCTTCATCGGATCAGCCCCCGATACCGCGGCGGCAGCAAAGGATGCCAAACCGACCGGCGGGGTCACGTCGGCCATGATGCCGAAATAGAAGACGAACAGGTGAACCGCAATTAACGGCACGATCAGTCCGTTTGCCGCGCCAAGTTCGACAATCACCGGTGCCATCAGGCTCGAAACCACAATGTAGTTTGCCGTGGTCGGAAGCCCCATGCCAAGGATCAGGCTGATCACGGCGGTAAAGATCAGGATCAGCATCAAATTGCCGCCCGAAATCAGTTCGACGAATTCAACCATCACCTGACCGATACCGGTCAAAGACACCGTACCAACGATGATACCGGCGGCGGCGGTTGCCACACCGATACCGATCATATTGCGGGCACCGGTGGCAAAACCGTCAATCACGTCGATCAAGCCAAGCTTAAGATCGTTGGAAACATTGCGGCTTTTGCGGAATATGCCCTTGGCCGCGTGCTGGGTCAGCATGATGAAGATCATCAGAACCGTTGCCCAGAAGGCCGACAGCCCCGGTGATTTCAGCTCAATCATCAGGAACCAGACCAGAACGACAACCGGCAGCAGATAATGCAAGCCAGCCTTGGCGGTTTCCCCCAAAGCCGGCAACTCGACCACCGGCTGGTTGGGATCATCCATTTCAAGGTCGGGATATCTTGCCGCGTAATAAAGCCCCGCCAGATAAATCGCAGCACACTCGAGCGCGACAATCCAACCAACGGCATCACCGAACAGTTGTTTCTGGAAGACAATGGCGTAGTAAACCAGCCCCGAAAGCACGACCAGTGACAGCACGAACAGAAGCGATCTGATCAGCGTCTGACCAAGGGTCGAGGTCACCCGTTTCGGCAGGCCCTTCATGTTCGCCTTAAGTGCCTCAAGGTGAACAATGTAAATCAGCGCGATATAGGAAATCGTTGCGGGCAGGAAGGCATGTTTGATGACTTCCGGGTACGGAATGCCGACATATTCCACCATCAGGAAGGCCGCAGCCCCCATCACAGGCGGCATGATCTGACCATTGACGGAGGAGGCGACTTCCACCGCACCGGCCTTCTCGCCCGAGAAACCAACGCGCTTCATCAGCGGAATGGTAAAGGTACCGGTCGTCACAACGTTGGCAATCGAGGAGCCTGAAATAAGCCCCGTCATCGCCGATGACAAAACAGCGGCCTTTGCCGGACCACCGCGCATGTGACCAAGGGCCGCAAACGCCACCTTGATGAAATAGTTGCCGGCACCCGCCTTATCGAGAAGCGATCCAAACAGGACAAACAGGAACACAAAGCTGGTTGATACGCCAAGTGCGATACCAAACACGCCTTCGGTGGTGATCCACTGATGCGACATCGCCTTGGAGAAGCTCGCACCACTCCATTGCAGAACGTCGGGCACCCACGGTGCATTGCCAAAGAAGACATATGCCAGGAACACCATCGCAACGATCATCAAGGGCGGGCCAAGTGCGCGACGGGTTGCTTCAAGCAACATGACAAGACCAACGCCAGCCGCAACAAGGTCGCCCGTGGTCGGAAGCCCGGGACGATCCGAGATTTCACGATAGAAAATGTAAATATAGGCCGCGCAAAACGCGCCAACCGCTGCCAGCACCCAATCCATGATCGGGATATAACTGCGCGGCGAATTCTTGAAGGCCGGATAGGCCATAAAGGCCAGGAAAATTGCAAAAGCGAGATGGATCGACCGTGCCTCGGTCGAGTTCAAAACGCCGAAATTAAAGATAAATGGCAATGGCGAGGCCAGCCAAAGCTGGAACAGTGACCATGCGACCGCAAGCCACAGTAATATTTTCGCCGTCAAACCACTCGGCTGACGGGCCCCTGTATCATTTTCCGCAATCAGGTCCTGCAGCCCCTGATCGACGGACACATTTTCCGTATTCTTGTCGTCAGTCATCACAAACTCCCGGTCACTACGAAAGCCATTTGAACTGGGGGTCCAGAAACAAAAAGCCTCCGTCGACACACACCCGGTCCCCTACGGAGTACTCCAACACCTAAATGGCGGTGTTCATTTTATTCAATTTTTGTGAGCAAACCCGTCGGGTGCAAAAGAAAAACGGAGGGCGATAAAACGCCCTCCGTCCCAAGCCTGATTACATCAGGCCAGCTTCTTTGTAGTACTGAGCTGCGCCGTCATGCAGCGGAGCCGACAGGCCGTCCTTGATCATTTCTTCTTTTTTCAGGACTTCAAATGCCGGATGCAGTTTTTTGAAGTCGTCGAAGTTTTCAAAGACTGCTTTGACAACGTTGTAGACGATGTCGGCATCGGTGTTGGTCGAGGACACAAAGGTCGCGCCGACACCAAAGGTCACAACATCATCCGGGTTACCACGATACATGCCGCCCGGGATGGTGGCTGCACGGTAGTACGGGTTGTCAGCGATCAGCTTTTCAATTTCCGGGCCAGCAACTTCAACCAGAACCGAATCACAAGCAGTGGTTGCTTCCTGGATCGAACCGGACGGGTGACCAACGGTGTAGATCATCGCGTCGATCTTGTTGTCACAAAGCGCCTGGGACTGCTCAGCCGGCTTCAGTTCGGATGCCAGCGAGAAGTCATCAAGGGTCCAGCCTTTGGCAGCAAGAACGATGTCCATGGTGCCGCGCTGACCGGAACCCGGGTTACCGATGTTCACGCGCTTGCCTTTGAGGTCATCAAAGGTCTTGATGCCGGCATCTGCACGGGCAACAACGGTGAACGGCTCCGGATGGACGGAGAATACAGCGCGCAGGTCTTCGAACGGACCCTGGTCTTCGAATTTCGAAGTCCCGTTATAGGCATGGTACTGCCAGTCAGACTGGGCAACACCCATGTCCAGCTCGCCGGTACGAATGGTGTTGATGTTGTAGACCGAACCACCCGTGGATTCGACCGAGCAACGAATGCCGTGCTCTTTGCGATCCTTGTTGACCAGACGGCAGATCGCGCCACCGGTCGGATAGTACACACCAGTCACACCACCGGTACCGATGGTGATGAAACGGTTTTCCTGTGCCGAGGCCTGACCGGCAAACAACGAGGCGCCAGCAATCGCAGCGACTGCACCCGCTACAGCGATAAGTTTTTTCATTAGGATTCGCTCCCTTTTTACACCCTATTATCAGGCATTCAAATGTTCGACATCGAACAACTGAATCAAACGGAAACATCAGAAAAATCAGATGTTTCGACGATGGGGATTATAGTGTCCGACTTGGCGGAATAAAACCCTATAACCCCGAAACCTCCTGACGAAATTCAGTATTTGTGCGTATTGTCCGGTTCTTTTTGCCCCTCCTACCACATGGGTTGCATAATCTGGCGGGCCTGTTCACCTGTCGCGATCTTCCGCCCCATCAGGATCGAACCATCATGTGCCTGGGCAATAAGATCAGCATTGTTCGAAGCAGGCGATCCGTCAACCCTAAGGTGATTATTTTCAAATCCGATACGCGCATGACCACCCAGTCCAGCGCCCGTCAGAATGCAGGCGTTTTCATAAGGCCCAAACGCACACAACATCCATTCCGAGACATATGAACTGGCCCCGATAAACGGCAAAAGTTCGAAGGGTTGCGACACCTGCCTAGCGGTGTAGCGCCCCAGCACGAACAAGACCGGGAATTTGTCGCCGGGCAGAACGCCGATTTCAACAAGCTGATTGAAGCGCGCCACATCTTCAGGCGCATACAGGATCAGTTGCGGCGCGATTTTGGCTTCGCGCATGAATTCGAAAAACGATTTGACCGCATTGAGGTCAGCATCGACGGGTGCAATTTCACGCACAGCGATTGATACCGCCTCTGGCAACAGGTTTCTGATCATTTCCATCTGCTGCTGGGCGGTGTAGATGCCAACCGCCTCGGTCGTGACCTGCAACAGCATATCATCCCCAACCGATGATCTGACCTCGGTTAGCATTTCCCGATAACGACCAACATCCAGACTGTGTTTTTGATCCTCATCGCGGACATGCAGATGCATCATCGATGCACCGGCGGCCTTGCATTCCAAAGCCGTTCTTGCGACTTCGGCTGGCGTAATCGGAATGTTTGGCAAATCCGCCTTTGTCTTGCGCGCACCATTGGGGGCCGAGGCAATCAGAAACGGTTTGTCACCATATCCCATCACGCCAGTCCCTCTGCCCTAAACACATCATCAAGCGCACCGGAAAACAGATCGACGATCTTGGCGACATCGTTTTCATCAATGATGAAGGCCGGGGCAAACAACACATGGTCACCGCGAACGCCATCAATCGTTCCGCCCATCGGATAGGCCATCAGACCGCGTGCAAAGGCTGCCTTCTTGATCTTGGCATTGATTTTAAGGGCCGGGTCAAACGGATCCTTGGTTTCACGGTCCGCCACAAGCTCCACCCCGCGAAACAGGCCGCGCCCACGGATATCACCAACAAACGGATGCTGACCCAGTTTTGCCTGAAGTGCCGCAACAAGGTTTTCCCCCTGTTTGACGACGTTTGCCAGAAGGTTGCGTTCCTTGATGGCGCGTTGGGTCGCAAGCGCCGCCGCACAGGCGGTTGCGTGCCCCTGATAGGTATGACCGTGCTGGAAGAAACCCGATCCATTGGCAATCGCATCGTTGATTTTCTTTGACACAAGCACGGCACCAATCGGCTGGTAACCTGCACCCAGTCCCTTGGCGATGGTTTGCAGATCGCCAGAAATGCCTTCCTGCTCGATCGCATGCAGGGTTCCGGTGCGGCCCATGCCACACATGACCTCATCAAGGATCAGCAACACACCATACTGATCACAAATTTCGCGCACGCGTTTGAAGTAGCCTGGCACCGGTGCCAGTGCCCCTGCCGTTGCCCCGACAACCGGTTCGGCTACGAATGCCGCCACGCTTTCCGCCCCAAGCTCAAGGATCGCGGTTTCCAGTTCGTTGGCAACGCGAAGGCCATAGGCCTCTGGCGTTTCATCGTCACGCTGGTCACGATACTGATAAACAGGTGCGATGTGACTTGCGGTGATCAAAAGTGGCTCAAACTGTTTGCGCCGCCACATATTGCCACCAACCGACAACGCGCCAAGGGTATTGCCGTGATAGGATTGCCGACGGGCAATGACGTATTTACGGTCCGGCTGCCCGATTTCGAGAAAATACTGGCGCGCCATTTTAAGCGCGGCCTCAGTGGCCTCCGACCCGCCAGAAACAAAATAGACTTTGTCGATGCCTTCGGGTGCCGATGCAACCAGTTCATCGGCCAGTTCTTCCATCGCGTCCGATGAAAAGAACCCGGAATGGGCATAGGCAATCTGATCAATCTGCGCATGCATGGCAGCACGGACATCCGGGTCGGAATGCCCAAGGCATGACACAGCCGCCCCACCGCAGGCATCAAGATAACTCTTCCCGTTCTGGTCAAAAATATAGATCCCCTCCCCCCTGACTGCGCGCGGCGGGATGGATGTGCTCGTGCGATGCAGAACACGGGTTCCAGCATTCGGGACCGGGACAGAGGATCGGGCAGAGTTTGACGCGTTGGTCATGATCGGACGTTCCGTAAAGTGACTAGTCTTCGAGATATGTATCGAAGACAGCGAGTTGTTCTTCTGCAGCGGCAATCCGTTGCAGGGCCTTGGGGCCACCCCGCGCAACCAGCAGGGCAACAAGGGCCTGCATCACGGAAAGGGCGGTGGTAAAACTTTGGAAGAAGGACTGCGAGGTGTCGCGCACCACAAGTTTGCAATGCGCATCCATCGCAATCGGTGAAACATCAGAGTCTGTTACGGCGATGACCGGACAATGCTGGGACCGGGCAAACTCGACCGCACGCACCGTATCGCGGATATAGGGTTTTGCCCCAACAGCAATCATGATGTCACGTCGCCCAATGCCGCGCAGTTCATCGCCAAAGGTACCGGAATGGCCATCGACCAGAACGCCATTGTCACAAAACAACCGATAGGCATAGGCAAACTGGAACGCGGCCGGGTATGCCGCCCCCCGACCGACGATGAAGACCTGGCGGGCGTTTTCAATCGCCTCGCAGGTCGCAATCATGCGTGACACAAGATCCGGCGCGTAAGCGTCGCCGATATTGTCGATTTCGGTGCGGCAAATGCTTTCAAGAAGATGCTGGTCCCGGTCGGCATCATTGTCGGTCTTTTGCGTTTCGCGCGCGCGCCGGGCGTAGCTTGCGGGCTGATCAAGCAACCGGCTCTGATAATGATCCCGGAAATCCTGCCAGGTTTCGACGCCAATCGCAGTCATCAACCGGGTGACCGTACTTGGCGGCACATCTGCGGCACGGGCCAGTGCCCGCATGGAACGCAGGGCGACATCATTTGGATGATCCAGGATATAGCGCGCAGCCTTTTGCATTTGCGGACTAAGCTTTGCGTAGTCCGAAATCAGCTTTTCACGCAGATCAGTTTGCAAACCCATCACCCGAATATCCATGCCCTGTCAGGAAGACCAAGATTACGCCACAGGCTGCCGCGACACACAACAGATGTTTCAAAAAATAAAATGTACGAAACATATGTTTCGCATCTCTGTTTCATCTGTGGGACCGGGACATTCGGTGTGACGCCTAAAAAACATGGACTTATTAGAAAAAACTGTAAAAATAACTGGACTCACAAATGAAACCTCTGCGTTTCATACGGGAAATTCAAATGTGCCCTTTGGTGGAAACCGGGGCACCGAATCGGTCGATGTCCAATGGAAACGAAGATCATCGAGGCCCTTAATCAGGCACAGACAGGCATTGCCCTGTTTGATGCAGACGAACGGATTGTCTTTGCCAATCCGGCGTGGGAACAATTGATCTCCGGTATTGCCGAGGAAGACCTGATATTCAATGAGACAGAGCTTGCCGATGGCGGCATGATTTCAGTGTGCTTCGTCAAGCCGCAAGTCCCACAGTCCGAACGTCTTGAAACGGCCAACTCTGCCAATGATGCCAAAATCGGCACCGTCATCATCGCCGATGACAGCGAAAGCAACCGCATGGTGGCACGCCGCATTCTGCAGGCCGAGGGATATGGGATTGTCGAGGCAAGCAATGGCCAGACGGTGCTGAACATGCTTAAGCGCGGGGTGAATGCCGACCTGATCCTGATGGATGTTGAAATGCCCGATATGGACGGGCTGCACACCACCCGCCGTATCCGCCATATGAGTGGGCCGGTTTCGCGCACGCCGATCATTGCATTATCCGCCCATCAGTCGCGTGACTGGAATGTTATTGCCCGCCAGTCGGGTGTTGATGATTTCATCAACAAGCCCATCCAGCGGCAAAAACTGATCAAAACCATGCAGGAACTGATCACCCGGCGCAGCGGCACCACAGGCGATCCGAACGCAGCCCAAAAACGCAGCAAGGGGGCACGGATCGGTCGTCCGTATCGTCCGGAATCCCTGACCAGCCCAGTTCTTGATGTGCGTATTCTGGAACAACTTTACACCGATGCCGGGGATGAAGGTGCGGGATGCGGCATCGAGATCTTCATCAATGAAACGGAATCCCGTCTGGTCAAGATCGACAAGGCCCTGTCAGAAGACGACATGACCACGGTTCGCAACGAAGTTCATGCGCTTAAAAGCACATCCGGGACCTTTGGACTGCGCCAGCTTTCCGAACTTTGCGAAACCACCCAATCCGTATTCGAAGACAATGATCCGGATGAAGACCGCCTGCTGTCGCTATCCCGCCAAGTGGTACAACTGGCCCCGACGGCCCTGACTGCGCTCAATCTGTATCGCAGATCACGCAGTATCAGCAGCGCACCCCATATCTGATCCATCCAGTTCAAGCCAGACTTGCCAGACCATCAGCGCCCAGACACTAAGCGCCATATCCAGATCCTTGCCCGAAACGGCGCGCTTCCAATAGGCTGTCTTGTGACCCTGCGAAATTGCGACATCAGCGAAGATCGCCTCAAGAATTCGGCTCTCATCCCCCCAAACATATTGGGCGACACCCAAAAGCCACGTTGCCATAGGGGGATTAAAGCCGATCTTGTGGTGCTGAACATGCCCCGCTGGCAGGTAGGGGGTTATGGCCTGACGCCACAGGGATTTTGGGCCATGTTTCAGATGTTGCTTCGCCGGTACTGACGCCACGATGCGCACAACATCATGCCCCAAAAGCGGCAAGCGATATTCAAGCCCATGGGCCATCCCGCAACGATCCGACATCAAAAGCTGGTTGCCCGGAAGCGTCACATCGCGATCAAAATGCATCATCGTGTCTGTCAGGCTGCCGCCTAAATCAGGATGCTGCGCTATTCTGGCATCGCATTCGGGTATCACACACCGGTTGTTCCAAACGGCGAAGGCGTGGCTGCGTGCGCCTGATCCGCCCGCAAGAAAGCGATGAATTTCCCGTCGATTGCCGGCACCATACAGCTTTGCTGTCAGTCGCCGAACCGGCCTTGGCACATGGCGCCAATATGTCTCGTAAAGCTGTGCGGCCCGATATCGCGGATAGCCACCAAACAGCTCATCCCCGCCGTCGCCAGACAGACATACTTTGACATTCCCGCTCACCGCTTTTGCAAGGCACCGCATCAAGACGATCGACGGATTGGCAAAGGGCCCGCCGACACTGCGCAAGGCCGCCACAAGTTCCTGATAGATGTCCTCTGGCTTCGTCGGGGCTGCAACGACATGCAGCTCTTGCCCAAGATGCCGACAGAGTTTTTGCGCAGCCTCCGTTTCATCAATGGCCGGATCATCAAACCCCATCACGAATGCCTTGGGAATATTCTGTCCGCGTTCGCGCGCAATATCGCACGCCAAGGCAGCAACACCCGCGCTATCCAACCCACCCGAAACCAGACATCCCACTTCGCAATCCGCATCCATCGCATCGGCAACCGATTGACGGACAGCAGACAATAGGTCGCCGGCCGTCGGCATCTGCGAAGCCTTGTCGGCCCGATATGCCGGGTGCGCGATGTAGCCTGTGAAAACCTCGCCCGCCTGCCAGCGCATGATCGTACCGGGTGGAAGAAGTTTTATGGCCTCTTTCCCGGTGTTGGGTGCAGGGACAAACAGATGGGCCAGATAAGTCGGTTTGATTCCCTCATCACGGACAAGCGGTGCAATTGCAGAAAACGCCGGTATCTCTGACGCAAAGGCAATCTGACCGCCTGAACGGCTCAAAACATAAAGCGGTTTGATGCCCAGTGGATCACGCGCCAGCCACAGACAGGATTGCGTAACATCCCATAATGCAATCGCATATTGCCCCGACAAGGTTTGGAGCACCTGTGCTGGATCACTTCCCTGACCGATTGCGCCAGACATCAACTGCAGAACAAGTTCCGCATCATTCCGGGTTTGGAATGTCAATCCGTCGCGGGTTACCGCCTGTATCCTGCGCCGATGTCCCGCGATATAACCGTTGAAAACCAGAACAAATCGCCCGTCCGCGCTGATAAGCGGTTGGTTGGCCTGCCCCGTCAGATCGGTGGTGGCAAGACGTGCGCAGCCAAGGGCGATCTTTCCATTCGGGTCTAACCAGACACCCGAGCCGTCCGGCCCCCGATGGGCAAGTCGTTGGAGCATCGCATCCACGGCACTGTGATCGTCTGGTTGGGTTGAGCCCGCGATGCCACACATGGATGCCCTGCTTAATTCTGGTCGCTGAGGCTTTCAGGATCGGAGGGTTCAACTTCGCCCGCGCCCCCTGCCAACCGATTTTGCAGATCGCGCAGGACAAACAGCCGCAATGCACTCGACAAGTTGCCCTCGCGATCGGTATCGATTTCAACAACCAGTTCAGCCAATGTCATGGCGCGACGTTGCGCAATGCCGACCAGCTCTTCCCAGAAGGCATCTTCAAGCGAAAAACTCGTCCGGTGCCCGGCAATTGTCACTGATCTTTTACGAACGGCATCTTCCATCGGCGTTTATATCTTTTCACGAATGGTAAAAACGACCATGATTTCAAAAGCTTTCCGCTATGATAGGCCATCGACATGAAATTCATACATCTTTCCGACCTTCATATTCTGGCGCGAAATGATGTGTCGCGTCTGCCCGATGCGGCCGCGACGCTCCGCAAGGTCATTGACGAGGTGAACACCTATCACGCGGACGCGGAAATCTGCATCATCACCGGCGACATCACCCACCGCGGCACGCCGGAACAGTATGAAAATGCTGTCGATATTTTATCTGATCTTGCCATTCCCTATCTGATTATTCCGGGCAATCACGACATCCGCGAAGCATTTTGTGATGCCTTCCCGACAACCGAAACCGACACCCACGGCTTTGTCAATTTCGGGCAAACCTTCAACGGCGTGCGCTTTGTCATGATGGACAGCATCGTGCCCGGTCATCATCACGGTACACTATGTGCGCAACGCCTTGACTGGCTGCGCGATGAATTGACGGCATACAGGGACACGCCGACCTTCCTGTTCATGCATCATCCGCCGATGGCAATGGGCCTGCCGTTTATGGATACCATTCGCCTTGATGCCGAAGACGCACTTGGTGAAATCGTATCAGCCAACCCGCAGATCAAGCATCTGTTTTTTGGCCATCTGCATCGCCCGGCAACCGGCACCTGGCTGGGCGTCCCGTTTGTTTTGGGCAACAGCACCCAGTCGGGTGAACCGCTTGATTTTCGCCATGAAAAAGAAGAAGAGCTTCAGGACCCCAACCCGCTTGGGCCGGGCTATGGCATTGCCTTTGCCGATGCCAAGGGCGGGCTTCGTTATCACTTCAATTTCGTGAAGTTCGATATGCAATTGTGATCAGGCGGCGTGACTGGCCTGATCCCATTCCGCCAGAACAACCGGGTCACTTTCGATTTTAGCGTGAATGTCCTTGAGGCTGGCAAATTCAGCAGCCCTCATCAGTTGCGACAGGGCCCAGACTGCACTGGCACGGATCAACGCACTTTCATCTGACAGCAGATTTTCAATACGAGGAACCAGGCGCGGTGCCCCGCTATTACCCGCGGCAACCAGAACATTGCGCAGGAACTTCGCCCGGCCAATCCGCTTGATCGGCGATCCGGTAAAGAAGGCCCGAAATCCGGCGTCATCCAGATCGAGGAAATCGGCCAATCTTGGTGCGGTCAGTTCGACGCGCGGGATAAAGGCCAGCTCTTCGGTCCGGGTCGCAAACTTGTTCCACGGGCACACGGCCAGACAATCGTCACAGCCATAGATGCGATTGCCCATGGGTTTGCGAAATTCCAGCGGGATCGGCCCGTCATGTTCAATCGTCAGATACGAAATGCATTTACGCGCATCAAGCTTGTAGGGTGCTGGAAAGGCATCAGTCGGACAGGCCGACAGGCATTTGGTGCACGACCCGCAATGATCGATTTCCGGTTCCGCTTCCGGCAGATCAAGGGTCGTAAAGATCTCACCCAAAAACAGCCAACTGCCAAATTCGCGCGACACAAGGTTGGTGTGCTTTCCCTGCCAACCAATTCCCGATGCCTGCCCCAACGGCTTTTCCAGAACCGGGGCGGTATCGACGAAAACCTTGACCTGTTCCGCCCCGCCCGACTGTTCAACAACCCAGCGCGCCAATTGTTTCAGGCGCTTTTTGATCAGGTCGTGATAATCCTTGTTCTTGGCATAAACCGAAATCATCGCCCGATCGGGATGATCCAACAGTGCCATTGGGTTTTCTGCCGGACCATAATTGCTGCCAAGGACAATCACTGATTTGACATCGGGCCACAGCATTTCCGGATCGCGCCGACGCGGCAGGCGTTCAGGATCATTCATCCACGCCATCGAGCCGTATTCACCACCCGCGACAAATTCATCAAGACGTTGCTGATTGCGCGCATCAATCTTCGGACGCGCCACACCACAGACATCAAAGCCGATTTCACGGGCTTTGGCCTGAAGCATTTCAAACGTGATATTTTGGGGCGTCTTTGTTGTCATCGCATCAGTTCAGTCATTCGGCCTGTTTATTCTTCGGCGCGTTATATCGCCTTACGATCATAACGCAAAAGGCCGCAACATGATGCTGCGGCCTTTTTAACAAACTCATAAGCGCGGGTTCTAGCCGCGTCCGCGATACGGGGCCACGCCCTGATCGGGGATCCAGACACCTTCGGGTGCCGGGCCGGTCTGGTAGAACACGTCGATCGGAATCCCGCCGCGCGGATACCAGTATCCGCCGATACGCAGCCACTTCGGATCAAGGGTTTCGACAATGCGCTTGCCGACCTTGATCGTGCAATCTTCGTGGAAAGATCCATGGTTGCGGAATGAGGTCAGGAAAAGCTTCAGCGACTTGCTTTCGACCAGCCAGTCACCGGGCACATAATCGATCACCAGATGGGCAAAGTCCGGCTGGCCGGTGATCGGGCAAAGCGATGTGAATTCCGGTGCGACAAACCGCACGCAATAATCGGTTCCGGCCTGCGGATTTTGTACGCGTTCCAGAACGGCCTCATCCGGCGATGCCGGCTGTTGGGTGTCACCGCCCAGCATGGTCAGGTTGTCGTAAATGGTTTGATCAGCCATGGCTTAGTCCTCGATAATCGGCATGGGATCAATGTCCCCGCCTTCCTGTCCGGCATGGAAATCGCGCGCGAAGGCGTCCATGCGTCCCTCGGCAATCGCTTCGCGCATGCCACGCATCAGATCCTGATAATAGGCAAGGTTGTGCCAGGTCAGCAGAACCGCACCGAGGATTTCCCCAGCCTTGATCAGGTGATGCAGATAGGCACGCGAATATTTCGTGCAGGCCGGGCAACCGCATTGATCATCCAACGGACGATCATCATCGCGATGCCGCCCGTTTTTAAGGTTCAGCGTCCCACGATGGGTAAAGGCCTGTGCATTGCGTCCCGAACGGGTCGGTAGCACGCAATCAAACTGATCAATCCCGCGCATCACCGCACCGACAAGATCGGACGGCTTGCCAACCCCCATCAGATAGCGCGGCTTGTTGGCAGGCAGCATATCAACGCAGAAATCAAGCGTATCAAACATGATCTGCTGGCCTTCACCAACTGCAAGCCCCCCAACCGAATGGCCCGGCAGGTCGAGCTCTGCCAGCTTTTCGGAGCTTTCACGCCGCAGGTTTTCAAAAACGCTGCCCTGCTGAATGCCATAAAGCGCATAACCTTCGCGGTTAACAAACGCATCCTTGGAGCGTTTCGCCCAGCGCATCGACATCTGCATGCTTTCGCGCGCTTGCTGTTCGGTTGCCGGGAATGGGGTGCATTCATCGAACGCCATGGTGATGGTCGAGCCCAGCAGATGCTGGATTTCCATCGAACGTTCGGGTGTCAGGTTGAACTTGCGGCCATCGATATGGCTTTTGAAGGTTACACCTTCTTCGGTGATCTTGCGAAGTTTTGCCAGCGACATGACCTGATACCCGCCGCTATCGGTCAGGATCGGTTTGTCCCAGTTCATGAATTTGTGCAGGCCACCCAAACGTGCGATGCGTTCTGCACCCGGACGCAGCATCAAATGGTACGTATTGCCCAAAAGGATCTGCGCACCCGTGTCGGCAACGTTTTCCGGCAACATGCCCTTAACCGTGGCCGCAGTTCCCACCGGCATAAAAGTCGGCGTATCAATCACGCCGTGCGCGGTGTGAATGCGCCCCAGACGGGCCTTGCCATCCTGTGCAAGCAGTTCGTAACGAAATTCGGTCATCGGTTCTTATGTCCGTGCATCAATTTTGTTGGCGCATTCAAGCAGGCTGCAATCGCCATAGGAATAAAAACGGTATTCGTTTTCGATGGCGTGCTGATAGGCCGCCTTCATCCGTTCAAACCCGGCAAAGGCCGACACCAGCATAAACAGGGTCGAGCGCGGCAGGTGGAAGTTGGTTAGCAACATATCCACTGCGCGGAATTTATAGCCCGGCGTGATAAAGATGTCGGTCTCCGCCTCGAACGGTTCAACCACCCCGTCTTCGCGCGCCGCACTTTCAAGCAGACGCAGCGACGTGGTCCCCACCGCAACTACCCGTCCGCCATTGGCGCGAGTTTCGTTGATCAGATCAGCGATTTCCTTGCTGATCGAACCCCATTCGGCATGCATTTTGTGATCATCAGTATCATCGACCTTGACCGGTAGGAAGGTGCCCGCCCCGACATGAAGCGTAATCGTGCGGCGATTGATCCCGCGCGCATCCAGATTGGCCAGAAGTTCCGGGGTGAAATGCAAACCCGCCGTCGGGGCCGCCACAGCACCATCCTTTTGCGCAAAGATGGTCTGATAATCGGATTTGTCCTGATCATCACCACCGGCGTCACGCCGGATATAGGGCGGCAGCGGCATCACACCGTATTTTTCAAGAGCCGCAATCAGGTCTGCACCGGACTTGTTAAAGCGCAGGGTCACTTCGCCGCCGTCCTTCTTGGCAAGAACTTCGGCTTCGAATTCGTCATTGACCTTGAAGGTTTCCCCGATGCGCAGCTTCTTGGCCGGTTTGGCGAAGGCCACCCAGGTGCCAAGGCCTTCCTGTTTATGCAGGGTGACTTCAACCTTGGCGTCGCCTCGTTTGCCAAACAGGCGGGCCGGGATCACGCGCGTATCATTGGATATCAGCAGATCACCGGGACGCAAAATATCGGGCAATTCGCGCACGATGCGGTCCTGCATTCCTTCGCCTGACAAATCAAGCATACGGGCAGCATCACGCGGGTTGGCCGGATGTTCGGCAATGCGGTCGCGCGGCAATTCAAAATCGAACAGATCGACTTTCATGGATCAGGGAAATTCCGCTCAATTAAAAAACAAATGAAGGGGCGTGTTATGCGCCCCTTCAGAAGAAATCACAAGGTCACGGACGGCATATCTGATACGCCTTAGGGTCCAAACCGATATCAGCCGCGGGCCGGTTCCGCATCAGTGCGCGGTGTGATCACCGTCATCAAAAGACGGAACGGCGCCAGACAGGTCAGCGCCATGATCATCTTGGCTGCGAAATCACCCATCGCCCACGTATCCCACGGAAGCCCCGTACCAGCAAACGCGATCGAGAAGAACAAGGCGGTATCAACCGCCGACCCGATGCCAGACGACACCAGTGGTGCTTTCCACCAGCTTGCACGGCGCAGTTTGTCAAACACGGTCACATCAAGCATCTGGGCAATCAGAAAAGCCGAACCCGATGCGATGGCAATGCGCGTATCCGCAACGATCAGGGACAGAACAACCGCCAGCGCAAACCCGGCCAGCACGACAACCCGTGCCGCCGCCGCACCGCGCGCACGGTTGGTCAGGTCCGTAACAAGGAAAGCGACCGGATAGGTAAAGGCACCATAGGTCAGCCAGTCCGCCAGAACGCCGGGCAGCGGGTATTCGACCAGAATGTTCGATGCGACAACGGTCACCGCCATGGCGAGGACACCGAAAATGATCGCTTTCATCTGTTAGCCCTTCTCATCAAATGAACCCACGCATAACAAATCTCGCGGCCCACCATACTGGGCGACGATCACGAACGGATTCTGTGTAACTTTGGTGCGGCTGTTTACGCGCAGACCAAGGCCCGGTCAAGGAAAAACGGCGATCAGGAAAACCTGATCGCCGCTGCAGATCGCTGCAAGTCGCCCCGGGGAAAATGGGGCGCCGCGCCGCGAAACCATATTTGTTTTAAGTTACAGCATGATGCCGCGAATGGTGAAGAACAGAAGCGCGCCGAGGAAGGCACCGGCAGGAACCGTCACCACCCAGGCGGTTGCAATCGTCACCGCATAGCGACGACGCACCAGAAGACGCTTGCGCATCTTCTTCTCGGCCTTTTCGGCCTCACTCGGGTCAATCTGACGAAGTGCTTCGATATGTTCATCGCCCTGTTCGTTTTCCGGACGATCCACCAACATAGGCGATGCGACCTTACGACGACGATGCGACAGGCTTTCACGCAGGAAACCAACGCCGAACACAGCACCAACCGCAATGTGGGTCGAACTTACCGGAAGACCCAGTGCAGATGCGACAATCACCGTAAGGGCCGCCGACAATGCCACGGTATAGGCCCGGATCGGATCAAGCTTGGTGATCTTTGATCCAACCGTCTTGATCAGTTTCGGACCAAACAGGATCAGACCGGCAGAAATACCAAGCGCGCCGATGACCATCACCCAGATCGGGATCGGCGCCGAGGTCACGATCTGACCGCTATCAACACCGGAAACAATGGCGGCCAGCGGACCAATCGCGTTGGCAACATCGTTCGAGCCGTGCGCGAAGGACAGCAAGGCTGCCGACACGACAAGCGGAATGCGAAACAGCGATGCGATTTCCTTGCGACGGCCGGTCATGCTGGCGGAAGCACGGAAGACGGCCTTGCGGACCGGGATCACGGTCAGGAAGAACGCGGCAACACCAATGGCGATCACAACCGGTGTTTCGGCCTTCCAGATCTTCTTCACACCCTTCATCATCAGATACATCGTGAAGGCCGAGACCATAACGCCGACCAAGATCGGAACCCATTTGCGCGCAGCGGTCACGCGGTCTTCGGTGTAAAGAATGCGGAATTTGATAAAGGCCAGGAACCCGGCAGCAATCAAACCACCCAGAACCGGCGAAATCACCCAACTTGCGGCGATTGTGCCCATGGTCGGCCAGTTCACCGCCCCAATGCCAACGGCGGCCATACCAGCCCCCATGACACCACCAACAATCGAATGGGTGGTTGACACCGGCGCGCCAAACCAGGTGGCCAGGTTCAGCCAAAGGGCCGCGGCCAGAAGGGCTGCCATCATCGCCCAGACAAAGGTTTGGGCATCGGGCATCTGGGTGGGATCAATAATGCCGTTCTTGATTGTGCCGACAACATCGCCACCGGCAATGATCGCACCGGCGGCCTCGAATATGGCCGCAATCAAAAGGGCACCAACCATGGTCAGCGCCTTGGAACCCACCGCCGGACCAACATTGTTGGCAACGTCGTTGGCCCCGATATTCAACGCCATGTAACCACCGATAACGGCGGCGGCGATCAGGAAGCCACTTTGCGGCAGTCCGCCCATGTGAAAGGCGACAAACGCACTACAGGCAAGCAGGAAGACAAGTGCCAGACCAAGCTTCGCACTGATCGATGCTGTTTCACCCAGCCCCGCATCCATGCGTTTTTGCCACTTGAGATCCTTATCCAGAGCAGTTTTCTTTACCGACATAATCAACCGTTACCATCAAAGGGAATCGACGGGCGGATCATGTCGAAGCCGGACCTCTTTGTTAAGGTTTTTTTGCTGTTTTATGACGACCTTCGGATAAGTCTTTGAGGATAAAGAAAAACGGCCCCACAAAACGGGGCCGTTTTCCAACATTTGCAAGGGATTTGATATCAGCGACCGAACTGGTTCAAAAGCCCCTTCAGCAGGCCTTTGGCCGCATCCTCGGCGGAGCCGCCACCAGAGCCACCCGTTCCCGATGAATCGTTGCTTGATCCGCTGCCACCCAGTGCCTTGTCGATCAGGTTGTCGAGAACCCGAACGGCAACCTTGTCCATGCGTCCGGTGATGACCGGATCATCGATCTTGCCTTTGGCATAGACGCTGAACGGCGGTAATTCTTCGATCTTTTCAGAGAAATCGAAATCAGCCTGCGTATCCATCACCCAACGCGGCAAATCAAGGGTCGCATCCGCATCCGCAGTGCCGACCCGCGACAGTGCTTCGACACGGGTGGTTTTGGCAATGCCGTTGGTGATGGTCATGTCCGCTTCAAGCGATTGCATAAGATCGTTGTTGCCAACACCTTCAACCACCATGGCCTGCGGGCCCTGACGCAGAAGTGCCTCGATATTCAGGCGCGGATCCGGCGACCGTTTGTCGGCATTGCTGAACCGCACATTGTTCAGAACCAGATTGGCCGTACCGTTCAGGGCCGACACCAGACGGCGCGATGTATTGCCCTGCGCATTGGCATCAAATGTCAGTCCCAGTCCACCAAGGATGGTGTCACTTGCCACCCGGATCGGCACAAGGCTTTCGATCCGCGCACTGTCCAAACGACCGGCAAGGGCCAGTTTGGGCACATCGGTGTTGCGCGCATCAAATGTGCCGTTAATCGCAAGGTCCCCCTGCCCCAGAAGTCCGGTAAAGCTCGGAATGCTGAGAAGCCCGTTAACCAACGTTGCCTTCAAGTCCGGATTGATCAGGCTATAGGTATCGAAATCAAGCTGATCCAGGGCAACTGCAATATCAGCATCAATCGAACGAAGGGCCGAAACATCAATCACGGTGTCATCCCACGGCGTGCCGTCGCGGGCATCAACGCGGGTAACCATCGTGGTTTTCGGCAGATTGAACGCTGCCTTGCGCGGGCCGCTGCCCATACCGGGCATCAGGCTTGCGCGCTTGTCTGCTGGCAGGAACGGATCCACCACAAGCTTGCCACCCGAAAGTGCGACAGAAAGCTTGGGCTGTGCCTGTGAACCATCAAAGCGCACGGTACCCGACGTTTCAAATGCGCCAAGGATAAGCTTCAGACCATCGAGCGCGACATTCTGCGCATTGCCCTTCACATCGCCCGAAACCGCCAGTCGGCCAAGATTGCCAGATGGCGTGTAGGTTGGGGCAAGAAGCTCCAGCGCACGGTTCAGGCTGGATGCCTGCACGGCAAGCTTGCCATCAATGCCGGGATTGCTGCCAAGCATCTCTGAAACAACACCATCAAGCGCAACCTGCAACAGCGGGTTGGACACATCAAGCGCAACCGTCGGTCCGGTGATCGGGCCATTCAGATCCAGATTTGCCTGAACACTCTTGTAACTGCTTGCCGGTGCCGGAAGGGTAATGCCGGTCAGCTTCGCCAGCGGCTCCAGCGTTTTGGCGGTGATACGCACGGACAAATTATCAAACGCCGGCACATCGGCCGCACCGTTGAATGCGCCCTTTGCACTGGCAGCAAGGCCTGCTGCATCGGCAACCGCAAAATTGGTCAGGGTAATATTCGGACCATTGAGGCTGCCATCAATTGAAATGCCACGCACCGACACGCCAGAGGAGATGATCTCATCCGCGGCCAGTCGGTAATTGGCGGCCATGCCTTCAAGCGGTGCTAGCGCATCCTTGATGATCTTGACCATATCCTGCTTGGCAGCAGAGGCGTTGCCCGCATCCGATGAAGATGATGCAGCACCGGTCGATGCATTGCCGCCCGCCTCAGAAGTCGTAGAGACGGAAACGTCCGCATCCGGCGCAGCTGCGATATACTGATCCAGGTTGATCCGGTCGAGCTTCAGACCAATGCCCAAGGCAGGCAGGCCCGATCCACCGAGATTGGCAACAACGGCCCCGCGAATGGCGGTATCATCGACCCGCAGATCAAGATCGGAAATATTGAGTTGTTCGGATGTGCCCTTGATCCCGCCGGTCAAGGAGAACCGGCGCAGACGATCCGCACGAATGCCGTCGACATCGACACCCAACCAACGCATGACCGCACGAATGTTTTCGGACGCCACTTCATAGCTAAGTGCGGCACTCAAGTCCGGCGTATTACCGGAAATGCTGCCAAAGACAGATACATCTGTTCCGCCGGGAAGACCGGCAGAAACTTCGTTCAGCGTGATCTTGCTATTGGCGATTGCTGCATTGATCCGCGCATTATGGATCGGTGTCTGGTTGTAGATCAGGGTTTCAACTTCGAAATCAATCGACGCCTTCAGATCCGCCGGGATGGCCGGTGCATTGGCTGCACCGTTTTTCTTGACCGAACTTTGCGACGGGATTGATTGTGCGCCACCTGCCGCGTCGCTTGATGCTTCCGGCGCGCTGTTGGCGTCACCGGCCGCAGGCAAGGCCCCTGTATTGCCCATATCGGCCAGAACAAGGATGCTATCAAGATCAAGCTGATTGAAGCGAAGCGCAACATCAGCATTGAGGCTCGGTTCCTGATCAATGGCAATCGCACCAGACCCACGGGTCTCACCAAACCGGATCGAAAGATCATTGAGCGTCACCGATTTGGCATTGGCCGTGATGTGCCCGCCAAGATCAAGCGGCTTGGCCGCGATATCGGGAATGTCGGCATCATCGCCGGCAATACGAAGTGCGGCTTCACGCAGGTCGTCGAAATTGCCATCAATCTCACCATCGAAACCGGGATTATCCGTTGAAAGATCGACACGTCCGGCAACGGTGACACCGCCATCGACTTCGTCAATGCCCAGTTTCAGACTAACCGGGAACGGTGCAGTCTGGCTGATCTGCCCGACATTCATCGCAAATGTCAGCGGAATACCGCGATAGAAGACATACCCTTCACCCTCCATCGGGCCATTCAGGGTCTCTGCCGATATACCAAGGGTAAGGCCTTCAATCCGTTCTTCGGAGCCCGGCGCGCGATAGATGATGGTCGCGTTTTCAATTTCCAGACGGTCGACCTGAATGGTGCTGGCGAAATCACTGTCGGTGCCCTCTGTGGCATCAGCCGTGCCCTCGGCACTCTCGGCTGGTGCAGGGGTGCTTTCAGTACCCGTGCCCGGCGTGCTTATTGTTCCTGCGTCCGGGCCGGAACGTGCGGCCTGTGCGGGATCAAATACCAGATTGTTCGAACCATCTTCAAAGGTCTCAATCGCGATCACCGGATTGATCAGGCTGACTTCGGTCACCTGCACATTGCCGGTCAAAAGCGGCATCAGCGCAACGGAAACCCGGACCTCGTCAATCGACACCATGTCGGCATCCTGTGCGCCCGGCACATTGCCAAGGCTGACATCCGTTGCCGACAGGGATGGTGACGGGATCAGCGACATCGACAGATCGCCCGCAAGATCAAGCTCACGTCCGGTCGCCTCGCGAACAGCCTGGCTGACCTCGGCCTTATAGCCATTCCAGTCAATCAATGACGGAATGATCAGCAACGCGGCAACAAGAACCACGAGAAGTGCACCAATTGCGACAAGGATTTTTTTCAACAGTCAGGCTCCACTAGATCGCATGGTCGCCCCGCCAAAAAGGCCGCGACCCACAAAGGTTTGATTTCTTGTTCGAAAGCATAAGGCTCGTGATGACTCTCGCAACAGAAAATGGCCAGAGATTAAAGCTAATTTCAGGCAAGTTTGATCCATCCGTAACGCCGGGATCGTTCGATGTGTTCCATCGGCACCATCTTCATGTGTGTCAAAGCAGCGCTTTGATCAAGCATCGGACAGATATTGCGTTGTTTTGAAACATTAAAAATAGAACCGGAATACCCGGAAAGAAAACCTTTAACGCCATTTGCGAATTTACCAAACGGCGAAATACGTAGTTTAAAATCAATTGGATGGTGGAAATCGGCCTCCGAAATGATACATTTTATAAAACAGAATAAGAATTCAATCCTGACTTTCATTCCACCCGGATGATCGTTGTACGCAATCGCGACAGGGAGGATTAAAATGACCGATACAATAATCGAAACGCCGGAAAAAGCGGTCGACGCCGGTCAACGCGGAATCGTTGTACGCACCATCACCACCGACCAATCAGGCGCCTGGCTGCAAGCGGGCTGGCGCGATTTCAAACGAACCCCTGCCATCGGCCTAACCTATGGGGCATTTTGCACCATCGCCGGTTGGTTGATCGTGCTCAGCATTTTCCGTTCTGGCGAACCTTATCTGACCTTGCCGCTTGCGGCGGGCTTTATGCTTTTGGCACCTGTGCTTGCGGTTGGACTTTATGAAACCAGTCGCCGGCTTGAGATGGGCGAAAACGTTACCCTGTGGCACAGCCTGAATGGTTTTCGTCGCAATCCCGGCCAGATCGGCGCCATCGGTGTTTTACTGATGCTGTTCTTTTTGGCGTGGACACGCATTGCGATGTTGCTTTTTGCCCTGTTTTACAACGGCACCATGCCATCGCTTGATGTGCTGGTCTGGCAAACCTTCTTCTCGCGCGATGCAATCACCTTCCTGATTACTGGCGGTTTATTGGGTGGTGTGTTGGCGGTGATTGCCTTTGCGGTATCGGTGGTATCGATCCCGCTTCTGGTTGATCGCGATGTGGATGTGATTACCGCCGTCATCATCAGTGTTTCGGCGTTTCGCAAGAACTGGAAGGTTTTGATTGGATGGGGGGCCGTGATTGCCATCCTGTCTGCTTGCGGGATGGTCGTGTTCCTGTTCGGGCTTGCCATCACGATGCCGCTTCTGGGCTTTTCAAGCTGGCATGCCTATCGCGGGATCATCGATGAAAGTCAGGCTGATGTCGCCCGC
This sequence comes from Thalassospira sp. CA1, assembly GCF_059052855.1. Classification (NCBI taxonomy): domain Bacteria; kingdom Pseudomonadati; phylum Pseudomonadota; class Alphaproteobacteria; order Rhodospirillales; family Thalassospiraceae; genus Thalassospira; species Thalassospira sp. CA1. Next base: position 23,333 of record NZ_JBZCIA010000004.1, read on the forward strand.
CTGCGCCGTCAGGTTCCGTAAGCATCTCTCTGCTAACTGATCCATAAACGCCGCCCTTGGAACGGGCGGCGTTTTTTGTTGCGCAAATTTTTTGCGCAGCACCGATGCATGCATGGGAACAAATATCGCGACCAGCAGTTTAAGTTTTGTGGCGATTGACCTGCCTATAAAGCAGCGAGATATCGATCACGCACCCGCAAACTTCACTGGCGTCGTTGCCATAAATTGTCCAAGATCAGTCGGCAACAGATCAGCATCTGGCAACCATCTGCATTTACGAGTTATTTTTGATCATGCATCAAGCCCGTGCGCTCCGCCACGTTATCGCCGTTTCCGCATCCCTGTTCGCGCTGATTGCGGGTACCCAAGGGGCTTTTGCGCAAACCAATACGGCCGATGGCCCGCAATCGACCCGGACCCCGGATGACAAATGGGGTGTGTCGCTTTCGGTTGAAAACGATCTGTTCACGCCGACAAACAGTGATCAGCATTACACCAACGGTGTGCGGCTTGCCTTTATCTCGCCCGAAGACGACGCTCCGGCGAGCTTTCTTAACGTTGCCAAGAAAGTCCCGTTCTTCGCATCCGAAGGGCGCATTCGCACCAGCTACTCGCTGGGCCAGACCATGTACACGCCCGATGACATCACGGTTGCTGAAAATCAGCCCAATGACCGTCCATGGGCCGGGATGCTGTATGGCACAGCGGGACTGTTATCAGATACCGGCCTGCAGAAAAATGGATCGGATAGTAATTATTCGCGCATTGATACGCTGGAACTGACCCTTGGCGTGGTGGGTCCGGCATCGCTTGCCGATGAAACGCAATCCTTTGTCCATAAGCAAATCAACAGCCCCCACCCCGAAGGCTGGGACAATCAGATCAAGAACGAACCGATCATTGGCCTGACCTATGAACGGAAATATCGCGGCTGGTTTGAAGCAGACCTTTTGGGTGTTGAATTTGATGCCACCCCGCACGGGGCCGTGACGCTGGGCAACGCCTTTACCAATGCGGAACTGGGCACGATGTTCCGGATGGGCTTTGACCTGCCGGCGGATTATGGCCCGCCGCGCATCCGCCCCAGCCTGCCGGGATCGGATTTCTTTGTCCCCGACACCGATGGCTTCCCGCTGAGCGGTTATGTTTTTGCCGGTTTTGCCGGGCGTTATGTGGCGCGTGACATCACCCTTGATGGCAACACCTTTGCTGACAGTGCTTCGGTCGATAAGGAACCATGGGTTGGTGATTTGCAGATCGGTCTTGCCGTGATCATCGGCCAGGCGCGCCTGACCTACACGCATGTTTATCGCACCCCGGAATTCACCGCCCAAAGCGGGGCGGACCAGTTCGGGTCGCTTTCGCTTTCCTTCCGGTTCTGATCCGAAAACAAAAACGGGGCCAAATGGCCCCGTTTTCAATGAGATAACCCTATTAGTCTGATGATATCAAAGACCCGGGATCAGCTTGCCCGGATTCATCAGACCTTTTGGATCAAGCGCGTTTTTGATCGCCCGCATGACGGCAATAGTGTCTTCGCCATGCTCGGTCACCATGAAATCAAGCTTGCCATAGCCAATGCCATGTTCGCCGGTGCAGGTGCCGCCAAGTTTAAGCGCCCGTTCGACCATGCGTTTGTGCAGACGGTTGGCTTCTTCCATCTGGGCCGGATCTTCGGGATCCAGAAGGATCAGGGTGTGGAAGTTGCCATCACCCACATGACCGATGATCGTGCAAGTCAGCGGGCTGGCATCGCAATCAGCACGGGTTTCGGAAATCGCCTCGGCCAGTTTGGAAATCGGCACACAGACATCGGTCGGCATGCCGGCCTTGCCCGGTTCAAGCTGAAGCGACGCGTAATAGGCCTTGTGGCGTGCGGCCCAAAGCTTGTTGCGGTCTTCCTGACGGGTTGCCCACTGGAATTCTTCGGCACCGAATTCCTCGGCAACTGATTGCACAAATTCGGCCTGTTCCTTCACCCCGGCTTCGGTGCCATGGAATTCAAAGAACAGGGTCGGTGCTTCCTTGTGATCGAGCTTGGAATAGTTGTTGACCGCACGGACCTGCAAAGGATCAAGGAATTCAATACGGGCGACCGGAATACCGGCCTGAATGGTCAGGATGACGGTGTTAACGGCATCCTCGACAGTTGGGAAGGCACAGACAGCAGCCGACATCGCCTCGGGGATACCATAAAGCTTCAGGCCGATTTCGGTGATAACGCCCAGCGTCCCTTCGGAACCGACAAACAGACGGGTCAGGTCATAGCCCGCTGATGATTTACGCGCGCGGTTGGCCGTTTTGATGATTTTGCCATCCGGGGTCACGACGGTCAGGCTAAGGACGTTTTCACGCATGGTGCCATAACGCACCGCATTGGTACCCGACGCACGGGTCGCCGTCATGCCGCCGATGGAGGCATTGGCACCCGGATCAATCGGGAAGAACAAACCGGTATCACGCAGATGATCATTCAGCTGTTCACGGGTCACACCGGCCTGAACGCGGCAATCAAGATCCTCGTTATTAACCTCAAGGATGTTGTTCATCTGTGAAACGTCAATGCAGATACCCCCGCGAAGCGCCGCAACATGCCCTTCAAGCGACGATCCGGTGCCAAACGGCACAATCGGTACTTCGTGAGCAGCACAGAGTTTAACCACCTCGGCCACTTCCTCGGTCGAGTGGGCAAAGACCACCGCATCGGGTGGCGATGCTTCATGCCAGCTTTCGTCCTTACCATGCTGTTCAAGCACGGATGCGGCCGTCGAAAGCCGATCACCAAGCATCTCGCGTAATGCGTTGATCAGACTTTCCGGGGTTTCGATACGTTCATACTGACGAACTGACATGATTTTACTCTTTCGGCCTGTGTGGTCCTGATGGCGGCTGTCGCTTCCCGGTACGCCTCAAATCTTTGGGGAAGACAGCACCGGACAGAAATTTGGCAAACACCCTACGCCGAGATGCCCGAAATTGGTATTACCTTTTGCCCAAACTTTGCAAAAAATTCTCACGGTCGGGATCTGCAAAGGATGGAGAGATATCGCGCAGGCCCAAGTTCTGGCGATACCTCTACCCGTTTTTGACACCATGAAACGGCATCGGAATATGCCGGGCCCGGCGCCCTAGCCCTTGTTGCGATCCTGCGGCAGGGCGGCGGCAATCCGATCCGCCAGACGGGCGAAGGGCAGACTTTGCAGCCAGACCGTCCCAGGCCCTTCCAGGGTCGTGACGAACAGACCTTCGCCGCCAAACAGCGCGTTGGTGAACCCGCCGACAAACTTGATCGAATAATCAACCGATGGCGTCATCGCGACCAACGCACCGGTATCCACCCGAAGCGTCTGGCCCGGCTTGAGGTCCTTGCGAATAATCGTGCCGCCTGCATGCATGAAGGCTAGGCCATCACCGCTCAGACGTTGAAGGATAAAGCCCTCCCCACCGAAAAGACCTGCGCCGAGCTTTTTGGAAAAGGCGATATCAATATCAATGCCAGATGCCGCACACAGAAACGCATCCTTCTGACAGATGATCTCGCCACCATGTTCACCCAGATCAAGCGGCACCACCTTGCCCGGATAGGGCGCGGCAAAGGCAACATGCCCCTTGCCCGATCCTTCATGGACGAAGCTTGTGATAAAGAACCCCTCGCCCGTCAGCATGCGCTTGAAGCCGGAAAACAGCCCGCCACCGGTGCCGGTCTGCATGGCGATGCCATCGCTCATATAAATCATGGCGCCGGCTTCCGCCCGGACCCCTTCGCCCGGATCGAGTTCGATTTCAACCAACTGCATCTCTTCGCCATGGATCGTATAATCGATCACGTCTGCCATCTGGGCGTCTCCAATTTAACTTTCCAGCTCTAAGCTCATTCGATTAAAAACAAATAATCCAGAAATGTTCATTGCCGTAAAAATATTGAATTTCTCTGCAATGCTCCGCTCAAGACTATTTCTCTCAATCCGCGCGTTTCGAGAAGATCTCTAATTTTCTGATTTTCTTCAGGGACAGTTGGCTCAAGTTCAATGCAAACGCTCTTCACACTGTTGAGAATGTTGCCGGCAGCAGATAAAATCGATAGTTCATGTCCATCAACATCAATCTTGATGTGATCTGGCTGATCAATATTTAGTATTGATGCAACTGTTTCCGGGGTCATAGCGAGGCACTTATAAACCCCTTCAGGCTCAAATTTACCAAGTATATTTTCAGGCTCCCCGATAGCACTTAACGCGTGACCTGCACCTTTACGCCATAAATTCAAATTAACCATACCGTTCTTGTCAGAAAGAGCAATCTGAACCGGATATATTCGATCCGAGCAAGAATTGTTCATAATATTACTTACCAGAACAGAGAATGTCCCAGCGTTAGGCTCAAAACAATATACTTTTGCTGAGCATATTTTTGCTGCGTAAAGAGAGTACAATCCCACGTTGGCGCCAATATCCCAAACCACGTCTTTCTCGGAAACATAGTCTCTTAACCACGCTCTAGTCTCGGGCTCTTGATTGTCGAATGCTTGAGCTGCAGACAGCGCACCGCTGGAGGGGCAATGAAAATAAAACTGCTGATCATCCAGCTCCACTTGCCAATCGACATGCATAGTTTCAGCGGTTAAGGCCTTCGTTAAAGCTCTCCTCTTTCGATTTTGAAAGCATGTTATTAATTCAGAAAACTTTACAATCGCCCGACAATACTTTTTCGACATTACCCGCTCGCAATAAAAACTCGTTATTCGTCATTTTTCTCACTACGAGCAGCAAAATGCATGAACAAAACGCGTCATTTCCTTCTCAAGCTCGCAAGAAACTAATATTCTATATCGATGCTCATCGGCAAAAACAACTTCCCTCAATAAAGTCGCCCTCCATTTCGCCATGGATCGTATAATCGATCACGTCTGCCATCTGGGCGTCTCCTGTTTTTCTGAATTAACCTTGCTTTAGGGCCAAGTTTGGAACCTCGCGGTTTCAATCGCAGGAAAAAGGGGCGAAAACACGACAAGTGCACCCAAACCCAGCGAAGACCATCAATTTTGCAGAACTATACGTGAGACTGAAACACTATCGTCAAGATGTTGAAGCGAAAGCATTTTGTTAAGACGTTTCCGATATTTCTAATAGTACTATGCTATTATGTATATCTCGACGATCAGGATGACTGATCGGTCTCGGACAAAGGCACTTGCGATGGTCTTGCTTAGGAAATTCGACTGGATCACTCAGGACGAGGTCATGAAGGCGTCGCTTGACAAGTGGCAGCGTGTCGTCGACCTGATGACCCAGCTTCTTGGTGCCACGGCCGGATATGTTGTCGAATATAATGACAAGATCGGTTTTCGCGCCGCCCTGACAAGCAAGAACCCGGAAAATCCGTTTCCCGAAGTTTCGGGAAAACCGCAAGCGCTTGACGCCAATTTGTATTGCCGTCGGGTCGTCGCCACAAAGTCAGCCTTTTACGAACCCGACGCCAGCAACAAGCCCGAATGGGCTGACAATCCCGAAGTCGTCGAAGAAGGCTATATATCCTATTTCGGGGTGCCACTTTTGTGGCCAAACGGCCTGGTTTTCGGGACCCTTTGCGTGTTTGACACCAAGGCCACACACTATGAAAACCCGTTGCAGGAATTGATGGAGGTCTTTCGCGACCTGATCGAAGCCGATTTGCGCCTGTATGAGCAATACGAAATCATGCGCAACCTCTCGATGACCGATCCGCTGACCGGCATGAACAACCGCGCCGGGTTTGAGATGCTGGCCCATCAGAAAATCCGCATCGCCAAGCGCTATCACCACAATATCGGGATCATCTTTATCGATCTTGATGACATGAAACACTGGAACGATGATTACGGCCATGCCGCCGGGGATGCCGCCCTTCGAGCAGTCGGCAAGGCCATCACTGACAGCATCCGCGAGGTTGATATTTGCGGGCGCATCGGCGGGGATGAATTCGCCGTTCTGGGCTATGTGCGCAATCGCGGCGATCTGACGACCATTGTCACCCGGGTGCGCAACGCCCTTGATCACGTCAAACTTACCGTACCGACCGCGAAATCACCGATCCGCGAAACACCGCAAATCAGTTCCGGTGCGTCGGTCTTCTTCGAGCCGCTTGATAAAAGCCTAGAGGACATGATGGCGATTGCGGATCTCGAGATGTATCGCGACAAAAAAAGCCGCCGCAAATAATCGCGCCGCCGCGCCTGGCCCAACCACTGCCTGTGCATATCTGAACTGTCATCCCCACCCTTGAGGGCAGTGTGTCATTAACCTCCCGGTATTGTTTTTGAGTGAAACTGATCTCAAAGGGTCAGACCCGAAAGAACAATGACTTAGAGCGCACGACATGCAAATACGCAAAGGCACCGCAGACGACCTGCCTGAAATACGTGCGATTTCCGAACGCACGATAGAGCTCGGCTGTCTGGTCGAAGACCTTGATGAGACAAACAGCATCCATGCCCGCAGTGTGATTGAAATGGCGGTTGATGCCTTTTCCGCCAGTGTGCTGTCTGACAATCACTCGGTCTATGTCGCCGCCCGCGACGATAATCTTCTGGGCTATGTCATTGCCATCCATGATGCCCCTGAAATCCGCTGGATCGTTGTTGATCCCTCGGCACAAGGCAGTGGTGCGGGCAAGGCATTGATGATTGCCGCCCTTGATGCCCTGGCCGAACGCGGTGTGCGCAGCAATGTGCGCCTGACCGTCCCGGCGGCCAATGAACGCGCCAAGGCGTTTTACCGCAAGTTCGGCTTTATGGTCACAGGCCCGATCAATGATCAGAAAGTACCGATGATTGAAATGCAGCGTGCCGCTTGACAAATGCGCGCAATCGGACAATTTTTCGTCCGAACCTTAATCGGAGATTTTATGTCAGAGTCCCGGCACAGCCGCTGATCGCGGTTTGACAGCCTAGCGTCTTTCCTGCTTCCAGACCGCTGATCAGCAGATCGGATCGCCTGCCCGACCTTAAACCGGGAGCGCGTGACCGGTGCTGTTGTGCCCGTCCCGATCGAAAACCGTTTTCCCAACTGGTTTTCGGACTCTGACCGATGAATATTTCGAAGAATGAACAGCGCGTGCTGCATGCACTCGCACAAGGCGGCCTGATCAAAGTGATCAAGGACGACAAAAACCATGTTCTTGAAGCAGATTGCATCACCCGCGACGGCTGGTTTCTGAGCGCCTGTACGCTTGATGTCTTCAAGAAGCTGCGCAAACGCCGACTGATCCGCTCACAAGGTCGCGGACCTTACCGCATTACCCGTGAAGGACTGCTCGCAGTGCGCGCAGAACTATGTCAACGCTAACAGCAAAGCCCGGCTGCTTTGGCAGCCGGGCTTTCAACCGTCAACTTACCCTTCACTCGATTACGACAAGTAATCTATGCTTTTAGAAGCGGCGCTTCTGGAAAGACCACGCTTGACCTTGAGAGTAACGCATTCACATCTCGTTTTATTGAGTGGAAGTACGCGTTTTCAGAAGTGTTCTCAAAAATAAGCATAGGCAATTTGTCTGCTTTTCGCGCAAGCGGGTAAGTAACCATTCCAGCATAGCTGTCGCACATATATAGACTAAATGTCGTAGGGAAATGATGATGATAAATCTGCAACCTTGATTCATCGTTACAGTAGGACTTTAGAGTTTCCACCGTTTCCTCTATTTTTCCCGCCAACTTATTTGGTTCAACTTTAATCTTCTTTGCCAAAGAATTAAGAAAATCAGAATCAGGATCTACCAGTATAATTGTAGTATTGAGCTTACCATTTTTAAGCCGGTCTTCAATATCGGACTCGTGCTGGGAAACCCACGTCCTGCCATCATTCAGGACAATGGTAATAGACTCTTCCTCTAAAAGAAAACGAGAATAATTGTAACTATTTGCGTTTGGCACCACCTTTGACAATCCAATATCTCGTGAGAAATTTCCAAGATCAACCATCTCACAAATCTTGTTGTGATGCCTCTTACCTAGATCAGAAAGAGATGCAATCTCAGTAATAACATGGTGGCTAGACGCCTCGTGCATTTTGACAATGTCTGCCCTCAAAAAACTTTCATATATAAGCCCCAGAATACCAGCCACAGTCAAACTGGAAACAATCGTAGTAATCCAATTCCCTTTAACGCTGTTCGCATCAAAATTTTCGGCAACCAGAAACAACGACAAGAAACAAACAAAGAGAATCGCCAGATATGCAATTATCTGTTTTAATCGATAAGAACTACGTAGCAAATCAAGATTCATCTTCGCACCACAAGCAACTGAAAATAGAAAACCTTACAGAAACCATCCGACAAATCAAGACAATCCTAATACATAAACTATCTATATGTGTTCTGCATAAACCTCTGTTCTTCGCAGCTGCCTGATGATGAATAATGGCAAATAAACTGCCCACAATCTCAATTAAACTTGGGTGAGTTTCGCTACTGCGCGGCTTTTTCCCCTGCAATCGCCTGTGCCCGTTTATAGGGGCCGAACGGGATTTCCTTGGGATCGAAGGTTTCAGCGGATGCGCGTTCCCAACGGGAATGCCATTCATGGAGTTCTGGAAGTTCGGTATCTTGCAACAGGAAGCCTTCGGGCAGGTAGGGATAGGCTTCGTTGCCATCAACAAACTCGTTGTCTTTCTGGCGCACCATAAAGTGATAGGGCATGAAGTTGCGCGGATCAGTCAAACCGGCCGCCCCGGTGATTTCGGCGAGTGCATGCATGGTGTTTTTGTGGAAGCGTGCGACACGTTCGCTTTTGTCGCCCGGATCAAGGGCGCGTTGGCGGATTTTATCCTGTGTCGCGATCCCGACCGGGCAGCAGTTGGTGTGGCAGCTTTGGGCCTGAATACAGCCCAGCGCAAACATGAAACCGCGTGCGGCATTGCACCAGTCCGCCCCCAGCGCCAGCGTTCGGGCAATATCAAAGGCCGAGACGATCTTGCCGGCCGCGCCAATTTTGATCTGATCGCGGACACCAGCACCCCGCAGGGCATTATGGACAAAGGTCAGGCCTTCTTGCATCGGCATGCCAACCCGGTTGGCAAATTCGACGGGGGCCGCGCCAGTGCCACCTTCCTTGCCATCAACGACGATAAAGTCCGGCGTGATGCCGGTTTTAAGCATCGCCTTTATGATCGACATGAATTCGCGGCGGTGCCCGATACAGAGCTTGAAGCCAACCGGCTTGCCCCCCGAAAGGTCCCGCAGGCGGCCAATGAATTCCATCAGGCCAATCGGGGTTGAGAAAACACTGTGTGCCGCGGGCGACACGCAATCCTGCCCCATCGGGATGCCACGCGCCTCGGCGATTTCGGCGGTGATTTTGGCCGATGGCAACATGCCGCCATGGCCGGGCTTTGCGCCTTGGCTAAGCTTTACCTCGATCATTTTGACCTGCGGGTCGGCGGCGGTTATGGCAAATTTTTCCTCGGAAAAACTGCCATCTTCGTTGCGCGCCCCGAAATAGCCGGACGCCACCTGATAGATCAGGTCACCACCGCCTTCGCGGTGATAGCGCGAAATGCTGCCTTCGCCGGTATCATGGGCAAAGCCGCCCTTTTTGGCGCCCTTGTTGAGCGCCAGGATCGCGTTGCCGGAAAGCGCCCCGAAGCTCATGGCAGAGATATTATACAGGCTGCAATCATAGGGCTGCTTGCAATGCGGGCCGCCAACGCGCACCCGAAAATCGGTATCGGTGATGTGCTTGGGCGCGACGGAATGGGTGATCCATGAATAGCCGGATTTATAGACTTCCTCGATCGTGCCAAACGGGCGTTTGTCTTCGACACCCTTGGCGCGCTGATAGACAAGACCGCGTGCCTGGCGGCTGAACGGGATTTCGTCCTGATCGCTTTCAAGCAGATATTGGCGGATTTCCGGACGGAAGCTTTCGAGGATGAAGCGGATATGCGCACTGATCGGATAGTTGCGCAGGATGGAATGCTTGTTCTGATAGAGGTCGTGAATGCCAACCAGCACCAGCAACCCGAAAATGACCGCAGGCACCCAGAACCAGACATCAACGGCCGTCGCCAAGATCACAGAGGCCAAAGCCAAAACCACAACACCCGTCATCACGAAGTAGCGCTGGTTCAAAATGAAGAATTTCACGGTACTCTCTTCCTGTCCTGTTCAGGCCGATCTGATCCACGAAAAGCCGCCTTGTGCGGGGAGGCATTTGACCCTTCGTATCCGAGATAGCAGCAACATCCATGATCATCGTTGATTTGATCACGGGCCTCAATGGCAATGTCGTTGATTTCAGGGTCTAAACCCTAATTGCCCCCATTTGATCTGAATGTGGGAACGTTTGAACCAACATCAAGAAAAAGCCGCCTTGCAACAGGGAAGCAAGGCGGCTTTGGGGACCGGAAACAAACAGGTGTTTAAGGGGGGAACACGTTCCCGGTCCGCGATATCTGGTAATGCAGGGGCAGATCAGGCCTTGCCGTAGCCCCCGCCACCCGGGGTTTCGATGACAAAGACATCACCCCGATGCATTTCCGCACCGTCTGTGCCCTTAAGCTCGATCACAGTGCCATCGATGCGTTCGACAGCATTGCGGCCAAGCTGACCGGGCTCCCCGCCGGCACAGGCCTGAACCGGCACGCGACGGTGGTTGGACAGGATCGATGCGGTCATGTCTTCGAGGAAGCGCACACGACGGATCGCACCATCGCCACCCTTGTGTTTGCCTTTACCACCTGATCCTTTGCGAATTTCAAAGCTTTCGAGCAGGACCGGGAAGCGCCATTCAAGCACTTCCGGATCGGTCAGGCGCGAGTTGGTCATGTGCGAATGAACAGCCGCCGTCCCATCAAAGTCGGGACCGGCACCGGTACCGCCACAGATGGTTTCGTAATACTGGTGCGTATCGTTGCCCCAGGTGAAGTTGTTCATCGTGCCCTGACCACCCGACAGTACGCCAAGGGCGGCATACAGCGTATCGGTGACATGCATGCTGGTTTCGACGTTACCGGCAACAACGGCGGCCGGATAACGCGGATTAAGCATCGATCCTTCGGGCACGATCAGATTGACCGGCTTCAGGCACCCGGCATTGAGCGGAATGTCATCATCAACAAGCGTTCTGAAGACATAAAGCACAGCAGCACGGGTCACCGCCGACGGGGCGTTGAAGTTGTTATCAAGCTGATCGGACGTGCCGGTGAAATCAACCGTCGCCGAACGGGTTGCCTTATCAATGGTGACCTTAACGCGGACAACCGCGCCATTGTCCATTTCATAGGCGTATTCGCCGTCTTTCAGGACGTCGATCACGCGACGTACGCTTTCTTCGGCGTTGTCCTGGACGTGCTGCATATAGGCATGCACCACATCAAGACCAAAGTGATCGACCATCTTGCGCAGTTCCTGCACACCCTTTTCATTGGCCGCGATCTGGGCGCGCAGATCGGCGATGTTCTGATAGGGGTTACGTGCCGGATATTTTGCACCTTCAAGAAGGTCGGTCAGGCCTTTTTCATCGAACGTGCCCTGATCAACCAGTTTGAAGTTGTTGATCAGAACGCCTTCTTCTTCAAGAACGCGCGAATTCGGCGCCATGGAACCCGGCGTAATACCGCCGACATCGGCATGGTGACCACGCGATGCGACATAGAACAGCACTTCCTTGCCATCATCGCCAAACACCGGGGTGATCAGCGTGATGTCAGGCAGGTGCGTGCCGCCGTTATACGGGTCATTGAGCATATAAACATCGCCCGGCTTCATTTTGCCGTCGTTGTTTTTAATCACCGCCTGAACCGACTCACCCATCGAGCCAAGGTGAACGGGCATATGCGGGGCGTTGGCGATCAGAAGGCCTTCCTGATCAAACACCGCACATGAGAAGTCCAGACGTTCCTTGATGTTGACCGAGTATGAGGTATTGGCAAGCGTCACACCCATCTGTTCGGCAATATTCATGAACAGGTTGTTGAACACTTCAAGCATCACCGGATCGGCCTGGGTGCCAATCGCCTCTGAACGTTTCATCGGCACGACACGGTTCAGGATCAGATGATCAAGGCCGTTGACCTTGGCTTCCCAGCCCGGATCGATCACGGTGGTGCCGACCGGCTCCACAATCACGGCCGGGCCGCGCACCGTCGCACCTGGTTTCAGGTTTTCGCGTTTGTAGAACGGGGTCTGTTCGGTTTTGCCATCAAAGACGACCGGACGGGTCGCAAGCGGCTTAAGCATAACCTCCGCACCATCAAGCTCAGCCGACGACGCCGGAAGGCTTTGGGTTTCGCCAATCGCCTCAACCGCGACGGCCTCAACCACCAGCGGCTTTCCGGTCATGACAAAGCCATAACGCTGTTTATGCTGTTCTTCGAACTGGGCCGTGATGGCATCGACATCGCCGAAATCAACAATCAGCGGGGTGTCGGTACCGTCATAACGCAGATGCAGGCGTTTGAGTAGGCTGATCTTGTCATCCGAAATGCCCTGCTCTTTCAGTTCCGCCAGCGCGTCAACCGCCAAGGCATCAAGCTGCTTATCGAGATCAGCAAGGCCTTCGGCGGCAAGTTTGCCCTCAACCGCCTGTTCACGCATCGCACGGATATCGGCAAGGCCCATACCGTATGCCGACAGAACACCGGCGAACGGATGGACAAAGACCTTGGTCATGCCAAGGGTATCGGCAACCTGACAGGCATGCTGACCACCGGCACCGCCAAAGCACTGCAGGATATAGTCGCTGACGTCATAGCCGCGCTGGACCGAGATCTGTTTGATGGCGTTTGCCATGTTTTCTACGGCAATGCGCAGGAAGCCTTCGGCGACTTCTTCGGGGGTGCGGATCTGGCCGGTGTTCTTTTCGATGTCGGCCGCCATTTCCTCAAAGCCCTTGCGCACGGCATCGGCATTAAGTGGCTCGTCGCCTTCGGGGCCAAAGACATTCGGGAAGAAGTCCGGCTGGACCTTGCCCAGCATGACGTTGATATCAGTCACCGCCAGCGGACCGCCACGGCGATAGGCCGCAGGCCCCGGATTTGCACCGGCACTGTCTGGACCAACACGGAAACGCGCGCCATCAAAATGCAGGATCGAACCGCCACCGGCCGCAACCGTGTGGATTTTCATCATCGGCGCACGCATGCGCACACCGGCGACCTGGGTTTCGAAATCACGTTCGTATTCGCCGTCATAGTGCGAAACGTCGGTCGATGTGCCGCCCATATCAAAGCCGATGACCTGTTTGAAGCCATCCATTTCAGCCGTACGGACCATGCCAACCACACCGCCCGCCGGACCGGACAGGATCGCATCCTTGCCCTGGAACTTGACCGCATCGGTCAAACCGCCATTGGACTGCATGAACATCAATTTCACCCCGCCCAGTTCAGAGGCGACCTGATCGACGTAACGACGCAGGATCGGCGACAGATAGGCATCAACCACGGTGGTATCGCCGCGGGATACCAACTTCATCAGCGGGCTGACCTGATGGCTGACGGAAACCTGAGTAAAGCCGATGTCACGGGCGACCTTTTCGGCGGCCAGTTCATGCGCGGTGTAGCGATAACCATGCATGAAAACGATGGCACAGGCACGAATGCCGCTGTCATAGACTTTCTGAAGGTCGGACCGGAGGGTATCAAGGTCCATGCCTTCGAGTTCATGACCCTGCGCGTCAAAACGGCCAGCGGTTTCGATCACGGTTTCATAAAGCGTTTCGGGCAGAATGATATTGCGATCAAACAGGCGCGGGCGGTTCTGATAGGCCAGACGCAGCGCATCGCGGAAGCCCTTGGTGGTGACCAGAACGGTACGGTCGCCTTTACGCTCCAGCAGGGCGTTGGTCGCAACCGTGGTGCCCATTTTGACGGCTTCGATTTTCTCGGCCGGGATTTTTTCGCCGTCGGCGACCTCAAGCAGTTCGCGGATGCCCTGAATGGCGGCGTCCTTATACCGTTCGGGATTTTCCGACAGCAGTTTGTGGGTGACAAGCGCGCCATTGGGTTTGCGGGCAACGATATCGGTAAATGTGCCGCCGCGATCGATCCAGAACTGCCATTTCGGCTGTCCGGTGGTCTGCGAGGCGGGCGAATTTTGGTCGAGCGGGGCCATGATGCTCACTCCTTCAGGCATCTGTAGTCAGAAAATTCGAGTATTTTGGTCAGTTCAAATCATGAACTCTTAGCCACTCATTTGCGTTGGCAGCCAGGTAACGATCCCCGGAAATACGGTGATCAAAAGGGCGGCAAACAACAGCAGGAAGAAGAATGGCAAGGCAGCAACTGCAATCTTGAACAGGTTCTTGCCTGTCAGGCCTTGCAGAACGAAAAGGTTAAAGCCGACCGGTGGCGTGATCTGTGACATTTCGACCACCAGCACGACATAGATGCCAAACCACAAAAGGTCGATGCCAGCGGCCTGCACCATCGGCAGGATCACAGAGGTTGTCAGAACCACCACCGAGATACCGTCAAGGAAACATCCCAGAACGATAAAGAAGATCGTCAACGCGCCAAGCAGCGCATAGGGCGACAGCTCCATCTGGGCGATCCATGCGGCCAGTTCACGCGGCACACCGGTAAAGCCCATGGCAACCGTCAATACCGCGGCACCCGCAAGGATAAAGCAGATCATGCAGGACGTCCGGGTGGCACCCATGATGCCATCAAGCAGGCTTTCCTTGGAAAGCGATCCGCTAAGCGCTGAGAGGATCAACGCACCGACGACACCGAATGCCGCGGCCTCTGTCGGGGTTGCCACCCCGCCATAGATTGAGCCGATGACAGCCGCAATCAGAACAATGACCGGGATCAGGCGGCCGGATGCACGGATTTTTTCAGCAAACGGAATGCTGGGGGCCGCTTCGGGCATCTTGTCCTTGTTGATCGTGGCCCAGATGCCAACGAAGCTCATGAACATGATGATCAGCATGACACCGGGGATCACGCCGGCAATGAAAAGACGGGCAATCGAAAGTTCGGCCGAAACACCATAAACAATCAGGATGATCGACGGCGGGATCAGAAGACCCAGCGTACCGGACCCGGCAAGGGTGCCCAGGATCAGGCTGTCGGCATAGCCCTGTTTACGCAGTTCGGGGATCGACATGCGCCCGATGGTGGCCGCCGTTGCCGCCGACGACCCCGACACGGCCGCAAAGATACCGCAGCCCAGAATATTGACATGCAGCAACCGACCCGGAAGTTTGTTCAACCACGGGGCAAGCCCGGTGAACATGTCTTCGGAAAGGCGGGACCGAAACAGGATTTCACCCATCCAGATAAACAGCGGCAGCGGTGCCAGTGACCAGGTCGCAAGGCTTGACCATGCTGTGGTCGCGATGATCGGACCGGTTTGCGCACTGGTGAAAACATCAATGGCAAAGACGCCAATGGCAAAAAGTGCAAGTGCAACCCACAGACCAGCGCCCAGAAACAGGAACAGCAGGCCCATCAGGATAAGACCGATTTGAAGTACGTCCATGACCGCCCCCTACTCGTTCAGTTCATTCGCTTCGCCGCCGACAAAAGCGGGTTCGCGGCCAGCCAGAAGATCAACAAATGCTTCGAGCAGAGCGATGGTAAAGACAACCAGTCCAAAGGCCATGGCGGTTTGCGGGATCCACAGCGGGAACGCCAGAACGCCGGGCGAGGTATCGCCATACGAAAAGCTCTCCTCGGCCAGAACCGCCATCCACCAGGCGAAGTAACCGGCAAGATAAATCGCAGCCAACAGCGTGATCGCTTCCATTGTTCGGCGGACACGGCCTTTAAGGTGCGAAAGGACGATCATGACCCGGATGTGGGTGCCAGCGCGCAGTGCCGGACCAAGGGCTAGGAACGTACCGGCAGCAAGCGAGAACCCGGCCAGTTCATTGGCATCGTGAACGGCGATCCCGACAAGACGCCCCAAGGACTGGGCGAGGATCAGCAGCGCAATGATTACCAGGAACGCGGCCGCCAAAACGGCACTGAATTTGAATAAATAATCTAGCAGTCTGCGCACAGCAGTCCCCCTTTCCGCCAACGATCATCCCCAAAGCGACGTATCGTACCTAACGGACAGTAACATTAAAATGTGCGGATTGTCCGGGACCGAACGGAGGACGACAGCCGTCCGGCCCCGACAATTGGCAAGAACTGGTGCTTAGTTCTTGAACGCGTCGATGATGGCCTGGCCTTCATCGCCGGTTTTTTCCAGCCAACCAGCGACCATTTTGTCACCAGCTGCTGCCAGACCGTCTTTGAGTTCTGCACTCGGTGCAGCAACGTTCATGCCGTTTTCAGAGAGAATTTTCTTTTTCTCTTCGGCTTCTGCCATGCTCATTTCCCAGCCGCGGGTTTCGGCTTTGGCAGCGGCTTCAAGAACAGCAGCCTGAACGTCAGCAGACAGGCCATCGAATGCGCTTTCGCTTACGATAACCATGTTTTTCGGAAGCCATGCCTGAACGTCATAGAAGTTCGAAACAAAGTCCCATGCCTTGGAGTTGGCACCGGTCGACGGCGACGTGATCATAGCTTCGACAATGCCCGTTGCAAAGGCGGTCGGGATTTCCGGAACTTCAACCTGGGTCGCGACCATGCCGGTCAGCGATGCCAGTTCGGACGTGGTGGCGTTATAGGCGCGGAACTTGACACCATCGAGGTCAGCAACGCTGTTGACTTCGTTTGCGGTGTAAAGCCCCTGTGCCGGCCACGGAACAGCATAAAGAACTTTAAGACCGTCTTTTGCGAGGGCTGCTTCGATGCCTTCGCGCGATACTTCCCAAAGTTTCTTGGCGTCTTCATAAGACGTCGCAAGGAACGGGATCGCGTCAACGGTGTAGATCGGGTTTTCGTTGGCCAGCAGCGAAATCAGGGTTTCGCCGATCGGCACCAGCCCGCGCTGAACCGAACGTTTGATGTCAGCATGCTTGAACAGCGAACCACCTGAATGAACGGTGATGCTCAGCTCACCACCGGATGCTTCATTCACATCCTTGGCAAATTCGATGATGTTCTGGGTGTGGAAAGTCGCGTCAGGATACGGGGTTGCCATGTCCCAGGTTTCTTCAGCGGATGCAAAGCCGGCTGACATGGTGATCGCTGCGACTGCGACAGTCGAAAGTGCTTTTTTCAACATTTTTCAAGTCTCCCTGTGTGTGATGCAAGCCGATACACGTTATCGCGTATCGAGACTCCAAAGTAGCCTCCCGACACATTGATCACATTTTGCCGACAAATTGTCAACTTTAATTCATAGCAGATATGCACAATCCGGGAAACAACACCGGGAGACCCACCTGCGTGAACCCGCAAAAACCGACCATTCGTCTGATATTTTTGTTGTTATTGTTGTCTGCCGGGGGCATTCAACTAGCGATCAAACAAATAACAAGTGGGGAAAATCCAATGTCTGATCTTTCGGGGAAGTCTGTCTGGATTACAGGTGCCGGTAGCGGCATCGGTGAAGCAATTGCCAAATCTCTGGCGGCTGGCGGGGCGCACGTTGCCCTTTCGGCGCGGCGCGAAGAGACACTTCGGCAAGTTGCAGATGACATTGCGGCAAGCGGGGGAAAAGTTGAAATTTACCCGCTCGACATCAGTGACAGCGACAAGGTTTTTGAAACGGTTGCGAAAATCAAAAGCGCGATGGGCAAAATTGATGTGCTGATCAACTGTGCTGGTGTGAACACCCCGAAACGGCATTGGCGCGATCTTGATATCAAAGACTGGCAGCGTATCGTCGCCGTCAATCTGAACGGTGTTGCCAACACCGTTTGCGCGACCCTGCCCTTGATGCGCGATCAACAAGACGGACTGATCATCAATGTTGCGTCGTGGGCCGCAAAGCATGAATTCCCGGTCGCAGGCCCGGCCTATATTGCATCCAAGCGCGGTGTCGTAGAGTTGTCCCACAGCATCAATCAGGAAGAACTGCACAATAACATCCGCTGTTGCTGCATTTCGCCGGGCGAGGTTGCCACCCCGATCCTTCAGCAACGCCCGGTACCGATACAACAGGAAGAACTTGATCGTCTTTTAAAGCCAAGCGATCTTGCAGAAATCGTGACTTATGTCGTCGGGGCCCCCATGCGGGTCTGCTTCAACGAAATCGTGATGTCCCCGACCTACAACCGCACCCTGTTACCTATTCAGCCCTAGGTGTTTCTCCCTGCACATCGGGGATACGAGGGACAAGCCTTGGCGCCGGTATCAGCAGCGCGAGTTACATCGCGCTTGCTGCACGTGATGCCTGGTCATAGACGCCGGAAATTGCGCGAAGGGTCTTGGCGACATCCCCGACTTCCTCGCTATTGACGCCAAGCCGCTGGAAAGTCTCAATCAGGCAATCCTCGCGGACCTGACGGTATTTCTCGCACATTTCACGGCCGTCCTTGGTGGTCGCGTAATGCACTTCCTTGCCGCGTTTGACACCCTCGACCAGTCCGAGTTTGCGGAGCTTTTTAAGGGAATAGTTCACAAGATGGCTGTCCTCGACATTCAGGACAAAGCACACTTCAGACAGGCTTTTTTCCCGTTCACGGGAATTGACATTGTGCAGCACCAGAATATCGAGAACCGACACATCGGGCATACCCGCCGCACGCATGCACCGCACCATCCAACGGTTAAATGCGTTGCCTGACAGGATTAACGCAAATTCAAGTTCCGACAGTTCGGCTGCGCGTTCCGAGACAAGATGTGACGATGAGACGATACGTGTTTTATCAGCCATCCGACGTTCCCTGTAATGCAGTATTCCCGGTCACCAACATAGGTTCCGACCAGGTTCATTGGAAGTTTGTCGGCATTTTATCGCGATAAAGGCGACAAGGTAAAGCCCCTGCCGCCTTATACTTATCGGCAATTCACCGTTAAAGTGTGCGCATCCGTTCGAGAAAACCATCAATCTGCGACCGCAAATCACCGCTTTGTTGACCAAGGTTGTTGGCCGAAACGTTGACGTTGCCAGCGGCTTCGTTGGTTTCATTGACAGCTGCAGACACCCCTTGCATGGCAGCCGAGATTTCCTCTGTCCCGGCGGCGGCCTGTTCGACGTTCTGCGAAATCTCGCTGGTGGCGACAGTTTGCTGTTCAACCGCGGCCGCCACCGCAGCTGCGCGTTCGCTGATGTCTGAGATCATTTTAACAATCTCGTCGATTGCATCGACGGCAAGGCTGGTGGCCTGCTGGATATCATTGATTTGGGATGTGATTTCCTCGGTTGCCTTGCCCGTCTGATTGGCAAGGTTTTTCACCTCGCTTGCGACAACTGCGAAGCCTTTGCCAGCGTCCCCCGCCCGGGCGGCCTCAATCGTTGCATTAAGCGCCAGCAAGTTGGTTTGCTCAGCGATATCACTAATCAGGCTGATGACTTCGCCAATCTTGATCGCAGAATCATTAAGCCCCTGAATATTATCATTGGTATTGCGCGCCCGCTCGGTTGCGGACTGTGCCATGGTTGACGTTTCCGTGACCTGACCGGAAATCTCGTTGATAGAAGCCGAAAGCTCGGTTGCGGCCGTGGCAACCAACTGCACATTCGAAGAGGCCTCTTCGGCACCGGAAGACACCGCCATCGACTGGTTGGTTGCTGTCTCAGCACTGTTACGCAATACGTTCGACACCTGATGGAGTTGCTCCACCGCTATTCCGACATCTGCCATGACGGCAACCACCGCCTGATCGAATTCCTGAATATAGCGTTCCTGAGTCTCCATGCGTTTGCGGCGTTTTTCGTCTTCGGCCTTTTGCGCCGCTTCAAGCTTGATGCGTTCGATACCGTTTTCGCGGAACACCAGAACCGCACGCCCCATCTCGCCAATTTCGTCCGCCCTCTTTACTTCGTTGATATCGACATCAAAGTCGTTTTCAGCCAATCGGGTCATTTTGTTGGTTAGACCGCTGATCGCGCTGACAATCGCGCGCGCCAACAAGAACGAAAGCCCCATCAACGCCAGAACACCGATTGAATACATGATGACCGAAACTGTCAGACTGGTTTCTGCAATGCTGTCAGCTCTTTGCTTTTGGGTCTGTGCGATTGCGCCAATCGACTGACTGAGTTCATTAAGGATCGGCTCAGCCTCGGCATAATAGTCGGACAAAAAGCCGAGCTCTGCTTCGCGTTGCAGGATCTTTTCAGACAGCGCCTTGAAGTCAGCGACATATGACTTCATCAAGTCGGTGATTTTATCCTGCTCGTCGGCGGGAATGTTTGAGGCGGCCAATGCCGGTCCGAACTCGGCAAGGCGGTCATCGATCCGACCGACATATTTTGGATCAAGGCGTGCAAGAAAGTCCTTCTCGTGGCGGCGCATCATCAACATGATTACGGTAAGATTGTCGGCGTTATATTTCTTGAGCGCCTCTTCGACATTGTGCACCGAGGAACGTAACCGTCCCAGAAGCCCCTCTTCCTCGTTCAACCCGATTTCTCGCTGCAAACCGACAACCACCGAAAACTTGGCGTCATAGTTGGCAAAGGCTGTCACAATTTCCTGGAGCTGTGCATCAAAGGCGTTCAGTTCCGGCGCCTGTTCAAGTTGCTCGAGGCCTGCATTGACGTCTTGGACGACACTGGCATGCTCGGAAACATATTTTTCATCCATGCGCAGCAGGAAATCCTTTTCCCGCCGACGTGCATTCAGAAATTCACGCGAAACCGCATCAGCAACCAGTTTGTTTTCCAACGCACTCTCGGCGACCTCTTCGGCGGCCCGTCTTTGTTGCTCGGCAATGAATTGCACAGCACCAACGACGATAAAGATCAAAAGTGCCACCCCGCCGATCAGCGATATCTGATAGAGAAGTCTCATACGGGAAAGAAAGTTCATCTTGGCCCCCAAGAAGTTACCCCGCCTTTGCCACAGCTTGTCGCCTGCTGGCATCAGCGCAGGTTTCTATTCAACAACGAAATGAAGACACCTATCGCGCCCGCCAGATCAAATCGGGGGAACCTTGCCCCATATGTCGGGAAACCATTTCGGCCTCTAAGCCTTGGCAAAACATAATTGATGCTTGCCCGGTGCCTGTCTCTTACTCAACTGAATCACATTTGGTGTGAGGCACAACAAAACAAGAGGAAAGATTGCTCTTTCCTCTTGTTGCAGTTGCAGACGTGAAATGATGCTTGTTGCAGGCGGCCTATGAAATCGAGCGCATCCTTGCAAGGAAGTTATCGATACGTTCACTCAGACCATCACTTTGACGACCCAGGTTATCGGCCGAACCACGCACATCATCGGCAGCCTCGGTGGTTTCTGCCACCGCCGACGAAACCCCCTGCATGGCGTTCGAGATTTCGGTGGTTGCCGATGCGGCCTGTTCGACATTCTGGGAAATCTCGCTGGTCGCAACGGTCTGTTGTTCGACGGCGGCCGCCACCGCAGATGCCCGTTCGCTGATATCCTTGATCATCTGAACGATGCTATCAATTGCATCGACGGCCGACTGTGTGGCTTGCTGGATATCATTGATCTGGCTTGAAATGTCCTCGGTCGCCTTGGCGGTCTGATTGGCAAGGTTTTTCACCTCGCTTGCGACCACGGCAAAGCCCTTGCCGGCATCACCGGCACGGGCGGCTTCGATCGTGGCGTTCAGGGCCAGAAGGTTGGTTTGCTCGGCAATATCGCTGATCAGATTGATTACTTCGCCAATGCGGACTGCGGCCGCATTCAGGCCCTGAATGTCGTCGTTGGTTGTCTGGGCACGATCACTCGCCGTCGCCGCCATTTTCGAAGTATCGCTGATCTGGCCAGCAATCTCGTGGATAGAGGCCGAAAGCTCCGTCGCCGCCGTTGCAACAAGTTGCACGTTTGACGATGCTTCTTCACTGCCCGCAGAAACAGTTGTCGACTGTTCATTGGCTGTGGCTGCGCTGTTGCGCAGAACTTCGGAGACGGAATGCAGCTGTTGAACGGCAGTCCCCACTTCGCTCATCATTGCGACGACATCATCGTCAAATTCGCGAATGTGCTGTTCCTGCTTTTCAATGCGCTGACGCTGTTTTTCGTCAAGTTCGCGTTGCTGGGCTTCAAGCTTTTGCCGCTCCAGACCGTTTTCGCGGAAGACAACCACGGACCGGCCCATTTCGCCGATTTCATCCTTGCGGTCGGCTTCATCCAGTTTGACGTCAAAGTCGTTCTTGGCCAACCGGGCCATCTTGTCGGTCAACCCGGTGATGGCCCGCACGATGGCACGCGCAAGCACCATCGACATCAGGATCATGATGATCGCACCGGCGATAAAGATCGCAAAGGTAACCTGAACCCCGCTATGAGCGATTTGTTCGGCACGTTGTTGCATGTTTTCGGCAACGGTTCGGACTTCATTGCCCAATGTTTCCAGAACCGGCTCGACCGCCGCATAATACGCGCTGAGGCGTTCCAGGGATTGTTCACGTTCAAGAACGGCATCGGCAAGGGTTTTGAAATCCGCCAGATACGAATCCATCAGCTTGCCAAGCTGCTGTTTCTTTTCATCCTGAATGCTGCCGGCGCGCTCAAGTGCAGCCGAGAACTGCTTGGAAGTTGCTTCGACACTTTCGACATAGGCCGGATCCAGACGGGCAAGAAAATCCTTTTCATCGCGGCGCATCTGCAAAACCGCAATCGACAGGTCCTTGGTGCCACTCAGTCCCAGCATCGCTTCAAGCTTGGCCACTTCTGCCAAAGCAGTTTCGACTTCGGATGCAGCACTTCGCATTTCGCCAAGCAAGCCCGAACTCTCGTCCAGACCAACCTTGCGCTGCAGTTCAACGACAGTGGCGAATTCCGACACATAATTATCGACGGCTGTCTGAACCTGCTCGACCTGCTCAAGAAGGCCGCCAAGTTCTTCACGCGCGGAAAGCTTTTCCAGACCGGTCCGGATTTGCGCGGCGGCTTCGGCATGGGCAGTGACATATTCCTCGCTTCGTCGAATAACAAAATCTTTTTCGTGGCGACGCGCATCGAGGAACGCACGCGAGACAATGCTTACCGTCTGGGAATCCTCACTCGCAGCCTTGGCGATCAATTGCGCTGATTGGCGCTGTTGATCGGCAACGAATTGCGTGATGCCGACAATGGCGAAAATCACTAGAGCAACGATGCTCAGCAGCGAGATCTGGTAAACCAGCTTCATTCGCGACAAGAAAGACATGCTTCCACCCTCATTTTCCGGTTCTTGGTTTTATATTTTGTTTTTCAGAACCATAAAACATTCTACCATCAGTAGATATATAAAGACTAAAGTATAGACTAATTACTAATTCACTCTACCTTTGGCGAAAATTCCCACAAATTAGGTCATTTCTTTTCGTCGTCTGCGCACTATGTTTGTGCTTTGCGCGGGTATTGGTACCGATTAATCACCTATCCATTCAGCCAATCGACCGCACCGGATTACAACAAACAGGATGAAGATCACCCATGAGCATCTGGGGCAAAATTATTGGCGGAACTGCAGGCTTTGCCCTGGGCGGACCATTGGGTGCAATTCTCGGCGCGGCGGCCGGTCATGTCGTTGACAAGATCAAAAGCAATGCACGCGGGCCTCAAATTGGCGGGCATGATCCCCGCCAGATCGCCTTTGCAACCGGTGTGGTCGTGCTGGCCGCCAAGATGGCCAAGGTTGACGGCCATGTGAGCCGCGATGAAGTCAACGCCTTCAAACGCGTATTCCACATCCCGCCGGGCGAAGAAAAGAATGTCGGCCGCATCTTTGACATGGCGCGGTCGTCGTCAGACGGGTTTGAGGTTTATGCCCATCAGATAGCCACCATGTTTCGCGGTGAACGTGCCATCCTTGAAGGTGTGCTTGAGGCACTTTATCAAATCGCCATGGCCGACGGCGAACTGCACCCGGCCGAACAGGATTACCTTAAAAAGGTCGCCCATATCTTTGGCTTTGCCGAGGTCGACTTTGAACGGGTTCATCATGCCTTCACCGCGTCAGACGGCCCGGATCCCTATGAGCAACTTGGCCTGACGCGTGAGGCCAGTGACGATGACCTGAAATCGGCCCATCGGAAATTGTCGCGCGAAAACCATCCAGACACCCTGATGGCCAAGGGCATGCCGCCGGAATTCATTGAACAGGCCAACGAGAAGATGGCGCGGATCAATGCGGCCTGGGATCAAATCCGCAAAGAGCGCGGCATCCGCTAGCGCGTTCGATCTTCTCGATTATCTCTGGCAAAGTTGATTTCCCTTGCAACGTTGCGCGAATTGCTGTTTGCAGGGGGCCGGTCATTGTGACCCTGTTTTGTTTTCAAACTTGTCGGTTTTTCCATGGCGCCACCGCTGATCAATATTAATGACATTCACCTGACCTTTGGCGGGAATGATCTGTTTTCTGATGTGTCATTTGCCATTGGTGACCGTGACCGCCTGTGCCTTGTCGGGCGCAATGGCGGCGGCAAATCGACTCTTTTGAAAATCATCGCCGGTGAAATCGAACCCGATGGCGGGGAACGCTTTGTTCAGCCGGGCTGCAAGGTGGCTTACCTTAATCAGGAACCGAAATTCGACGGCTATGACACGGTCGAGGATTTTGTTCTTTCGGCCCTTGATGACCATGAACAGGATTACGCCTATCGATCCGACATGTTGCTGGCATCGGTTGATATTGATCCGAAGTCGGACCCCAAACAGCTTTCGGGTGGTGAAGGCCGCCGGGCCGCGATCGCGCGGGCACTGATTGCGGATCCGCAGGTTCTGTTGCTTGATGAGCCGACCAACCACCTTGATTTGCCGACAATTGAATGGCTTGAAGGCGAAATCAAGAATTTCCGCGGTGCTGTTGTGGTGATCTCGCACGACCGTGCTTTCCTGAATGCCGTATCGAATGGTGTGTTGTGGCTTGATCGTGGTGTGATGCATCAGGGTTCGATCAACTTTTCCCAGTTCGAGGAATGGTCCGAGGAAATCTATCGCAAGGAAGCCGAGGAACGCGCCAAGCTTGATAAGCTGATTGCGCAGGAAACCGTCTGGTCGGTGCAGGGCATTTCAGCCCGCCGCAAACGGAACCAGGGCCGTCTGCGCCGCCTTTATGATATGCGCGCCCAGCGTTCCCAACAGGTTGACCGCATCGGCAACGTGTCGCTTGCGGCCGACGCTGGTGAGACATCCGGCAAGGTCGTGATCGAAGCGACCGATATTGCCAAATCATTTGGCGACCGTCAGATCATCTCTGATTTCTCGACCCGCATTCTGCGTGGCGACAAGGTTGGCATTATCGGCCCGAACGGGGCTGGTAAAACCACGCTTTTGAAAATGCTGACCGGTCAGATCGAACCTGACAGCGGCACGATCAAGATCGGCACCAACCTTAATCCAAGCTATTTCGATCAGAAACGCGCTGCCCTTGATGACAGCAAGACCCTTTGGGATACGCTGTGTGATGTTGGCGGCGATCAGGTTATGGTGCGCGGCAATCCGCGCCATGTTGTCAGCTATCTGCGTGACTTCCTGTTTGATGAAAAACAGGCGCGAAGCCCGGTTGGTGCGCTTTCAGGCGGTGAACGCAATCGTCTGTTGCTGGCCAAACAATTGGCCAAGCCGACCAACCTTCTGATCATGGATGAGCCAACCAACGATCTGGATATGGATACACTGGATCTGCTTCAGGAAATGCTGAGCGACTATGAAGGCACGCTTCTTCTGGTCAGCCACGATCGTGACTTCCTGGATCGCGTTGTGACATCATCTATCGTCATGGAAGGCGATGGGACGGCCATCGAGTATGCCGGTGGTTATTCCGATTACATCGCCCAACGCAGACTTTCGCGCGCCGAGGCGGCCAAGGAAGAAAAGGCAGCCGCCAAACAGGTCAAGAAGGCCGCACAGGCAAGCGCACCGAAATCAAAACCGACAGGCAAGCTGAGCTATAAAGATCAGCGCGAATACGACAATCTGCCTGCTGCAATAGCCAAACTGGAAGCGGAAATCGCAACCCTTGAGGATGCGCTTTCTGATAGCAGCCTGTTCACCAAAGACCCGAACGGTTTCCAGAAAAAGGTTGATCGACTGGATGCTGCGCGCTCAGAACTTGAAGCATCCGAGGAACGCTGGCTGGAACTTGAAATGCTGCGCGAGGAACTCGGTCAGGGCTGACCAGGCTGGCGCGAATTTCAAAACAGTTTAGGCATGAGTTGAAAACAACTCATTTGTGCTTTGGGCTGAAACATCGGATCAAGGGACTGGAACCCGTCTAAAAAACTTGGGCGGGTGTGCGTATCTATCTGATATTCTTGGGGTCATTATTGCCCCTTATTGCCGAAAGGCCCCGTCATGCCGATCAAAGCCGTAATTATGGCCTTTTCCGTCGCCGTCATTTGGGGCGTGAACATGCTGACCGTCAAAGGGGCGGTTGGTGAAATCCCGCCCTTCATCCTGACGGCGATGCGTTTTGCGGCTGTGGCGATCCTGTTGATCCCGTTTACGCAAGTTCCGCGCGGCCGTTTTGGCAAGCTCGCCCTGATTTCGGTGACCTTTGGTGGTCTGCATTTCGGGGTTCTGTTCTATGCCCTTTCAATGATTGATGCCGGGCCGGTCGCCATTATCATTCTGTTGGGCGTGCCGTTTTCATCGATGCTTGCGACCTATTTCTTTAATGACCGGCTGGGCTGGAAACGGCTTTCGGGTATGGCGCTGGCGTTTATCGGTGTCACCATCATGTTCTGGGACCCGACCATGACCGAACTGCAATTGCCACTACTACTCGTGGTGTTTGCATCCTTCATGTGGGCGGTTGCCAATGTCATGATCAAGAAGCTTGGCGACATTGATACCTTCCAACTGAATGGCTGGATGGCGCTGATGGCGGCCCCGCAATTGCTGATCATGTCCCTGATCTTTGAACCGAACGGGTTTGAAGCGGTGATGAACGCAAGCTGGGTGGCCTATGCAAACCTTGCCTTCACGGTCGTGATGTCATCGATTGTTGCGTATGGTTTCTGGTATCATTTGCTGAAGACGCAGGATGTGAACGTTGTTGTGCCCTGGACCCTGTTGGCACCGGTGATCAGTGTGATGGGTTCGTTCCTTGTGTTTGACGAGCCGTTTTCGCTGCTTAAAATCATTGGGGGCACAGTCGTTCTGTGCGGTGTCGCGGTCATCATGCTGCGCAAGCCGGTCCAACGCAAAGCACAGGGAATGGATTGATCCTCATGGGGGAAAAGATCACCAGAACGCGATCAGCGGGAAACATCATTTCCCGTCCCTCCCCCAATTTCGGTGATCGTCCGGATGGATGCCCGACTGATATTCTGGTCCTGCATTACACCGGCATGCAATCGGGTGCCGACGCACTTGAACGCCTGTGTGATCCGGAAAGTTCTGTCTCAAGCCATTACCTGATCGAGGAAGATGGCCGTATCTTTCAGCTGGTTGATGAAGACAAGCGCGCCTGGCATGCGGGGCTTGGCATTTGGCAAGGCTGCCAAGATGTGAATTCCCACTCCATCGGGATCGAAATCGTCAATCCGGGACATGAATATGGCTATCGCCCGTTTCCGGAAATCCAGATCAAATCCGTCATAGATCTGACGCAAGACATCCTTGCCCGTCACAACATCCCCGCCAGCCGCATTATCGCCCATTCCGATATGGCCCCGGACCGCAAGGAAGATCCGGGTGAACTGTTCCCGTGGCAACAGCTGGCCGAAAACGGCGTTGGATTGTGGCCCGGATGTCATGGCCTTCCAGACATCAGTTCCGGCATTTCCGGCGCGGCTGTCAGCCCGGATGAGTTTTATCGCCTGCTTGAGGCGATTGGCTATGGTCCGGCAGACAGCGACGAAGATACAGACAAACGGACCATCGCGTTCCAACGTCATTGGCGGCAAAACGACATTTCAGGCAATGTTGATGGCGAATGCATTGCCATTGCCAAGGTGCTTGCCAGCGCGATCACCCGCTAGGCATCCCTGCCCGCACTGCTTTTTCTTGACGCCATCCTTGATGTGACCTACATCCCGATCACCAGATGGCCGGATGGCTGCCCTGATTGCTTGCAATCGGGGAGGAAAGTCCGGGCTCCACGGAAACACGGTGCCAGATAACGTCTGGCGGGGGCGACCCTAGGGAAAGTGCCACAGAGAGGATACCGCCGGATCGCGCAAGCCATCCGGTAAGGGTGAAAGGGTGCGGTAAGAGCGCACCGGTCCTTCAGCAATGCGGGACGCATGGTAAACCCCACCGGGAGCAAAACCTAATAGGAATGGTCGGCCGAATGCTTCGGCATTGTCGGCAGGTGAGTTTTCGCACCACCATTCGGGTTGGTTGCAGGAGGCGTTCGGCGACGGACGTCCCAGATGAATAGTCATCCAGTGCGGTTCGCCGCATGGACAGAACCCGGCTTACAGGCCATCTGGTATTATCTTTTCAGACAGAAAAAAGGCGATGACAGTTTCCCGTCATCGCCCGGATCAAATGCCTGCGATCAAGAACAGCAGGTTAGCCGCGCTCGGCAATGGATTGCGCGAAATACTTGTCTACTTCTTCCTGCGTGCTTTCGGGGATATCGGACGCTGTCTGATCCTTGATCATCTTGCCCAAGGTCGGCAGCGTTTTGCGTTCGATCCGAGTTTCCGGATCCCAAAGCTTGGAACGCATCAGCGCCTTTGCACAATGCAGGAAGGCTTCCTCGACCGTGATCTTGATCGCGGTAATCGGTGCCCTGGGCGTGTCGGTAAACAGCCCCAACAAAGCCGGGTCGGTGCTGATTTCAGCAACACCATTGATGCGCAGCGTTTCGTTCACGCCCGGCACGAAAAACAGCATCCCGACTTTCGGGTTGTCGACAATGTTTGACAGGGTATCAACCCGGTTGTTTCCCGGACGATCGGGCATCACCAGCGTTTTGTCATCAACAACCTTGATGAAACCCGGGCCATCGCCACGCGGGCTGACATCTGCATTGCCATTGGTATCTGACGAGGAAATGACCGCAAAGGGCGCAAGCGATATGAAGTGCTTGCAGTGCGGATCAAGTGCCGGCAAACATTTGCTGACAGCAAGTCCAAGCGGTTCTCCGTAAATGGCACGGAGCTTTTCCTGAGTATCGATTTTGGTCATTGCAGATTACCTTTGGCGAGAAACGAGGGCAGAAACTGCTTTAGTTGCGAACGCAAGTCAATTGCCGATTAGTCCGCAATAATTTCTGCGGCTGTTTTCACCGCTGCAAACTCGCCATTCAGGCTGGCGAGTGCAACATCGTGAACCATCTGGGCCGGGAAAACCCGCCCGTCTGGCAAACTGCGATCAAAGGTCGCACAGGCATCAGCGGCAATGGTGACATCAAATCCAAGGTTGGCTGCCATGCGAGTGGTTGTGTTCACGCAATGATCCGTGGTTATCCCGCACAGAACCAGTTTCGAAATGCCTTGCGCACGCAGATCGGCCTCAAGGTCCGTGCCGATCAGGGCGGAATTGACGTTCTTGCCATAGACCGGCTCATCATCCTTGGGCGCAAGACCCGGCTTGAAAGCGTTACCGGGATGATCGGGATGCAGGCGCGATTGCGGCTCTGTCGAATTGTGCTTGGCATGAAACACAGGCCAACCTTTGGCGCGCCAGTGTGCGAGCAGTTTTTCGCCGTTGGCTTCGGCGTCGGGGTTGTTGCGATTTCCCCAATAACTGAGGTCATCAAATCCCTTCTGCCAATCAATCAGGATCAGGGCGGTCTTGCTCATTTGTGGGGCTCCGATATTTGGTGAATGTGCCGGTCAATCTAGCAGCGCAAAGACTGTCTAAAAGGACAGAAGCCCCACGCATTTCGCCATTTGGCCTAAAGCCATCCTTTGCGCTTGAAATACAACAACGGCAGGACAGCAGACAGCACCATCAGGCCGATTGCGACCGGATAGCCGAACTCCCACCCCAGTTCCGGCATGAATTCGAAGTTCATGCCATAGATGCTGGCAATCAGGGTCGGTGGCAAAAAGGCAGCCGCGGCAACCGAGAAGATCTTGATGATGTTGTTTTGTTCAAGACTGATCATGCCAAGCGTCGCATCCAGCAGGAAGGTCACCTTGTTGGCGATAAAATTGGCGTGCTCGGTGATCGAGACAATATCGCGTGACAGGATCTTGAGCCGCGCCTTGGCATCCTTTTTAAGCCGCGCCTGTGTTGAGAGGAACAATCCCAAGCGATGCAGGTTCAAAAGGCTGTCCTTGGCCTTGCCCGACAGGTTACCGGTACGCCCGATCTGACGCAGGGTTTCGCGGTGATCCGCATCCGAGCTATTCTCGTCGGGGCTGATAAAGACCTGATTGGACAGGCCTTCAAGATCGGTCGCTGTTTGCTCCATCAGGTCGGCAAGTCGATCAACAATCTGTTCAAGTAGACCAAACAGAACGGCCTCGGCGCTATTGGCAAGCGACGGACTGCGCTTAACACGACGGATGAAGGTCTTGAACGGTACTGGATCGGCATAACGCACGGTGATCAGGGTCTTTTTGACCAGAATAAACGTCACCGCCGTGGTTTGCGGCGCATCGGTGGTTGCCTTGGTCAGAACCGAAACCGTCATGAACAACGCACCGTCTTCGTCATACAAGCGCGATGACAGTTCGATTTCCTGCATTTCTTCGCGCGTCGGTATTTCAATGCCAAAGCGTTCTTCAATCTCGTGAATTTCATCGGGCGTCGGGGCATGCAAATCGACCCAAACCGGAAGGCGTTCGGCCTTGGCAGCAGCCGGTTTGGCGCCAGATTGCTCAGACGGCGTGTTTGTGGCCTCGGCTGCCTGTCCACTGTCACCAACTGCGCTATCAGAAGCAGCCGGACTGGCGGTATTGCCGCTGTCGGTGTTTGCGCGCACCGGGGCAAAGAATTCGTTGGTGTCCATGAGCCTCTCCGTCTCTTCCGGCTTGCCGATGGTTACGGATGCCAGTTTATTGAATGCTTGTCATGTGATGAATGCGTTTCCAAGCAACTCAGCCCTAGAATGGCAAAACCGTCTGGAACGAAAACGGATCAATATCCGCCGCCGCTCCGCGCTTCTCATCATAGGTCGCATGCACCTGCGCCATGAATTCTTCCTTGGTGATCATCTTGTCACCATCGGCATCAAATTCCGGAAACAGCAATTCAAGTCGACGGCTTTCGGTACGCAACCTTTGTCGATTGGCATCCGAAGAACCCGGCAATTTTTCAACCGCGGCAAATTCGCGCGCCACCAAAACATTATCGCCCGTGATATCGCGCCGCCGGAACATCCAGCTGGCATATGCGGCAGCCTCATCCGCGCTGATACGACCATCCTGGTCGATATCAACCGGGTGGTATTGTTCGCGATAGACTTTGACCTGTTCTGGAATGCCCGATGGGGCGACGCCCGCGCCACCATTTTGCTGGGCAAGCGCCTTTGCAATTGCCTCGTTCAGTCCGGGGATGTTCGACACACCGTCGCCTGTCATACCGGGAACGCCGGCACCTGCACCGGAACCATCCCCATTCAGGCCATTCAGCCCCGAAAGCCCGCCCAGTCCAAACTGAGACATCAGTTCCGGATTGTTTTGCAGTTGTTGCATGATCAAGGGCAGCAATTCACGCATCTGCGGCGATGAAACTTCGGGCGAATTTGATCCGCCACCGGCCGGGTCAAGACTGAGCCCCTGTGCCGTGGCCACCCCACCCGTGACCGGGTTTACCCCGGGAACCAACGCGGCCCAGGAAAATGCACAACCCATTAATAGAATGGCAGCTTTTATCCGCAACAATCGCATCCTTCGTTTCACTGACGCTGCCCCGCGCCAGAAGACCACGCCCCATTCGGGGGTATTTTCATTCGCGATGGCCGATTAAGACCATCAGGGATCATTTCGACATTTTGCAGGAGTTTGCCCGCGCATCAAACCCGATTGGCCATCAAATCGCAAATTGTCTTCGACAACCCCATTCAAATCCAATTCTTGAACTGGTCCATCAAAACCCAAATTCCGGTTTTTCGATGGTCTTCCCATGGGTCCCCATGGAACCGAATTGGGATTTTATGGGCAGAAGATGGATCGCCGCTGGTTTTCCCGCATTTTGGGCCGATTTCAGCCTTTCCGCATATACCGCGGAAACCCTCGGGAAGTGCCAAAACGTCACATTCTTGCCCATCAAATCCCATTGACCCCCATCATTTCCCATGGTACCCCATAAAGAGGCACAAATTCCGTGCCATGCGGGGCATATCCATTTCGGACACACCACAGTCGCAAGACAGCCCATCAGGGCCAGTGTTCTGAGATCGGTTTTTTGATCAGGGGAATGGCGAAGTGCTGTTCACAGGGACGCACATTCACAAGCTGGACCGGAAGGGACGCGTATCCGTCCCCAAACGGTTCCGTGCGGCCCTCGATACCGAAGAATTCGCCGGCATCTACCTGTATCAATCCCACAAGGAAAGCGCGCTTGAAGGCTGCAGCCACAGCCATATGGAGCGCATTGCCGCATCGCTTGATGAACTCGACATGTTTTCTGACGAGGCCGACGATCTGGCAGACACCATCCTTGGCTCCTCGCATATGCTTCCTTACGACGGCGAAGGCCGCATCATTCTGCCCGCAGAATTGATCGAGTTCGCACGCATCGAAGATCAGGTCGCCTTTGTCGGCCGTGGTCGCACCTTCCGCCTGTGGAACCCTGACATCTTCAAGCCCCTGCAAGAAGCCAGCCGGACCCGCACGCTTAACCGTGGTGCGACATTGAAGCTCAAACCGATGAGTGAACTCCCCAAAGGTGCACGTCCCGGCACCGCAACGGAGGAGGACGCATCATGAGCAGCAACGATCTAAGCTTTGCTACCGAAGATCGTCCGCACAAGCCGGTCCTGCTCCGCGAGGTCCTAGAAGCCCTTGCACCGCGTGACGGCGAGATCATGGTTGACGGTACATTTGGCGCAGGCGGTTACTCCCGCGCCATTCTTGACTCTGCCAACTGCGAACTTTACGGCATCGACCGCGACCCGACCGCTGTTGCCACCGGCAAAAAGCTTGAAGCCGAATATGACGGCCGCTTCCACATGGTCGAGGGCTGCTTTGGCGATATGGCCAAACTTGTCCCGGCGGCAGGTGCGCAGCAGGTCGATGGTATCGTTCTTGATATCGGCGTTTCATCCATGCAGCTTGATCAGGCGGATCGCGGATTTTCGTTCCGCGAAGACGGCCCGCTTGATATGCGCATGTCGATGTCTGGCCCGACGGCGGCCGATTTCGTCAACACCGCCGAAGAAGAAGACATCGCCAATGTCGTTTACCGTTATGGCGAGGAACGCGCATCGCGCAAGGTCGCGCGCAAGATTATCGAAATGCGCGCAGAGGAACCCTTTACCACGACATCCCAGCTTGCCCGTGCGGTGCGCTCTGTGGTTCGCAAATCCAAGGACGGCATTGATCCCGCCACGCGGACGTTCCAGGCGCTGCGCATTTATGTGAATGACGAACTTGGCGAACTTGAACGCGCCATGGGTGCCGCCGAAACGTTGCTGAAACCGGGCGGCCGTCTGGTGGTTGTGACCTTCCACTCGCTCGAAGACCGGCAGGTCAAAACATTCATGAAGGAACGCTCTGGCGATCCAAACAAGATGTCACGTCGCCTGCCCGGTGAACCGGAAGTCGCCATTCCGACCTTTACGACAATTACACGCAAGGCCGTCACCGGTCAGAAAGATGAAATTCGCGCCAACCCGCGCGCACGTTCGGCAAAACTGCGCGCTGTTGCGCGCAACGACCAACCGGCTACATCGCAGGGAGGTCGCAAATGACCCGTGCGGTAACCATCATTGGCCTTGTTTTGACCATCCTGATCGGCACCGGCACCTATTGGGTCAGCCATCAGGTCGAACGTCTTGAAAAACGTTATGCAGATATTCAGTCCGACATTCTGGCCGAACAGGAAAGCATCCATGTTCTTCAGGCCGAATGGAGCTATCTGAACAATCCGGAACGTATCGAACGCCTGTCCAAACAGTATCTGAGCCTTGCCCAGATTGACGTGCTTCAGATGGCAAGCATTGATGACCTGCCCGAAGACGCCGATCTGCATCAGTATCGCATCAACAAGTTTGGCGAGGCAGTTGCCTTCATGCCCGTCCCGCGCGCCCGTCCGGGTGATCTGATGTATGACGAGGCGGCTGATACCATGATCATTGATGCCCCGTCCATCGCAACCGAAACGGGGGGTGCACAATGAGCCTGACCCGTTTTTCATACTGGCTGCGTGGCGACCGTCCGGAACTGGGCCCGGATCAGCGCGAACGCCTTGCGCTTGAAACCGCGCGCAACCGTATCTTTATCACCGGCGCGATGTTCATCATCGGTTTTTGCTGGATCACCTATGGTCTGATTGATGCATCGGTTCTGCGTCAGGGCAATGAACCGGCTGTTGCGTCGGGAACCGATACCCGTGAACTCAAGACCGAGCGCGCCGATATCGTTGATCGCAACGGCATGTTGCTTGCGACCGATCTTCCGACCAATTCGCTTTATGCCGATGCCCGTGTCGTCAAGGACCCGGTTGAGTCCGCCGACCTTTTGTTGACCGTATTGCCTGATCTGGACCGCGATTCACTGATCCGTCATCTCAGTTCGCGCAAGGCATTCGTCTGGCTGCGCCGCAACCTGACGCCGGAACAGCAATATGACGTCAACTCGCTTGGCATTCCGGGATTGAATTTCCAGCGTGAAGAACGCCGCGTTTATCCGCATGGGCGTCTTCTGTCACATGTTCTGGGCTTCACCGACATCGACAATAACGGCATCGCCGGGGCCGAGCGCGAATTTGACAACGAATTGCGCATCAATAACGGCCCGCTGGAACTTTCGCTTGATACCCGCGTGCAATACGCGCTTGCCGAAGAAGTCGAAAACGCGATGGAAACCTACAGCGCGGTTGGGGCGGCAGGCCTTGTGATGGATGTCTATACCGGCGAAGTCGTTGCAATGACATCGCTTCCGAACTTTGACCCCCATCGCCCGGGTCAGGCACCAGCCGATGCGCGCTTTAACCGATCCACGCTTGGCGTTTACGAAATGGGTTCGGTGTTCAAGCTGTTTAACACGGCCATCGCCCTTGAAACCGGCACATCGACGCTGAACTCGGTCTATGACGCGACTGAACCGCTGGCAATTGGCGGGTTCCGCATTCGTGACTATCACGGCGAGAACCGCTGGCTGACCCTGCCGGAAATCCTTGTTCACAGCTCGAACATCGGATCAGCCCGCATGGCAATGGCCTTTGGCGGCGAGACCCAGCAAAAATACCTTAAAAAGCTTGGCATGCTCGACAAACCGCAGATCGAGCTTCCTGAAGTTGGCGGACCGCTTGTGCCCAATCCGTGGCGCGACATCAACACCATGACGATTTCATTCGGTCATGGTCTGGCCGTGACCCCGCTTCAGGTTGTCAGTGGCATTTCCACCCTTGTGAATGGTGGTATTCGCCGCCCTGCGACCATCCTTAAACAGGACGGCGCACCGGCAGGTGAACGTGTATTTTCCCAGAAAACGTCGGAACTGCTGCGTCGCCTGATGCGACTGGTCGTAACCGACGGTTCTGGCAAGAACGCCGAAGTGGCGGGTTACTTCCTTGGCGGGAAGACCGGCACTTCGGAAAAACTCGTGAACGGGCGCTATGTCAAGAACGCCCGCATGTCGACCTTTGTCGCCGCCTTCCCGATGCAGGACCCGAAATATGTGGTTCTGGTGACGCTGGACGAGCCCAAAGGCACTAAAGAAACTTATGGATTTGCCACAGCAGGTTGGGTGTCCGCCCCTGCTGTTGGCAAGGTTGTGACACGTATTGCTCCCCTTTTGGGCATTGAACCGGCGAATGCGAAGGCGCCGGAGATTGAGCAAGCGCTGCAGATCGAACTTCGTAAGGGGGAACGCAAACTTGCGTCTTTCTGAGCTCATGGCAGGTGATCAAGCGGCATTGAAACATGCCGAAGGACAGGACCCGGATATCACGGGCCTGACAGCAGACTCACGCACCGTGAAGGATGGCTATATGTTTGCCGCCCTGTCCGGTGCACGTGATGACGGTTCCAAGTACATCGCCGATGCGATCAAGCTTGGTGCCGCGGCCATCCTTGCAAAGGATGGAACGCCAAGACCGGCAGCCCCCACGGTGCCACTGATACCAGTGGAAAACCCGCGCAAACGTTATGCCCAGCTTGCCGCCCGTTTCTATGGCAAGCAGCCGGCAAACATCGCGGCGATCACGGGTACCAACGGCAAAACATCCACGGCGATCTTTACCGAGCAGCTCTGGACCATCCTTGGCAACATGTCGGGATCGATCGGAACACTTGGCATTCGGGCCGCTGGGGCAAAAATCCCCGGTTCGCTGACGACGCCGGATCCGGTTGCCCTGCATCAAAGCCTTGATGAAATGTGTGGCATTGGTGTTACCCATGTCGCGATGGAGGCAAGTTCGCACGGGCTTGATCAATATCGCCTTGATGGCGTGAAGGTCACCGTTGCCGCCTTCACCAACCTGTCGCGTGATCATCTTGATTATCACGGCACGTTCGAAAAATATTTCGCCGCCAAAGCCCGCCTGTTCTCGGACCTTCTGGTTGCCGATGGTACGGCTGTGCTGAATGCCGATGTTGAACAGTTCGATCTTCTGAAAAAACTCTGCGCCAAACGCGGCGTGAATGTTCTGTCCTACGGCGAGAACGCCGATGACATCAAACTGATCAAGGCAACACCGGACAGCACCGGCACCAAGCTCCGCCTGATGGCAAACAAGGGCGAATACAACATTCACCTGCCGCTGATGGGAAGCTTCCAGGTGATGAACGCACTGGCAGCCCTTTCTATCGTGGTGGCATCTGGTGCCGACCTTGATCAGGCAGTTCTGGCCCTTGAAAAACTTGAAGGTGTTCGTGGCCGTCTGGAACTGGTTGGCAAGACAAGCTTCGGCGCACCGGTATTTGTTGATTACGCCCACACGCCAGATGCCCTTGAAACCGTGATCAAGGCGGTCCGTCCGCATTGCAAAGGCCGCATCGTTTGTGTATTCGGGGCCGGTGGAGACCGTGATACCGGCAAACGCCCGTTGATGGGGCAGGTTGCGCACGATTTTGCCGATATTGCCATCATCACCGATGACAATCCGCGCAGCGAGGACCCGGCCACCATTCGTGCCGCCATCAAGGCAAAGTGCGAAGGTGCTGTTGAGATCGGTGATCGCGCCGAGGCCATCAAACGCGGCATTGGCATCCTGCAGCGTAACGATGTCCTTATTATTGCCGGAAAAGGCCATGAAAGAGGCCAAGTTGTCGGCGATACGGTTCTTCCATTCGATGACGCATCTGTCGCCCGCAGCATTCTTGCAGGTGGCAACTGAACATAAATACCGTTACGGCGCTTTGGCCGTGATGGCCTGACCGGAAAGAAAGTGACGTTATGACGAAGGCTGTTTTATGGACGGCAAAGGATGCCGAAACCGCAACCGGTGGCAAAACCATCGGGGACTGGACGGTAGCCGGCATTTCAATCGACAGCCGCAAAGTCAGCGAAGGCGATCTTTTCATCGCCCTTAAAGGCCCGAATTTCGACGGTCACAAATTCGCTCAGGCCGCCCTTGATGCCGGTGCACATGCCGTCATGGTCTCGGATGCCAAGGGCATCACCGATACCGACAAGGTTCTTCTGGTCGATGAGACGATGGCCGCCCTTGAGCGCCTTGGCCTTGCCGGTCGCGCGCGTAGCAAAGCCAAAATCGTTGCCATCACCGGCAGTGTCGGCAAAACCGGCACCAAGGAAGCGCTTAAATACGTGCTGTCCCAGCAGGGAAAAACCCATGCCAGCCCGGCCAGCTTCAACAATCATTGGGGCGTGCCGATTACTCTGGCGACCCTGCCCGCCGATGCCGACTTTGGCGTTTTTGAAATCGGCATGAACCATCCGGGCGAAATCAGCAAGCTTGTCAAAATGGTCAAGCCAAGTGTCGCAGTGATCACAACGGTGGTCGGCGCCCACACCGAATTTTTCAAGGACGAAGCCGAAATTGCCATGGCCAAGGCCGAGATTTTCGATGGCCTTGATCAGGATGGCACGGTCATTCTGAACCGTGACAACATGCATTACTTCGCCCTTGCCCGGCGCGCCAAGGAACTTGGCCTTGGCAACGTCAAATGTTTTGGCACCGATGCCATGGCGAACTATCGCCTGTTTGAAGCCAACATCGTCACCGATGGCAGTGCCGTCCGCGCACGTGTCGGTGGACGCGACCTTGAATATTTCATCGGCTGCCCCGGTGAACACTGGGTTCTGAATTCGCTTGCGGTTCTGGGATGTGTTGACGCGATTGGTGCGGACCCTGTACGTGCCGCGCAGGATCTGGCGGATGTTACGCCGCCTGCAGGCCGCGGTGAAACACACACGGTAAAGCTGCCATCCGGGAATGGCACCTTTACCCTGATTGATGATGCCTATAACGCCAATCCGACCTCGATGATGGCGGGGATTAAGGTCCTGTCACAGACCAAACCGGGTGACGGCGGACGCAAGATTGCTGTTTTGGGTGAAATGCGCGAACTCGGCGATATTGCGCCGAAAATGCATGCCGATTTGCATCAACCGCTGACCGCACTTGAAATTGATCGGGTTTACTCGGTTGGGCCGATGATGGCTGAACTCGACAAAACCCTGCCTTCCGAACGAAATGCCGGCCATTTTGAAACTGCCGAGGACGCAATTGAGCCGATTAAAGCCGATTTGCGCGATGGCGACGTGGTTTTGGTCAAAGGATCGCTTGGCATTTACGTTTCGAAAATTGTATCGGCCTTAAAATCCTGTGGCGTGGTGGAATAATCCACAACCGTAACAGGATAAGTCGCAAAAGGAACGACCAGAGCAATGCTCTATAATCTGCTTTATCAATTTGCTGATCAGATGCCGGTACTGAACCTGTTTCGGTATATCACCTTCCGTACGGGTGGTGCGATCATCACGTCGCTTGTGCTTGCCTTTGTGATCGGCCCGCACCTGATCAACTGGTTGCGTTCCAAACAAAGCGAAGGCCAACCGATCCGCGAAGACGGCCCTGAAAGCCACCTTTTGACCAAAAAAGGCACGCCGACCATGGGCGGGCTTTTGTTGTTGCTGTCAACATCGATTGCCACACTGCTTTGGGCCGACCTCACCAACCCTTATGTCTGGGCGGTTTTGCTGGTCACCATCGGCTATGGCTTCCTTGGTTTCCTTGATGACTTCCTGAAAGTTTCCAAGCGCAACACCAAAGGCCTTCCGGGCAAGCTCAAGCTTCTTGGGCAGTTTTCCATCGCGGCCCTTGCCGCATGGTGGATTTCGTATAACACCGCCGATCCGCTTTCGACCGCCCTTGCCTTCCCGTTCTTCAAGAATTTCCTTTTGGATCTGGGCTGGTTCTTTGTGCCGTTTGCCATGTTTGTCATGGTCGGTGCTTCGAACTCCGTCAACCTGACCGATGGCCTTGATGGTCTGGCGATTGTGCCGGTGATGATTGCGGCGGCAAGCTTCGCCTTGATTACCTATCTGATCGGTAACGTTCAGTTCGCCGAATATCTTCAGGTCCATTACGTTGCCGGTTCTGGTGAGTTGACCATTTTCCTTGGCGCCCTGGTTGGTGCTGGCCTTGGTTTCCTTTGGTACAACGCCCCGCCTGCGATGGTGTTTATGGGGGATACCGGATCCCTCGCGCTTGGTGGGGCTTTGGGTGCGGTTTCGGTTGTCACCAAGCATGAACTGGTTCTGGCGATCATTGGTGGTCTGTTTGTTCTGGAAACCCTGTCGGTGATCATTCAGGTCGGGTCCTACAAACTGACCGGCAAACGCGTGTTCCGCATGGCACCGCTTCATCACCATTTCGAGAAAAAGGGCTGGCAGGAACCGACCATCGTGATCCGGTTCTGGATCATTGCCGTGATCCTTGCCCTGGTTGGACTTGCAACCCTGAAGCTTCGTTAAGGACATACTGAATTGATTGATCTTTCACATCTGCGCGGCAAAACCATCGCGGTTCTGGGTCTTGGGAAATCCGGACTTGCCAGTGTGAAGGCATTGATCAATGCAGGTGCCGTCATCTGGGCGTGGGATGACAATATGTCATCGCGTGAACAGCTTGAACCGCTTGGCCTTGCCCCGATCAATCTGGCGGAATGTGACTGGACAGAACCCGACATGCTGGTGATCAGCCCGGGTATTCCGTCCACCTTCCCGACCCCGCATCCGGCGGCTGAAAAGGCACGCCGCGCGGGCAAACCGATCATTTGCGACGTTGAATTGCTGTGCACAGCACAGCCCGATGTCCCAACACTTGCCATCACCGGCACCAATGGCAAATCAACCACCACAGCACTTACCGCCCACATCATCGGGCAGGCCGGGATCAAGACGCAGGCGGGCGGCAACCTTGGCAATGCAGCCCTTGGACTTGCCCCCTCCACCGCCGATGATTGCCTCGTGCTTGAACTGTCATCCTATCAGCTCGAACTGCTGGAACATGCAGCCTTTGATGCCTGCGCACTTTTGAACATCACGCCGGATCATCTGGACCGCCATGGCGGACTGGATGGCTATATCGGCGCCAAGCACCTGATCTTTGCACGTGCAAAGGGTCCGAAATGGGCGATCATTTCCGTTGATGACGAGCCGTGTGCCAAAATGGCGGTTGAGCTGGCCCGTGAAGGCGGTCGTCACATCATCGAGGTTTCGGTCAAACAGCCGGTCGATCACGGCATCTATGTTGATGCGGATGGCTGGCTGATTGATGACATGACTGGCGCGCAAACCCGTATTCTGGACCTTGCGACCGTCACCCACATGCCCGGACGCCATAACTGGCAAAACATTGCCTTTGCCTATGGGTTGTGCCGTGCGCGTGGTGTGGATGCCACCCGGATCATTGACGGGATAATGTCCTTCCCGGGTCTGGCCCATCGACAGGAATTGCTCGGCACCATTGACGGTGTTGTGTTTGTTAATGACAGCAAGGCCACCAATGCCGAGGCATCGGCAAAGGCGCTTTCGGCCTATCGCAACATTTACTGGATTGCCGGTGGCAAACCCAAGGAAGGCGGCATTGAGGGATTGCAGGAATTCTATCCCCACATCAAGAAAGCCTATCTGATTGGTGCTGCGACCAACGAATTTGCCGAAACCCTTGGCGGTGATCTGCCGTGGGAAAAATGCGAAACCCTTGATGTCGCAACCAAAAAGGCCTTTGCCGACGCCAAGGCTAGTGGCGATGACAAAC
Source organism: Thalassospira sp. CA1 (assembly GCF_059052855.1). Lineage (NCBI taxonomy): Bacteria > Pseudomonadati > Pseudomonadota > Alphaproteobacteria > Rhodospirillales > Thalassospiraceae > Thalassospira > Thalassospira sp. CA1. The sequence goes on from NZ_JBZCIA010000004.1 coordinate 64,512, forward strand.
CGGTGGTGATGCTCACCCCGGCCTGCGCATCCTTTGATCAGTTCAAAAGCTTTGAGGCGCGCGGCGACGCCTTCCGCGATTTGTACAAAGCATTGGCGGGTGGTGAAATGACCAGGAAGGCAAACGCATGAAGTCCCTGTTTGGTCATAACACGAATATCGCCTTTTCGCGTGCCGATACCTCGGTTCTGGGGATCTGGTGGTGGACGGTCGATCGCTGGTTGCTCGCCGCCATCATCCTTCTGATGGGGATTGGCGCGCTTCTGGTGATGTCGGCAAGTCCGCCGGTTGCTGATCGCATTAATGTTGACAGTTTCCACTTTGTCACCCGCCAGTTCGTTTTCCTTGGCATGGCAACGGTTTGCATGTTTGCCATTTCGCTATTGCCGGTGAAATGGGTGCGACGTCTGGCCTCCTTCATGTTCTTGGGTGTGCTCTTTTTGCTGATCATCACCCCGTTCATCGGATCAGACATCAAGGGCGCAGTACGCTGGATCAACGTTGCCGGGATTAACCTGCAACCGTCCGAATTCCTCAAACCGGCCTTTGCGGTCGTCATTGCCTGGATGTTTGCCGAAGGACGTTTGAACCCGAACTTCCCGGGCTATATAGTTTCAAGCCTGATGCTGGCTGTTTGCATCTTCCTTCTGATGATCCAGCCAGACTTTGGCCAGACTGTTGTTATTACCTCGATCTGGTCGGTGCAGATCTTCCTGGCCGGACTTCCGATCATTCTGGTGTTCTGCTTGGGGCTTGGCGCGGTCGGGTTGGCAGTAACAGCCTATCTGATCCTGCCGCACGTTCAGTCGCGTGTGGATCGTTTCCTTGATCCGGCATCCGGTGACAGCTATCAGATTGAACGATCCATGGAAGCCTTCATGAGTGGCGGCATAATGGGCCGCGGCCCGGGTGAAGGCTGGGTCAAGAACTCCATCCCCGATGCCCATTCCGACTTCATCTTTGCTGTTGCGGGCGAGGAATTCGGGCTTCTGTTCTGTGTGCTGGTCGTTGGTGTCTTTACCTTTATCATCATGCGCGGTCTTTCGCGCCTGATGGGGGAACGCAACCTTTTCGTGGTTCTGGCCGTTACCGGCATTCTGGTTCAGTTCGGTTTGCAGGCTGTGATCAACATGGCCTCCACCCTGCAACTGGTTCCGCCAAAGGGCATGACGTTGCCGTTCGTTTCCTATGGCGGATCGGCCACGATTGGCATTGCGATTGGCATGGGCTTTGTTCTGGCACTGACGCGAAAACGGCCCGGCGAATAATCGCCATCACCCCTTTAAAACTTTCTGCATCAAAACGACAAAATCAGGTGTTATTCCACGCCCGGTTTGAAGGGATATTAACCTTTGTCGGGTTCTGATGGGGGTAACTGTTGGGGACCCTCCCCGCACTGCCGTCGTTTTAGATGTGGACAAGATGACTGACTTCGCTAACCCAGAACTTTCTGCCGTCGAGACACCGCTCGCAGGTCAGGTGATCGCCGTAACATCCGGTGGCACTGGCGGGCATATGTTTCCGGCTGTTGCCTTGTCCAAATCGCTGGTGCGTCATGGTGCAAAGGTCCTGTTTTTCACCGATGCCCGGGCCGCACGCTATACCGAGGGCGTTGACGGCGTCGAAACCGTCATCCTGCCGGCCGGCGGCATTGCCGGCAAAGGCATCAAGGGCCGCCTGATCGGTGCGGCCCGGCTTGGCCTTGGCACGCTTAAGGCCCGCAAACGGATCAAAAATACCAAACCCGCGGCCGTGATCGGCTTTGGTGGTTATGCCTCTATCCCGGCGACCATGTCGGCCAAATGGCTTGGAATTCCCTATGCCATTCATGAACAAAACGCGGTTTTAGGCCGCGCCAACCGTCTCGTTGCAAGCAACGCGCAGCGCATCGCGACATCCTTTGCCAAGGTCACGATGATTGCATCAAGTGACGAGGCCAAAGTGATCTGGACCGGCAATCCTGTCCGTGCTGAGGTCGCTGCCCTTGCCGCGACCGAGTACGAGGCCCCGACCAGCGACGGTCCGATCCGCCTTCTGATCACGGGTGGATCACAGGGCGCACGCATCCTGTCGGAAGTTCTGCCAACCGCGCTGGTAAACCTGCCGGAAGCCATCCGCAAACGCCTGATCGTCACCCAGCAGGCGCGCGAAGAAGATATCGATACGGTGCGCAAGACCTATGACGGATCACAAATCGACGTGACCCTGGCATCCTTCATCAATGACATTCCCGAACGCCTGCGCGATTGCCATCTGGTCATTGCCCGTTCAGGGGCGTCGACCGTGGCGGAACTGACTGCAGCCGGACGTCCGGGTTTTCTGGTCCCCCTGCCCCATGCCATTGATGACCATCAGCGTTACAATGCCCAGCAGATCGAAGACGCGGGTGGTGCGTGGCTGATGCCACAAGAACGTTTTAGCAGCGAGGCCGTCACTGATCGCCTGGCAAAACTTTTAACCAACCCCGCGGCGCTTACCCGTGCGGCAAAGGCCGCCAAAAGCAGCGGGCGCGCCAACGCCGCGGAGCGATTGGCTGACATGGTGCTTGATATGCTGGGCCTGAACCCGGCAGGAAGCCCCGATAACAAGAACATGACGCAAGACCGAGGAGACTCTCAATGAACACCCTGCCGCTCAACATCGGCACCATCCACTTTGTCGGTATTGGTGGCATCGGCATGTCCGGTATTGCCGAAATCCTCAATAACCTCGGCTATTCCGTCCAGGGGTCGGACATTTCAGACAATGCCAATGTGCAGCGCCTGCGCGCCCTTGGCATCAAGGTCTTTGTCGGCCACAAGGAAGAAAACGTCGAAGACGCCAAGGTTGTTGTGATTTCAACCGCCGTCAAGCCGACCAACCCAGAAGTCGTTGCCGCACGGGCCGCAATGATCCCGGTGGTGCGTCGTGCTGAAATGCTGGCCGAACTGATGCGCCTTAAGGCGGCCATTGCGATTGGCGGCACGCACGGCAAAACCACGACAACGTCGCTTGTTGCGACCATGCTGGATGCGGCTGGCCTTGATCCGACAGTGATCAATGGCGGGATCATTAATTCATACGGTACCAACGCGCGTTTGGGCGAAGGTGACTGGATGGTGGTCGAAGCCGATGAGTCTGATGGTACCTTTGTCAAAGTACCGTCGACGATTTCAGTCGTGACCAACATTGACCCGGAACATCTGGATCACTGGAAAGATTTCGATCAACTGCGCGAAGCCTTCAAGAACTTCGTTCAGAACATCCCGTTCTATGGCTTTGCCGTTCTGTGCATCGACCATCCCGAAGTCCAGGCGCTTATCGGGCGCGTCACGGACCGTCGCATTTTCACGTTTGGCTTTTCGCCGCAGGCCGATGTACGTGCGGTTAATGTTCGCACCAATATCGGTGACACGGTCTTTGACGTTGTCATCCGCGAACGCGTCGATAGCGAAGAACGCGTGATCAAGGATGTCCGTTTGCCGATGGTGGGCGATCATAACGTTTCCAACTCGTTGGCGGCGATCACGGTCGCGCTTGAACTTGGCATCCCGGATGAGAAAATCGTCTCCGCCTTTGATGGCTTTACCGGTGTTAAACGTCGCTTCACCAAAACCGGTGAAGTCGATGGTGTCACCATTATCGACGATTACGGTCACCACCCGGTTGAAATCAAGGCGGTGCTAAAGGCTGCCCGTCAGGCAACCCAGAACAACGTGATTGCTGTGGTTCAGCCGCACCGTTATTCGCGCCTGCATGACCTGTTTGAAGATTTCTGCACCTGCTTTAACGATGCTGACAGCGTGATCGTTGCCGACGTTTACGAAGCCGGTGAAAGCCCGATTGAAGGCGCATCACGTGATGCTCTTGTCGAAGGCCTGCGCAACCGTGGCCATCGCCATGTCAGCGCACTCGAAGGTCCAGAAAAACTGGCCGAAGTCATCAAAGCCGAAGCAAAGCCGGGCGATCTTGTCGTTTGCCTTGGTGCTGGTTCCATCAGCGCATGGGCAAATGCCCTGCCCGCCCAACTTGAAGCGATCAAGAACTGAGGCAGATATGAGCACGCCGAAACACCATACGCCCCTGATAGACCGCCTGCCCAAGGTGCGTGGCAAGCTGCGTGAAGGTGCGCAACTTGCCAAAGTCACCTGGTTTCAGGTTGGCGGCCCGGCAGACGTGATGTTTCGCCCAGAAGACGAAGCCGACCTTGCCGCCTTCCTGAAAGGCAAACCGGCCGATATGCCGGTAACTGTGATCGGGGTTGGCTCTAACCTGTTGGTGCGCGATGGCGGCATTCGTGGCGTTGTCATCCGCCTTGGCCGCCCGTTTACCGATGTGGTGGTTGAAGATGGCGCGGTTCACGCCGGTGCCGGTGCGCTTGATCTTAATGTTGCGCAAACTGCACAGATGAACGGCATTGCCGGTCTGGAATTTCTGTCTGGAATTCCGGGTACCATCGGCGGGGCGTTACGCATGAATGCCGGGGCCTATGGCACCGAAATCAAGGATGTCCTTGTATCGGCAACCGCAATTGATGGCAGCGGCAACATTCATACCGTCACGCCCGATGAAATGAATATGACCTATCGCCACTGCGGGCTGCCGGAAGACTGGATTTTCACAACCGCAATCTTGCGCGCATCGTCCGGTGATCCCGAAGACATCGCCAAACGCATGGATGAAATCCAGAAGGCGCGCGCGGAATCGCAACCGATCAAATCACGCACAGGCGGATCGACCTTTGCCAATCCGTTGCCTGATCGTGCGTGGGAGCTTATTGATGCCGCCGGCTGCCGGGGACTTACCATCGGAGGTGCGCAAATGTCCGAACAGCATTGCAACTTCATGATCAACAAGGGCGATGCCACCGCCCTTGATCTTGAACAGTTGGGCGAAGAGGTCCGAAGAAGGGTCAAAGAACATAGCGGCGTTGAGTTGCGCTGGGAAATCCGGCGCATTGGCGAACGCCTTGGCCACTCGATCATAGGAAAAGACGCATGAACAAACATGTCGCTGTCATTCTGGGCGGTTGGTCAGCAGAGCGGGAAGTTTCCCTGTCCTCGGGGCGCGAATGCGCCAAGGCGTTGCGCGAGAAGGGCTATAAAGTCACCGAAATCGACGCAAACCGTGATCTTGCCCATCAATTGGCGGCCATTGATCCCAAACCGGATGTGATTTTCAATGCCCTGCATGGCCGCTGGGGCGAAGATGGCGCGGTTCAGGGCCTGCTTGAAATCATGAACATCCCCTATACCCATTCCGGTGTTCGGGCATCGGCAATTGCCATGGACAAGATGTCCGCCAAGGCAATGTTTGCCGAATATGAAATTCCCTGTGCCCGCCATGTATGGGTCACGCGCGAAGACATCGCATCGGGCAAGGCATTGCCACCGCCCTATGTTTTGAAACCCAATAACGAGGGATCCTCAGTCGGGGTTGAAATCATCCTGACGGCCGAGGAAGAACAAAACATGCTGGCCCGTGATTGGGTCCATGGTGACGGCGTCATGCAGGAAGAATTCATTCCCGGGCGCGAAATGACCGTTGCCGTTAAGGATGGCGAGGCGATGGAAGTCATCGAAATCCTGACCGGCAATCATGCCTTCTATGACTTTGAATCCAAATATGCCCAGGGCGGCTCAGAACATATCGTTCCTGCCGACATCGAAGGCGATTTGCGCGATCGTCTGCAACGTCACGCCGAAGAAGCCTATAAGGCGCTTGGTTGCAGGGGTGTGGCACGCGCCGATTTCCGCTATGACCCGGAAAACGATCGTTTGGTGATCCTTGAGATTAACACCCAACCGGGCATGACGCCGACATCACTGGTCCCGGATGCCGCACGCCACGACGGCATGAGCTTTGCCGACATCGTTGCATGGATGGTGGAGGATGCATCGTGCGAACGCTAGAAGAACAGGCCCGCGAACGGCGCGAAAAGCTTGATAAGCAACATGGCGTTGGCACCAACGTCAAAAAGATCGCGCGGGTCATGTGGTGGACCGGCTTCATTGGTGCCATCGTGATTGTTCCGACAGCCCTTGTTTACACCGGCAAGGCCGATAAATGGATGAGCATGGCAACGCAGGAAAGTGTTCGGCTTTCTGCCGCGTTTGGCATGACGGTCAAGAATATCGAAGTTTCAGGTCGCGAAAAAACCGACCCGAATGCCCTTTTGGCAGCCATCGGACAGAAACCGGGCACGCCGATCATTACATTTGATGTCGACGCCGCCCGCGAACGGATCGAAGAGCTTTCATGGATACGAAGTGCTACCGTCGAACGCCAGTTGCCCGATACGCTGATCGTTTCGGTTGTTGAGCGCAAACCACTGGCAATCTGGCAAACCGAGGGCCGCGATCATGTGTTGATCGATGGCGATGGCGAGCAACTTCAGAATTACGAACTTGGTGATTACCTTGATCTGCCGGTTCTTGTCGGTGACGACGCACCGAAAAGTGCGGCGGAGATGCTGACCACCCTGCAATCTATCCCGCACCTTTATGAACAAATCACCGGTGCCCAGCGCATCGGGCATCGTCGCTGGAACATCCAGCTTGCCAACGGCATGTTCATTCGCCTGCCTGAAGAAAACATGGAAAAGGCATGGCAGCGTCTTGAAGTCCTTGATCGCGAACACAGTATCCTTGATCGCGATGTTCTGATTGTTGACTTGCGCCTTCCCGACCGGACATTTGTCCGCCTGACACCCGGTGCCGCGGAACAAAGGCGCAATCCGCCAAAGAAGGAGGGCGCGGTCTGAACTGACCGCCCCGACACTCTCCCCAACCTGCACCCCGCTTCAGACGCTTAAGGCACTGACTTGCGCAATATCATGATTGTTTTTCCACATTCTTTGCGTAGTTTCGCATGAAGATGCGTTATGCGACGGTCTGCCTTAACCAAATTGCAACCGCTTTTGGTCGAAAACAGGCTTAATAAGGTACGGTCAAAAAAGTCCGACCACATAACCCATAAAAATTCAGAGCATTCAATTGGCACGCGGCAAAACCAGATCAGGATTGATTGCGGCATTGGACATTGGAACGTCCAAGGTCTGCTGCTTTATTGCACGACGTGAAAAGGACCAACCGCCGAAAATCATCGGCATTGGTCACAACATGTCCAAGGGCCTGCAAAGTGGATCAATTTCCAATCTTGATGCCGCGCAGGAAGTCGTGCTTGCCGCGGTCAACGCCGCTGAAAAAATGGCGGGTCAGACCATCGACTCAGTCATTGTCAATCTGTCTGGCGGTCGACCGGAATCCGAAACCCACACGGTTGAGCTTCCGCTTGGCTCCCGTCCGATTGGCAATCTTGAGATCCGGAAACTCAATGACCAGAAGGAAGCCCTTCTGCGTCAGGCTGGCGATGAGCTGATCCATACTGTCCCGTTGGGGTTCCGCCTTGACGGTGCTAACACCATGAATGATCCGCGCGGCATGTATGGATCGACCCTTGGTCTTGATCTGCATTTTGTCCGAACGCAAACCGCACCGCTGCGCAATCTTGGCACCCTTCTGGCACGCTGCCACCTTGCGATTGAGGAAACGGTCGTCACCCCGCTGGCATCGGGTCTTTCGGCCCTGACAGCCGATCAGCGCGATCTGGGCGCGACCGTGATTGATATGGGCGCAGGCACCACAAGTGTGGCGGTCTTTAATGCCGGTCAGGTGGTCTACACCACCTCGATCCCGGTCGGTGGTGCTCATGTCACGCGCGATATCGCCTATGGGCTTAATACGTCGCTTAATCATGCCGAACGCATGAAAACCCTGCATGGCAGTGCTTTGACCTCGCCATCCGATGATCAGGAAATCCTCGCGGTTCCGACCATCGGCGATGAAGACGAAAACAATTTCAATCATGTCCCGCGCTCGATGCTGATCAACATCATCAAGCCGAGACTTGAAGAAACGTTCGAATTGATCCGCGATCAGTTGGAAGAACACGGCTTGTCGCAAATCGGTGGACGCAGCATCGTTCTGACCGGTGGTGCCAGCCAATTGAACGCGATTGCCGATCTGGCCAGTCAGATGTTTGAACGTCCGGCCACGATTGCCCTGCCGCACGGTGTTTCGGGCCTTGCCGAAGCCACCGCCGGACCGGCTTTTTCGGCCTGTTCGGGGCTGCTGTTGCGGGCTATTGCCCAACAGAATGACCCGCTGAGCGAAGCCATGGCGCAAATCCGTCAATCGGGTGGGCGTTGGGGCCGTTTGGGTGCCTGGTTCAAAGAGAACTTCTAGTTCGCACGCCCAAACGCACTTTTTTATCCATTTTCCCGAAAACTTTTAGCCGCATTAAGAAGGCAATAACTCTTTGCCAGCTAAAACGGACTCGGAGGTCTTTGTGCCCGAAGTATTTCTGGCACGCACAGGCAAAGGGAAGGCTTGTGTAGGACCCTCAGCTCTAAAGCGCGGAGAGGAAGAGCAAACAATGAGTACAATCAGTTTTTCCGTTCCTGAAACGGAAGAAAACCTAAAACCAAAGATCACCGTTATCGGTGTCGGTGGTGCCGGCGGCAACGCCGTTAACAACATGATCGCATCCGAACTTGAAGGATGTGACTTTGTTGTTGCCAACACCGATTCTCAGGCCCTGACCCAGGCAAAAGCAACACGCAAGATGCAGCTTGGTCGCAAGATTACCCAGGGGCTGGGTGCAGGCGCACGTCCGGATGCGGGTAGTGCCGCCGCCGAAGAATCCATTGAAGAAATTCAGGCGCAGCTTGAAGGCAGCCACATGGTATTCATCACCGCCGGTATGGGCGGTGGTACGGGTACCGGTGCCGCCCCGGTCATTGCACGTGCGGCCAAAGAAGCCGGCATTCTGACCGTTGGCGTTGTTACCAAGCCGTTCCATTTCGAAGGCACGCGCCGCATGCGCACCGCCGAACAGGGTATCGAACAGCTTCAGCAGTATGTCGACACCCTGATCATCATTCCGAACCAGAACCTGTTCCGGGTCGCGAATGAAAAAACAACCTTCGCAGATGCCTTCCAGATGGCAGATGACGTTCTGCGCAACGGTGTGCGTTCGATTACCGACCTTATGATGGTCCCGGGTCTTGTGAACCTTGACTTTGCCGATATCCGCACTGTCATGAGCGAGATGGGCAAAGCCATGATGGGTACTGGCGAAGCATCGGGTGAAAAACGTGCACTTGAGGCTGCCGAAGCTGCAATAGCCAATCCGCTTCTTGAAGATGCATCCATGAAGGGTGCCCGTGCGGTCCTGATCAACATCACCGGCGGCATGGATATGGCGCTGTATGAAGTTGACGAAGCCGCCAACCGCATCCGCGAGGAAGTTGCATCCGAAGCCAACATCATCTTCGGTTCGACCTTCGACCCGACCATCGAAGGTGCGCTTCGCGTTTCTGTTGTTGCAACCGGTATAGACGCCGAAGAAGTTCGCCGTCCGCAGCCGACCACTGTTTCTGTTGCACAGCCTGTTTCCCAGAAGCCGGCAGAACAGCCAGCCGCGGCACCGTCCTTCGCACAGCATGGTGCGGGCAACGCAGCAGCCGCTGCTGCCCACAACACGGGTGCTGGTGACTATGCGGGTGGTGCGTCGGTTGATCACATTCCTGCTGATCGCTTTGCTGCCACCGGCAGCGCACAGCAGCCGGAAATCAGCCATCAGGCCGAAGCACAGGAAACCGGGTCGATTGAGATGGGCCAGACGGTCCTGAAACCGAAACCCGTTCTGCGTGCAGACAAGCCGGTCCAGAAACCCACCAGCAACGGCGACATGGCTTTCATTCCGCCGCGTGCTGTAACGCCAAGCGAAGCTGAGCACGCTCAGCACAGCCCGGACGTATTCGAGGCAGCTGATGCCCAGAATGCAACCTCGCCGCGTTCTGTTCTGAGCAGCCTGTTTGGCAAGAACAAGACCGCCAAGGAACCGCATAGCTATGCGGAGCCGAAAGTCTCGCAGCCGCAGGCTCCTGCGCCACGCCAGACCGAGATGCCGCTTGGTGAGGACAGCGAACATGTCATGAAGAAGGAGCCTTCTTCCCGGGGCAAGACGCAAGGCGCGTCTGACGACCTTCTTGAAATTCCGGCCTTCCTTCGTCGTCAGGCCAACTGACGACGATCTCCGCGCGAAGATGGGGAAGGCTTAATGCCTTCCCCTTTTTTTTGGACGCACCAGCTTGGATGACGCTGTAATTCGGCAATTGTGACCAAAGTCCGTGAACCACAAGGTTACAACCGGCGCAAGATGCACTGCAGAAATACATTTTACCCATTAATTTCAAAGCACTATGAAGTTTACAAAGCGTAACAAAGAGTGATTTGAGTGATTGTTCGATCAACAGTAGTGTTCCAAACTAACAAAGCAGGGGCCATCCAATTTGAAGATGGCTTTGAACATGCTTTGACGTTGATTGATGACAAACTGACTGACCTGATTTGGGGGTTCCTGTGAACAATATTGCCGATCTTGGTTCTGCTATCACGCAGACTGGCTTTTCCGGCGACGGTTATGTGCTCCAGCGCACGCTCAAAGCCTCTATCGGCTGTGCCGGTGTTGGTTTGCATTCCGGTCAGAAGATCCGCATTACCCTTCACCCTGCCCCTGCCGATCATGGCATTGTATTCCGCCGCACGGACCTGGATGACCAGCCGCTGTTTCCGGCACGTTACGATGGCGTGATCGATACCCGTCTTTGCACCTGCCTTGGTGATGCAGCCCGGGGCATCAAGATCGGGACCATCGAACATCTGATGGCCGCCCTTGCCGGGACGCGCATTGATAACGTCCTGATCGATATCGATGCCGACGAAGTTCCGGTCATGGATGGCAGCTCCGCCCCGTTTAACTTCCTGATTGATTGCGTTGGCATCGAAGAACTTGATGCCCCGCGTCAGGTCATCGAAGTCCTTAAACCGGTTGAAGTCGAATATAACGGCTGCACCGCACGGGTTGAGCCGGCCAACGGGTTCGAGATCGATTTCGAGATTGATTTCGCCAGCAAGGCTATTGCCAACCAGCGCATGTCCGTAAAGTTCGATGACGGCGTGTTTGTTGCCGATATCGCACGTGCGCGCACCTTTGGCTTCTTGCATGAAGTTGAAGCCATGCGTTCTGCCGGTCTTGCCCGTGGTGGTTCGCTTGATAACGCGGTTGTTCTTTCCGGTGACGAAGTCATGAACGAGGAAGGCCTGCGTTACGAAGACGAATTCGTCCGCCACAAGATCCTTGATGCACTTGGCGATCTTTATACTGCCGGCAACCAGTTGCAGGGCAAGGTCACCGCGTACAAATCCGGTCACCATGTCAACAATCTGCTGCTGCAGGCGTTGCTGGCCGACGAGGACGCCTATCGTGTTGTTCCGCTGACCAAGGCGGCCTTGCGCGGCGTTTCCGAGCCAATGCTTGCCACCGCCTGAAATCAGGTGTCACTGGCATCCAAATTATGAAAATGGCGGCCCGCGTGGTCGCCTTTTTTGTTTTCGGTGTTGGTTTTCAGTCTTCTGAACCGCGTCACAGCATTTAACATGGAATAAAAGTCGGCATTTGACGACACAACTACTTGCCCAAGCACGCCCTTCGCATGATATAGTCCGGCGGATTTTACGGTGAGTGCGTCAAAAATTTCGAGGATACGTCACAGTGCTAAGTACCGTTCGCGCCAAACACGTCATTGCAACTTTCGGCCTGTCGCTGATGCTGGCGGCATGTTCAAGCAATGATGCGCCGGAATATGTCGAACGTCCGGTTTCCGAACTGTATAACGGCGCGCAGGATCTGCTTGACGCCAATGAATACCAGCAGGCGGCCGAGGCATTTGACGAAGTCGAACGTCAGCACCCCTATTCGGTTTGGGCGACCAAGGCGACCCTGATGTCGGCTTATGCCTATTATCAGGACAACAAATACGATGATGCGATCAACGCACTGGATCGCTTTATCTCGTTGCATCCGGCCAACCCGGATGTGCCATATGCCTATTACCTCAAGGCGCTGTCCTATTACGAACAGATTTCCGATGTCGGCCGCGATCAGCAGATGACCCAGCACGCGATGGATGCGCTTGACGACGTCATCCGCCGCTTCCCCGATAGCAAATATGCCCGCGATGCCAAGCTGAAGAAGGACCTCACGGTCGATCACCTTGCGGGCAAGGAAATGGATGTCGGGCGCTATTATCAGGACCGCAACGAATATCTGGCCGCGATCAACCGCTTCAAAGCAGTGATCGAAAATTATCAGACCACCACCCACGTACCAGAGGCCCTTGCACGCCTGACCGAATGCTATCTTGCGCTTGGTCTTGAAGGCGAAGCCAAACGGACCGCGGCCGTGCTTGGTCACAACTTCCCGGGCAGCGAGTATTACAGCGAGTCCTATAGTCTCATGCTTGGTGAAGACGCACCGGAGCGCGAAGACAGCAGTTGGTGGGATGACACGACCAACGCCATCTCCAGCCTGTTCTGATTTCGTTTAAGCAAACCCTCGCGATGCCAAGGGTTTGCTTGACAATCCGCCCTGCGACAAGATAGAACAAAAAAAGAACAACTTGCGGTTAACGTCTGATATCGCTGCATTTTGATCAAACGCCCTTGGGACGACGGGATTGAATGTCGTTTCGCCTTCGCAAGGCTTGCAAGGCAGGGCGGGATTGGGCACTCTGCACATTCACAAACAAGTTTGGCTGTACCTGTCTGCTGCTCCGTTAACAACATCAGTACCCAGCAATGCTTCGACGCCTCAGCATTCGGAATGTAGTCCTTATCGACAAACTGGATCTCGATTTTCACGACGGGCTTAGCGTGCTCACGGGTGAAACCGGTGCCGGTAAATCGATCCTGCTTGATTCCCTTGGCCTCGCCCTGGGTGCGCGCGCCGATAGCGGCCTTGTCCGCCATGGCTGCGACAAGTGCAGTGTCACGGCAACCTTCAATCTGCCGCAGGGCCACCCGGTTTTCGGACTGCTGTCAGATCAGGATATTGATCTTGAGGGCGAAGACCTTGTTGTCCGACGGGTGGTAACGTCCGATGGCCGGTCCCGCGCCTATGTGAATGACCAATCGGTTTCGGTTGGGCTGCTGCGCGATGTTGGTAATTACTGCGTCGAAATTCAGGGCCAGTTTGATCAACACGGCCTCCTTGATCCCACCACACATCGCGCAACCCTTGATGCCCACGGCAATCTTGGCGCCCTTGCCATGACCGTGCGCGATCACTGGCGCGCATGGCGCGAAACGCAAAAGGAACTCAATGCCGCCCGCGCCCGCATTGACAAGGCGCGCGAGGAAGAGGAATGGCTGCGCCACGCCGTGGATGAGCTTGAAAAGCTTGCCCCCGAAGAAGGCGAAGAAGAACGCCTTGCCGAGGAACGCCAGTTCCTGATGCATGGTGAAAAGCTGGTTGCCGCCCTGAATGACGCTGGAACAGAACTCTCGCGTGGCAAGGGTGCCGAAAGTGCCCTTCGCAGTGCCCAACGGTGCCTTGAACGTGAACTTGAAAAGGCCGATGGCCGGTTTGAACCGATTATCGAAGCCCTTGATCGTGCCGCGATCGAGCTTGAAGAAGCCAACCGGGCGATCTCGGCCACCTTGGCCGATCTTAATCTTGATACCGGCCATCAGGAAAATGTCGAGGAACGCCTGTTTGCACTGCGCGCAGCCGCCCGCAAATATAATGTTCCGGTCGATGGGCTGAATGCGCTGATGAAGGAATTCCGATCCCAGATCGATCAGCTTGAATTCGGCGAGAAGGAACTGAGCCGCCTGACCGCCGCCGTAAGCGAATATCGCAAAGCCTATATCGAAGCCGGCGAGAAGCTTCATGCCGCGCGCAAGGAAGCCGCCGCCAAACTTGATGGCGCGATCAATGCCGAATTGCCGCCGCTTCGCATGGAAAAGGCGCGCTTTGTTACCGACATTGCCGAACTTGAAGAACCAGAATGGGGTCAGGACGGCATTGACCGGGTGCAGTTCACGGTTGCCACCAATCCCGGCAGCCCCCCGGGCGCGCTTAACAAGATTGCATCGGGGGGCGAGCTTTCGCGCTTCCTGCTGGCGCTCAAGGTCGTTCTGGCGCGTGTTTCTGCCGTACCCAGTCTGGTCTTTGACGAGGTCGACAGCGGTGTCGGTGGCGCAACAGCAGCGGCCATTGGTCAGCGCCTGCATCTTCTGGCACAGGAACGCCAGATCCTTGTCATTACCCACAGCCCGCAGGTCGCCGCCCGCGGTCGCACGCATTTCTATATTGCCAAGCGCGAGGCAGAAGGCACCATGGTGACCCGTGTCGATGCCCTTGTCGATGGTGCGCGGCGCGAAGAAATCGCCCGCATGCTGGCCGGTCATTCCGTGACGGCCGAGGCACGTGCCGCCGCCGACAGCCTGCTTGAACAACCCAATTGATCCCGGCGCCAACACGTCGGCCCAACCTTGAATACGGAACAAAAAGAATATGAGCGCCGAACACGCGTCAAACATGTCCGAACTTCCCGAATTGCCGTCTTCGAGCACGGAGGCGCGCAAACAGCATGCCGAAATTTCCGAACGTATCCGGTCTTATAACGAGGCCTATCACGTTAATGACGACCCGCTGGTTTCGGACGCGACATATGATGCGCTGTTCAATCGCCTGATCGAACTTGAATCCCACTATCCGACGCTTAAGAAAAACAGCCCGACACAGGAAGTCGGTGCCGCCCCGGCCGAAGGCTTTGCCAAGGTCAAGCATGCCCGCCCGATGCTGTCACTTGGCAATGCATTTTCGCGCGAAGACATCGTCGATTTTCTTGCCCGTATTCGTCGCTTCCTGAACCTGACAGCGCACAGCCCGGTCGAAGTGGTTGGTGAACCCAAGATCGATGGTCTTTCGCTTTCGCTGCGCTACGAAAACCGCGAACTGGTCACGGCTGCCACCCGTGGCGATGGATCGGAGGGCGAAGACGTTACCGCCAATGTCGCCCATATTGACGACATCCCCAAGACGCTTCCCGATAATGCGCCCGATGTGGTCGAAATCCGGGGCGAGGTTTATATGGCGCGCTCTGCGTTCCAAAAACTGAACGCGACACAGGCCGAAACCGGCGGCAAGACCTTTGCCAATCCGCGCAACGCAGCGGCAGGGTCGCTTCGCCAGCTTGATCCATCAATCAGTGCCAAACGCCCGCTTCGCTTCTTTGCCTATAGCTTTGGCGAACTGTCCGAAAGCCTGGCCCAGACGCAGTGGAATTTCCTGCAAAAGGTTGAAGGGTGGGGCTTTGTCACCAATCCGCTGACACGGTTGCTTCATAATGCCGATGACATCATGGCGTTCTATGACGAATTGGCAACCCAGCGCCCGGACCTTGATTACGACATTGATGGCATTGTTTATAAGGTCAATGACTTCGAACTTCAGCTGCGCCTCGGCTTCGTCAGCCGGTCACCGCGCTGGGCGATTGCGCACAAATTCCCGGCCGAGAAGGCTCGCACTCGGATCAAGGCCATCGACATTCAAGTTGGTCGAACAGGTGCCCTGACCCCGGTCGCTCGGCTGGAACCGGTTACGGTTGGCGGTGTCGTGGTATCCAACGCCACCCTTCATAACCGAGATGAGATTGACCGCTTGGGCGTTTGGGTTGGCGATCTTGTGGTTGTGCAACGTGCCGGTGACGTTATTCCCCAAGTCGTTGCGGTCATTCTGGACGAGGATGGCAATCATCCGAATGATGCAACACCTTACGAATTTCCCACCGAGTGCCCAAAATGCGGCAGCCACGCCATGCGGGAAGAAGGCGAAGCCGTAACCCGGTGTACCGGCGGCTTGATCTGCCCGGCGCAGGCGGTTGAACGCCTGAAACATTTCGTATCGCGCACGGCCTTTGATATCGACGGCTTGGGGGCGAAAAATGTCGAGGCGTTCTTTGAACTGGGTTGGCTGAAGTCGCCTGGCGATATTTTCCGCCTTGAAAGCGATCACGGCGATGCCATTCGCAAGCTTGAAGGTTGGGGCGAAAAATCCGCAACCAAGCTGTTTGACGGCATCAATGAACGGCGTACCATCGGGCTCGACAAATTTATCTATGCACTTGGCATTCGCCAGATTGGTCAGGCAACCGCAAAGCTTCTGGCGCGCCATTATGGATCGCTTGCCGAATGGCGCAGCGCCATGGTTGCCGCTAATGAAGCCGACAGCGAAGCCCTTCGCGAACTGATCAACATTGATCAGATCGGGCCCGGTGTTGCCAAGGACCTGATCGAATTCATGGCCGAAGACCATAACCGCGAGGTTCTTGATGATCTGCAAGGGCTTTTGACCATCACCGATGTCGAAGCACCGCAGGTCAGCGACAATCCGGTCAATGGCAAAACGGTCGTCTTTACCGGCAAGTTGGAGCTGTTTTCACGCAACGAGGCCAAGGTCAAAGCCGAAAGTCTTGGCGCGAAGGTCGCCGGATCCGTATCGGCAAAAACCGATTATCTGGTTGCAGGACCGGGTGCAGGCTCCAAATTAAAGAAAGCAGAAGAATTAGGTGTTACAGTGCTTGATGAACAGGGATGGCTTGATCTGATTGCCACGGAATAAAAATGATCTAACCGGGGAGTGTGTGCTGATGGAAGACCTTGGAAGTTTTTTTCGCCGTTATGTCGATGCCCATCTGAAGCTTGAAGAAAACGCACTTGATGATTTCTTCCACTTCCCGTGCCTGATCAATGATCTGTCCGGCGTACAGGCCATTGGCAGTTCAGACGATCTGCACAAATACCATCACTCATTCTTTGATGAACTGAAAAATGCTGATCTTGCCATGGCAAAATCCATGGTGATTGAACAACATTCCGCCCTTCCCGGTGGGGCGCGTGCAATTGTTTCGTTCCGCTTTGGCAATTCGGAAAACAACCTGATCTTTGATTGCGACTATGCCTTCGCGCTGCTCAAGCAGGATGAAAAGTGGAAAGTCATCTTTGCCCAGCTTGATGAAATCAGATACAGCGACCTGTATTGAGGCCCGCATGGTGCCCGCCCTTCCCCACCGCCTGATCACACTTGGTTTTGTCCTGATGCTGGGATGCTTTCCGGCAGTATCAAAGGCCGATCCGGATTTTGATACCCTGTCGGGCCCGGCGCGTGCGATTGATGCTGATACGCTTGAGTTCGGCTTCAAACGTGTTGATCTTTGGGGGGCGGATGCCATGAACCGTTTTCAGGAATGTCTGATTAACGGCCAAAGCACGGCCTGCGGGGCAGAGGCATGGCAAGTGACCACCAATCTTCTGGTCGCAACACCGATCACCTGCGAAGTGCGTGGGAAAAACCGGTATCATCGCAACATGGCCGTTTGCCGAAATGCCAACGGGGTTGATATCGGGCAAAGCCTGATTGTTCGGGGCATGGCGGTTGCCCGCCCCGATCAGATGCCGGAATACGAAGCCTATGAAAATCAGGCGCGACAGGCACGCACCGGCGTCTGGGCAGGGGAATTCATCGATCCGCTGAAATGGCGGCGCGGCGAGCGTTTACCCGAACATGAAATTGAAGTTCGCCGCTGGCAGCGCGACGAATAACATCAAACCCAATTAGCGTTGCGACGTCCCGCCGGATGCGAATGGCCGTGCCAGCAACCGTCCCAGCCCCGCCAGCGTAAAGCTGTTTTTAAGTGACGCCACACCGAGTGTGACCACAACAAACCCGACCAATTGCGGCACTGTCAGAACTTCGCCAAGGAACAGCCAGGCGGCAAAGAATGTCATGGCTGGTCCCGAAAGCGATATCAACGATGCCTGGGTCGCACCGACCCTGCGAATACCCTCGTACAGCAGGAAGAACGGAATAACGGTGCAGAAGATCGAAATGCCTGCCGTCCACATGATGCCTGCCACATTCAGGTTCAGCGGGTTTTGCACGATCAGTTGGTAAATCACCATGCAAATACCGGCCATAGTGTTGATCAGGGCTGCAAAATGCATCGACCCGATGACGGTAATCATCCGCTGTCCGAAATAGAGATAAATCGCATAGGTCACAGCAGAACCGAACGCCCAAGCCGCCCCGTACCAAAGCGCTGGCGATACTTCGCCAAACCCGCCCGGTGCCAGCACCAAAACAAGTCCGACATAGGTTATGACAAAGCAGACAATCTGGCGAAATGGTGGAAAGCGCCGCTTATGGAGCGCCTCAAGGATCATCACGACGGCCGGAAACGTAAACAACACGATCCTTGAAACGGTGACCTCAATCAACGAAACAGCGGTAAAATCAAACAAGGCCGCAAGGAAAAACAGCCCGCCATAAAGCCCGCCCCAGGCAAGATCAACCGGCTTCATTTTGCGGTCGCCCGGCCGGTTCTTGCCAAACAAAACCACACCAAGCCAAAAGAGCGGCATGGCAATCAGAAACCGCAACAGCAACAAGCCATCCACTGTCATGCCCGTGGCATAAACAAATTTCGCCAGAAGGCCTTTCATGGCCAAGGCCGCTGTCGCAAGCAACACAATGGTCAGCGCGGAACCCGCCGGCGACACGACAGGCGTAACAACCTGTTGCCCGGGCTCAGAAGGTGACGGTGGTGACGGTGGTGGCGTCATGGGTTTCTCCGATCCTCTATCGGTTGCCATAGTTACCCGTGAACTGCCATTATTCAATTCGAATTAATTGCTATCAGATATCAGCTTTGGCTATATCTAACAGGCACATGGATGCGCAAAGCTGCTCAGGATCACGCCCGATGGATATCAAACAACTTCGAAGCTTTGTTCATATTGCGGAACTCGGCAGCCTGTCACGCGCGGCAGAGCGGCTTAATTTGTCGCAGCCTGCACTCAGTCGGCAGCTTAATCTTTTGGAAGAGGCCCTTGACACCAAACTGCTGGAACGCACCGGGCGTGGCGTCAAATTGACCGAGGCGGGCCAGATGCTTGCCGAACGGGCCCGCGTAATCCTGACCGATCTTGCCCGGCTTGAAGCGGATCTTTCGGCCCGCAGCAGTCAGGTGACAGGCCATGTGCATGTCGGCGTTCCGCCCAGTGCCGGGATCGTGATTACCGGGGCGCTGATTGAAACTCTGCGCGATCGGTATCCTGACCTTAACATCACGGTTGCCGAAGACCTGACCGGTGATGTGCAGGAAGGACTACTTTCGGGGCGACTTGATATTGGGATCCTTCATGACGGCATGATTTCACGCAGCCTTCATGCCGAACAGCTATGGCGTGAAGACCTGTTTCTAATTTCCCACCCCTCACAGGTCGGCGAACAGGAAACCGAAATCGCCTATGAAGATGTTTTGTCCCTGCCACTCATCATGCCGACCAACAAGCACGGGCTGCGCGCCATGATGCAAGAAGCGGCCTTTCGCGCCGGACGTCCGTTGACCCCGGTGGTCGAGGCCGATGCCCTTCGCGTTTTGGTCGATCTGGTGACACGCAATGTCGGTCATACCGTCTTGCCGCGCAGTTCGCTGGTTCAGGAACTTTCGACCGGGCGCCTAAAGGCACGGCGCATCACCAACCCGGAACTGTCGCGCAAGGTAATGCTGTCATGGTTACAGGATCGCCCGCTGAGTGCCGGGGGCAAGGCGGTTGTCGATACATTGCGTGATCTTGCTGGCACCGTTCCGATGGCCAACCAAAAATAAGTCAGCACTGGCTCTGATAAACAAAACCCCGACCGAAAGATGCTTCGGTCGGGGTTTTTATCATCGTATCAATCGTTGGGATCAGACCGGTGCCTGACTGTCCGACGATTTCTGCCAAAGATTGATACCGGCATCCCCGGCATATTTATCGATCTCGGCCAACTCGTCCGCGCTGAATTCAAGGTTATTGAGCGCATCAAGGCTGTTATCAAGCTGCTGAACATGACGTGCCCCGATCAGGGCAGAGGTCACCTCGGGACGGCGCAGCACCCAGGCAATCGCCATCTGGGCCAAGCTTTGACCACGACGTTTGGCGATCTCGTTCAGTGCGCGAACGCGATTGATGTTTTCCTCGGTCAGCATGCCTTTCTGGAAGGAGCCTTCAAGAGCGGCACGTGAATCCTCTGGCACGCCATTCAGGTACTTGTTGGTCAAAAGACCCTGTGCAAGCGGCGAAAAGGCAATGCAGCCCATGCCAAGCTCGGAAAGGGTATCAAGCAGACCATCCTCGACCCAGCGATTGACCATCGAGTAGGACGGCTGATGAATCACGCACGGCGTTCCCATGTCCTTGAGGATCGCATGCGCTTCGCGGGTCATTTCCGGCGAATAGGACGAAATCCCGACATAAAGCGCCTTGCCCGAACGCACGATCTGGTCAAGCGCGCCCATGGTTTCGGCAAGTGGGGTGTTGGGATCAACCCGGTGGGAATAGAAGATATCGACGTAATCCAGCCCCATCCGCTTAAGGCTTTGATCAAGGCTGGAAATCAGATACTTGCGCGATCCCCATTCGCCAAACGGCCCCGGCCACATGCGATAGCCCGCCTTGGTGGAAATGATCAACTCATCGCGGTGCTTTTTAAGATCCTGAGACAGGACCTTGCCAAAGTTTTCTTCGGCCGAGCCCGGCGGCGGACCATAGTTGTTGGCAAGATCAAAGTGGAACACACCGCGATCAAACGCGCGACGGATCATCGCCCGCTGGGTTTCATAGACATCGACGCCACCGAAATTCTGCCACAGACCAAGCGTGATTTTCGGCAGAAGCAATCCACTGCGCCCGCAACGGTCCCAGTTTTCATCGTTATAGCGGTCCGGATTTGCCATCCACTGGGCTTCGACTTCAGCCATATATTCCTCCTGCTTTCAGAAGCGGTTTACCGCTTTTCTTGAATCGATCCAATGCAGTCTTAATAGGGCATTCGACCCTGTTTGTCAGTGCCAAGTACGCGGCGTGAAATCAGTCCGATTTCTTTTTGATCGGCGCTGTTGCGTTTTGCAGCCATTCACGATGATCATCATCGAGATCATCGGCATACATCGCATAAACTTGTGCGTGGTAATCGTTAAGCCACTGCAACTCGTCCCTGGTCATCAATTCCGGATCGATCAGTTTGCGATCAATCGGCGAGAAGGTCAGCGTTTCAAAGCCAAGCATCTTGCGATCGGCCCCAATCGGCGCATCGATTTCAGTTACCGCAATCAGGTTTTCAATGCGAATGCCGTATTCGCCTTCCTTATAAAAGCCCGGCTCGTTCGAAAGGATCATGCCCGGTTTAAGGGCCACCGTGTTCGGCGCCTTGGAAATGCGTTGCGGACCTTCATGCACACCAAGGTAACTGCCAACGCCGTGGCCGGTGCCATGGTCAAAATCAAGCCCGGCTTCCCAAAGTGGCATGCGCGCCAGCGTATCAAGCTGTTGGCCCGTCGTTCCAACGGGGAATATGGCGCGGGCAAGGGCAATATGCCCCTTCAGCACGCGGGTGAAGCGGTCGCGATGTTCCTGTGTCGGATTCCCGATCACGGTCGTGCGCGTGATATCGGTGGTGCCATCAAGATATTGCGCACCGGAATCAATCAGGAAAATCTCGCCCGGGGTCAGATTGCGGTTGGTTTCCGGAGTATTGCGGTAATGGCAAAGCGCCCCGTTCGGGCCACTGCCCGGAATGGTTTCAAAACTTGAATCACGGAACAACGGATCTTCGGCACGCATTGATAGCAACATGTCGGCTGCTGCGCGTTCGTCGATATCACCGTTGGTGGCCGTTTCATCAAGCCATTTGAAATAACGAATGATCTTTTCGCCGTCGCGTTTGTGGGCCTTGCGCGAACCTTCAAGTTCGATGTCGTTCTTGCAGGCCTTCGGAATGGCGACCGGATCACGCCCGACACGCACGGTGGCACCGGCGTCCGACAATTTCATGCGCAGCCAGTCTGCTGCAGTGGCTTCATCAAGACGGACGGCCTGATTGCCCATCGCCTTCAGGGCATCCCCGAGTTCGCCCGGTGCCCGCAAGGTTGCCTCACCCGACAGCCATTTGAGCGTTTCTGGGGCGATTTTGCGTTCGTCCATGAAAAGTTCGACCGAGGCATCGCCGTTGATGATTGCATAGCCAAGTCCAAGCGGGGTTTGCGGCACATCGGCACCACGGATATTCAAAAGCCACGCGATGCTGTCAGGTGCCGACAGAATGGCGCTGTCGCAAGAAATGCGCGACAGGATTTCGGCAATCTGGGTGCGCTTTTCAAAACTCGATTTACCGGCATATTCCATCGGATGTGGCCGAACCGGGCCAAGCGGCAGGTGCGGCTGGGCATGCCAGATGGCGTCAATCGGGTTGGTATCAATCGCAATCAGTTCCGCCCCGACCGCCTCACAGGCAGACCGCAGATGCGTCGCCTGTTGCACGGTAT
This sequence comes from Thalassospira sp. CA1, assembly GCF_059052855.1. Classification (NCBI taxonomy): domain Bacteria; kingdom Pseudomonadati; phylum Pseudomonadota; class Alphaproteobacteria; order Rhodospirillales; family Thalassospiraceae; genus Thalassospira; species Thalassospira sp. CA1. Next base: position 86,769 of record NZ_JBZCIA010000004.1, read on the forward strand.
GCAGCCAAGGATCATAAGCCAGCTTCTCACCCGATTTCAGGTGATCATTCAGCCAGCCGACGACTGGTTCTTCGACCAGGTGGCGGTATTCGAACAGATCACGGTTAACTTGCTGGCGCACCTGAATGGTGTATCGCCCATCGACAAAAACGGCGGCCTTGTTGCGCAACACAACGGCCGCACCCGCAGATCCGGTAAAGCCGGTCAACCACGCCAGACGTTCGGCCCGTGCGGGAACGTTTTCACCCTGATGTTCGTCCGCGCGCGGCACAATAAAGCCGTCAACGCCCTTGGCCGTCAGATAGGTGCGCAAGGCATCCATTCGATGGGCGGCGTCAAAATCATCCTTGGCCATTTTAAAAAGCGTTTTACGCTCATCCCGCAGGGCCAGCAACTCGGCCCGCAGGGTATCATCCGGGGATTGGCAAATCAGATCAATCCAGTCTTCTCGCGTGCTGCCCTGGGCTGCGGCCAGAACACCGTCAATCAGGTCGATGACAGCGCTAACATCCTTGTCGACATTGGCGGCTTCAAGCAGTTTGGCAAGTTGAGCATCACCGGAAATGGCCATGAAGATCCTCTTTAAAACATGTGGGGCATTGGGCAGGTGGTAAGACCTATGTAAGGGTTTGTGCCGATGTCGCGCAAGCACCAAAGAACTTTCGGACATACTACGCCCTTTTCCCCGCCCGAAACACCGGTGCATGCATCCCGCGTATGAATGCGTTGCAACCTTCGCAATGCACATTAGCCAAAGGTTAACGTATGACAGTCCCGCGACAAAAAGATGGCCCGTCGGGACGTCAATTTGCTGGAGACCATGAACGGTGATCCGTTTTCCTATTACTGCCTTGAGCGTCATACAATCCCGTCGTCGCCAGACGGCCTATGACGGCCTTGAGCGCCTGGCCCTTGGTCAGAAAACTGCGCTCGGTCTTGATACTGGCCCTGCCCATCCGGCAGACGACATTGCGGATCGAACAAAAAACGACCCGCAAGATGCCAAGGATACGGAATAACCGATCAATCCCGCCCGGGTTGGTCTGCATCAAAAGACGAAGCGCAGGATCACGGTTCATGATCCTTGCGGCATTTTTGTCTTTTCCCTCTGAAACGGCCCTGCTTCTCCACAGCAGGGCCGTTTCTTTTTGACCAGTCGCAGGCCAGCACGCCATAGTGCCCCAAACAGCAAATCACGATCACGATGCGGAGTGGAAATGACCAATACAGTTCTGATCACCGGTGGGTCACGCGGTATCGGACGCGCAACTGCTGTTCTGTTTGCCGCCAAGGGCTGGAACGTTGCGCTAAGCTTTGTTGGCAATCAGGAAAGTGCTGATGAAACATGTGCGATGTGCGAGCGCGCCGGATTTACCGGCAATGTGATTGCCCGCAAATGTGATGTCCGCGATGAAGACAGCGTTATTGCCCTGTTTGAGGCTGCACGTGATCGGTTTGGCGCGATTGACGCCGTGGTTAATAATGCAGGCATTGTCGCCCGGCAAAGCACACTTGCGGATATGGATATTGATCGCATGAAAGCCGTGTTCGATACCAACGTTCTCGGTGCCTATCTGGTTGCACGCGAAGCCGCACGAACCCTTCGTTCCGGCACCGCCATCGTCAATGTTTCGTCCATTGCGGCAAAGCTTGGGTCACCTGGCGAATATATCGATTACGCCGGATCAAAAGCGGCAATCGATACCCTGACCATCGGCCTTGCCAAGGAACTCGGCCCGAAAGGGATTCGCGTCAATGCCGTGCGTCCGGGCATCATCGAAACCGATATCCATGCCAGTGGTGGGCGTCCGGAACGGGTCCATGAACTCGGCCCGAATTGCCCGTTGGGACGTGCCGGCGACCCGCAGGAAGTCGCCCAAAGTATCTTTTGGCTGATCTCGGGCGACGCGTCCTATGTCACAGGCAGCATCATTGATGTATCAGGCGGCCGGTAGCACGACCGATCAAGCCTGATACCCGACGACTTTCCGGATTTGGTTGCTCCTAGGGCGTTTCAGGCTTTCCCGGCAAATCGGCAGACGCCATCGCCACGTCCTTTGTTTCGCCAAACACCGCGACCAAGCCATCATGCAATTCAATGATATCAAGAGGCTTGGCCAGTATGCGCGCAACCCCCAAAGCATTGAAGGCGTCGGTCACCTCGTCTGAGGCATACCCGGTCATCACGACAACAGGAATGTCATTGCCAGCTTCTCGCAGCTTTTCGATCAGTTTCTGGCCGGTCATACCCGGCATGGTCTGATCGGTTAGAAGCGCATCAAAATGTGCATCCGGTGCACTCAGCGCTTCAAGCGCCTTGGCGGCCTCGTTAAACGTATCAACGGAATATCCGATCCGCTCCAACATCCGCGCACACAGCCTGAGGTTCTTTTCCTCGTCATCCACGACCGCAAGATGCCCGCCTGCACCTGCCGACAGGCTGCGGGTTTCGCGCTTTTCATCCGTGGCTTCGCGATCATGTTCCGGCAACAGGATCGCGAACCGCGTTCCCTGCCCCAGACGGCTATAAACTGATATCTCGCCCTTGTGACCGGTCACGATGCCATGCACCGTAGACAGACCAAGACCAGTACCCTTGCCCGGTTCCTTGGTGGTAAAGAACGGATCAAAGATCCTTTTGGCTGTTTCCGGCTCCATCCCGACGCCGTTATCCACAACGCTAATCTGGATATAGCGCCCGACCGTCAACAACGGATGTATTTCCAGACTGTCTTCGGTGACTTCGAAGCGGCTTGCCTTCACGCGAATTTCCCCCTGATCGCCGACCGCATGACAGGCATTGGTGATCAGGTTCATCAGACACTGATCAAGCTGTGTTGCGTTGCCCATCACGGTCATGGACTTCGCCCCCAGTTCGACCTTGATCGACACACTCGATGGCATGGACCCACGGGCAAAACGCACCGTGCCCGCAATCATCGACCCGACATCAATCGGAGAACGTTCGGTTTCTGAATTCCGGCTGAATGCCAGAATTTGGCGGACAAGATCACGTGCCCGATCTGCCCCCTGGCGAATTTCCATAACATCTTCACGCAGCGGTGAATCTTCGGGCAAATCAGAATAAAGCAGTTCGGCATAGCCACTGATTGGCTGCAGGATATTATTGAAATCGTGTGCGATCCCGCCCGCAAGAACACCGATGGTTTCCATCCGCTGGGAATGACGCAGTTGCTGTTCAAGTTTTTCACGTTTGCGTTCGGACTGAAGCCGCTGAAGTTCGGCAGACGCCCTTGACGCGAACACTTCGACAATTGATTTCGCCAGTTCCGGATCACCAAGTGGTTTATCCGATATGGTCACCAGAATACCGATCGGGCGTGCCTCACTGTCGTAAAGCGCGGCCCCGACATATCCAACGACATCAACGTCGGTGACCTTTTGGACATCCTTCATCAAAACGGAAAAATTGTCTTTGCAGACAAACGTGCCTTCCTTGATAACGCGTTCCGCTGCAGATCCAGCCAAGGCAAAATCAAGGCCGCCGCGACTGCCATCCGGGGAATAGAACGCAACTGATTTCACCCGGTCACCGACAAGTTCGGCGATATGGCAATAGGTCATATCAAGCGTTTCACACAGAACCTTTGTCAGGTTTTCAAAGAACCCGGCACCGACCTGATAGCGAATACCACGATAAATGGATTCCAGCGTCTCCTGATGGCGTTCGCGCTCCGTCACGTCCAGTGCGAAACTGGCGATACAATCCAGTTCGCCATTGGCATCAAATATCGGGCTTTCATACCATTCGCAGATGATGCGGCTGCCGTCGCTTTTGACATTCTCAAACCGGTTATTGACGCTGTTTTGCGTTTCCATGATCCGTTCGATCAGAGTGCCAAGCCGCGCCCGGTCTTCCTCGGGCACCAGAAGTTCAAGCTTCTTGCCGACCATCTCATCGGCATAATAGCCAAACAGCTGACAGGCGGTTTCGTTCACCTCGATGATGGTTCGGTCCGGCGTCCAGTAAAACACGCCGATTTTCGCGTTGTTGAAGTGCGCGCGCAGGCGGCGCTGGTTGGCCTCCAGATCACTTTTGGCAACCTCAAGATCCTGGCGATAACGGATGCGTTCGGTGATATCGCGGCAACTGATCCTGATGCCGAGGTTCCCACCGTCGCTATCGGCGATCGGTTGCCATGACATGTCGATACCGACCTTGCGGCCATCCTTGTGAACACCGGTGAATTCGCGGTCACTGCCTGACAGGCCATCAAGACCTTCGTCAATATAGTGGCGCACACGGTCACGATCCTCGGGCGCAATAAATGGCAGCGGATAATCACCACACGCCATGCATTCATCGACCGTGTAGCCCAGAACGCGTTCAATCCCCGGATTTACCCAGATCAGTTTGCCATCAGGCGCAATCCAGCTTTCCCAGCCATAGGTGTAATTGGCAACCGCCTCAAAGCGACGGCGCGAGAAGCTAAGTTCGTCATTGGCTTCCATGACATTTTTCATGCCTGCGGCGGCTGCCAACAACCCACCGGCCATATGGGCGAAAACGATTTCCTCAGGGCGCCATGCTCTGGTCCGCCCGACAGACTCAAAGCACAATATCCCCATCCGACCCGCCGCCGAGATCAACGCCACATCAAGGATTGCCTTGATATTCATCGGGATCAGATAAGCGTCTTTGAGTTCGGAAGTACGCGGGTCTTCAACGGCGTTGTCCGCATCGATAATCTGCCCGGTTTCCAGCGCGGCAAAATATCGCGGCAGTACAGCGCGTTTCAAAATCATGCCGTCATGTTTCGCCGACGGATCATTGGCATCAAACAGCCCGACGCACTCAACGTCACCATCATCTTTTTCCAACCACAGACTTGCCCGTTCACAATTCATCAGGTTGGCAAAACGCTTCAATGTCGGGCGAAAAGACGCGTTTTCGATGCGCTCAAGTGACGAGAAATGGTTGGCGACTTCGGACGCACTTTCGCGGATTTGTTCAAGAAACTTTTTGCCCGACATCAGTTCGTTCTGCGAACGCAACTGGTCCATGCTGGTTTGCAAAAGTGCCTGCCGCATCCAGACGATCCCGACAACAAGTGACGCGGTCATCCAGACATACCCAAACAGCGCAGATCCCCAAACCGGCAAGGTATGGGGAACGGTGCCACTATCGGTGATCAATCCCCCATCGAGGTTGAAAACACGCATCACGCCGACGCTTGCAATCGCGACAACGCAGAACACCGCGTATCGAATGGTCACGGAAAATCGCCAGAACAGCGCCACGATCACGGTTGACACAATCATCATCGCCATGCCGCTTGCGGGCGAAAACCTGACAATATAAAGCAACGACATGCTTGTCATTGCGGCGACAATCACAACCGACTTGGTAAAGGTCGATAAGCGCTTGCGCAGTACAAGACCGGCAACAACGGCCAGAAAAACCAGAAGATGGATGATCTCGACCGTGATCGAACGCTGGCTTGCTTCGCGCAACATCGAGGAAACCAACGCAGGCAACCCGCCAATCGACATCACAAACAGCATAAAGTCTGCGATGCGGTTTCTTGTCCGGTCCAGATTGGCGCTTAATCTTTTTGGCATGAGTTATCGGGCCCCATTCTCAGACCAACTGGTCGGGCATGCTGTTATAGATGGTTTCAAAGCGCAGATGATTATCGGCAAACAGCCCCAAAAGTTTCGGATCGAACATCTCCGGGGATGTTCGCTCGTCACCTTTGGTAATGATATTGACGGCCTCTGTGTGGCCATAGGCCGGTTTGTATCGGCGCGCACTGCGAAGGGCGTCGTAAACATCGGCCAGTGAGACGATCCGCGCAATCATCGGGATATCCGCGCCCGACAGGCCTACACAATAGCCCGACCCTTCCCAATGTTCGTGATGATAGCGTGCAATGATTGCGGCCTGTCCAAGAACCGGGTTGTCCGATGAATTGAGCATCGCAAAGCCGATCTCTGTGTGGCGCTGCATGACCTTGAATTCGTCGTCGGTCAGCTTTCCGTTTTTCAGAAGCACCTCATCAGGCACGCCGACTTTTCCGATATCATGAAGAATGCCGGCCAGACGGATTGTCCGTTGAACATTCTGATCCAGACCGGCCATCTCTGCCAGCAATTGGGAATAAAGACCGACGCGAACACAATGCTCCGCGGTTTCGATGTCCCGATACTGGGAAATCAGGCTTAGCCGATCGATCATTTCCTGTTCTGCACCGCCAAGTTTGCGGCTGATATCATCAAGGGTTTTCGACTGACTGATGTTTTCCAGTTCGAGTTTGCGAACACGTTCGACTTCGCGGTCCCGTTCCTGCAGTCGTGCCTGCGCATCAAGTGCTGCGCGTTCAAGATCAGCACGTTCAATCGGCTTATCAAGAAATTCCCGAACACCAAGACGCAGTGCCGTCACGGCATCGGTCTTATCACCATCCCCGGTCAACAGAATGAATTCGAAATCCCGTTTGTATTCGTTTATTGCCCGTTTGACGAAGTCTAGACCACTGCAATTTGGCATGCGCAAATCAGAAACAACCAGACGCAATGATGCGTCCGATTTTACTGTCTCAAGCGCTTCAAGTCCGTCAGATGCAACAACCACTTCAAAACCGGCACGCTCCAAGATACGTGCCAGCAATTTTCGGATCGGCGGTTCGTCATCTACAACCAAAATGCGACGTTCAAGCTCACTCAATCACTCTGCCCCATGCCAGATACAAAATACTACGAGCGAATAGATAAAACCTATCCGTTGGTATTGTATATTGCAACATACGCAAAAAGTGTGAGATCGGTTCTCAGGCTATTTTTTGCCCGGTTTCCAAGGAATTTCGCGGAAAAAGCAGTGAAAACCTTTGATTGAAATTTGATGGAGAAGTTCTGGCATCTCAGGGATTTCAGTTCCGAAGGCTCGATTGCAATGCGAATCGAAGAAAAACGGCATACGGAAAATCGATCAAAGCAACTGGATCGTGCACCCGGTCATCATGCAACAGCGACGGACAAGGCGGTTTTGGTGATGGGAATTTCCGCGTTCAAGTGCGAACCTGATAGGCATTGCCCGTTATCCACGGGCACCTAATTGTCAAATGTCTCGTGGCATTAATGCATAACGGCAATGCCTCGCGAAAATCACAACGCAATATCGCATTGCCGCCAACTTGCTAAACTTTGCAGCATCGTATCCATGCCTGGAGCTTGCGGCGAAGATGGATGAGTTTTTCTGGTGGATCGTTCTGATTGGGTTCATTGCCCAATTGATTGATGGCGCCCTTGGTATGGCCTATGGCCTGACCTCAACTTCCCTTTTGATAACGCTTGGCTTAGCACCTGCACAGGCAAGTGCGACTGTCCACGCCGCCGAGATTGCAACCACCGCTGTTTCCGGCACAGCCCACCATTTTGCACGCAATGTCGATTGGCGCATGGTCCGTCAACTGGCACTTGCCGGTGCAATAGGCGGCTGTGCCGGGGCCGCTCTTTTATCATCGGGGATTGGGGACTATCTGGCACCGTTTGTCGCGGTGTATCTTAGTGCCCTTGGCGTTCTTGTAATTGCAAAGGCGCTTCGCAAAGTTCAGCCGCCTGCGGCAATCCGCGGACTTACCCCACTTGGCATGATCGGTGGATTTCTTGATGCAATCGGGGGTGGCGGCTGGGGACCTATCGTATCAAGCACGCTGGTCTATCGCGGCAACGAACCGCACCGCATGCTTGGAACGTCTGCCGCGGCCGAGTTTTTTGTAACCGTGACGATTACCGTCACATTTGCCGGATCATTTGGATTGGAAAGCTTCGGGATGGCGGCACTGGCACTTGTAATCGGCGGTGTGCCGGCCGCCCCGTTGGCGGCCGTGCTTGTCAAAATTATCCCGCGAAAGCCGCTTATGATTGCGGTTGGCGTCCTTATCGTCGGCCTTGGCCTTCTGGGGATATATCGCTTTGTCTTCGCCCTTATGGCTTAGCCGACAACAAGTGTTGTCCAGTTTTCGACCTTGAAGCGATTGATCAGGGAAAGCCCGACGTCGCGGTAGGCCGACAGAACAAACTGTTCCTGATGCGCAAGAAGGCCTGAGAGGATGACAACACCGTTTTCCGAAAGCGTACTGGTCAGATCATGCGCCATCCCACGCAGCGGGCGGGCAAGGATGTTGGCACAGACAATGTCGTAATACCCGGCATCACGAATACGGGCATCCTGAAAACCGTTTGAATGAATGGCTGTGACAAGATCGGCGATCTTGTTGGTTTTGGCATTTTCGCGTGCCACCCGAACCGATGCGGCATCAATATCAGCCATCATCACCGGGCACCGCCAGGTTTTGGCACATGCCATGCCCAAAATGCCGGACCCGCAGCCCATATCAAGCGCATTCTGACGCGGTCCGCGTTTGGCCAGCCAGTCGATTGCGGCAAGACATCCCTTGGTGGTTTGGTGTTCGCCAGACCCGAATGCCAGACCGGCATCGACCTGAAGGGCAGTTTTGGATACCGGGATTTCCTCGTTCCAGTGCGAACCATGGACAAAGAAACGCCCGACCGAGATCGGCTTGAAGCTGCGCAGGTTTTCGCTGACCCAGTCCTTTGGCTCATAGGTGCCAAAGGTTACGGTTGGTGCATCAATGCCGACTGCAGATGCCATGATTGACACCGCGGTCTCAACCGCACCCTTGTCAAACATTTCACCGGCAAAGCCTTCGATACGCCAAGGTCCGTCAGGGTTGCCATCACGCTCGAAATGCGAAAGCGCATCGCAATAATCAAACAGCGCGTCGGCAAACATCTGCGCATAGGCGCCATCAACTTCGAATTTGAAGTTATAGCAAAGGACGGGTTCGGTCATATCGCTTCTCGCTCGTGTGGGCGGCAAATGTGCTCTGCCCGGTTAAATCGGTCATCCGAAAATGTTGCCCGGGGCTTACCCCGGCAGGATGAAGCTGTCGACCACTTTCTTGGTGCCGACACTTTCGAAATGGATTTCCAGCTTGTTGCCATCGACCGCACGAACGGTTCCCGACCCGAACTTGCGATGGCGCACCGTATCGCCCACCTTGTATTTCGATGAGTTGGAACTGGTGGAATAACTGGTTTCACCGTCGGGCTTCACATCAATCACGTTCTTTCGCACGCGATCCTGCCATCCGCTTGAGGCGAATTTACGATCCCCCGCGCCCGATACCGGATTGCGCGACGGCGTGCTGCCACTGTCGCTTGCCCAGCTTGGCATTTTCATCCAGTCATCGGCACCCCAGGCACCTGGTGAATGATTGCCACCATGCCCGCCAAGACCAGTATCGCTGCTGCGTTCGATATGTTCGTTGGGCAACTCATCAACAAAGCGCGATGGCAGGGCTGATTGCCACTGGTTATAGATGCGCCGATTGGCCGCATAACAGATGGTCGCACGTTTGCGTGCCCGAGTGATCCCGACATAGGCCAAACGACGTTCTTCCTCGAGGCCCTTTACCCCGCTCTCATCCATCGCGCGTTGATGCGGGAAGACGCCCTCTTCCCAACCGGGCAGGAAGACGTAATCGAACTCAAGTCCCTTGGCGGCGTGCAGGGTCATGATGGTGACTTTTTCCTCATGATCGTTCTGCGCGTTTTCCATCACCAACGAGACATGTTCGAGGAAGCTGGTCAGGTTCTCGAATTCGCCAATTGCAGATACCAGTTCTTTCAGGTTTTCCAGACGGCCGGGCGCATCAATTTCCTTGGATGTCCGCCACATATCGGTATAGCCGCTTTCATCCAGAACAGTTTCAACGACTTCGACATGGCTGCTGTTGCCAAGCATTTCGCGCCAGCGTTTGAAATCCCCCAAAAGACCGCCGATGCTTTGGCGCATCTTGGGTTTGAGTTCTTCGGTATCCAACAAATCACGCGCCGCCGCCGGCAGCGAGATCGCCTGATCACGGGAATATTGATGCAATGTCTGAAGCGTTGCCTTGCCAACCCCACGCTTGGGCACATTGACGATGCGCTCAAACGCCAGACTGTCATCGGGCTGCGCAACAAGCCGGATATAGGCCAGCGCGTCACGGATTTCCTGACGCTCGTAGAAGCGCGGACCACCGACAACACGGTATGGAATGCCCAGCGTGATCAGACGTTCTTCAAATTCGCGGGTCTGGAAACCGGCACGCACCAGAATGGCAATCTGGGATGCACCAACGCCATTGCGCTGAAGGGCTTCGATATCTTCGCCGATCAGGCGGGCCTCTGCTTCACCGTCCCAGACACCTTTGACAAACACCTTGTCGCCAGTATCAATCTCGGTCCACAGCTCCTTGCCCAGACGGCCATCATTAAACGTGATCAGTTTGGACGCTGCGGCCAGAATGTGCGGGGTGGAACGATAATTCTGTTCAAGCCTGACAACCTTGGCACCGGGAAAATCGGACTCAAAGCGCAGGATGTTGCCGACCTCGGCCCCGCGCCAGCTATAGATCGCCTGATCATCATCACCAACGCAGCAAATGTTGCGATGGACCATCGCCATTGCGCGCAGCCACAGATACTGGGCAACGTTGGTATCCTGATACTCGTCGACCAGAATATAGCGGAAGGTATTCTGATACTGCTTGAGAATTTCCGGATGCTGCTGGAAAAGGGTCAGGCAATGCAGCAACAGATCACCAAAGTCACAGGCATTCAGGACTTTGAGGCGTTCCTGATAAATCTTGTAAAGGTGGTTGGCCCCGCCATTGGCGAACTCGACACTTTCATTGACCCGTTCAGGCGTCAGCCCCTTGTCCTTCCAGCGCTGAATGATCCCCATCAGCTGCTTGGCTGGCCATTTTTTCGGATCGATCTGTTCGGCATCCATGATCTGCTTAAGCAGGCGGACCTGATCATCGCTATCAAGGATGGTGAAGTTTGACTTTAGCCCGATCAGGTCGGCATGACGGCGCAACAAGCGCGCTGAGAGCGAGTGGAAGGTTCCCAGCCACCAGCCTTCAACCGGACGACCAAGCGCCTGTGCGACACGTTCCTGCATTTCCTTAGCCGCACGGTTGGTAAAGGTAACGGCAAGGATCTGCTGCGGATGCAGGCGTTCTGTCTGTGCCTTGGTTTCCAGAAGATGCGCCAGACGCGTGGTCAAAACGCGTGTTTTCCCGGTTCCGGCACCTGCAAGCACCAACAGCGGCCCGTCGAGCGTTTCGACAGCATCGCGCTGCTCGGCATTCAGATTGTCGAGATATGCCGGGGTCGGTGTATCGGCCAGACGCATTTCGGGGCTGGCGGCGAATTCATCAATTTCGAAGGGATCATCCATCATGACCGCATATATATCACGCTGTGCGAAGGGGGCCAGTCTCGTTCCATATTGACCCGACGATTTTTACATTCTGCACCACATTTCGGGCATCAACCAAGCCATTCGCGGGAACGTTTGTATCAACCGGCTCTGCCCGGCAGAAAGGCTTCGAGTTCCCGAACAACACGCGACGCCGTCTTACCATCCCACAGCGGGATTTTGGCTGGCTGTCGTGTGCGTTCGTCGGAAACATTTAGCGCGGACATCACTGCAGGGGTCAACTGATCAAGCTCGACAAGCTGATTGGTTCCCAGTGTGATGGTGATTGGACGTTCGGTTGATGTGCGAAGCGTCAGGCATGGCACGCCCAGAAGGCTGGTTTCTTCCTGCACACCACCGGAGTCTGTTACGACAACACCTGCGTCCTGCATCAAACTGGTAAACCCGGCATACCCCATCGGCGGCAGCAAACGAACACCCGCAGTATGCAGCGACCCCATCAAATTTGATGTCCGAAGGTGCTTTTCGGTCCGGGGATGAAGGACAAAACAGATGTCCGCTTCGGAGCAAAGGGCCATCAACGCATGACATATCTGATGGAGCCGATCGAGATCATCGACATTGCTTTGCCGATGCAGTGTTACAAGGACATAGCGACCTTTAACGAGATTGAGCTTGCGGGCGCTTTCTTCCTGATCAATCGTTCCTTTCATCATTGCCAACGTATCAGCCATGATATTGCCGACACGCTTTATGCGGTCGGCCGAGATCCCCTCTGTCCGTAAATTTGCATCTGCATCCATCGACGGCGTCAGCAACAGATCTGCCTTGTGATCTATCTCGATACGGTTTTGCTCTTCGGGCATGTCGGGATCAAAGCATCTGAGACCCGCTTCCAGGTGAACAAGGGGCACGTCTATCTCAGTTGCAACGATGGCTGCGGCACGGGATGAATTCACATCGCCGACAACCAGAACCATGTCGGGCCGGTCTTCATGACAAAGTGCCTCATATGCCTGCATCATTCCGACAATCTGATCGCCATTTTCGAATGGCTCACAGTTCAGGACACGATCAGGGTCCGGCAATCCAAGCTCCCGCCAGATAGTCGAAGACATCGCGTCGTCGAAATGCTGGGCCGTATGGACAAAAGACGGACGAATGACTGGATGGTTCGCCAACCCGCGCAACAGCGGCGCGATCTTCATGAAGTTGGGTCTGGCACCGGCAACGAGATGAAGCTTCATCTTATATCGATACATCCTGCTTCTGGAAAAGTTTGGCCGTTTTCACATAGCCTAATAGATAAGTCCGGCTTCCCATAACCCTCTTTGGTATCGGTATTTTTTGCCGCACGTCTTCACAGCTGCGGGATCAGAAATACCAGAATAACGTCATCCGCCTACTTCATGGTCCTGCATGTCACTTGCAAACCCGCACCTTCAGCATCCATGGTCTGAAAATTGCTTTGATTTCCGTTGGTAAGCATGTCTGACGCCCCCGGAAGCCTTCTGGGAGTGCCAGCGGTGCTTTGTGCATCCCAGAAGAAAGGTATCTCGAAATGAGTGCTATTTTTGGATTGGGCAACGGGTTGCCGATATCAACCCGGGCCAGTTCTGCGGAACGGTCAGGTGCACACGAAAGTATCGAAAGTTTTAGCGCAGGTAGCGCTGCACCTGTTTCAGGCGTTGCGGCAATCGGATCTGAGGGTGGCTCTTCCAAAAGCCAACTTTCGGACGCGGTTCAAGCCGTCATGCTTGAATTCCAGAATATCGGAAGCGGGTCATCAAGCTTTGCTGCGGCCATGGACGCAGTCAAAGCCAATGACAGCGCAAACGGTATCAAGACCACTGATGACCCGGTCTCGTCGAATTCCGATCCGGCAAAAGATGATCCTGCACTTGCAGAGCAGGATGCCGAGGAGGAATTCAAGTCTGCCGCTCGTGACAGTTTCAATCTACCAACAAAAGACAAGGAACGTAACGAACAGGCTAGAATTGAGAAACGCAAAGAACGTCAGGAAATTGACGATGCAGCTCAACAGGCTGCAACGGATCTTCCAGAAAACGTTGCCGGTCTTGATAGCCGGGTTGCAGCCCAAGTCATGTCTGGTCCGCCAGCACGACAGCAACCAGCATTGGCCGCCTGATTACATCGGCCTAAAAACCTTGAACGGAGCAGCGCACACAAGCGCTGCTCTTTTTCATTGCGGATCGGATTAGAACAGCTTTGGTGGTGCATCACCGCGTTCTTCGCTTTGCAGTTCCAGCAAGGCGTTGTTATAGGCCATCATCGCATCCTTTTCATGGACGAAGCCGATGATATGACGTTCCTCGGCGCTGTTAAGAACCGGCAGGTGTTCTTCGCCGGTTTGCTCCATCAGTTTGATGGCCTTTTCGATATTGTCTGTCCGGTACAACACCGGCGGCTTTGAACGGGCCACCTCGCCGGCTGTGACTTCATCACCAAGATTGGGATCAAAGGCAGCGTGGCGCAAATCGGTCAGTGTGATCGTTCCGTGCAGTTTGCCCTGATCATCAATGACAAAAAGTTCCGAATAGGGTGCGTTGATCAGCTTTTCACGGACTGTTGTCAGCCCCTCGGTCAGCGGGACGGTTTCGTATTCGCGCTTCATGATCTCGTCCACCTTGATCGTGCGCAGCAAATTGACTTCCCTGCCCCAGCGCGTCGACAAACCACGACATTTCAATTGCCACTGGAAAAACGATCCGCCCTGGAACTGATCCATCACCACTGTTGCCAGAACAGATGCCACCATCACCGCAACCGTCAACGCATAGTCACCGGTCAATTCAAAGATGATCAGGGTCGTTGAAATCGGTGCACCAAGGATGGCCGCGGCAACGGCCCCCATGCCAACAAGCGTGTAGGCCGAATAACCAGATGAAAGCTCGGGAAAGGCGCTGGTTGCGATCATCCCGAATGCCCCGCCCAGCATCGCACCAAGGAATAGTGCCGGGCTGAACATGCCGCCCGCAAAACCAAGTCCCATGCAGATCGAAACGGCAAAGCCCTTGGCAAGCAACAAGCCGATCAGGAAAGTCAGGCTGTAGCTTTCGTTAAGCGCATCGTTCATCGCCCCATAGCCGACACCGACAATCTGCGGAAAGACCAACGCAATCAGGCCAACAATCAGCCCGGCAACCGCCGGACGCAGCCAAAGCGGTGCATTGGTCCGATTTGCCGTTTTTTGCACGACCGGGATGGCACGCACGACCAGAACCGCCGCCACACCGGCAACAATCCCCAAAAGCGCAAAGGCCGGGAACTCCCAGAAAGACTGGATTTCATGCCCCGGGATCAGGAAGGCGACCTCATCGCCGTAATAGATGCGTGTTATGACCGTACCGGTAACCGATGCCAGCACAATCGGCGCAAAAGCCGTCAGGGCATAATGACCCAGTGCAACTTCATGGGCAAAAAGGGCGCCCGCCAGCGGCGCGTTGAATGATGCCGCCACCGCTGATGCCACGCCACATCCCAACAGTGTTCGGGATGCCGAACGGCGCAAATGAAGAATGCGCGCCAGCCACGCGCCAAATGATGCGCCCATATGGACAACCGGCCCTTCGCGGCCAAGGGATGCACCACTGCCAAGCGATACTGCACTGGCAATCGCACTTTTGATCCCGCAGCGGGTCGACATGCGTGCATCGTGGAACGATGCCGCGTCGATCACATCGGCAACCCCGTGCGGTCGTTTTTCCGGCAGGAACTTGTAGATGAAAATCCCGACAATCAGACCGCCCACCGCCGGGGCCAGGATGAGTTGCCAGACGGGAATTTCACTGAGATGCCGATGAAGGGCTTCTTCGCCAGTCCCGAAAAACAACGACTGAACAAGCAACAAGCCATCTCGAAACAGGATGGCGCCGCCCCCGGCCAGTGCCCCGACAATCATTGCCAAAATCGACAGAACCAGTTGCTCGCTTTTGACGATGCGACGCATGCGGTTCAAAAAGATGTTCGATTTCAAAAGCTTTTCAGCCATATCAGCAATACCGGGGTTGGCGAATTGATTGTGCGTATGATCTTAGGATCAGCTTTTCCTGCGAATAAAGGGTAAAGACAAGAACCACCATGTTTAATTTCGCATTCCTGACGCCCGTTGATTGATCCGGATAGATATGCCACAACAAGTGACCCGGATTCAGCGCATCCCCAGTGCCGCGATCCCGTTTCAGAAAACCGTCATTGCCAAAATCATACGAAATACAGCATTCTGCCCGTCTCGCGTGAAAGCAGGGCCAGAAACGCCACCAATCGTTCTCAACGGAACCAAAAACAATGAATGACCACCGACCAACGGGCATACAGGCGGCGCGGCCGCTGCCCGGTCTTGTTGAATTTATCTGTCTGATGGCAATCACCATCGGGCTTGTTGCCCTGTCGATTGACAATCTGCTGCCGGCCTTTGGCCCGATCGCGCAAGACTTTGGCATCGAAGACGGCAACCGCATGCAGATGCTGATTTATGTCTTCATGATCGCGTTTGGCCTAATGCAGATCGTTTATGGCCCGCTTGCCGATAGTTTTGGTCGCCGCCCCACCCTGATCGCAGGACTTGGCATTTATTGCATCGGCACAGTGATGGCGATCTTTGCCGACAGCTATGAACACCTTCTTATCGCACGTTTCGTGCAGGGTCTTGGTGCTGCTGCACCGCGGGTTCTGACCATGGCGATCACACGCGATTGTTTCGAAGGCCGCGAAATGGCACGCGTCATGTCGTTTGTCATGATGGTGTTCATCATTCTTCCTGTGTTCGCCCCGGCATCAGGCAGCCTGATTTTAGCCCTGGCAAACTGGCATATGATTTTCGTCAGCACCTTGGTCCTCGCGATTGCGATTGTGTGCTGGTACCTGCTGCGCATGCCTGAAACCCTGCATCCGGAATATCGGCACAAATTGTCGATGCGCCGGATCGCACGCGACATCAAAACCACCGTCACCAATCGTCAGACATTCGGCTATGCCACGGCGATGGGCGTCATGTTTGCCTGCCTGATGGCCTATATCGGATCTGCCCAGCAGATCTTCGAAACCGAGGTTTACGGTCTTGGTGTCTGGTTCCCGCTGGCCTTTGGCATGATTGCCGCCTGCATGAGTTTCTCGTCATTCATCAATGCACGACTGGTGCGCAAGATCGGCATGCACAAGATTTCTCATGTCGCGCTGTTCTTCTTGACCGCTAGCAGCCTGATCAACGTGCTGATTGCGTTGTGGTTTGACGGGCATCCGCCCTTGTTCGTCTTTGGCATCGGCCTGACAACCATCCTGTTCTGTTTCTCGCTGACCATGCCGAACTTCAACTCGCTTGCGATGGAGCCGGTCGGCGCGATTGCCGGTACTGCATCCTCGATCACGGGTGTTTACAGCACGTTGATCGGCGTCATTGCCGGCGGGATTATTGGGCAGCAGTTCAACGGCACCGTCATCCCGCTTCTGGTCGGTTACTTCGCGCTTGGCCTGATTGGCATTGTGATTGTTGGCATCACTGAACGCGGCAAGTTCTGTCAGGCAACCCACTAGGCACCGACATTCCTAACAACAAAAAAGCCCCGCAGAGTGCAGTCTGCGGGGCTTTTCCTTGCGACCGGACAGGCGATTATTTCGCCTGACGCGGATCGTAATTGAGGTTTGGTGCCAACCAGCGTTCTGCCTCGGCCAAGGTCATGCCCTTACGCTCGGCATAGCTTTCCACCTGATCGCGTTCGATTTTACCAAGACCGAAATACTTGGCCTCCGGGTTGGCAAAGTAAAAACCGCTCACCGAAGAGGTTGGCGTCATGGCATAGCTTTCAGTCAGCGACACACCAACATTCTTCTCTGCATCCAAAAGATCCCAGAGAATCCCCTTTTCAGTGTGTTCCGGGCAGGCCGGATAACCCGGTGCCGGACGGATACCACGATATTTTTCGGCAATCAGATCATCATTGCCAAGCGCCTCGTCCGGTGCATAGCCCCAAAGCTCTTTACGAACTTTTTCGTGCATATGCTCGGCAAACGCCTCGGCAAAACGGTCGCCCAGGGCTTTGACCAGGATGGCATTGTAATCATCATGCTCTGCTTCAAGCTTGGCAGAGATTTCTTCGACTTCCGGCCCGGCGGTAACAACAAAGGCGCCAATATAGTCGGTCTTGCCGGTCTCTTTTGGCGCGATATAGTCGGCCAACGCGCGGTTCGGACGCTTGTTGTTTTCGCGATACATCTGCTGACGCAGGGTATGGAGCATCACCGGCTCATTCTTCTCCGGTGCCGGGGTAACTTCGATATCATCACCGACCGAGTTGGCGGGCCACAGACCGACAACCGCCTTGGGCTTGAACCATTTTTCGGCAACGATTTTTTTGAGCATTTCCTGCGCGTCCGCATATAGGCTACGCGCCGTTTCGCCGACCTTTTCATCCTTTAGGATGTCGGGGAAACGCCCATGAAGTTCCCAGGTCTCGAAGAACGGTTTCCAGTCAAAGCGCGACACCAGTTCTTCAAGATCAAAATCTTCAAACAGGGTGATACCGGGTTTGAGCGGAACCGGTGCTTCAAAGTTGTCCCAGTCAAGCTGAACCTTGTTGGCACGTGCATCGACAATCGAGAAACGCTTTTTCTGCAGTTGCTGTGCTGCATGCTTTTCAGCCATCGCGATATATTCGTTGCGGATTTCCTCAGCAAAGCGTTCGCCATTGGTTTTTGAAAGCAGATTGCTGGCAACACCAACGGCACGCGATGCGTCGATCACGTAAACCACCGATGATTTCAGATAGTTCGGCGCGATTTTAACCGCAGTATGGACCTTCGACGTCGTCGCCCCGCCAATCAGAAGCGGAATATCCAGCCCTTCGCGTTCCATTTCGGCCGCGACATAGGTCATCTCTTCAAGCGACGGGGTAATCAGGCCCGACAAACCGATCATGTCGACCTTTTCGGCCTTGGCGGTTTCGATGATTTTCTGGGTCGGTACCATCACCCCAAGGTCGATGACCTCGAAGTTGTTACATTGCAGAACCACACCAACGATGTTCTTGCCGATGTCATGCACGTCGCCCTTAACGGTCGCGAGCAAGATCTTGCCGTTGGTTTCGTGCTTGCCGTCTTTTTCCTCTTCGATGAAGGGAATCAGATAGGCGACCGCCTTTTTCATCACACGCGCGGATTTCACCACCTGTGGCAGGAACATCTTGCCGTCACCAAACAGGTCACCAACGATGTTCATGCCGTCCATCAACGGACCTTCAATCACATGCAGCGGCTTGTCCGCCTGTTGACGGGCTTCTTCGGTGTCTTCTTCGACGAACTCGGCAATACCGTTGATCAGGGCATGCGCCAGACGTTCCTTGACCGGTTTTTTACGCCATTCAAGGTCGGCCTTTTTCTCAGGCCCGCCAGTACCTTTGTATTTCTCGGCAACTTCGAGCAAACGGTCGGTCGCATCCGAACGACGGTTCAGGATGACGTCTTCGACGCGTTCACGAAGTTCTGCCGGGATTTCTTCATACACAACCAACTGACCGGCATTGACGATCCCCATATCCAGTCCCGCCTTGATGGCGTGATACAGGAACACCGAGTGCATCGCTTCGCGGACCGGGTTGTTGCCCCGGAACGAGAACGAAACGTTGGAAACACCACCGGAAATCTTGGCGTATGGCAGGTGTTTTTTGATCAGCTTGCAGGCTTCGATGAAGTCGACAGCATAATTGTCGTGTTCTTCGATACCGGTCGCAACGGCAAAGATGTTTGGATCGAAAATGATGTCTTCAGGCGGGAAGCCAACCTTATCGACCAGCACGTTATAGCTGCGCTTGCAGATTTCGAACTTGCGATCGACTGTATCGGCCTGACCTTTTTCATCAAAGGCCATGACGACAACTGCCGCGCCGTAGCGGCGCAGCTTTTTGGCCTGTTCGATGAAGGGTTCTTCGCCTTCCTTCAGGCTGATCGAGTTAACAATACCCTTGCCCTGCAGGCATTTCAGGCCAGCTTCGATCACGTTCCATTTCGAACTGTCGACCATGATCGGAACGCGAGCAATGTCTGGCTCGGCCGCAATCAGGTTGATGAACTTGACCATCGCCGTTTCGGCGTCAAGCATCGCATCATCCATGTTGATGTCGATGATCTGCGCGCCGTTTTCGACCTGCTGGCGGGCAATTTCAAGGGCTGCATCGTAATCTTCTTCGACGATCAGCTTCTTGAATTTCAGCGATCCGGCGACGTTGGTCCGCTCACCAATATTGATAAATCTGGAAATGTCGGTCATGGGTCTTTTCGATCTCTTTTCAGCTATCAATATCAGATTTACGCAGCATCAAACGGCTCGAGGCCGGACAGACGCATTCTTGGCTCAAACTTGGGCACAACGCGCGGCTTGGCATTTGCCACCGCATCGGCAATCGCCTTGATGTGCGGCGGTGTCGTACCACAGCAGCCCCCCAGCAGATTGACCATGCCAGTATCGGCCCATTCCTTAACCAATTCTGCCATTTCGGCATCGGTCTGGTCATATTCACCAAACTCGTTGGGAAGGCCCGCATTGGGGTAAACTGAAACGCGGCATTCGGCAATGCGCGACAGTTCCTGAACATAGGGGCGCAGCTGTGCGGCACCCAATGCGCAGTTCAGACCAATCGAGAACGGCTTGGTATGACGCACCGAATTATAAAACGCTTCGGTCGTCTGCCCCGAAAGCGTCCGGCCGGATGCATCGGTGATCGTGCCTGAAATCAGCACCGGCACATCTTCACCGCGTTCGTCGAGAACCTCATCAATGGCAAAAAGCGCAGCCTTGGCATTGAGCGTATCAAAGATGGTTTCCACCAGCAGCGTATCCGCGCCACCATCCAGCAAACCGGTCGTTGCTTCCTTGTATGCCTCTTTGAGCTGATCAAAGGTGATGGCGCGGAATCCGGGATTGTTCACATCCGGCGAAATGGATGCCGTACGGTTGGTCGGGCCGATAGCACCATTTACAAAGCGTACATCCCCCGGATGGGCGGCTTCCCATTCGTCACAGGCAGCACGCGCGATCTTGGCACTTTCGAAATTGATCTCGTAGGCCAAGTCTTCCATGCCGTAATCGGCCTGGGCAATGGTTGTCGCGCTAAAGGTGTTGGTTCCATTCAGGTCCGCACCGGCCGCGATGTACTGCAGATGGATGTCCTTGATGATGTCCGGCTGGGTCAGTGACAAAAGGTCGTTGTTGCCTTTGACGTCCTGCTTCCAGTCGGCAAAGCGTTCGCCGCGGTAGTCTTCCTCGGTCAGCTTGTGCTTCTGGATCATCGTGCCCATTGCGCCATCAAGGATCAGTATCTTTTCCTCGGCCCGTTTGCGCAGCAGGGCAATGCGTTCCTTGCGATCATTCATCTTTTTCATCCAATCAATTCTTCATGCGTCCGGGTTACAGGGCAAAAGCACCTTCAGGCTGCAACCTGTTCGGTTCCGCGAATGCCCAGCGCATGGCAGATGGCATATGTCAGTTCGGCACGGTTAAGCGTATAGAAGTGGAAGTCAGTCACCCCTTCGCTGATCAAACCTTCCACCTGCGAAATGGCTTCGTGGAATGCGACCATGCGACGGGTATCGGGATCTTCATCAAGCCCTTCGAAACGCCAATGCAAACGCTGCGGCACAGAAGCACCACACATATCGGCAAATTTCAAGAGTGACGCAAAGTTTGTCACCGGTAAAATGCCCGGAACAATAGGGGCTTCGATGCCCGCAGCCACACATTTGTCACGGAACCGCAGATAGGTTTCGTTATCAAAGAAGAACTGGGTAATTGCCCGGTTGGCGCCCGCATCGATCTTGCGTTTGAGATAATCAATTTCGAAATCGGAACTTGGCGCATCCGGATGGGTTTCCGGATAGGCTGATACCGAAATATCAAAATCGGCAATTTCCTTAAGGCCGGCAACCAGATCAACCGCATAGGCATAGCCACCCGGGGTCGGTTCATACTTGTCGCCCGCATCCGGCAAATCCCCACGAAGGGCAACGATGGAACGGATACCCTCGTTCCAGTAGCTGCGCGCGATCTGATCGATCTCTTCCTTGGTGTGACCAACGCAGGTCAAATGCGCCGCAGCCGGAATGCCGGTTTCACCCTGAATACGGGTGACACTGCCATGGGTGCGATCACGTGTGGTGCCGCCGGCCCCATAGGTCACCGAAACAAAAGACGGATTGAGCGGCGCAAGCCGATGGATCGACCGCCACATGGTTTCTTCCATCTTCTCGGTTTTCGGCGGGAAGAATTCGAACGAAACCTTGAGGTGTTTGCGTACTGCGTTGATTTCTGGAACCGTCATCATATCGATATCTCAATCCTGTCTTCGCTTTCCCGCAGGCTGAGCCCTTGGGTCGGTCTTTCTATCTGGTTATTTTCGATACATGCTGCGCGTTATTCCGCAGCCTTTTCAGAATTTCTTTGAACTTTGTCCGCTGCTTGTGCCGATGTCGGGCGAGCCATCCAAATCCGAACCGTCAGTGGTTTGCCTGGCAAACTGACAACGTTGCCAGGCTCAAGACCGCTGGCGCGGAACCAGTCATTGATGGACCCATCATCAAAACCAAGACGACGGTGCGCATGTTCTTCGCGGAGCTCTTCCTGTTCGTGCTGGGCAAAGTCGACAATGACAAGCTGGCCCCCGGGGGCCAGAACACGCGCTGCCTCGGCAAGGGCCGCCTCGGGCTTTTCAGCGAAATGCAGCACCTGATGCAGGGTCACCACATCAAACATGCCGCCGGGATAAGGCAACTGGTACATGTCGGCCTGACGAACAAGGCAATTCGACAGGTCTGCGCGCTGCAAGCGTGCGCGCGCAACAGCCAACATTTCGCGTGACATATCAACGCCAACGCCCTCTTCGGCGTTACGCCCGAGAAGCTCAAGAATACGTCCGGTACCTGTTCCGACATCGAGAATCCGGCCACCGGTGAGATCACCAACCGCCTCAAGCAATGCTTTTTCAACAACCGCCTCGTCGACGTGAAGTGAGCGAATCCGATCCCAGTCTTCGGCGTTGGCGCGGAAATATTCTGTCGCGATTTTTTCGCGTTCTGCCTTCACCTGATCGAGACGGGCACGGTCAAGTGCAAGCGTCTCGTCATCTTTTGGCAGCAGATCCAGCACAGGCTGCACAAGGTCGGCACCCGGCCCGGAATGCGGCGTGCGATAGAAAACCCAAGTCCCTTCGCGGAACCGGACAAGCAGGCCTGCCTCGCACAATAATTTAAGGTGTCGGGAGACGCGCGGCTGGCTCTGACCGATGATCTGGGTGATCTCGCTGACGGTCAATTCGCACTCGGCACAGATCGCCAGCAAGCGAAGCCGCGTTGCTTCAGCAGCTGCGCGCAATCTTGCCAGAACCTGTTCCATACCAATGCCCTCCACGTTGACAAGAAAGATATAAAGATATGTTTATGTTTGTTCAAGCGCTATTTTCGCGTGAAAACTTGTTGCCTAAATGCCACACCTGAAAACTGCTTGATCCTGATCAACTTTTTGTATGCTGGTGTTTAATTTCACCCTATGCTAACCAAATGGATATCTGAGGCGTGCGCGTTACATGATCGCCCTTCGAGCAGGGGATTGATCGGTAACGTTTTTTGGTGTCCCGCATCAAAAGCGTTTCGGGTCGGGGAAGTCTGTGTATCGAACATCGGTTGGCTAAAAATAATGAAGTTTCGAACTTTGCTTTCGCTTTGTGCCGCAGGATCGCTGTCTTTGCTGACCGCGTGCGCATCGACAGAACCCGCTCAGGACACGAGTGATTATGATCCGCTTGAGCCGGTGAACCGCGTGGTTCACGGTGTTAACGGCGCGGTCGATTTCATGGTCCTGTATCCTGCTGCAATGTGGTACCGCGACATTGCCCCGGAACCTGTTAAAACCTCCGTCGCGAGCTTCGTGCGCAACATCAACGAACCGTTGAACTCGTTCAACGCGTTGCTGCAGGGTGACCCGGATCAGGCTGCTGCCTCGTTCCAGCGTTTCATCATGAACTCGACGCTTGGCTTCCTTGGTTTCAATGATGTCGCATCTGATTTCGGCATTCCGTACCGTCGTGAAGATTTTGGTCAGACCCTTGCCCATTACGGCATTGGCGGTGGCCCTTACATTGTGCTGCCGCTGCTTGGCCCGTCCAACCTGCGTGATACAGCCGGCATCGGGGTTGACTATTTTGCCAACCCGCTGACATGGGGCGCACAGAACAGTGATACCGTCGAAGCCCTTTATCTTGGCTCGGTCGGTCTTACAGCCCTGCATTATCGTTACGCGACGATCAATCAGCTGAACGAACTGCAAAAGTCGTCTATCGACTATTACGCAGCCCTGCGCAGCCTCTATCGTCAGCAACGCAATCAGATGATTCGCAATGGTGGCCCGTCACCAGAGTTCGCTGTAGAAGACGAAAGCGCATCTTTTGACTTCGACGATGCTGTCGAAGCGGCAAGCCAGTAAGAGCCGGTCATGGTAAACAGCAAAATCGCCATATCAACCGCCGCGATGATCGCCGTCGCAGCCGCTTGGTCTGGTCCGGCGTCGGCAACGGGTTTGTCTTCAAACGTTGTTGCTGAAGTCGCTGTCGAAACCAGCGCAGCAAATGTCATTCAGAGCATGGCTGACCAGGCCATGAATGAACTGACCGATCAAAGCCTTGCTGACGACGTTCGCCGCAAAAAGTTCGTGTCCCTTATGGACCGCTATTTTGCAATGGATGTCGTTTCGCGCTTCGTTCTGGGGCGTTACTGGCGTTCGATTTCCGAAGCGGAGATCGAGGAGTTTTCGGTCCTGCTTCAGAACTATCTGGCGCTCAACTACGCAAACCAGTTCAAGGAATTCAACGGCGAACAGTTTGTCGTCGGTGATGAGACCCAGAAGAACAAGGACACCTTTGTCGATTCGCAGTTCGTCCGTCCGGACGGCCCACCGGTAAACATTGTTTGGCGGATGCGGATGTTTGATGACAGCTACAAGATCATTGATGTTTCCATCGAAGGTCTGAGCATGGGCATCACCCAACGCGATGAGTTCACATCGGTCATCCAACAGAACAATGACGATGTCGGCGCCCTGACCGCTGCACTCAAGGCAAAAACCGGTCTCTGATAGCCTGCCTTAATATCCGAATACAAAAGCCACCATCCTTGCGACGGTGGCTTTTTTGTATCTGACATCCGGGCATCAAAAAAGGCCACCCGAAGGTGGCCTTTAATCTCAAACCAATTAACCGTCTTATCGGGTCAGCGGCTTGTATTTGATACGGTGCGGGCGGCTTGCCTCTTCACCATAGCGACGTTTGTAGTCGGCTTCATATTCCTGATAGTTCCCTTCGAACCACTCGACATGCGAGTTGCCCTCATAGGCCAGAATATGGGTCGCAATTCGGTCAAGGAAGAAACGATCGTGCGAGATGACCACAGCGCAACCGGCAAACTCGAGGAGACCTTCCTCAAGTGCACGCAGGGTATCGACATCAAGATCGTTGGTCGGTTCGTCAAGCAGCAGAACGTTCGCGCCGGATTTCAGCATCTTGGCAAGGTGAACACGGTTACGTTCACCACCCGACAACTGACCGACTTTTTTCTGCTGATCTGCGCCCTTGAAGGCGAACTGTGACACATAGGCCCGCGACGACATCGGACGCTTGCCCAAAAGGATCTCGTCGAGGCCGTCGGAAACTTCCTGCCAAACGGTTTTGTTCGGATCAAGCGAGTCACGCGACTGATCGACATAGCCCATCTTGACGGTATCACCGATCTTGAGCGTTCCTGCATCCGGGGTATCAGCACCCGTCAGCATCTTGAACAGGGTGGTTTTACCCGCACCGTTCGGACCGATCACACCAACGATGCCACCCGGCGGCAGACGGAAATCAAGGTTTTCAAACAGAAGCTTGTCACCATAAGCCTTGGTCAGACCTTCGGCAGTGATAACTTCGTTACCAAGACGCTCGGCAATCGGAATAACGATCTTGGTGGAATCCGGCACCGCTTTTGCGGCCTCGGCGACCAGATCGTCATAGGCACGGACACGGGCCTTGGATTTTGCCTGACGGCCTTTCGGGTTCTGACGGATCCACTCAAGTTCGGTGGCAAGCTGTTTCTGGCGGCTGCCTTCCTGACGGGATTCCTGTTCCAGACGCTTTTGCTTCTGCTCAAGCCAGGAGGAATAGTTGCCTTCAAACGGAATGCCCTGACCGCGGTCAAGTTCCAGAATCCAGCCCGTAACATTATCAAGGAAGTAACGATCGTGGGTGACCAGAATGACGGTACCCTGATAATCTTCAAGGTGGCGTTCAAGCCACGCAACCGATTCAGCGTCAAGGTGGTTGGTCGGTTCGTCAAGCAGCAGAATGTCAGGCTTTGCAAGCAACAGGCGGCAAAGGGCGACACGACGGCGCTCACCACCTGAAAGCTTGGTTACGTCCGCATCCTTGGGCGGGCAACGCAGGGCGTCCATCGCGATCTCAAGGGTGCGCTCCAAATCCCAGCCATTGGCCGCATCGATGCGTTCCTGACGTTCACCCTGCTCGGCAAGGAGATCATTCATTTCGTCATCGGTCATCGGCTCGGCAAACTTGCCGCTGATTTCGTTGAAGCGTGCAAGATCGTCAACAATCGAGCCACACCCTTCCATGACGTTGCCAAGAACGTCTTTCTCCGGATTGAGCTGCGGTTCCTGCTCAAGATAGCCGACATTGACACCTTCGGCAGGCCAGGCTTCACCGGCGTAATCCTTTTCGATGCCGGCCATGATTTTCAGCAGGGTCGATTTACCTGCGCCGTTGTTGCCGAGAACACCGATTTTTACGCCTGGCAGGAAGGACAGTGTGATGCCCTTGAAAAGTTCGCGACCGCCCGGAAGGATCTTGGTCAGGTCCTTCATGACGTAAATATACTGGTAGGATGCCATTAAATTCCCCATCCAAAAGTCGTTGGGTCCGCCCTGTTGGGCTGAAACACTTCGGCACACTCATGCGCATGCCTGAAATACTGTGCCCGTTTGTAACCGACAGGCAGGCTCTTAACAACTTCAAACCGCAGACAGCTCACATGCTATCAAAACATGCCAGATGGCGAGCTGAAACAAGGTGCATCAAGCGATCTCGCGTCGGCGACATCATTCGGGTTCGGCAAACGAAATTTGCGTCGATTTCAGTCAAAAAATAGCCGCATCGGACCGTGCTGGGTCCCCTAAATTATAAAAACGTCACTTTTTAGGCACTTAGACGCAATGTTTTTCAACCTTAAAATGCTGCAATGCACACAGTGAAAACCGCCCGGATTCTGTCACTATTTTTATTCGACGCTGGGGCAGAACACCTTCTAACACCCTGTTCTATACGACTAATGATTAGCTTATGGCGACTCTCGAAAACTGGTATCGAGCTTTACAGGCAATGAGTGTGTCTTGATGCATTCAACGCCACGCATTCATGCGGCCGACAAACACAGCATAAAAATATGTCGGCAGGGAAAGTTATCATTTCTAGGAAGGAGACGCGCGATGGATGAACAAAGCGCAGCCTACTGGAAGAGAAACGTGAAGCTGGTCTCGGTCCTTATCGCGATCTGGTTCATCGTTTCCTACGGTTTCGGCATCTTGTTTGTCGATGCCCTCAACTCTATCGAAATCGCGGGCTTCCAGCTTGGTTTCTGGTTTGCTCAACAGGGGTCCATTTACGTCTTTGTCGCACTGATTTTCGTCTATGTGGCCAAGATGAACAAACTGGATCGCGAATTCGGCGTTCGTGAAGACGACTGACGCAGGATCAGGGAGACAGACAAGATGGATCTTACCACCCTTACATATATTGCCGTCGGCTTGAGCTTCGCGCTGTATATCGGCATCGCGATCTGGGCCAAGGCAAGCACCACCGGCGAATTCTATGTCGCTGGCAAAGGTGTTAACCCGGTCGTCAACGGCATGGCGACCGCAGCAGACTGGATGTCGGCTGCTTCCTTTATCTCTATGGCCGGCCTCATTGCCTTCCTTGGCTATGGCGGCTCGGTTTACCTCATGGGCTGGACAGGCGGTTACTGCCTGCTGGCGATGCTTCTGGCACCGTACCTTCGCAAGTACGGCAAATTCACCGTGCCGGAATTCATCGGGGATCGTTATTATTCCAAAACCGCCCGTATCGTTGCTGTTATCTGCCTGATCTTTATCTCGTTTACTTATGTGGCAGGTCAGATGCGCGGCGTTGGTATCGTGTTCTCGCGCTTCCTTGAAGTTGAACTCCTCACCGGCCTGATCGTCGGCATGGGCATCGTCTTCATCTATGCTGTTCTTGGCGGCATGAAGGGCATTACCTATACCCAGGTTGCACAATATTGCGTTCTTATTATTGCCTACACCATTCCGGCAATCTTTATTGCCTTCCAGCTGACCGGCAATCCGCTGCCGCAGCTGGCATTTGGCTCGACCGTGAATGGCACCGGCGAATACATGCTTGATCGCCTTAACCAGGTTGTGACGGAACTCGGCTTCCTCGAATACACCACCACCAACAAGTCAACGATTGATATCTTTGCAATCACGCTTGCACTGATGGTTGGTACTGCCGGTCTTCCGCACGTTATCGTTCGCTTCTTCACCGTTCCGAAAGTCCGTGATGCACGTTCTTCGGCCGGTTGGGCGCTGGTCTTCATCGCGCTGCTTTACACCACTGCTCCGGCAGTTGGTGCAATGGCTCGCCTGAACCTGACCGACACCATCCAGACCGGTGAAGTGGGCGCAGAAGACGGTAACCTCGTCTATGAAGAACGTCCGGACTGGATGAAGCGCTGGGAAGCAACCGGCCTTCTGAAGTTCGAAGACAAGAACGGTGACGGCCGCATCCAGTATTACAACGATGCGAACGCAGAGTTTGCGACCAAAGCAGCCGAATATGGCTGGGCTGGTAACGAACTGAGCGTTGACCGTGACATCATGGTTCTTGCCAACCCGGAAATCGCACAGCTTCCGAACTGGGTCATTGCCCTGGTCGCAGCTGGTGGTATCGCCGCAGCACTCTCGACAGCTGCTGGTCTGCTGCTTGTGATTTCGTCGGGTGTTTCACATGACCTTCTCAAAGGCACGTTCACACCGAACATGACAGAAGGACAGGAACTGATGGCCGGGCGTGTTGCGGCTGCGGTCGCGATCGTGATCGCCGGTTATCTGGGCTACAATCCTCCGGGCTTTGTGGCACAGGTGGTGGCCTTCGCCTTCGGTCTTGCCGCATCCTCGCTATTCCCGGTTATCATCATGGGTATCTTCTCCAAGAAAGTTAACCGTGAAGGTGCTATTGCCGGGATGCTGGTCGGTCTGATCTTCACCATGGGTTATATCATGTCCTACAAGGGCATCTTTATCCCGGTATTGATCGAAAACGTCGAAGCAAACTGGCTGTTCGGCATCTCGCCGGAAGGCATTGGCGTCGTTGGTATGATCCTGAACTTCATCGTTGCTTTCGCTGTGTCGAAAGTCACCGCTGAGCCGCCAGAGCATATCCAGCACATGATTGAAGACATCCGCGTTCCGAAAGGAGCCGGTGGCGCAGTTGACCACTAATCGGTCAACTGGTTTGCCAGGAACTGTTGCAGGCCCCCGGATCATTGATCCGGGGGCTTTTCTTTTCGGCCTTAGTCAGGCAACAATGCACTCAGGGCATGCCCTTGCGGAGGAAAACAGTCATGAGCATCGAACTCGAAGAAATTGCCGAGTTTCTAAAACAGCACCACCCGTTCGATCTGTTACCTGACGAAGAAATCAACGCCCTGCCCAAGCGCCTGTCGGCCCGTTATTTCCGTGCAGGAACCAAAGTCCTCTCGCCCGAGGAACAATGCCTTCATCTATACATCATCCGCACCGGCGGGACCGAAACCCGCGACCCGAACGGGCAGTTGCTTGCCCGCCTGTCAGAGGGTGAATGCTTTGGTGTGCGCGCGATGTATCAGAATGGACGGGCCGCCAACAACATTACAACTCTCGAAGACAGCCTGTGTTACTTGCTGCCCGAGAAGGATTTTCATGCGCTGACTGGCAAGTATCCGCAGTTTAGCTATTTCTTCGCCCAGATGGGTGGCGAACGCCTGCGCAGTGGCATGCAGTTGCTCGAAAGTCGCGATGACGATCAGCTCAAACTGATGAGTGTGAAGGTCAGTGACCTGGTCGCGCGCGAACTGGTCAGCATCGACAAGTCGGCATCGATCCTTGAAGCGGGCCAGTTGATGAGCAAGGAACGCGTTTCCTGTCTGTTGATTACCGAAGGCGGTGACGGCGTTGCCGGAATCATGACCGACCGTGACCTGCGCAATCGTGTCATCGCCAAGGGCCGCAGTTATGATGAGCCGGTAACGGCAATCATGACCGAGAAGCCGATCTCGATCGATCCCGATCAGTACGCCTTTGATGCGCTTCTGACCATGACGCGCAACAATATCCGCCATCTGCCGGTGATGAAGGATGGCAAGGCAGTTGGCATGATCACCACCAACAACTTGCTGGCACGCCAGTCGCTGTCGGCTGTTTACATGGCAGGTCGGATCGGCAAACTGACCGAACCCGAAGAAATGGCAAAGGTCATCGCCCAGGTCCCTGAACTTCTTAGCCACCTGATTGAAGCGGGCGCGACATCGCAAAATGCCGGACATATCGTAACGACCCTGTCGGATGCGGCGACCGCCCGGCTGCTGCAACTGGCAGAGGAAGAATTTGGCCCCCCGCCCGTCCCCTATGTCTGGATGGCGGGTGGGTCACAAGGCCGCCAGGAACAAACAGCACTTTCAGATCAGGACAATTGCCTGATTATTGATGACGCCTATGACGCGGATCAACACGGGGACTATTTCAAAAAGCTTGCCGACTTTGTCTGTGATAGCCTGAACAAGGTTGGCTACGTTTATTGCCCCGGTGAAATGATGGCCAGAACAGATGAGTGGCGGCAACCGGTGCGCACCTGGCAGCACTATTTCAACAAATGGATCGAACAACCCGAACCAAAGTCCCTGATGCTTTGCTCGGTCTGGTTTGATCTGCGCCCGGTCCACGGCACCAAGAGCCTGTTTGAAGACCTGCATCGCATGATCATCTCAAAAGCCAAGGACAACCGTATTTTCCAAGCCTATATGGTGGGCAATGCGCTGAGCCATCATGTCCCGCTTGGTTTCTTCAAGAATTTTGTCATGATCCGTGGCGGCGAACATGACAAGACCCTTGATTTGAAACATAACGGCGTGGTGCCAATCGTTGATGTCGCCCGCATTCACGCCCTTGCCAACGGGGTCGAGGCCGTAAACACCTATGAGCGGCTCAATGCCGTAAAGGCATTCCCATCCATAAGCAATCAGGGGGCGTCAGACCTTCTCGATGCCTTTGAATTCATCAGCATCACCCGCCTGAAACATCAGGTGCGTCAGATCCGGCGCGGCGAAAAGCCCGATAACTTCCTGCAACCTGAAAGCCTGTCGGCGTTTGAGCGCAGCCATCTCAAAGATGCGTTCTCGGTGATCAAGAACCTTCAGGGCGCGCTTGAGCACGCCTTTGGCAAAAGCGGGACGTAAGCCATATGGGATTGCGCCAGAAAATCCTCGACAGTCGGCTGTATCGTGACTTCATCCAGCGCAAGGCAACCGGGCCTTTGCGGACCTATTACGATGTGCCGCCTGCCGATCCTGAAAGATCCGTGATGGAAACCGAATTCATCGCTCTTGATCTGGAAACCACCGGCCTTGATCCCAAAAAGGATGAAATCGTCAGCCTCGGCTGGGTGATTATCCGTCAGCTTTCGGTCGATTTTTCAAGTTGCGAACATATTCTGGTGCGGCCAACCAAGGAGCTCAGCGAAAGCTCGGTTGTGGTCCACCGGATATTTGACAGCGATGTCGCCGATGCCCCAAGCATTGAAGCAGCCCTTGAGCATCTTTTGCCCCAGATGGCTGGCCGGGTTCTGTTATCCCACCATGCGCCGATTGAACTGGGATTCCTTGGCCAGGCCTGCAAACAATCCTTTGGCGCGCCGCTGCAAATCCCGACGGTCGATACCCTGGTTCTGGCTCTGCGCGACATCCGGCGTAGTGGTGAAACCATGAAATCCGGGGCGCTCAGGCTTGATACATTGCGCCGAAATCATAACCTGCCCCCTTTCCGGGCCCATAACGCATTGTCTGACGCAATTGCCGCGTCGGGCCTGTTTCTGGCCCAAATCGCCAAACGTGATCCGAAAGGCGAACTTGAGCTCGACCGGATACTGCGCTAATCGGTTATCAGGGCTCAAAAAATGCCCCGCCAATAATAACAGCAGATCGGGAGCCACCAGCCTATGTACGTCTTTATCTTCTCAACCGTTGTTATCGGGTTTGCGTCGGCTGGCGTGGTCATGTTGCTGTTCCGGCTTTGGGGCCGCAAGGCACCGAAATATGTCATTCCGCTCGTCGCAGCGATTGCGATGTTTGGCTACATGATCTGGGATGAATACACATGGTTTGATCGCTATGAAGCCCGCCTGCCTCAGACCATCAGCGTCATTCAGACCTTTACTGACGAAAACATTTTCGCGCCGTGGACACTGGTTTCCGCACCGACCAACCGCTTTACGGCGATTGATCGCGAAAAACTGGTATCCAATCCCCAAAACCCCGATGAAAAGCGCGTCATGACCCTGCTGCTGCGCAAGGGCGGCGAAACCCTTGCCCTGACCCATCTTGTTGATTGCGCGCAAGGACGGCGTGGCTATATCACGCCCGATACGTCACTCGACAGCAATGGTTTCCCGGCCGCAATGAATGAATGGTTTGATATGGATGCCGACGACCCACTGCGCGCGGCGGTCTGTTCCTGAACGCTGTTTCCATCGCGAAACCGGATAACCTTTGGCCCGCCCTGTGGCGGGCCTTGTCATGTGTGGCAACAAAACTGATTTCGTCTATAGTGATGCAAACGCGCCCTTTTTTAAGCTACGGGTCCCTATGCCCCATTTTCGATCCCCATTGCCATCTGCAGTCGCCTTCTTTGTGATCGCGGTCGTATTTGTCGGCAGCATCTCAACAGCGGCCCGTGCGCGCGACATCACTGTCTTTGCCGCTGCGAGCCTGACCAACGCCATTGAAACTGCGGCCGCCACCTATGAAAAGGAAACGGGTGATACAATACGCCTATCACTGGCAAGTTCCTCGACACTGGCGCGCCAGATTGCCGCAGGGGCACCCGCAGATGTCTTTATCTCTGCCAACGAAAAATGGATGACGTGGCTAAACGATCAGGGCTTGCTTGTCCCCGGCAGCCGCCATGACCTGCTGACAAACCGTCTGGTTATTGTCGCCCCCAAAGATAGCAATCTTACCCCGATTAAAATTAGCAATACTTCAGACCTGACAGCATTGATCGAACCCAGTGATCGCATCGCAGTCGGCGACCCGGATCACGTGCCGGCCGGCATTTATGCCAAACAGGCGCTGACATCTTTGGGGCAGTGGGAAACGGTCGCACTAAGGCTTGCGCGTACTGACAATGTTCGTGCGGCCTTGGCGCTGGTTGAACGGGGCGAAGCACCGATTGGCATCGTCTATCAAACTGACGCCGGCATTTCCGATAACGTCAAAATCATCGGCACCTTCCCTGAAAACAGCCACCCGATCATTACCTATCCTGTTGCCCTGACGGGTGATCCGTCCGAAACCAAAGCCACGAAATTCCTACTTTGGCTTTTGGGGGATGACGCGGGCCGCATTTTTGCAGACTATGGCTTTGAACCCGTTGCAACAACGCAAGCCAACGTGCCCGGAAAATGATCAGTTTGACCCCCGCCGAAATAGAGGCACTTCTCCTAAGCTTGCGCATCTCAGGCGTTGCTGTTGCTTGTGCCCTGCCCTTTGCGATTATTGTCGCAACTGCGCTTGCCCTTGGTCGGTTTCCCGGGCGCTTTATTCTTGATGCGATTGTGCATCTACCGCTGATCCTGCCACCGGTTGTTATGGGCTATTTATTATTGCTCGCGATGGGCACCCGGGCCCCCTTGGGTGCTTGGCTGTATGAGACCTTTGACCTGCGCTTTGTCTTTAGCTGGACGGGCGCGGCACTGGCATCGGCGATCGTAAGCTTCCCGTTTCAGGTCCGCGCCATTCGACTGAGCCTGGAAAACGTCAATCCGGGTCTTTATCAGGCTGCCGAAACCCTTGGCGCCGGGCCGATTGACCGGTTCTTTTCGCTGACATTGCCCTTGGCACTTCCCGGTATCATTGCTGGTGCCATTACCGCCTTTGCCGCAAGCCTTGGCGAATTTGGTGCGATAATCACGTTCGTATCAAACATCCCAGGCGAGACCCGCACCCTGCCACTCGCGATTTATACGGCGATCCAGACACCGGGCGGCGAACTGGCCGCAGCGCGCTTGGCGGCTCTTTCGATCGGCTTGGCCTTTGCCGGACTGCTTCTGTCTGAATTGGCGCTCCGTCGTATTCGCAAAAGGGCCGCGTCATGAGCATCGGTGTCAATGTTGAACGCAATCTCAAGACTTTCCGGCTTGCCGCCGAATTCAATATTCCTGAACCGGGTATAACCGCCCTGTTTGGCCCTTCTGGCAGTGGCAAGACGACGCTTGTTAACATGATTGCCGGTTTGGTCCGCCCGGATCGCGGCCATATTCAAATCAACGATCATGTGCTTTTTGAACATTCGCGTGGCATCAACCTTCCGGTTCGCAAGCGTCGGGTTGGCTGCGTGTTTCAGGATAATCGCCTGTTCCCGCATAAATCGGTGCGCGACAACCTGTTTTACGGGGCGCGCCGCAATCTCCACAAACTGCCACAGGATGAACAACAGACCATCCTTGAGATGCTTGATATCTGGGATCTGATGGATCGCCGACCCAACCTTCTGTCTGGCGGGGAAAAGCAACGGGTGGCACTTGGGCGTGCTCTTTTGTCCAATCCGGATGTATTGCTGCTTGATGAGCCGCTTTCCGCCCTTGATCACGCCCGCAAACAGGAAATCCTGCCGTATCTCGAATGGTTGCGCGATCATCGCAAGATACCGATCCTTTATGTCACCCACGCGATTGACGAGGTCGCCCGCCTTGCTGACCACATGGTAATCATTGATCAGGGCAAAACACTTGCGACCGGGTCGGTATTTGAAATGCTGGGCCGCACGGACTTGGCGCCGCTGGCCGGGCGCTTTGATGCCGGAACGGTTCTGGCCGCCCGGATTGTCAGTCGTGACCCCAAGGCCGAGGTCAGCTTCCTTGAATGTGGCGGGCAACGACTTGTCGTGCCCTATCTCGGCCGTCCGAAAAGTGATCGTGTCCGACTGCATATTCGTGCCCGTGATGTGATGATTGCCCGTACCCCGCCGCACGATATCAGTGCGAACAACATCATTCCCGTCACCATAACCAAAATCAGTGACGAGCCCGATGACACCATTGATGTAACCATGTGCTTTGGTCAGGATGCGGATGCCACCCTTCTTGCGGAAACCAGTGGCCGCCCCAAAATTCATGCCCGCATCACGAAATGGTCGGGATCACGCTTAAAACTGCAACCCCATCAAAAAGTCTTTGCCGTGATCAAATCGGTCACGGTCAATGGGCAGTTGCGCGATCGCTAAAACTGACGCACCAGGAAACGACAAACCCCCGTCGGTATCTTCGACGGGGGTTTGTTTTAAGGCTTAAGGGTGCTGATACGCACTGGGCGCTGGCCAGTCCCATTTGTCCTGCAAGGCTGAATCGGTTTCATAGATCTCGACCTTAAGCGGATAACAGGCGGCATCATCACTTGAATGGCCGGTGCTGCAATCCCCACCCGGACAGGTCGAAAGATTGCCCAGCAAATCGATCTCGGCAAACATTTCAAGATAGTCCCCCGGGCGTACCGGGCTTGCCTTCATGAAATACTGATGGGTGTCCTTGGTAAAGCCGGTGCACATGAAGACGTTCAACACATCATGCACATAGTGATCGGCTTCCTGCATCGACATGCCGGTCTCATCACTTAAAGCCCGGCACAGATTGGAATGACAGCAATGATGATAATCATTGCCTGACAACAACCGGTTGGTAAACGGATCGCAGCGGGTGCCAATCACATCATGCACACTGCCGCCATCCTCATCAAAACCATACCAATCAAGGGTATCTTCGCTGATGAGCGCCATCGAACGCAGATAGGGCATGTTGGACCACAAACGGTCACCGGTGGTCAGGTGGGTCCGATGCAGGGCACGGGTCTTGCCGCTGAAAAACCGTTCCTTAAGGTCATTTGCATTCCAAAGGTTCAAATCACCGACCTGCGGCCCATCGACACTGATAATGCGGAAAAAGTATCCCTTGGGCACATGAAACGTGCGCGCATCGCGCGGCGGAACGATAACCTCGTTCACTTTCTTCATTGATGCCTTGAATTCTGCGAGCGTCGCAAAGTCAGGCTCGGGCAAGGTTCCGTTGGGATAAACAACGACCGGCTTGATCGCGCGACGCTCGGCGGCGTCTGTTGGGGCTTGGTGCTGGGGCTTGAAAGTCATGGGGTGGCCTCGATAACAGGAAAATAGATGGGCGACAGAATGGCACAGTGACACGTTGACACAAGCCTGTTTCAACGGGGCCGACTGGCAGATCAAACGAACAACTAAACAAGCGGTGTGATCAATTCTTGGCGTTCATCCCACGCATCAAGATTATCGACAACCAATTGGCCCATGGCATCGCGGGTTTCCACCGTTCCACTTGCCAGATGCGGATAGAGCACAACATTATCAAGATTGGCAAATGCCGGATCGATATCCGGTTCATTTTCAAACACATCAAGTCCCGCACCGGCAATCAAGCCATGCTGCAACGCCCGGATCAAAGCCGGTTCATCAATCACCGATCCCCGTGCGATATTGATCACGACACCATCTTTGCCAAGGGCATCAAGCACCGCTTCATTGACGATGCCTTTGGTCGCGGCCCCACCGGGGCAGGACAACACCAAGATGTCCGACCATGTCGCGAGTGCCGTCAGATCGTCAAAGAACCGATAATCGACATCCTTCTTGCTGCGTCCGAAATAGCCGACCTCGACCCCGCTTGGAATTGCGCGTGATGCGATTGCCTGTCCGATCCGGCCCAGCCCGACAATGCCAAGCTTCTTGCCGCGCACACTTCTGGTCAGTGCCATCGGACCTTTTGCCGCCCACTTTCCGCTGCGCACCCAGTCATCACCCAACACAAGCTGTCTCAAGGTGGCATGCATCAACATGATCGCCGTGTCGGCAACGTCATCGGTCAGAACGTCAGGTGTGGTTGAAAGACGAACGCCGCGGTCACGCAGTGCCTTCAGATCAAAGACATCATGCCCAACGCCAAAGCTTGTAATGACTTCAAGGTTCGGGAGTTGCGCCAGCAAGTCTTCCGGAACACCAAAGCGTGCGGATGTCACAACGGCTCTGATCTGATCGCCCATTTCATCAAGAAATTTCTGCTTGTCCGGAACCAGGTCATAGCGATGCAGATCGTGGCGTTCTGCCAACATGGCCGTATAGGCCGGGCGGATATCAAGAAGGGCAAGGACGGAACGTATCATTGGGGCGTCTTTCGGTGGCTGCGTGTGCCCCAAAGACTAGCTGCCTCAATCACCTGAGACAAGTTGATGCGCAGTTTCATATCGCCAGAAAACCACATTCGACCCAATACGTTTGCCTAGATACAATAAGGGCGGGGATGGCAATCGCCAAATCCCCGCCCCAATGCAGATTATTCTGCCGCGAATTCCATGCAGCCGGTGCACAGCAGATCAATGATGTGCAGGGCGAACGAACGCCAGATATCCATGCGGAAGCTTTGCTCGGCATCCCGCCAAAGAACAACCGTGACACCATCGATCACCGTACGGCAGCCACCGCCAACCGGGATGCTGTCAATGTCGCGCGGGCAACCGATGGTCAGCAACTCGCTCGCACGTTCGCCTTCGATGCGCACCGTGACTTCACGGGCTGACACCTCGGTCAGGCTGTGGGTTGCCGATGCATAGACATCCGCGCACGCCTTGGTCACTGTGTCGGTATCATCCGGCTTGGCGATGATCAGCCATTCATCCGGGCCAAGACAGATGGACTCAGTCGTGCCATTGGCCGCACGTGCGCCAACTGTGGTTGCAAGATCAACACCAATCGCCTTGGATACGGCCGGAATGTTGGCCGCCCGCAAACGTAGCGAGAAACGGGCAACCGGCGCCATCAGGGTCAGTTTAACCGGCCCGGAAGCAACGATCGGACCCGGCGTAAATGCGTGTGTAAGTACCGTCATTTTTCTGTTCCCCGCCTAGAGTTTCAACCGTTCGCCTTCGGGATCGTAAAACACGGTCCCGGTGACGGTCGCCTTGATCACACGATCTGGCATCGGAATGTAAATGGTTTCACCCATACGATTGAAACCGTCTGCAAGCAGCGCCATGGCAATCGGGCGACCTGCGGCATCGCTGTGATAGCTCGATGTCACATGACCAACCATTTTCATCGGCTTGGGCTGGTTTGGATCAAGAACGATCTGCGCCCCTTCCTCAAGCTTGGTTTTGCCATCTTCGGTCAGAAGACCAATCAACTGCTTGCGGCCTTCGGCAACCAGATCCGGACGCGCCAGACCACGTTTACCGACAAAGTCGGGTTTCATTTTACCGATTGCCCAACTCAGCCCGGCATCATGCGGGGTGACAGTGCCGTCGGTGTCCTGACCGACAATGATATAGCCCTTTTCGGCACGCAGCACGTGCATGGTTTCGGTCCCATAGGGGCAGATATCGTATTTCTTGCCTGCTTCGAACAGCATTTCCCAAAGCGCACGACCAGCGTGGGCCGGAACGTTGACTTCAAAGCCGACTTCACCGGTAAAGCTGATGCGGAACAGTCGGGCCGGGAAGCCACCCACGCGGCATTCGGCAACTGACATGTGCGGGAATGCATCATCAGACATATCAAGACCTTCGACAAACGGCTCAAGCACCTTGCGGGCATTCGGGCCGTTCAGTGCAATGGTCGCCCACTGCTCGGTCGTTGAGGTCAGCCAGGCATCAAGGTCAGGCCATTCGGTCTGAAGGTAGTCTTCCATCATGTTCAAAACGCGCGCCGCACCACCGGTCGTGGTGGTGACATGGAAGCGATCATCGGCCAGACGGCCAATGACACCGTCATCGCGGATAAACCCGTCATCCCCCAAAAGCAGGCCATAACGTGCCCGTCCGGGGGCCAGTTTGGTCCAGGGGTTGGTGTACATACGGTTCATGAATTCAACCGCATCCGGGCCAACCACCTCGATCTTGCCAAGGGTCGATGCATCAAAGATACCGACACTTGCACGCGTCGCACGGCATTCGCGCGATACGGCTGCATGCATGTCTTCACCGTCTTTCGGGAAGTACCATGCACGGCGCCACAGGCTGACCGGCTCATAAACCGCACCGTTTTCTTCGGCCCAGCTGTCAATCGGGGTTTTTCGCGTCACTTCAAAGTGACTGCCCTTGTGATAGCCACAGAACGCGCCGAAGGTGGTCGGGGTGTAAGGCGGGCGGAAAGTGGTCAGACCAACTTTCGGCTGCGGCACACCCAAGGCGTCAGAGGCAATGTTCAGGCCGTTGATGTTCGACATCTTGCCCTGATCGGTCGCCATGCCGTTGGTGGTGTAACGTTTGACATGCTCGATCGAACGCATGCCTTCACGTACCGCCAGACGAAGGTCCTTGGCTGTCACGTCGTTCTGGTAGTCGACAAAGGCGCGTGCCTTGCCTGCATCCAGATCGGTCGGCAGTTCCTTGTGGCTGACACCGGTTCCCGGACGATCATTGGCAACGGCATATGTCGCCGCCTTGGCCTTCTTGCCAAGGCTTTTGGCCGCAGACGCGCCCATTTCTGCCCCGTCATTTAGAACGGCCTCAATGCCCCACAGGCCACGGCCTGCACCGGCGATTTCGCATTCCTCTGCCTTGTGATCGGGCAAGAAGGTCTGGCGTTCGTCGTCCCACTTAAGCGTTCCCTTGGTGTGGGAAAACAGATGCAGCGACGGCGTCCAGCCCCCCGACATCAGAAGGCAATCACATCCGATCATTTCAGCCGGACCGACCGTCGATCCGGTCACCGGGTTGACCCGAACCGATTTGACACGCAGGCGGCCTTCGGTGCCGGTCACGGTATGACCGGCCATGATGCGAATACCGCGACGCGTCGCCTCGGCAAGCAGATCCGCATTCGGTTCGGAACGGGTATCGACGATGGCGGCAATGGTGGTGCCCGCATCGGCCAGATCAAAGGCCGCGTACCATGCGCTGTCATGGCTGGTGACGATGACGGCCTTGTTGCCAACCCGCACGCCATAACGGTTGAGGTACGTCTGCGCCGAACCGGCAAGCATCACGCCCGGGCGGTCATTGCCATCAAACACCAGTGGCTTTTCCAGCGCGCCTTGCGCCAGAACAACCTGCTTGGCACGGACACGCCACATGCGTTCGCGCGGGGTTTCCCCATCCGGGCTAGCAAGATGGTCGGTCAGCTTTTCACACAGACCAACCATGTTCTGGTGGTAATAGCCAATCGCCGTCGTGCGGGTCATGACCTTGACGCCAAGCTCTTTGAGCTCCGCCACGGTTTTGGCAACCCAATCCCATGCCGGCATGTCTTCGATCATCGCTGATGGCTCAGACAGAAGCGAACCACCCGCTTCGGGGTTTTCATCAACAAGGGTCACTTGCGATCCGGCACGCGCCGCTGACAAGGCCGCAGCAAGACCGGCAGGACCGGCACCGATGATCAGAACATCAGTGTGCAGATAACGCGATGCATAGTGATCCGGATCGGGTTCGGTCGGCGAAACGCCAAGACCGGCTGCCGCACGAATAAACGGCTCATAAACCTTGTCCCAGAAGGATTTCGGCCACATGAAGGTCTTGTAATAGAACCCGGCCGAAAACAGCATATAGGCCTTATCGTTGATCGCACCAACGTCAAAGGACAGGCTGGGATAGCGGTTCTGGCTGTTGACTTGAAGACCGTCCCAGATTTCCTGAACGGTTGCACGGGTGTTCGGCTCAAACCGGCCCGGACCACGGCGCGTGCCGACCAGTGCGTTCGGTTCTTCCGAACCGGCCGTCACGGCACCACGCGGACGGTGATATTTAAACGAACGACCCATCAGGTGGATGCCATTGGCCAGCAATGCCGATGCAATGGTATCGCCTTTGAAGCCTTTGATTTTCTTGCCGTCAAAGGTGAACTGGATCGGTTGGGTGTGATCGACGCGACCACGCCCGGAAACGCGGAAGCTGCTCATTTCGATTTCTCCAACAATTTGGACAGTTCAGGACGGGGATCATCAGTTTTATAGGTGATCAGGAACAGGTCACTGACAGTGTCACGCACGGCGTTGAAATATCGACCGCAGCCATGGAAGTGGCGCCAACGTTCATAATGCGGGCCCTTGACGTTGGTGCGGATGAACAGGAAATCGCGCCATTCCTCGTCACTGACAGACGACGGATCGGCCGGACGTGCAATATGCGCTTCACCGGCATAGGTAAATTCCAGTTCCGGCAGGGTCTGATTGCAATAGGGGCAATGGATCAGAAGCATGTCCGGTCTCCTTAGTGCGCAACAGCGGCAGCAGCGGCTTCGTCAATCAGACGACCAGTGCTGAAACGTTCAAGGGTGAAGGGCGCGTTGGCCGGATGCGGATCATCCTTTGCCACGGTCCATGCCAGTGTATGGGCAGCACCCGGGGTCGCCTTGAACCCGCCGGTCCCCCAGCCACAGTTGACATAAAGACCTGGCACCGGCGTCTTGCCAAGGATAGCCGAACGGTCCGGGGTCACATCGACGATACCACCCCATTTACGCAGCATGCGCATGCGGTTGAAGATCGGGAAAATCTCGCAGATCGCGGCAACCGTATGTTCGATCAGCGGCAACCCGCCACGCTGGGAATAACTGGTGTACTGGTCGGTTCCCGACCCGATCACGAGCTCGCCCTTGTCAGACTGGCTGATATAGGCATGCACGCTGTTGGACATGACCACACAGGGGAAGATCGGCTTGATCGGCTCTGACACCAGCGCCTGCAGCGGATAGCTTTCAAGCGGCATGCGAACACCGGCCGTATCCATCACGACCGAGGTATGACCCGCGGCCGAGACAGCAACCTTTTTCGCCCCGATAAAGCCCTTGGCGGTTTCAACGCCCGTCACGTGGCCATCCGGGCCACGGCGAATGGCGGTTACCGGGCAGTTCTGAATGATATCGACACCACGTGCCGCAGCGCCACGGGCATACCCCCATGCCACGGCGTCATGGCGCGCGGTTCCTGCGCGACGCTGAAGTGCCGCGCCAACGACGGGATAGCGTGCAGTGGGCGAAATATCGAGTGGCGGGCAGAATTCCTTGGCTTCCTCGGCCGACAGCCAGACGTTATCGACACCGTTCAGACGGTTGGCATGTACGTGGCGCTGGAAGCTCTGAACATCATGAACGTTATGCGCAAGCATCAGAACGCCGCGCTGCGAATACATGACGTTGTAGTTCAGTTCCTGGCTCAGCCCATCCCACAGATCAAGCGCGTGGTCATAAAGCTTGGCACTTTCGTCATAGAGAT
The DNA here is from genome assembly GCF_059052855.1 of Thalassospira sp. CA1. Taxonomy (NCBI): domain Bacteria; kingdom Pseudomonadati; phylum Pseudomonadota; class Alphaproteobacteria; order Rhodospirillales; family Thalassospiraceae; genus Thalassospira; species Thalassospira sp. CA1. Next base: position 128,640 of record NZ_JBZCIA010000004.1, read on the forward strand.
AGTTCGACCGAATAATCGTCGTGTTACGGCCGGTGTTCCCACCGCCCAGCCAACCCTTGTCGATCACGGCGACATTGGTGATGCCGTGTTCCTTGGCCAGATAATAAGCCGCACCAAGACCATGACCACCCGCGCCGACGATGATGACATCGTATTCGGCCTTTGGCTCACTGTCGGGCCATTGCGGCTCCCAGTTTTTTTGGCCGCTAAGGGCGTTTTTGATAAGCGATAGCGCAGAAAAATGGGTCATGATTATACGATCCCCCGATTTACCATTGCCTGAACTCTATCAATGTCCATGCTCTGCGGACTGGATAATTGCGACAATTTCATTGTATATTTTTGCCATGAACTCTTTTTCGAACCTGGGATCAAACCCCGGTAAACCCAATGCAAAAAAGCGCCTTCGCGTCGCCTTTCTGCTGGCAGACAATTTCACGCTGACAGCGTTTGCCAGTTTTGTCGATGTCTTGCGTCTTTCGGCCGATGAAGCTGACCGTTCGCGGCCCATTCACTGCGACTGGACGGTGCTGTCTGATACCATGAACCCGGTGCGTTCAAGTTGCGGGGTCAAGGTGCAACCCGACACCCGCCTGCGCAATGCCGGTGACTACGACTATATCGTGGTTGTCGGCGGCCTTATTCAAGAACAGGGCGGGTTTTCATCTGATTGCATTGCCTATCTCAAGGCGGCTGCCGCCGAGGGCAAGAACCTGATCGGGTTGTGTACCGGGGTTTTCGCGCTGTATGAGGCGGGGTTGCTTGAAGGATACCGATGCTGTGTTAGCTGGTTTCACCATGACGAATTTGTCGCACGGTTCGAAGCCGCCCAACCGGTTTCCGATCAGATCTTTGTCGTGGATCGGGATCGCCTGACCTGTTCGGGCGGGCATGGCGCGGCACATCTGGCGGCCTGGGTGGTGGAAAAGCACATCGGGCGCACGGCGGCGACCAAAAGCCTGAGTATCATGATCATCAACGAGGCCATGACCGGCGAAAACCCGCAACCGGGCTTTCAGACCGATCTGGTTGCCAAAGACGCACTGGTGAAAAAGGCGCTTTTGCGAATGCGCCAGAATATTGAGTCGCCCGAAACCGTCGCCAAAATGGCCGAAAAACTTGGCGTCACACGCCGTAAGCTCGAACGGGCGTTTAATGCCGATATCGGCATTTCACCATCACGTGCTGCTTTGCGCATCCGGCTTGATGCCGCCAAAAAGCTGCTGGGCGAAACGGGAAAAACAACCACCCAGATAGCACTTAGCACCGGATTTTGTGATGCATCGCATTTCATTCATGCCTTCAAGGCCGAAATCGGCATGAACCCGTCGGAATACCGAAACAACATTCCGACGGCTCAGCCGTAATCAGGCATCAATGGTGACTTGCCCGATCGGGTTCGAGCAGCAAGCAAGGATGTAACCTTCTTCAATATCGTCGTCCGTGATCCCGCCATTGTGGACCATATGAACCTGCCCTTCGGTCTTGCGCACCTTGCACGTCCCGCAAATCCCCATCGAACAGCCTGACGGGATCACAAGGCCTGCCGTGCGCGCCGCGGCAAGGACGGTATCGGTTTGGGTGCAATTTGCCGTGATGCCAGATGCGGTGAATGCGATGACAGCCTTGCTGTCCTCATCAGGCACGACATCATCGGGCACGTCTTCTGCCTCCATTGTCGGCGCGTGGAAGCTTTCCTGATGGTAGCGATCCATATCATAGCCAAGCCCGACAAGAACCTCGCGCACGGCCTGCATGAACGGTTCCGGTCCGCAACAAAACACCTCACGTTCAAGATAATCCTGCGCCATCAGGCCCAGCATCAGCTGATTGAACGTCCCCAAATACCCGGTCCACGGCTTGTAGGGATCGGCTTCCTCCACCACCCACTTCAGGGCAATGCCGTTAATCCGCGACGCGCTGTGTTCCAAGCGTTCGCGAAAGATGATCTCGGAGGGGCGTTTCGCACAATTGACGAACACGATGTCGGGATCACGCCCGGCGTCATAAAGATAGGTCGTCATCGACATCATCGGCGTGATGCCCGACCCCGCCGAAATGAACAGGTATTTGTCCGCCGGATGATTAATCAGTGAAAAGCTGCCAGCCGGCCCCTTGGCCCGAATGCGCATGCCCGGACGCAAATGATCTAGCATCCAGCGCGTACCGACCGACCCCGCCTGCGCCTTGACCGTGACGGTCAAGGATGTCGGCCGCGATGGCGAGGACGAGATGGTATATGTCCGATAAAGCGTCCCGCCCGGCACCGGCAGCTCCAGAGTCAAAAACTGCCCGGGATCATAGCTGAACAACGCACCCGACACCGACTGAAAGCAAAATGTCATGACATTGGGGGCTTCTGGCAGGAACGAAACACATTCCAGTTCCTCGGAGTCCGACCAGAAGGCAAGCTTTGGTTTCTCGATCACAGACATCGCCCTACTCCGCCGCGATCAATCTGGTTTCGGCAAGCTTGTCAGACAGGGTTTTCGCATACCAGTTGCCAAACTGGGCAACACCGGCTTCGTGAATCTCTGAATACGGACCGACCTTGTAGGCTGGTGTCGCAATGCCACGCTGATTGTTTTCGACCACTTCCCTGTCTTCAGCATTGGTCGCAAGCCAGACTTCGGTCAGTCGGTTCAGATCATAGTCACGGCCTTCAACCGCGTCCTTGTGGACAAGCCACTTGGTGACGACTTCGGTTTCCATCGGGCTGATGGGCGTCACACGGAAAACAAGCGCATGATCAGACAGAAAATGGTTCCAGGTTGACGGATAATGGAACTTCAAAAGCGATCCGGCATTTTTGAACGGGATATTGGAGTTCGGCAGGCTGACAGCCGCCTTGGTATCAAGCGTGTAGCTTTCTGCTTCCCCCAAAAGCGGCACACGCACCAGACGCCATTCACCACTATCGGCCATCTGATAGGCAGATGGCGCGCCGACTGCCTCGCAGCGGGCCACATGATCATCAAGCACACCGGCCACAACACCATCGGACGTGCTGCCGATCGCACGCGCATCTTCCGGGAAGGTTCGGCACAGCGATGGGTGATTCCCGCCGCAGTGATAGCATTCCCGATTATTCTCCCAGACCAGCTTCCAGTTGGCCTTTTCGATAATCGTGCTTTCAAACGCGACCTTGGAATTTTCCAGATCGTGCGGCGCAAGGTATTGTTCTGCAGCCTTGGCAAACGGTTCGATATCCGGCGCATTTTCAGCCAGACAAATATAAACCAATCCGTGGATCACCCGGCAATGAACCGGGCTTAACCCGAATTTTGAATTGTCAAAATCCGGCCCCATATCACGCGCCCAAAGCAACTTGCCATCAAGGTCATAGGTCCACTGGTGATAAGGGCAAACCAGCCGTGGATTTCGGCCCTTTTTGGTTTTGCACAGAACCGACCCGCGATGGCGGCATGAATTGTGAAAGGCACGCACGATCTGATCGTTGCCGCGCACGATCACAACGGAATAAGCACCGACTTCATAAATGACGTAATCGCCCGCCTTGGGTATTTCGCATGCCGGGATCGCAAACAGCCATTCCTTGTAATGAATGTTTTCAAGGTCGAGCTCAAAGATCGACTGATCCGTATAGAACGGCTGTTCCAGAGAATATCCGGGAACACGACGCGCCAAAAGCTCTTGGACTGAATGCGGCATAACGGGCATGGCGGAAATCCGTTTCTTGATGGTTAAAAGCAACCAAAAGTGTGAACTTCATGCCACGATTTACAACGGCATTAATTTTCATCTTGGTTTAGCTCACCTAATCTGAAAAACTCACAGAAATTACCCTGCGCTGTTTTCAGGAGAGGCCGTTGGCCCGCCCGTATGATTTGTCTTCGATAAATGCCCTGATCTGCTTTGAGGCAGCCGGTCGCAACATGAGCTTCAAGGATGCGGCGGCAGAATTGAATGTGACACCTGCGGCTGTAAGCCACCAGATCAAGGCGCTTGAGGCCGATATTGGCAGCGCCCTTTTCATTCGCCGCAATCGCGGTGTGGAGCTGACCGAGAAAGGCGCCTTCCTTCTCGTCGCCCTGCAAAGGGGCTTTGAGACCATTTCCGATACGGTCATCCAATTGCGCGATCAACCCGAAACGGTTGATGTCACAATCCGGACGACAACAGCCGTCAGTTCACTCTGGCTTACGCCAAAAATTGCCGCATTCTGGAAAATTCATCCCAATATCACGGTCTCGCAAATTGTCTCGGATGTGCCCGGCATGACTGGGTATTGTGATCTTAGCATCCATTACAGCAACCCCGATGACGGGGCGGACGGATACTACAAACTGTTTCAGGATCGCGTGGCCGCCATCGGCACACCGGCCTTCAAGGCCGAACAAAACATCGAAACGATTGATGACCTTTTGCGTGCACCCCTGATCCACCTGCATAATGAGGAAACGGACTGGACAACATGGACCGACTGGTTCCGTGCATTGGGACGCCCAGCACCAAAGGGGCGAAGCTTCAAGCTTAACAATTACACAATTGCGCTTCAGGCCGCACAGGATGACGTCGGTGCGGTGCTTGGATGGGATGAACTGGTTGGACCGCTGCTGGAAGACGGACGCCTGATCAAACTTGTGCCTGACGAAATCCCCTCGCCGATGGGGTTTTATCTGCGCGTCCATCCGCGCGCATCCGAGAAGGCCCGCATATTTGTCGACTGGCTGATCGATGCCGCCTGAGATAGCGGGAAACGGCAAGCGCAGCACATCGCCACACTTGCCGCACAGATCAGACGTCTTTTAACAAACGCAATGCATCATAGATCGCCGCATGGGTATTGCGTGCTGATACTGCATCCCCGATCCGGAAAAGCTGATAGGCACCATCTGGATTGCGCACAACCGATTGCGGTTTTCCGGCCAACAGGTCGTCATGCGACATTTCACCATGGTTCGATGAGCCGGGCTTGAGATCAAAGTAGATGTCATCAAGCGGAATGGTGCCGTGGTTGACCACGATCTGATCAACGATCCGTTGCTTGGCAACCCCGCCATAGTCACTGCCGACATGCGCGATGAGTTGATTGCCCTGCTTTTCCACCGCCTCAAGGCGATAGGTCACCGTAAAGGTGGTATCAAGCTTCTGCATGCTGCGCATATAGGGCACAAGGTTCATCGCCATGACTTCGGGTGCAAAGGACCGATCCGGGGTCATGATTTCGACCTTGGCACCACTTTGGGCAATCAGTTCGGCCGCCTGCAAACCGGCATGATCCCCGGCATCGTCATAGACCAGAACATTGGCGCCCGGCTTGACGTCGCCCGAAATGATATCCCAGGTCGACACGACCAGATCATTACCCTCTGACAGGACTTCGGTATCGGGCATGCCGCCGGTGGCGATGATGACGACATCGGGGTTTTCGGCCGTAATCGTGTCGGCCTCTGCCCAGGTGTTGAAATGGAACGTCACGCCAAGTCGGGTGCATTCAGCCATGCGCCATTCAATGATGCTGATCATTTCACGGCGGCGTTCGTTCTGTGCGGTCAGGCGGATCTGCCCGCCCGGATTTGGGGCGGCTTCATAGACAACAACTTCATGACCACGTTCGCCGGCAACACGGGCGGCCTCCATCCCGGCCGGGCCGGATCCGACAATCACGACCTTCTTGCGGGTTTCTGCCGCCTCGATGATTTGAGGCATCGAAAGCTCACGCCCCGTGGCGGCGTTATGGATGCAATAGGCCGACCCGCCCTGATAGATGCGATCAAGGCAATAGTTCGCCCCGACGCACGGGCGGATTTCATCTTCGCGCTTTTCAATGATCTTGCGCACGATATGCGGATCGGTGATGTGCGCACGCGTCATGCCAACCATATCAACCTTGCCCGATGCAATCGCATGGCGTGCGGTTGCAACGTCCGGGATTTTCGCGGCATGGAAGGTCGGGAAATCGGTGGCGGCACGAATTTCACCGGCAAAATCCAGATGCGGCGAGTTCGCCATGCCCTGGATCGGGATCACATCGGTCAGGCCGGCATCCGTATCGATATGCCCACGAATGACATTGAGGAAATCGACCATGCCACTGTCTTTAAGGCGCTTGGAAATAGACAGGCCATCTTCCTTGGTCAAACCACCCTCAAGGTCTTCATCACCGGTATAGCGCACACCGACAATGAAATCTGGCCCGACGCGTTTGCGAATTTCGGTCAGAACATCAAACGTAAAGCGCAGGCGGTTATCAATGCTGCCACCATAAGGACCATCAAGTTCGTTGGTCAGCGGCGACCAGAACTGATCCATCAGATGGCCATAGGCCTGAAGCTCGATCCCGTCCATACCGCCCGCCTTCATGCGTTCGGCCGCATCGGCATAATCCTTGATGATGCGTTCGATATCCCAGTCTTCCATCTTCTTCGGGAAGGCCCGGTGGGCGGCTTCGCGCTTGTGCGATGGGGATACCACTGGCAACCAGTTTGCCTTGTCCCAACGCGTGCGACGACCAAGATGGGTCAGCTGGATCATAACCGCGGCACCCTGTTCATGCACCGCATCGGTCAGATCCTTCATCCACGGAACGACTTCGTCTTTCCAGACCAGAAGGTTGTTAAAGACCGGCGGGCTGTCCTTTGATACCGCAGCCGACCCCGCCGTCATCGTCATGGCAACACCACCCTTGGCGCGTTCCACATGATAGGCGCGATAACGATCCTTTGGCATGCCATCCTCGGGATAGGCCGGTTCGTGCGACGTCATCATGATGCGGTTACGCAGCGTCAGATGCTTAAGCTGATAAGGCTGAAGAAGCGGGTCGTTGGACATGTGCGGGGCTCCGGGTTTGGACTCTCTGCCCATGACGATATTCAGAAATGTACAGTTATGTCAATTTTAAGTTCACTGATGTATATTTTAGATACACTCATGTACACTTTGCTTGTCGCGAACCGCGCAGTTTGCTAAGGAAACGTCCATGGAAGAACAGATTGAAGATATCGCCGGACAAAATAGCGGCTGGCGCGGATCGGCCGAGATCTGGCTGAACGCGGCATATGACGCCCTGCTTGAAACCGGTGTCGATGGCGTCAAGATCCAGCCACTGGCAAAGCGCCTGAACCTGTCGCGCACCAGCTTCTATTGGTTCTTTAAGGACCGGAAGGAGTTGCTGGGTGCCTTGCTGGATCTGTGGCGCGAAAAGAACACCGGTAATCTGATCAAACAGACAGAGGCCTATGCCGAAACCGTCTCGGAGGCGATGCTGAACATCATCGATTGCTGGCTGATGCCCGACCTGTTTGACTCGCGTCTTGAATTTGCCGTGCGCAGCTGGTCGATGCAGTCCGACGATGTCCGGGCCGAAATTGAAAAGGCTGATCAGCAACGCCTTGATGCGCTTGCCAAACTGTTCATCCATTTCGGACAGGATGAACGCATGGCCGATGTCCGCGCCCGTGCTATCTATCTGGTACAGATCGGCTATATCTCGATGAAAGCAAACGAAGATTTAGCCGTGCGCATGGCACGCATTCCCGGCTATGTCGAAACATTTTGCGGCCAGGCACCGACGCAAAGCGAACTCAACCGGTTTTACGCGCGGCACAATTTTGCACCCTGAACCGATCAGCGGCATTCATCAGATTTTCAGGGCGGACAAATCCACCTTTCGGCTCAGAACTCTGCCTTGAAAATCGTATCATCCAGAAATTGATCCATCCCGACAAGCGATCGATCCGGTGCATCTGCGGCACCTTCAACGCGCCAATCATCCTGCGGAACCAGAACATCCAGCCCGGCAACCGCCGTTCGATAAAGGTCCGGTCGGAAGACATCGGGAATAACGGCTTTAAGATCCGTATCTTGGGGAATTTGTCGCCAACGCTTCATTTGTTCGCCAATCCAGCGCCCCTGTGACAACCAGGGGAAAGTCGCGGTATAGCGGTAAAATACGTGGCGGTCAGGCAGATCGATGGGCGGTTCCCCCGGACGCAATACCGGTTTACCGCTCAGCGATGCCTTAAGCACTTCAAACGGCGCGCCGACATTGGCCTCCTCAGACAGGATGTGGGCCAACTCAACGCGGTTCCCTGGCTGGTCTGCCCATTCAGCAGCCCGGACAAGCGCACGCACAAGTGCAGAAACAAGTTCGGGATTGCTTTGCGCCCAGTCTTCCCGCAGACCAAGAACCTTCTCCGGACTTCGTGACCAGATATCGTCTTTAAGCGCAACAATCACGCCATCACCGTGAAACACCGCGCGCTGGTTCCATGGTTCGCCAACGCAATAACCATCCACCCAGCCATTACGCAGACTGTCAAACATCCGCGGCGGCGCGATCACGCCGATATTCACATCCATGTCCGGATCAATGCCTGCTGCCGCCATCCAGTAGCGAAGCTCATAGTTATGGCTTGAGAACGGAAACACGGTGGCAAAGGACAGGATCGGCCGCCCTTCGGCCTTGTCTTCATCAATGACCTTTTTAAGCGCCCTGGCCGACCGCCCGCGCGGACCAAGCATCGCATTCGGGTCGGCCTCCAACATACGTTGATAAAGCTGGGTCGAGACCGTAATCGCATTACCACCACGACCCAACGCCATCGGCACGACGATATTTTGAACCGGCAGTCCGCCAAGCCCAAGCCGTGCAGCAATCGGGATCCCCGCCAAAAGGTGGGCCGCTTCAAACATGCCAAAGGAAAGTTTGTCGCGAATGGCTGCCCATGACATTTCGCGGACCAGTTCCAGATCGATATTTTCCTGCTGGGCAAACCCCATGGCACGCGCCACCACCGGAATGGCACAATCGACCAGTGGAACAAAACCGAGACGAACCTTGTTAGCCATCCATCAAAACTCCAACTGAAACGCCGTGATGACGCTTTGCGCGATTTCATAAATCTTGCGATTTTGCTTCATGGCGTTTTTGCGCAACAGCGCATAAGAATCTTCTTCGGACAGACCTTTTTCTTTCATCAGGATGCCCTTGGCCCGTTCAATGAGTTTGCGTTCATTGAGCTTCGCCTGCGCTTCATCACGTTCGCGGCGCAGCTGATCAAAGACGTTGAACCGTGAAATCGCCATTTCGACAATCGGGCGAATGCGGTCCTGACGCAGGCCATCAACCACATAGGCACTGACGCCTGCCGACACCGCCTCGTGGATCATGGATGCGTCGCTTTGATCAACGAACATCGCAATCGGGCGCGCAATGGCGCGCGACACCTGAAACATCTGTTCAAGCGTATCGCGGTCGGGGTTTTCAAGATCGATGATGATGATGTCTGGTGCCAACGCCTGAATACGTTCGACCAGATTGTGGGACGTGCCGATACGGGCCACGCGGGTATAGCCGCTTTCAACCAGACCACGTTCGACAATCGCCGCACGGTCCGGATTTTCATCAATCACCAGAATATTGAATTCTTCCAGCTTCACCAACTAACCCTAACTCCCTGACAGCCTGAAATGGCTGCGCCTCTCTGACGTATCTTTTTATATGCTCCGTCCCATTTGCGGGTCCGGATTACTGGTTTCGGGATGCGGTCGGAACCGCATCCCGAAAAGATCGTATCAAACAGCGTATCTTACTCAGCCGGAACCGGCTGCGCTGTACCTGAAGTCCCAAAACGTTCTGACTGCGCCGCGTCGAAACGCGCCTTTTCTTCAGCCTGGGTTTCCGCCGAGAAACGCACCGCCAAAGCCGCGAACGAGCAGATGATCACAGCCAGACCGAGATACAGAAGACCTTCCTGATAGGTAAGTGCTTCGGACTTGAACAGGAAGCCCGCTGCGACCGCGCCAGCATTACCGCCCGCACCGACAATACCGGCAACAGAGCCAAGCGCCTTGCGGTTGACGAACGGCACAATCCCGAAGGTCGCACCTTCTGACATCTGAACAAACAGCGAAAAGACGATCATCACAGATACGGCAACAACCAGTGCTTCCATCTGCGAAAAGGCAACAAGTGCGACGCCTTCGATGAACAGTGCCATGAACAGGAATTTCACACGACCCGAAAGGCCGCCCTTGGCAGCAAATTTGTCAGAGAACACACCACCCAGCGTCCGGGCAAAGATGTTCATCAAACCAAACAGACCGGCAATCATGCCAGCGGTTGCCAATGAAAGCTCAAACTTGTCGAAGAAATAGATCGCTGCAATGTTGTTGATCGTCAGCTCGACACCAAAGCACGCGGCATACACCAGGAACAATGCCCAGACACGGTAATCGGAAACGGCAGCCATCATGCCCTTGGCGGCACCGGCAGTATCGTCCTCCGGCTTAAGCGCGCCACTTTTGCGCATGTCGGAATAGTTGCCTTCCGGGCAATCGGTGGTGAAGACCCAGTATAGCACGGCAACAACCAGCATGATTGCACCCGGGAACACCATCGCCAGACGCCAGCCCATGGTTTCAGCCACGCCAAAACCAAGAACCATCGCAAGGATTGCTGGCATGACCATCTGGGTCACGCCACCGCCAAGGTTACCCCAACCCGCCGTCGTGGCATTGGCCGTACCGACAACGTTTGGCGCAAACATCATGGAGGTATGATACTGCGTGATGACAAAGGATGCGCCGATAGACCCAATGGCCAAACGGGCAAGCAGGAAGGTTTCATAACTGTCGGCAAGACCGATCAGCATGACCGGAAGCGACCCCAGCACCAGAAGGCCGGTATAGGTCTTGCGCGGGCCGATCTTGTCACAGAGCGGCCCGATCAGAAGCCTTACCAGAACTGTAATCGCGACCGAGGCAATGATAGTACTGCCGATTTCGCTTTTGCTAAGACCGAGATCATCGCGCACCAGCGGCATCAGCGGTGCGATCCCGAACCAGCCAAAGAAGCACAGGAAGAATGAAAGCCAGGTGAGGTGGAAAGTACGCATTTGGACAGTCTTGAGACTGAATAGATTTATGCGTGTAGCCTTGTTCTTGATTTCCATAACATTGAAGCCCTTCGTTTAGGTCGCGCAGAGCTTGATGTTTGCTTTGTACGACCGACGGTTTTTCCCCATGGGCCTCATGCTTCATCTGGAAGATGTCCGCAGGCGGCCCGTCATTCGTATCGGAAAGGCTGCGCGCTCATCGCGCTGCTGTTCCAAACGTCTGATCGTCCGCCGTTGGACGAAGAACTGTGAGCCACCCGTCATTGGGCATGCTTTCGTCGAAGCTGCTCACACGAAACCGGTATTGCAAACACCGCGCCAGTTCTTCCGCGATGCGGGACAATTCCATCAAATGATTGAAAATAATCATAATTTGACGACCGCATCTGCACAGGATGTTTTTTAGCCTGCCAAAATGACTATTTTTTGCACAAATTTAAATCACTCATTTTTCGTGATGGTTATTTTTTAATCATTCCGGTAAACCCAGCCAAATTCGTCAATCTGCCGAACAAGTATTTTCATCAATATTTTCAGTTTGTTAAAAGATAATTTTCTCAATTTTCAATTCTGGCACGGCACTTGAATACATTGACGCAAGAGCGCGGGCAGTGTCGCCTGCGGCTCCGGCGAAAAAGCCGATTGTATATATAAAGAATCCAAAGACGGGTTCACCGGATAACGACGTCCGTTGCGAAATGCCTCTTTTGAGGGCAGGCCGCATCGGGCGTTTTTTTGTGCCAATTAGCATCCCGCGACGAGGAGCCATAGACAAATGAACCACGTCACTGCTGCATTACGAACCGCCAAAGCCCGCCTGGTTGTCATCGGCAACGGCATGGCCGGCATGCGGACCGTTGAAGAAATCCTGAACCGCGCACCAGACAAATATGACATCACCGTTTTCGGTGCCGAGCCGCGCGTGAACTACAACCGCATCATGCTGTCGCCACTGTTGTCTGGCGAAAAGGATTTCGACGAGATCGTGATCAACACCCCGGAATGGTACACCGAAAACAACATCCATCTTTATTCCGGCGACCCTGTGGTCAAGATCGACCGCGACCGCAAAGTGGTGATTTCCAAAAGTGGAACCGAAACCGAGTATGACCAGCTTTTGCTGGCAACCGGTTCTGATCCGATCATCATTCCGGTTCCCGGTCACAAGCTTGACGGCGTTGTCACCTTCCGCGATGTCGATGATGTCGACACCATGCTGGGTGCTGCTGCCAAGGGCGGCCCGGCAGTCGTCATCGGCGGCGGCCTTCTGGGCCTTGAAGCGGCCGTTGGCCTGCAATCGCGCGGCATGGATGTAACGGTTTTGCATCTGGCAGGCCATGTTATGGAACGCCAGCTTGACCCGTCGGCAGGTTACCTTCTGGCGCAAGAACTGGAACGTCGCGGCATCACGGTGATTACCGAGGCCGATACCGCCGAAATCGTTGGCAGTGAAAATGTTACCGGCGTTCGCCTTAAAGACGGACGCATGATCCCGGCTGATCTGGTGGTTATGGCTGTTGGTATTCGTCCAAATGGGCGCCTTGCCGCAGACGCGGGTGTTGCAGTCGAACGCGGCATCGTGGTTGACGATGTCATGACCACCAGTGATCCGGCGATCTTTGCCGTTGGCGAATGTGTTCAGCATCGCGGTCAATGTTATGGCCTGGTCGCCCCGCTGTTTGAAATGGCCAAATCACTGGCCGATCACATGGCCGAAATAGACACTGATGGCTATACCGGCTCAGTCACCTCGACCAAGCTTAAGGTGACGGGTGTTGATGTCTTTTCGGCTGGTGATTTTTCCGGCGGCGGCGAGACAGAGGAAATCGTTTTCCGCGATGCCGGTCGCGGCGTTTACAAGCGCATCGTCCTTGAAGACGGCAAGATCAAGGGCGCGGTCCTGTATGGTGACACATCCGATGGCGGCTGGTATTTCCAGCTGATGAAGGACGGTGAAGATGTCACCGAACTGCGCGACACACTTGCCTTTGGTCAGGCATTTGCGGGGGGATCTTCTGGAAACCCTCTTGATGCCGTTGCAGCCCTGCCAGACGATGCAGAAATTTGTGGCTGTAACGGCGTTTGCAAAGGATCGATCGTTGCCGCCATCAATGAAAAGAGCCTGACCACCCTTGATGAGGTCAAAGGTCACACCAAGGCATCGGCATCCTGCGGATCCTGCTCTGGCCTTGTTGAAAACCTGTTGGCCGCAACCCTTGGCGGCGATTATCAGGCCGCAATGGTCAAGCCGATCTGCACCTGTACCGATCATGATCATGACAGCGTCCGTCGTCTGATCATTGCCAAAAACCTGAAATCCATGCCTGCCGTCATGCAGGAACTTGAATGGAAGTCATCTGATGGCTGCCATGTTTGCCGCCCGGCTTTGAACTATTACCTGCTGGCGGCGTGGCCGGGCGAATATGTCGATCACGGTGCGTCACGCTTTATCAACGAACGTGTTCACGCCAACATCCAGAAAGACGGCACCTATTCGGTTATTCCGCGCATGTGGGGTGGCTTGACCAACCCACGCGAATTGCGTGCGATTGCCGATGTTGCCGACAAGTTCGAAATTCCCACAGTCAAGGTTACCGGCGGCCAGCGCATTGACCTTTTGGGGGTCAAAAAAGAAGACCTGCCGGCTGTCTGGGCAGATCTCAATGCGGCGGGCATGGTATCGGGTCATGCCTATGGCAAATCGCTTAGAACGGTCAAAAGCTGCGTCGGGCAGGAATGGTGTCGCTTTGGCACCCAGATGTCGATGGGCATGGCCGTCGAACTCGAAAAAATGACCTGGGGGTCCTGGATGCCCCACAAGTTCAAAATGGCCGTATCGGGTTGCCCTCGTAATTGCGCCGAAGCAACCATCAAGGATTTCGGCGTTGTTGCCACCGATGGCGGCTGGGACCTGCATGTTGGTGGCAATGGCGGCATTCATGTCCGTGCGACCGATCTTCTGTGCAAGGTCACGACCGATGACGAGGTCAAGGAATATTGCGGCGCCTTCATTCAGCTTTACCGTGAAGAAGCCCGATACCTTGAACGCACGGCACCCTGGATCGAGCGGGTTGGCCTGAAACATGTTCAGGAACGGGTCGTCGATGATGAAGCCAACCGCAAGGCGCTATTTGAACGCTTCATGATCAGTCAGAAAACAGCGCAAATTGATCCATGGGCGGAACGCGCATCCGAAGGCGTTGACGCGCACGAATTCACCCCCCTTTCGATGGTCGCAGCGGAGTAAGACAGATGAGCAACACTCTGACATGGGTAGAAGTCGGACCCGCTGCCAACATCCCGCGGCAAGGGGCACGCACCCTTCAAACCGAAACAGATCGCATTGCGATTTTCAGAACGCTTGATGATCAGATCTTTGCTTTGCTGGACCGCTGCCCGCACAAACAAGGGCCGCTGGCACAGGGCATCGTCCATGGCCATTTCGTGACCTGTCCGTTGCATAACATGGTGTTCTCGCTTGAAACCGGCGAGGCACAGGGGCCCGATGACGGCTGTGCCGCCAAGGTGGAATGCCAGGTCATTGACGGGATTGTTCGAGTTGGCCTGACCGAACTGCAAGCTGGATTGCGCCATGCAGGATGAGGTCAAAACAACCTGCCCCTATTGCGGTGTTGGCTGTGGCCTGATCATTTCGCCAACCCGTGACGGATGGGCTGTCGGCGGCGATCAGGATCATCCGGCCAATTTCGGGCGGATATGTTCCAAGGGTGCCGCGCTGATCGATACTATCATGGCCGAGGAACAGCGCGATATTCGCCTGCTCGAGCCCGAAGTCGATGGCAAGCAGGTCGCATGGAATGATGCCATTGGCGAAACGGCAAAGCGCCTGCGCAATACCATCGAACAGCATGGTCCGAAATCGGTGGCGTTTTATGTCTCGGGTCAACTTCTGACCGAGGATTACTACGTCGCCAACAAGCTGATCAAAGGCTTCATCGGATCACCGCATATCGATACCAATTCCCGGCTGTGCATGGCCTCGACCGTGGTGGGACATAAGCGGGCGTTTGGCGCGGACGTTGTGCCGGGCTGTTACGAGGATCTTGAAATCGCCGATCTGGTCATTCTGACCGGATCAAATCTGGCATGGTGTCACCCGGTGCTGAACCAGCGCCTGCGCGCGGCCAAGGAAAAACACGGCACAAAGATCGTCGTGATTGATCCCAGGCGGACGGCAAGTTGCGATATTGCTGATCTGCACCTACCGATCAAACCGGGCAGCGACGTTGCCCTGTTTAACGGGTTGTTGGCCTGGCTTGATCAAACCCGCAATACCGACCTTCGTTACGTGGCCCGTCATGTGACCGGCTACGAACACGCCGTGGCAGAAGCACGTGCTGACTGCCCCGATATCGAGACAACCGCAGAAAAATGCGGGCTCGACACCCATGAAAGCGCTGATGAACTCGGCTCGGGTCTGGGAAAACTGGAAACGTTCTTTAACTGGTTTGCTGCCTTTGAACGCACCGTCACCGTGTTCTCGCAAGGGGTTAATCAGTCCTCAAGCGGATCGGACAAGGTCAATTCGATCCTGAATTGCCATCTGGCAACAGGCCGCGTCGGAAAACCGGGTTCAAGCCCGTTCTCCGTCACCGGCCAGCCAAATGCCATGGGCGGACGCGAAGTTGGCGGGCTTGCCAATCAGTTGGCCGCCCACATGAACCCCAATGACCCGATTGATGTTGATCGCGTGCGTCGGTTCTGGAAATCCGATGTTCTTGAACAGGGCGAAGGATACAAGGCGGTTGATATGTTCCGCGCTATTGAGCGTGGGGAAATCAAGGCTGTGTGGATCATGGCGACCAATCCGGCTGTTAGCCTTCCGGATGCTGATCGCGTCCGGCTTGCGCTGTCGCGTTGTCCTTTGGTGATTGTTTCAGATGTGGTGAACGATACCGATACATTGCGCCATGCCGACATCAGACTCCCCGCTGCTGGTTGGGCCGAAAAATCGGGCACGGTCACCAATTCCGAACGTCGCATTTCGCGCCAACGCCCCTTCCGCGAAGCCCTTGGCAATGCCAAGCCAGACTGGTGGATCATGTCCGAAGTCGCCAGGGCCATGGGCTATGCCAAGGCGTTCAAATACAAGGACCCAAGCGACATCTTTGCCGAGCACGCCGCCCTGTCGGAATTCGAAAATGATGGCACACGTGCCTTTGATATCGGTGCATGGTACAAGGCCAGAAAATCAGCCTATGACAGTATGGCACCGTTTCAATGGCCGGCCTCGCGCAAGTCTCAGCCTGCGAATGGCGCCACACGTCTTTATGGCGATGGGATCTTCACCACATCAAGTGGGCGCGCCAAGATGCTTGGCCTTACCCACAGCGGCCCGCAATCTCAAACCACCCGGGAATATCCCCTGATTGCCAATAGCGGTCGTTACCGCGATCAATGGCACACCATGACGCGCACAGGTACTGCCGCGCGCCTCAGCGCGCATCGCCCTGAACCGTTGCTTGAAATTCACCCAAAAGATGCTGTGCTTTACGGCCTTTCTGATGGCGGGATCGCCCGGATCAAAAGCCCACATGGCACTGCATTGATGCGGGTGGCAATTACGGATGCGCAAACACCAGGACAGGTTTTCGTTCCGATGCACTGGAACGATGTCTTTTCGGCCGCGGGTGGGATTGGCCGACTACAGCCCCCCAATGTTGACCCCCACTCCGGCCAACCCGAAAGCAAACATGTTCCGGTCGCCCTCGAGCCGTTTAGCGCCAAATGGCAGGGATTGCTGTTTTCAAGCACACCGGTCGATCTTTCCAAACTGCCCTACTGGGTCGGTGCGACCGGACCGGGCAGCATGGTTTACGAAATCGCCGGTGATGCCCCGATCCTGTTTAAATCCCTGTTGCCGATTGCCGCGAACAGGGACGTTGAGCAGATCATTGAGTATTCCGACGCCAACAAGGGGGTCCATCGGTTTGCCCGCCTCGAGGGAGATCGGATTACCGGGGCGCTGTTTGTCGGCCCTGATCGCCCGGCACTTGGTCGTGACTGGGTTTCAAACCTGTTGGGTGCGAATGCCATCGCGCCGGTTGAACGCAACGCGCTTTTGGCCGGGCGAATGCCCGATGCCGGGGCGATCAATGATCGCCTGATTTGTTCATGCTTCTCGGTCGGTTTGGCCGCAATCAGCAATGCCATCTCTGAACAGAATGCCGTGACGGCGACCGATATCGGCCGCCTGCTTCAGGCCGGAACAGGATGCGGATCCTGCGTGCCGGAGATAAAGGAGATTCTCGATGACGTATTACCGCGCGCCGCAGAATAGCACTCTGAACGCCACGGCACCTCGGGCAAGCACCGATCAGTCGGACGAAAAATTCGCCTACTTCCCGGCATTTGTGAAAGTGCAGGGCAAGAAGGTTGTTGTGCTTGGTGGCGGCGAAGTTGCCGCGGGCAAGCTCCGCCTTCTGCTGCGCAGTCATGCCGACATCACGGTAATCGCGCCTGAAGTGTGCGATGATGTTGCAAAAATGCACAATACCGGTCAGATCACATGGGAACGTGCCCCGTTTGTCGATACCATGATTAATGGCGCGATCATGGTGTTTGACGCGACGGACAATCCCCACCTGACCAAGCGGGTCGAGGCGGCAACCAAACGACGCAACATCTTGCTTAATGTCGTCGACAAGACCGCGCATTGCGATTTCATTGTCCCCGCCATTCTTGATCGCGCGCCAATCATGATCACGATTTCGACGGGCGCCTGCGCCCCGGCACTGGCACGCATGTTACGCCAGCGACTTGAAACCGTGTTCCCGGCAACCTTGTCAAACATTGCCAAAATCGCCCGTGATGCCCGCGCAACCGTGGCCGCACAGTTAAGCGACAGCCTGTCACGACAGCGCTTCTGGACCCGGTTTTTCCAAAACGCCTTGCGCGCGGACAACACCGGCAAAGTCACCCCGGATGACCTTGCACATGAACTCCGCACCTTTGTCCCGCAAGGCAGCAGCGCAACCGTGCCATCCGGCCAATCCTTGCAGGTCACAATCAGCGCCGATAACGCCTATGACATCCCGCACGGTGTTGCCGGCAACATCGAAACAGCCGATATCATTTTCCACGACAAGAACGTGGCACCCGACATCCTTGCCCTGGCCCGCCGGGATGCGACCCTTATCAGCATCAGTCCGTCTACCGACAAACACGGCGAAATACCTGACACCGGATTGGCGATCAGCAAACAGATCCAGTTCTTCACCCAACAGGGCATGAACGTCTTGCGGCTTTGTCGAAACTAATCGCCAAAGCAAGCATTTGAAGGTCATTCACCCCCGCGACGACCAAGACCACTGGTGGGTTTTGCAATGTGAAGCGAGGTGATATCAAACCTCACCCGAAATCATAATCCGGTTTTAATACGACCATCCGCATGGTGTTGAATAGCGCGCTTTTGCAGGGCTTCCGCGTTCAGGTTGTTTGGAATCAGGCAGAACCCTAAAGAGCCAGGTTCGACAGGCCATGCCCGTAATCGGGGAAACTTCATTCGCCTCGTTCCGAATATCGGAGCTGAGCAACGACGATGAAGAAAGAGCTGCACTAACCCAGAACACCACAAGAACGCTAAGCACAGCCATGACAACATGCACCGCAAGGCGTGTCACCATGTTGCAATTGCGCGCCCTGTTGGGTCCTGGATCAAACAAGGGCATCACTTGCTATCGCGCTGGAAGATCCAGTCATGGTCTGGATGGTTCTGGAACCGCCATTTGCGCATCGGGCCTGCCATGACATTGAGGTAATACATCTCATAGCCATATGGGCTTCCACACGGATGATGGCCTTTGGGCACCAGCACAACATCGCCGTCTGACACCGCCATGGTTTCATCAAGTTCGCCATCTTCGGTAAAGACCCGCTGGAAACCAAATCCCTGTTTGGGATTGAGGCGATGGTAATAGGTTTCCTCGAGATAGGTCATGTCGGGATAGTTATCCTCGTCATGACGGTGTGGCGGATAGCTTGACCAGTTGCCTTGCGGGGTAAAGACCTCGGTCACCAGAAGACTATCGGCGATGTCTTTTTCTTCCATGGCAATCGGATGGATATATCGGGTATTCGCCCCTTTGCCACGCTCTACGAGCTCGATGTTTTCGATTACGCGCGCAGTGTAATTCCCCTTGCCGGGTGCGGTACAAACCGCAAGCGTGCAATCGGTTGTCGCAACAGCTTTCCAGTTGGCATCATTGGGCGCATAGACACAGGCTGGCGGGATACGCTCAAACACGCTCATGCGTTTGCCGAGCTCACCGAAATCCTGATCATCGACAGAAATCTTTGCCTTGCCTTCAACCAAGACCAGAATGACCTCACGGTCGCCGGTTGCTTCCCGGGCAGTTTCGCCGGGTTTCAGATGATACAGCCCAAACCCGACATACCCCCAATTGGCACTATCAGTCGTGATATCGTGGACCTTCCCGGTCGTTCCATTCGGCTTTCTGAGCAGATCAGCCATCAGGCGTCTCCTTTATCCAGTCCGGTTTTCCGTGCCATGTCGCGCAGCGATTTCAGTCCCAAGGACTGATATTCAAACGGGTTGCGAACGTTCGGGTCCTGTTCGGCCTCGATCACCAGCCAGCCGGAATATCCATGGTCGGCTGCGATTTTCAGAACCGGTTCAAACGCAACGCCCCCCTCGATATCACCCGGGACGGTAAAGACCCCGCGCCGCACACCTTCAAGGAAGCTAAGCCCTTCTTCACGGACCTGTTTGCTAATAACCGGGCGCACGTTTTTGCAATGGATATGGCCGACACGATCCATGTAACGCGCCGCCAGTTCTTCCGGGTCGGCACCTCCGAACCAGGCATGACCGGTATCAAGCAGAAGCTTGGTTTTCGGCCCGGTATTTTTCATGAAGGCATGAATTTCATCGGCCGTTTCGACAATCGTACCCATGTGATGGTGATAAACGAGATCGATACCCTGTTCGGCACAATAGGCGGCGATTTTTTCGACATCCGCACCGAACTTGGCCCAATGATCGGCATGGAGAACCGGGCTGTTATTAAGGGCTGCGTTATCATTGCCGTGAATGGCGTTTGACGTTTCACAGACGATGCAAACCTTGCATCCCATCGCCCTCAGAAGATCCAGATGCGGCTGAATGGCCTTTTTCTCGTCCTCGACCGAATGGGTCAGAAGATTAAGCGAATGCCAACCTGAAATGAATTTAAGGCCATGTGGCGCAAGGGCAGCTTTCAGTGCCGCTGGCTCGGTCGGCATCTTGTGGCCTTTTTCAATGCCGTAAAAGCCAATCTTTCCCGCCTCGGACAAACAGGTTTCAAGGCTTATGTCTGCGCCAAGGGTCTGGTCATCATCATTGGACCAGGCGATCGGATTGGTACCGTAAAGGATCATTATTTTAATCTCCCGGGCGCTGCTTTTTCAGCGCGGCTTCGTAATTTTTTCTGGCTTCGTTGACGCTTGGGCGAACCGATACTTCCGGCACGGCGACATCCCACCAATGACCACCGGCTTCCGTGCTTGGCAACGGATCGGTATCAATGACAATGACGCAGGATCGATCAGCCTCCTTGGCGCGCACCATGGCGTCTTCAAGCTCGGTGATCGACGATACCTTTTCGGCAATTGCCCCCATCGCACCGGCATGCGCGGCAAAATCAATTGCCGAGGGCACGACATGGCGCGCGGTATCAAGAAGGTTGTTAAAGCTTTCCCCACCGGTTGCCATCTGCAAACGGTTGATACAGCCAAAGCCCCGGTTATCAAGGATCACAGTGATGATCTTGTGCCCCAGCATCACACTGGTCGCGAGCTCGGAATTCATCATCATGTAGGAGCCATCCCCCACCATAACGACAACTTCGCGATCCGGGCAGGCCATCTTGACCCCAAGCCCACCGGCAATCTCGTATCCCATGCACGAGAAACCATACTCAACGTGATAGCCATTGGGTCGGGCTGCTTTCCAAAGCTTATGAAGTTCGCCAGGAAGCCCACCGGCCGCACAAACAACAATCGCATTTTCATCTGTGCTGCGCTGAACCGCACCAATCACCTGTGCGTCCGTTGGCAACGCGTTTCCTGTTGGCGCCGCGGTGACACCCTCAACCGCATCCATCCAGCTTTGCTTGAGTGCCGGGTCCACCGCACCTGCACGATAGTCGCCCAGTTCCTTGGTGAGCTCCGCCAATGTGGCCTTCGCATCGCCGACGACCGAAATCGCATCATGTTTACGCGCATCATAGGCCGCCACATTGATCGAAAGAATACAACGATCAGGGTTCTTAAACAGCGACCAGCTGCCCGTCGTGAAATCTTGAAGACGTGTGCCAACCGCAATGATCAGATCGGCGTCCTCGGCAATGGCGTTGGCACTGCTTGCCCCGGTAACACCAATCGAGCCCATATTAAGATCATCATCCCACGGCAAGGCAGATTTCCCTGCCTGTGTTTCGGCCACCGGGATGTTGTGACGATGGGCAAATTCACGCAGATCATCACAGGCTTGGGCGTAATGCACGCCACCACCGGCAATGATCAGCGGCTTTTTCGCCGATCTGATCGCGCCAATGGCGTCTTCAATCTGTTGAAGGTCCGCACGGGGACGCAGGTTTTTCCATGTCTTTGGCACAAAGAAGCTTTCTGGCCAGTCATAGGCTTCTGCCTGCACATCCTGACAAAATGCCAGGGTCACCGGGCCGCAATCAGCCGGGTCTGTCATAACCGCCATTGAGCGTGGCAATGCTGTCAGAAGCTGTTCCGGGCGGGTAATACGATCAAAATACCGACTGACCGGTTTGAAGCAGTCATTGGCCGAAATCGTACCGTCCCCGAAATCTTCGATCTGTTGCAAGACCGGGTCCGGTGCACGATTGGCGAACACATCGCCGGGTATAAACAGAACGGGCAAGCGATTGACATGCGCCAGTGCCGCGGCCGTCACCATATTGGTCGCACCCGGCCCGATCGACGTTGTTACCGCCATGGCGCGTTTGCGATTGGATGCCTTGGCATAGGCAATCGCCGCGTGGGCCATGCTTTGTTCGTTATGACCACGCCATGTCGGAAAACTGTCGCCTGCGCCATGAAGTGCCTCGCCCATTCCGGCGACATTGCCATGACCGAAAATAGCCCAGCAGCCCCCGAAAAAGTCTTCTCCGTCGTGATTGCGCTGTACACTCAGATACCGCACCATTGCTTGGGCGGCGGTTAATCGAACGGTTTTCATGCCGCTCCTCCCGATTTTTTGCGTGCCGCGTCCCAGGTATCACACAGGGCGCGATATTTTTGGGCCATTGCTGTAACGGCCTGATCATCGGCAATCGTACCTTGCATCCAGTCACGCGCAACATCGATAAAGATCGTGCGCCCGACAGCAAAGCCTTTGACCATGTTAAAGCGCGCTGCGACTTCGAAGCTTTCAACCAGCTCCGCTTCCGGTGCATCAAGACCAAGCACGACGATACCCCGGCAATAGGGATCATTTTGGGCAATCGCATCGCAGGCATTGCGCCATGCCGCATCCGATTTCATCGGTTCAAGCTTCCACCAATCGGGATAAACACCGATTTCATAGAAACGCCTGATCACCTTGGCCGTTGTTTCATCATCACAATCGCGAACCTTTGACGGAATAACTTCCAGAAGGAATTCCAAGCCATTGCCGCGCGCTGCATTGGCAAGCCGAATGATGGTGGCTTCCTGATCGGCCTTGGTCACGTCATCATCATCGGGATGATAGAAACACAAAACCTTGACCACATGCTCCACCGGCCATTCCGCCAGTTGCGTGCCAAGATCGGGACCAATTTCCAGCTCAAGCGGACGCGACCCCGGAAGTTCAACCGGTCGCCCGATCCAAAGCCCGGTGCCGGCCGCCGCATAAAGGGCATCACGCCCCAGTCGGCGGTCGCACAGGATGCCGTATCCATCCCTGCCGCCGGAAACATTCTGGACCGCGCGCAGGCACAGCTCCTTGAACGGACCAATGCGGTCATGTGAAACGCCAACATCATCGGCTAGATCTTCAAGCTGCATCCGATGATCAAATGCAAAAACCCGCATTTCCGGCCAACTGCCGCTACGGTTGGTTGACCAGTGGATTTGCTCCAACTCTGCATCGTTGCGCAGTTCCGGCGTTTTGATACCGCGATCAAAGAAGAATTGCAGTTCATCCCAACTCGGATAAGCAGGCGTACAGCCATGGCGCGAAACCGCAAATGCACCACAGGCATTGGCGTATTTCAGGGATGTTTCCCAATCCGCATCAGACAGCCATCCTTTCAACATGCCCGACATAAACCCGTCACCCGCACCCAGGACATTAAACACATCAACCGTAAATCCCGGCCCGGAAATTCCGTCATCAAGGCTTTTGCCAATTTTGTCAGCAAACGCCACGGCCCCCATCGGACCACGTTTGCAAACCAGCGTCGCATTCGAAATCACACGAACATTTTCAAGCGCTTCGAGCGTATCGGTCACACCACCGGCAATATGGAATTCTTCCTCAGTGCCGACGATCAGATCAAACAGATGCAGGGTCGCCTGCAATTCCTTGGTAACAGCGTCCGAGGCAATGAAACGGTTTTCACCATCCCCATGCCCCGACAGCCCCCAAAGATTGGGACGGTAATCGATATCGAGTGCGGTTTTGGCGCCGGCATCACGGGCCAGTCGAACGGCCTTAAGAACGGCCGCACGGGTTTTGGGATGCGAAAGGTGCGTCCCGGTAACCGTCACACAGCGTGCACTTGCAATGAAGTCGGGATCGATATCATCCTCACACAACGCCATATCGGCACAGTTTTCGCGATAGAAAATCAACGGAAACTGCTCCTGATCGCGCACGCCCAACAGCACAAGCGCAGTCAGGCGTTCAGGATCGGTTATAACACCCTGAACATCAACGCCTTCAGCAACCAGCTTTTCGCGGATGAAACGCCCCATATGCTCGTCGCCGACCCGCGTAATAAGCGCAGATTTCAATCCCAGTCGCGCAGTCCCGCACGCCATATTGGTCGGGGAACCCCCGATATATTTTTTGAACGATGCCATGTCCTCAAGACGCCCGCCAATCTGGGCGCCATAAAGGTCAACGGATGATCGTCCAATCGTAATGACATCAAGCCGCTTCATTAAATCGTCCCTCCAAGGGACCCTTCGAGTTCGGCCAGTTCCTGACCGCCCGCCATAAGGTCTTGAAGCTCTTCGGGTTTGATTTCACCCCGCTTCGCGGTGCCGTGGGTTTGGCCGCGGTTCAAAACCGTAAACCTGTCGCCCACTGCCATGGCGTGGCGCACGTTGTGGGTAATGAAGATCACGCCAATTCCGGCTTTGCGCACCCGATCAATGGTCGCCAGAACGTTTGACGTCTGGCGCACACCAAGTGCCGATGTCGGTTCATCAAGGATCAGGACCTTGGCCCCAAAATACACGGCACGCGCAATCGCAACTGTTTGCCGCTCCCCGCCCGACAGCGTACCAACCGCCTGTTCGGGTTCGCGCAGATTGATGCCCATCGATGCCATTTCGTCCAAGGTGACCTTGTTGGCATGCTTGAAGTCGATCCATTTGAATGGACCAAAGCTTTTGCGTGGCTCGCGGCCCATCCAGAAATTGCGCGTAACAGACATCAGCGGGATCATCGCCAGATCCTGATAAACAGTCGCGATGCCGGCTTCCATCGCGTCACGCGGACTGTCGAAAACGGTCTCTTGACCACTGACCCGCATGACACCCTTGGTCGGCTTGTGTACGCCTGACATGGTCTTGATGAAGGTCGACTTGCCCGCACCGTTATCCCCCAAAAGACAGTGGCACTCGCCTTCCATCACATTAAACGAAACGCCGCCCAACGCGATTACCGGTCCGAAATGCTTTTCGATATTGTCCATTTCAATCAATGGCGTACTCATTACCGTTCTCCCGTAATCATGCGGCGGATATAGGTATTCATGATCACAGCGAAGATCAGGATACCGCCCAGGAACACCCGGAAAAGCGAACTTTCTGCACCAGCAAAGAACAAGCCTTGCTGAACCACACCAAAGATCAAAGCCCCCAGCGCAGCACCAATGACCGAACCATAACCACCTGTCAGAAGTGCGCCGCCAATCACCACACAGATGATGGCTTCAAATTCCTTGAGCAAACCTCGGTCTGCCGCAGCCGACCCGAATTCCATGACCTGGCAGGTCGCAAAGACGGTGGCGCAGAATGCGGTGAACATGAACATCAGGATCTTAACGCGATTTACCGGAACACCGACATAACGTGCGGCCTGCGCATCCCCGCCGGATGCAAAAATCCAGTTACCGAAACGTGTTTTGGTCAAAAGCCAGTGACCAAAAATGATCAATGCCAGCGCCCAGATGACCAGCATCGGCAGACCTTCAACAACCGGCTGCCCGACACGGGAACCACGGGTAAAGGTATCAATGACACCGATATCGCCAAGCCACTGGAAAAAGCCCTTGAAGATCACGCCGCCAAACAGCCAGGCAAGCGGGTCTCCCTCGGCAACTTCCTTAACCCCGCCAATAATGGTCTGTCGGGTTGTCAGGATGGAAAGCCAGATGGTCAGACCACGCAGAATATATAAGAACGCCAGGGTAACAATGAAGCTCGGCAGGCCGGTTTTGATCACCAAAAAACCGTTCAGTGCGCCCAGTGCCGTGCATACGATGAAGGCCGCAATGATAGACAGCCAAACCGGCAGGCCCCATTGAACAGACAGAATGGCAATCACCACGCCTGCAAAGCCGATCATTGAGCCGACCGAAAGATCGAATTCACCGGCAATCATCAACAGGCAGGCACCGACTGCGATGATGGCAAACTGGGCCGATACAACGCCCCAATTCTGAATGCCTTCCGGGGAAAACATGCCGCTATCACCGGCAATCATAAAGAAGAAAACAAAGACCAGGATCGTACCGCAGATCGCACCGAGTTCGGGCCTGATCATGGCACGGCGAATGGCTGAGACTTGCTTGAGCCGCTCGTCCGACATGGCATCACTCTTTTAACTATCAGGTGGGTACCAAGGGCGGCCTGAGGCACGCCCTTGGCGGGAGGAAATCTTAACGATATTCGCCGGCGTATTTTTCGACCTGCGCGATGTTGTCTTTGGTAATGAAACCGGGGCCCGAGTTGATATGACCGGACGGCAGAACGCTATAGCGGGCATAGTTGGTCAGGATAACGACCGGAAGGTAACCCTGAAGGTAAGGCTGCTGATCGATGGCAAAGTTGATTTCACCAGCCTTGATGGCCTCGGCAATCTCGGATGACAGATCGAACGTGCCAAACATCATTTCGCCAGCAAGACCCGCGTCACGCAGGGCTGCAAGGGTCGGATGGGCAGAGTTCGGGCCCAGTGTCAGCACAGCATCAACATCCTGATTGGTATTGAGATACGCGCTAACCTTGTTCTTTACTTCCGACGGGTCCTGGCCGCTATCGATCATCTGGCTGCCAAGCTCGACACCAAGTGCGTCGGCAAAGCCACGGCAACGCTCAACAGATGCCGGGTTGGTGATGTAGTGGTTTACACAAACAAAGCTTTTCGCGCCAGCGGCGGCAGCACGTTTACCGGCACCAAATCCGGCATCATATTCCGGCTGGCCGACATGCATCAGCGCGCCAAGTTCTTCGGATTGTTCCTGCGTGCCGGAGTTGATCGTGATGACCGGGATACCCTTATCCACCGCATCGGTGATCGGCCCCTTAAGGACGTTAAAGTCCGCGATGGTCACGATGATGCCATCCGGATTGGTCGCAGCAGCCTGTTCGACAATACGCGCCATATCGGCAAGGTCACCGGTCGGCGGGTTACGATATTCGACTTCTGCACCCATCTGATCACCCGCGACCTTGATCGCGTTTTTGATCACGTTCCACCAGCTATCAGAATCCGGTGCGTGGCTGATGAGAACGAATTTTTCATTTTCTGCGGATGCGGTTGCGGACAAACCGGCAAATGCAAATGTTGCTGCCGCGATGGCAGTAAGCGCCTTTTTCATCTGTTGCCTCCCTAGTCGGCTGAAATATTGGGGTTTTCCCATTGAATTTATGTGTTCTTCTGGCAGTCAGTCGTCTTTGTGCAACCTTTCTGCTTCTGGCGGCGTGGGTCGATATGACCCGTTGAAACCGTTGAATAGAATTTTTGTTCTATTTTATGTCAAAATCAACATTTTTTTTCCATTGCACTGCGAGATAACCCTCTGTCGCTGCCACAAGGCCTTGCCAAACCAACTGAAACCGCCGCTCATCCCGCCCCGAACCAAATGCGATGGGCAACAACGTCCGTGCAAATAAAGGTAGTCGCCATCGGTCGTTTTAAGTTTTCGGGACGACTCGCATGGCACAGACCCCTGATCGCCAAAAGAAAACCGGCGCAGCTGATGGGCCACGCCGGTTAATGTTCAAGCCCTGATCTGGACGCGTTTAATCAGGGCAGAATTTCTTTTGCGACATCAACGCTCCTTCCCTCACGCGCGGAAAGCGCGGCGGCCTCGGCGACGACTAGCGCATTGATCCCGTCCTTCAGGGTCACTGGAAGGGGCGATGCCCCCTGCACGCCCTCAATGAAACTGTTCCATTCAATTTGATAGGCCTTGGCATAACGTTCGAGGAAGAAATGCTCCGGCTTGGCCTTGGTTGCACCGTGCGCGGTGATTTTCTCAATCGTGTTTTCCAGAACGTTATGTGCGGCAAGCAACCCGTCCGAGCCCAGAAACTCGATGCGCTGGTCATAGCCATAGGCAGCACGACGGCTGTTTTTAATCACGGCAATACGTCCACCAGAAAACTCAAGCGTGGTAACGGCAGTATCAAAGTCACCTGCCTTTCCGATCTCCGGATCGACAATACTTGATCCGACGGCGGTGACTTTGTCGGGCAGCGAACCATACATCCAGCAGGCCATATCAAAATCATGGATCGCCATATCGCGGAAAATCCCGCCAGATACCTTTACATAGCTTACCGGCGGTGGTGCCGGATCAAAGGAAGTGATCGAAAGCAGCTCCCCCTTGCCGATTTCGCCTTGATCAAAGGCCGCTTTCAGATGGGCAAAGTTCGGATCAAAGCGGCGGTTAAATCCAACCATGATGGGTTTGCCGTGCGGTTCACATCTCGCAAGACAATCCAGGGCACGCTTAAGATCAAGATCAACCGGCTTCTCACACAGAACCGCCTTCCCTGCTGCTGTCGCTGCCTCCAGCAGATCGGCGTGGGTATCGGTCGGTGTTGCGATCAACACAGCATCAATCGCCGGATCGGCAATGATGTCCTCGCTGCTACGCACAGCAGCGCCATACATCTGGGCGAGCTTCTCGGCAGGCTCGTCAAATTTGTCCGACACCGCGACCAGTTCACTTTGCGGGTGCGCGACAATATTCACCGCATGGACCTGCCCGATACGTCCAGCGCCCAGCAAACCTATTTTAAGCATTCCGATGTTCCTTCCCTTCGGCGTTCCCGCCTTGACTTACGTTGACCGTCCCGAACTACCTGCGACACGCCAGCAAGAACCTGGCAAACCGATTTGCAGATCGATGATTTCGGGATGATCACGCGGATGTCTCTCGCACCCGTTTATGCTGATACGCATATTCTGCTTGGAATACGCCATGGAATTTTTATTCCATTATTTTTGTTTTTCAATAATTATTTTCCATCGATCAGTTTCTCGCGCTTTGCCCCGACAGAGACAGCCAAGGCAATCGCCAACGAGATTGTCGCCGAAAGTGCCCTGAACGCCCCGACATCGACTTCCGATACCGATAACATCAAGGCTTCTGTTTTGCGCATCGGCCCGCTCAGCGAATCACTGATCGCCACAACCTTGTTTCCAAGGTCATGCGCATAGGCTGCAAGATCAATTGTTTCCTGTGAATAGGGCGCAAAGGTGATCGCAATCACCACATCGCCCTCGCGGATCGCGTGGCGTGGATTGAGGTTACCAACACCGTCATGCAGAACGGCGGCAATGTTCATCTTTTCGAACGCATAGGAAAGATAACTCGCAACCGGAAAGGCACGTCTGAAACCAACCACATGGATCATCGGGGCTTCAGCCAGAACATCGACCGCCTTTTCCAGCGTTTCCAGATCAACCGTTGACGCCAGATTTTCCAGAGACAACCGCCCGGCTTCGACAAACTCGGCCAGCAGGGCACTGGGGCTGTCATCCCCTGTTGCGCGCAGATTCTCAAGCCGGGTGGCGTAGTCCGGCCATTTTTGTGCATAGGTTTCCCGAAACATTTTCTGCATTTCGGAAAATCCGGAAAATCCCATCAACTGGCAGAACCGCATGAAGGCCGAGGGTTGCACACCTGCACCGACCGATAGTTCGGCAACTGTGGAAACAGCGATGCGGTCCGTATTTTGCGCAACAAACTCCGCACATTGGCGCAGCCTTTTGGGCATGGTCTCCGATATTTCGGCCAGACGGTGATTGAATTCCTCAAGCGAAACAGGTGCGGTCTGATCACTCATGGCGTTTATTCTTCCTTGTTTTGTTTCTGCTTGACGCACGGCGCGTTCCATGACCATCCATTAAATAGAACAAAAATTCTATTTTGACTAGGTGAGGAGTTCCGGCAAATGAAATCTCTTGGCATTGGCCTGATTGGCACTGGTTTCATGGGAAAGGCGCATGCGCTGGCATTTGGTGCAGCACGGGCTGTTATGGGTGAGGTGCCGGAGTCTCATCTTGCGGTTTTATGTGATACGCCGGTCGAAAAAGCCAAACAGATGGCCGATCAGTTCGGCTTTGCCAAAAGTACTGCCGACTGGACATCGCTGATTTCAGATCCGGATGTCGATATCGTCTCGATTACCACGCCGAATGCGCTTCACTTCAACATGGCTATTGCCGCCATCAAGGCGGGCAAACATGTTTATTGTGAGAAACCCCTGGCTCTGACGCTGGATCAGGCGCGTGAAATGCGCGATGCCGCCCGCACAGCAGGCATCAAAACCATGGTCGGGTACAACTACATCAAAAACCCGGCATTCACACATGCCTGTCGGCTGATCCAGGGCGGTGAAATTGGAGAGATCGTCCATTTCCGCGGCTGGGTGGACGAGGATTATCAGGCTGACCCTGCACTCCCCTGGACATGGCGGGCCAAGCTTGCCGATGCCGGTCTTGGGGCATTGGGGGATATGGGATGTCATCTGGTATCGATGGCATATGGCCTTGCCGGACCAATCGACAGTTTGATTGCCGATATGCAAACTGTTCACACTACGCGCCCACTCCCCGATGGAACCGGGCGGGCCAAGGTCGAAAACGAGGATACGGCATCTGCCTTGGTGCGGTTCGCCAACGGCGCTCAGGGCAGCCTTTCGACATCGCGCTCCGCCTGGGGGCGAAAAAACCGGCTGGCTTGGGAAGTTCATGGCACCAAGGGTATGATCTGCTTTGATCAGGAGCGCATGAACGAGTTGCAGCTTTTTCGCAATTCAGGCGACAAGGCGCAGCAGGGTTTCACCACCATCCTGACCGGCCCGGCACATCCGCCTTATGGCGAATTCTGCCCGGCACCGGGACATCAGCTTGGCTTTAACGACCTAAAAGTCATCGAAGCTGCCGCACTGCTTCGTGCGATCCGCGATGACAACCCGGCCTACCCCGATTTCGAACACGCTTACGAATTCGAAAAAGTCATTCATGCAATCGCGAAATCCGCGACTGACGGGACAAGAGTCTCGCTGTCTGAGGTATAGCTGTCACGTGCCGCAAAAGGTGACATTCGAGATACAGCAGAATCAACTACTTGGTATTTCCGATTGCTACAAACGCTCACAAAAAGTTGCTGAACTGAGGGAAAAGAAGACATTTCTCTCAGAGCACTTCTGTAGGTCTATGACTTTCTCTGCCTGAAACGGTCAAACGCCACGGCGATCACAATGAACGATCCAACAAACGTTCCCTGCCAAAATGTGCTTATACCAAGCAAAATAAGACTGTTGCGGATCACTTCAATCAAGAGTGCTCCGACCACGGCACCAAACGCAGTGCCACCACCACCTGCAAGATTGGCACCGCCAATGACCGCGGCGGCAATGACGGTCAGCTCCATGGCCTGACCAAGATTGGTCGTAACCCCACCAAGCCAGCCAACTTCCAGGACCCCGGTAATACCCGCCATCAGGGCCGAAAACATATAAACGCTGACTTTGATGCGCGCGACGGGAATGCCGGTCAGAACCGCTGCGTTTTCGTTGCCGCCAATCGCGAACAAATGCTGGCCCCAACGTAAATGCCTGAACGCAAACGCCGTCAGACAGGCCAGAATCACCATGATGATCAACGGATGCGGAAGACCAAGCGTTGAACCACCCCCAAGCCAAAGCAAAAAGTCGTGATCCGGCCCGAACTCGTAGATCATTTTGTTATCAGAAAGCACCATTGCCAGACTGCGCGCGACCGACAACATGCCAAGCGTCACCACGAATGGCGGCATTTTCGCATAGGCAATCAACACGCCATTAACCGCGCCCACAAGCAACGAGATGCCAAGTGCGGCAATACAACCGAGCCAAAACGGCATTCCTGCGGACATGATGACGCTGACCGTCATCGCAGAGATCACCAGCGTAGAGCCAACAGAAAGGTCAATCCCGCCGGAGGCAATAACCGCCGTCATGCCAAGCGCAATGATCCCGACAAACGCAAAATTGCGGGTCACATTAAACAGGTTGCGCTCTGTTGCGAAACTGTCGGTCAGGATCGTCAATGCCAGGCAGGCAAAGACAGCCGCCATAAACACCCAAAAAATCTGTTGGCTTGTGATCCGCGCGATCAGCCCATGATGCTGAGAACGATTGATGACTTCAGCAAGAGTCGGCGTTGCCATATTCATTGTTCCTTTTTTTGGTCCACTCATGCGTGCTCAATCGCGCCGGTAATCAGGCCCGTAATTTCTTCTGGCGAAGACTGCGATGCTTTTTTGTCTGCGACAAGTTCGCCCCGCCTTAGGACAACAACCTTGTCTGCGACCTCAAAGACATCGGGCATTCGATGGCTGATCAGAACAACGGCGATACCCTGATCACTAAGCTGCCGGATAAGGTTGAGGACTTCCGCCACCTGCCGAACAGAGATCGCAGCCGTTGGCTCGTCCATCAAAACGATCTTGGCATCACTCAAAAGGGTTCGTGCGATTGCAACAGCCTGACGCTGCCCGCCGGACATTTTGTGCACCAGATCACGGGGACGGGTTTCCGATTTCAATCGCGCAAACAGTTCGGCGGATTTGCTGCGCATGAAGGCATAATCCACAACTTTGATCGGCCCGATCCTGCGGGTTGGTTCACGCCCCAAAAATACGTTAGACGCTGCACTCAGATTGTTGCAAATCGCCAAGTCCTGATAAACGACCTCGATACCGGCTTTCTGTGCATCCAACGGCTTGTTAAACGCCACTTTCTTATCGGAAATAAGGATATCGCCCGACGTCGGGGCAAAGTTCCCCGCAATCACCTTGACCAAGGTGGATTTCCCCGCACCGTTATCGCCCATAAGTCCGACAACTTCGCCCGGCGCAATGGCAAGTGACACGCTATCAAGCGCCTGTATGGCGCCATAACGTTTGGATATGTTTTTAAGTTCAAGCACATTCATGAACACCCCCCATATCTGCTGATCCACCTAACGCGGTAGCAAGCAGACGGTTTTCTTTTGTGATTTATGGCTTTTGCAGCAAGCCCAGCGCCCTTTCGGTGTTTTTTCTGGTGCGATAGGCTGCAAATTGCTGATCTGCCAGAACACCCAGCAAAATCACAGCGCCCATCACTGCGAAGTTCAGCGAAGATGGAATGCCCAACAAATTCACCAGGTTCTGCAGTTCCTGTAGCAACACGGCCCCAAGAACGATCCCGATCACTGATCCTTCGCCCCCGCGCAAAGAACATCCACCCAAAACAGCCGCCGCAATCGCATAGAGCTCGTAAAAGTTACCGTGCGAAGACGGTTGGACGGACTTGGTGAACATTGCGAAATATATCGCCGCAATCGATGCGAGCACGGCACAGATCACATATGCCATCACCGTTACGAAACGGGTGTTTATCCCCGAAAAGCGTGCGGCTTCCTCGTTTTTGCCAACCGCGCAAAGGTGACGACCAAAAACTGTGTGATGCAAAACAACCCACATCACCGCCGCTACAATCAGCATCGCGACGAACGAGTGCGGCACGCCGAAACTCCGCCCGATTGTAAGCCATTCAAGCTGGGGATAACTGGAACCAAAAGGAAAGCCTGCCGTAGATTCGGCCGTGTATCCACGTGCAATGCCGCGATAAATCAAAAGCCCGCACAAGGTAACGACAAATGGCTGCAGCCTAAATCTTGTAATCAGGATACCGTGCGCCAGCCCGATCAGAACACCAAGGCCAATGATGATCGCCAAGGCCAATGGCCAGGGAACACCGAACTTACCGACCATGTCGACAAACAACACACCAAGCAGCGCGATCACCGATCCGACGGAAAGATCAATACCGCCGGTCATGATGACAAACCCTTGCCCAATGGCAAACAGGCCAAACAGGCCGATCAGATTTGCGGTATTGCCAAGGTTGATGGGCGACAGAAAAAGCGGGTTGCGCATATATACAATTGCGCCAACCACGATAATCAGAATGCCAAGACCGATATCTTTTTTTTGCATTTCTCAGGCCTCTTCCAGCACTTTACCGACGGCAAGATTGAGCACATTGCTCTCGGAAAAGCGAAAGCGCGGCAATTCCCCAGTAATGAGCCCGTCTTTCATCACGACAATCCTGTCTGAAACCCCGATTACTTCTTCCATATCGCTCGATATCATCATCACCCCCACTCCGCGATCGGCCAGCGATCGCATCAATCCATAAATCTCGGCTTTTGCGCCGACATCGATCCCCCGGGTCGGCTCATCGAAAATGATGACTTTGGGATCCATGGACAGCCACTTTGCCAGAACGACTTTTTGCTGGTTTCCACCAGACATTTCATTTGCTGCCCGGCGAACATCATGTGTCTTGATCGCCAGCGCACTGCGCTGGGATTCCGCCACAGCGATCTGACGTTTCTGGGAAACAAGCCCGCGCGATGTGTATGCTGGCAAGTTGGCCATCGTGACATTTTCCAATGTCGGAAATTCAAGGATCAACCCGGCCCGTTTGCGGTCTTCGGGCACAAGATAAAGCCCTGCTGCGATGGCATCGGTCGGGCTATTGATCTCGGTCTTTCTGCCATCAATCCGAATTTCGCCACCAAGCTTGTCACCGACACCAAAGATTGCCTCGGCCAAGTCTGTACGCCCTGCCCCGATCAAGCCCGCAACGCCAAGGATCTCGCCCGCCATCACATCAAAGCTTGCCGTGCGATCAGGCTTGCTTTTGATCGCAAAGTTTTTGACGGAAAGAACGGGTTTGGTCGCAGGCACCGAAGGTGGTGTGTAAAGCGCCTTGAGCTCTCGTCCGATCATCATGCGGATCATCGCATCATGCGTAACTGCCTGACGCTCAAGCACGCCTACATTATGGCCATCGCGCAGGACAACCGCACGGTCGACGCATTCCTCCACCTCGCTCAGGCGATGTGAAATATAGATGACGGCAATCCCTTGTGCCTTAAGGTCTGCAATGACCTTAAGCAGCATGTTGGTTTCAGAAAGTGTGAGACTTGATGTCGGCTCATCCATGATGACCAACCGCGCGTTCATCGACAACGCCTTGGCGATTTCCAGCAACTGGCACTCCGCCAGGGACAATGTGGAAACCGGTGTTTCTGGCCTGAACGGGGCGCCAACCCGCTCGATCAGCGGCTCCGCCATTTTATTCATGGCTTTGCGATCCGTCAGCCGCAAAGGCCCACGCACCAGTTCCCGGCCAAGGAAGATGTTTGCGGAAACATCCATGTTATCGAAAACATTCAGTTCCTGATGGACGAACGCGATCCCTGCTTGTTGGGACTGTTTGACGTCAAAGGCGTCATACTGCTGTCCATCGAGAATAATTTTCCCGGATGTAGGCGCGATCAGCCCGCCGAGAATCTTCATCAGGGTCGATTTTCCGGCCCCGTTTTCACCAAGAAGTCCAACAACTTCGCCAGCTTTGATCTGCAATGAAACATCATTAAGGGCCACCACACCGGGATAAACCTTGGTGACGCCTTCAAGTCGCAGATCAAGCCCATGCACTGCACTCATATATTCGGCTCCCCAATGTCCATTCGACATCGTTGGAAAGGTGCGAGCAGGCGCACTCGCAGATTTCACACGCCCGCTCGCTAGGCAGGGGGAAGAAAATTACCCGCCTATTCTTTCCTTAACGACCGCCTCGAACTCATCAACATTGGATTTGTCGATCACCTGGGTCGGCACGATGATCAAGCCATCTGCGGGCACCTTCGACATATCGCCCTCAAGATAATCCGCCATCAGGTGCATGCCCTGATAGCCCCACTGGTAGGGGTCCTGAACAACCGTGCCAGCAAAGCTGCCCTCACGAACCGCGCCAAGCGTCACAGGGTCTTCATCAAAGGCAACAACGGTCACCTGCCCCAACTTGCCAGCAGCCTGCAATGCTTCGTAAATTTTCGGCGGGTTGTAGGAATAGAATCCGACCATGCAATCAATGTCGGGATTTGCCGCAAGCACGTCATCGACGTTTGATCGCGCACGCGCAAAATCAACATCATCACCACGCACATCGACAAGCTCGATACCGCTACCTTCAACCGCCTGGCGGAAACCGGCGATACGCTCGATCGCGTTGTCGGCACCAAGGAACCCGACAAAGCCCATGCATTTTCCGCCGTTTGGCAGTGCTTTCACGGCAATCTCACCAGCCTGAACGCCAGCGGCAACGTTGGATGATCCAAGATAGGCGATGCGATCACTTTGCGGGGCATCACTATCGGTGGTAAAGAGCGGCACCTGGGCCGCAATGCGATTGAACGCATCAATAGAGTTCTTTGGATCGGCCGAGGAAATCATGATCGCATCCGTTCCCCCGGCGACCAAATCATCCATCAGCGCATTCTGAAGTGCAGCCGTTCCCTGTGCAGGATACCGGAACTGCAGCTCATATTCGGGGAGTTCTGCCTGTGCGGCTTCGACCCCTGCTTCTGCCAGTTTCCAAAAATCCGAAGCAGCATTCACCACGAATGCAAGCTGCTGCTTTTCTTGTGCGAACGCCCCGCCAGCCAGAACCATTGACAGACCGAGGGTTGCGAATGTTGTTGCAAATTTCATGCGTTTAATCCTCCCGATTAACAATCCGCACGACTGTATTTATAAATTATCTGTGCGGCTAATAATTAATAATATCATTAATAATTTTGGATCAAGCGTTTTTCACCCACGGTTGTGTAAGTTGATGGTTTTAATCACAGATTGGCCCACGTTTTTTGCTCTTCGCTCGCAAAAACGGCATCAAGAACACGCATGGAGGCAATCGAATCCTCGATGCCGTATGGCAAACCTCTTCCTGACAGAATGGCCTGCGCAAACATTTCCGCCTGTTCGGTATACTGATCACACGCAGGCACGATCTCGCAGCCAGCCAGACTGCCCTCCAGGCTCTCGCCTGCATCGACAATCAGGGCGGTTTCTTTATCTGCCGGCGCATTGTAGGGGATCATGATTTCGGCCCGTGCCTTCGTGCCAAACACATTCAAGGTCTGATACGGGCACAGTTGCGTCGAAACCATGAATGACAATTGCCGGCCGCCGCCAAAGTCCGCAACCACACTCGCCATCCGATCGGTTTTGAATGCGGGATCTCGATCGATCAGGGCCATGACGCGCAAAGGCTCGTCTTCGAACAAAAACCGGCCCACCGTAATCGGGTAGCATCCGATATCCATGATGGCACCACCACCGGCCTCTGGCCTGTTGCGGATATTCTGGCCATCATCGTTAAAGTAACTGAATGCCGCCTGGATCGCTCGGACCTCACCAAGCTCACCGCTTCTGACCATCTCGCGCACACGCATCCATTGCGGGTGGTAGCGCACCATAAAGGCCTCTGCGACCAACACATTTTTCGGACACGCCCGTAGCCTTTCTGCATCGTGTGCATTTAATCCGATGGGCTTTTCACACAGCACATGCTTACCCGCCCGTGCTGCAGCTAGCGTCCAGTCGACATGCATATGGTTTGGCAACGGGTTGTAAATCGCGTCAATTTCCGGATCAGCAATCAACGCCTCGTAAGACGCATAAGACTTCTGTATTCCAAGATCATTTGCCACCCTCGCCGATCGCCCTGCATTGCGCGATGCAATCCCCAGCACATTCGAAGAGGCTGATTTTTTGACTGCCGGAATAACTTTCTCCACGCCGATATTGGCCGTCGAAAGAATGCCCCAGTTGATTTTTGTTTTTGTCACGTTGTCTTCCGCCCTGTGTAAGTCCGGATAAAAATCGAGCCGGATCTGATCAACAAATCCGGCCCAGTTCATCAAGGATTGGTATTAGTTATCCGCACAAAAACCCGGATCCGACTGATTGCAAACATCCAGCCCGGTATAGAGTGGATCATCTACCTTTTCGCCATTGATCAGTTCGATCATCACGTCAGGTGCCCGATACCCCATTTCAAACGGACGCTGACCGACCTGCGCGTGACTGCGCCCGTCGCGGAATGCCTGGGTTTGCGGAGGAAGTGTATCGCCCGCAATCAGGATCAGCTCCTTGGATTTCAGCCGATCCATGACCTGATCGGTAACCTGGGCATAGGCTTGCGGTGCAAACTGTGCCCAGCCGCCAATCAGAATAAAGGCATCAAGATCGGGATTTGCCGTGAAGGTATCGGCCATCTGCTGATTGGCAAGATCGACCTGATCATTGGTAAAGACCGGACACCCTTCAATTTCCGTCCAGCCATTGCTGTTCGCAAGGCGCTCTGTCCCCTTAGCCCCTGAAATCGTGTCGCGGAAGCCAGAAGCACGCGCGTTGATATTGTCCGCCGCAACATTCCCCAACTGCAAACATACCGACCCCCCATCCGGCTTAAGCATCATGGCTTCTTCGGCCATTTTGACACCCATCAGATAGTTGTCAGTCCCCAGATAGGTCGCACGCAAGTCGCGATCTTTTTCAAGGAAATCGGCATCAATCGTCATCACCGGAACATTCGGGTTGATCTGACGAATTCGGTTTGCCATTGCCGGCGCATTTGACGGCGAAATTGCGATTGCGGCAACACCGCGGGTCAACAGATCATCGACGATCTGAACCTCGCCAGCCTCATCGGCACTGGATGCAGGCCCGGTGTACAAACACTCGTATTCAGAGTCCATATTCTCCGACATCCACTTCTGACAACCCAGATTGATTTGCTCGAAGAACGGGTTATCCAAGCCTTTCACCACAATGGCCAATGTCTTTTTCCCATCGGCATTTGCAGCGCCAACACCTGTCGCAAGAATGAGCGCAGATGTGAGAGTTAGTAACATTTTATGTTTCACGTTTAGCTCTCCCTAGTTGGTCTGGCCCGGAATTGATTACCCCGGATACCAGATTTTCCGAGGATCGCTCGGGCTTCTTTCATATGCCCAGGCCCGCTCGATCATCTCCTCGAAATCTACTTGCGGCCGCCAACCTAAGGCGTGCCGTGCCTTGGTGTTATCAAGCCAGTTGCTGTGAAACGGTGTGGGGATTTCCACGGGTTCCATATCGCGCGTTCGCACCAGGTAATCTGCGACCTGCGCGTAATCGATCGGCTCATCCATAGAGATATTGAAAAGCTCCTGCATCGCGGCAGGGTGATCGAGGGCTGCCATCAACGCAGCGACCAGATCATCGACATGCACAAAGTTGCGCTTAAGAGCCGCGCCCTTCTTATCACGCATCAACGGCACAAAACTGCCCTCGGCAAGGCGCGCAGCCTTTTCCGCGCTTATCAAGTCGCCCCAGACCGGGCCACCAAACTGGTCCGGACCAAACGAAAGCGCATATTTGAAATCGTCTTTTTCCATGATCCAGGGCGCACGCAAAACGGTGCCATTCAGGCCATACTGGATCTGATATTGCTCGATCATCACCTCTTCGAGCACCTTGGTCAGCGCATAACAGCCGCTATAAGCCTGCCGCGGGGAGGTTTCTGTGATTGGCGCCGGATAATCCTTGAAAATGTGCCCAACAGAGCAATCACCACCTATCAGAATGAACTGCTTAAGCGTCGATGACTGGCGCGCGGCTTCCAGAAGCAGGAACATCCCCTTGATCGCAACATCAATGACCAGATCGGGGCTTTCTTTCACCGCCGCCATATGAAGAACGTGGGTGACACCCTCCATCGCGTGCGCAACCGCATCCGGATCAGACAGAGACCCCGTAATGACCTCTACCCGTTCACCCGCTTCGATCTTGCGGTTATGACACAGCGCCACGATCTTGGCCGATGCATACCTGGGGTTATCAAGAAATGCCGCCAAAAATGCCTTACCGACCTTGCCGGCTGCACCCGTAATCAAAATTTTCATTAATTATCCTCCCTATTGAATTAATAATATTAATTAATAATATGGAGTCAAGTGACCTCAGGATAGAATGCCGATATAAATTCAACCGCAAGAATGATTACTAATTATGCTGCAGGCGCGGCAGACGGCTTGTCTTGATCGTCTTGAATAAGGTATTACCAATATCGGCTTGGTGGTTCAGACGTGCGCCAACCTGTTCAATTCTAAGGGCGAAAACGCTGTCTATCGGTCGTTTTTGCACCATCTGACGCAATCACTGCACAATATCGGTTGGCGAAAAGACCAGAGGCAAAACGAGTTCAATGTCGCAAAAGAAACATTACGGTGGCAAAAATCGCCCGACGATGATGGATGTTGCCTCGATGGCGGGCGTATCGCAGGCAACAGTCTCACTGGTCCTGAACGGGAGCCCGGCCAAACTGACTGAATCTACACGTCAGCGCGTGATCGATTCTGCGAACAAACTTGGCTATCAGCTTGTTCGACGTGAAAACCAGGTTGCGCCAAGCAACAAGTCACGGTCAGTCATTATCTTTATCGCAGATGAAATCAGCACCGATCCCTGGATGGCGCTGGCCTTTGAAGGGGCGCACAACAAGGCCCTGGAATACGGGATCAATGTTTGCCTCGCGGTCAGCCACGGCAATGCGAACATCGAAGCCAGCATCGTCAATCAACTGGCAGACTCGAACGTCATCGGGATCATTTACGGTACAATTCTTACCCGACTGGTGGAACTGCCACCGGTCCTGTCAAAGAAGCCCACTGTGCTTGTCAATTGCTACGACAGCACCCGTACACTTCCGTCTGTTTTGCCAGGTGACCTGCTGGGGGGACGGGCGGCAACTGAACGTCTGATACAAGCGGGTCGCAAGCGTATTGCGATCATTAACGGGCAAAAAGGTGTCGATGCCTCGCGCGACCGCCTCAAGGGATACCGGCAGGCACTTTCAAGCAACGATATACCGTTTGATCCAGCGCTTGTGCGTCCAGGCAACTGGGAGCCCTCAACCGGTTATTCGATGACCCATGAGCTCATGGCACTCGACAATCCACCAGACGCGATTTTCTGTGGCAATGATTTGATGGCGCTTGGTTGTTTTGACGCCCTGCGCGAACTGGGGAAAAGTATACCGGACGATGTGGCTGTAATCGGCTTTGACGACCGCGAAATCGCCCAACACACGCACCCTGCCCTCACGACGCTCATTCTGCCACACTACGAAATGGGTGAAATCGGTGCCGAACTACTGATCGACAGCGTTGGCGGCCTTTTGGCGACACCAAACCAGATCAAGGTCGAATGCCTTATGGTAGAACGCGATTCTGTCGAGAAATCCGAAGAAAGTGCTTGAATACCCCGAATTATGACAAACCATTGGCGGCACCGACGCATATATGCGTCGGTCTCAGGCGGCATAAATTTTTCGGGTGTCAGGTGCCACAAAAGGTGACATTCGACTTCTTGAAAAATCAGTTGGTTAGCATTTTCGATTGCCAGATAAGTTGTCATCGATTGTCACAAAAGATGACAAAAACCTGCAGAATTGACAGAAAAGCTGACAATTTCAAACATATGGTCCGTCATACCCTCTAAATTGAGCGAAATGACAAACTGCCGTTGTGCCTCATGGCATTTAGAGTAGGGAACGTTTTTTGCAGTTCGGCTCTATACTGCATAGATAAATTCTTATTCGTTTTGAGATTTGGTTCTGCGCGTTAGTCAGAGCTCTGCTCTCAATTTTCAGCCCTCCCTCGAAGACACGGGTTTTGTTCGAGATGCTCAATCAGCATTTCGGTAAGCACTTGGATTTTTCTTACAGGGTGCTGGCCGGGTGGTCGGACAACATACGCCGCGGCAGGCGGCGGAGGATACCCAGTCATAACTGTAATGAGGGCGCCCGACCTCAAATATTCACAGATCAAGCTGTCGGGAAGGTAGGCAAGACCAAGCCCGGCTGTTGCCGCAGCGGTAAGAGCGATGCCGTTGTCGGATTTAAAGCGCCCCTGTGGTTGGACCGTGACGACCCTGTCACAATCCATAAATTTCCAGGACTCTGTTCCCTGCATTAGAGCCTGGTGCGCCATGACTTCCTTGGGCGTTTCTGGCGCTCCATGTGTCTCGATATAAGACGGGCTTGCGACAAGTTTCAAATAGACGGGCCCAATGCGTTTAGCGAGCAAATTGGAATTTTCAAGGTAGCCGACCCGGATCGCGCAATCAAAACCTTCGGCGATAAGGTCAACAATGCGGTCGCTATAGCAAGCATGTAGCTGAAGCTGGGGATAGCGTTGCGCCATCTTCGCAAGAACGGGGGCGAAGTGTGTTGGTCCCAATGAGAGCGGCATGGCAATTCTCAGGCGCCCCCGAAGATCCCCCGTGGGCATGATCGTATCCCTCGCAATTTCGATTTCGGCACTCACCTTTGCGGCGTGCTCACGAAATGCAACCCCGGATTCAGTGAGGGCAGCACCACGTGTTGTTCGAGCAAGAAGCTGAACACCAAGCGCCGCTTCAAGCCTAAAGAGCCTGCGACTGACAATTGATTTGGATACACCTAGCCGTCTTGCAGCGGGAGAAACTCCGCCCGCATCGGCAACCACGACGAATGTTTCTAAGTCTTCTATATTCAACTTGGCATTCTCTATTTCACGACACAGCAGCACGACACGGTATGTTGAGTTACTCCGCGCGAAACTGAGCGTATCCATCTCATAGATGTACAGCGGTTACTGGTTGTGATCTCAGAAAAAGACATTTCGAAATGAGTGCTAAAGCAACCCCGGACCGACTTGGCTGTCTTTGAGGTATTTCCGCGACGCCGCTCAATCCGGCATGGGGATGTACTCATCACGATCATTGATAGGCAGATCAAAACGTCCATTGCCCCAGTTTGCGGCGCGCCATTCGACCTTGGCTTCTTCGATACGCTCTTTTGACGAGGCAACGAAGTTCCACCAAATGTACCGTGGACCCTCAAGGGTGGCGCCGCCGAGGATCATGATACGAGCACCTTTCTCACCAGCCGATACGGTGATTTTGTCTCCGGGGCGGAAAACCATCATTTGAGATGATTGATACTCCTGTCCGGCGATCAATATTGAGCCTTCGACGATGTAGATGCCTCTGTCCTCGTGATTGTCGGGTAAAGGCAATCGACCTCCTGCTTCGATCATCACATCGGCGTAAAAGGTCTCGGAGAGCATTGTCGCAGGTGCAACCTTGCCATAGGCGTTGCCGAGAATAAGTCGAAGCTTGACGCCGGAATCCTCGATTATTGGCAGCGTCTCTTGATTATGGTGTTCGAATGTCGGGGCCATATCCTCATACTGATCGGGTAGTGCGAGCCAAGTTTGTATTCCGAACAAACTGTTGGGCCCGGACCGGGCTTGCGCTGACGTCCGCTCTGAGTGGGATACACCGCGCCCGGCAACCATCCAGTTCAACTCGCCGGGACGAATGATCTGGTCTGCCCCTGTACTATCCCGATGATGAAAATCACCGCGGAAAAGGTACGTGACTGTGCCAAGACCGATATGCGGGTGTGGTCTTACATCAACACCTCGGCCGGTCAGAAATTCTGCCGGTCCAGCTTGATCAAAGAAGATGAAGGGGCCGACCATCTGCCGCTTTGGTGCAGGCAAGGCGCGACGAACCTCAAAATCGCCAAGGTCTCTTGCACGCGGGACAATAAGTGTCTCAATCGCGTCAGTATCTACATCATCGGGGCAGCCCGGTTGCAATGCGGGGTTCCAACTCATACGCGCACTCCTTACTTGTCCTTAGCGCCCTTGCAGGCCGAGCAGGCAAAATTGCACTACCGATCAGAAGGATACTCCACACACTGGCGGATGTTTTTTCGCTGCGCTAGTCACGCTATGCGCTTAACTGTGTCGCACGAAGTGGAATGTCTGCTCGGAATAATACTGACCGAGGTGACCGAGTTGGCGCTTGCTAGCTTGGCAGGGCTATGCTTCCCATAGATGGGGATTGGCCTGAACATGCTCAATCAGCATTTCGGTTAGTATGCGCACCTTGCGGTCCGGGTAACTTCCCGGTGGTCGCACCACAAAGCCCCCTCCGGACTTTGGGGGATATTGTGGCATCACCGGAACAAGGGCTCCGGAAACCAAGTATTCGTGGGTAAGGCAATTGGGAAGACATCCAATGCCAAGACCTTCTGCCGCAGCGGCGGTCAGTGCTATGCCATTGTCCGACTTGAAACGCCCTTGCGGCTGCACCGTGACGATATTGTCACCGTCCATCAAATGCCATGTCTCGGTACCCTGTAAAACGGCTTGGTGAAGTACAATATCTTCGGGCGTTTCAGGTGCACCATACATCTCGATGTACGAGGGGCTAGCAACGAGCTTGCCATGAATGGGCGCAAACCGCTTTGCAATCAGGTTGGAGTCAGGAAGGTGACCCAGCCGGATCGCGCAATCGAACCCCTCGGCAATAAGGTCTACGAAACGATCACTATAGCAGGCATTGATTTGAAGCTGGGGATGGCGTTGCGCCATTTTTGCAAGAACAGGGGAAAAGTGGGTCGGACCAAATGAAAGCGGCATGGCGATACGAAGCCGTCCGCAAAGCTCACCGGTTGGCAGCAGTGTGTCTTTCGCCAACTCTAATTCATCTCGAATCCGCGCAGCATGTTCACGAAACGTCACTCCGGCCTCGGTAAGTGCCGCACCTCGGGTCGTGCGCGCCAGAAGCTGGACACCAAGCGCAGATTCCA
Organism: Thalassospira sp. CA1; assembly: GCF_059052855.1. Taxonomy (NCBI): domain Bacteria; kingdom Pseudomonadati; phylum Pseudomonadota; class Alphaproteobacteria; order Rhodospirillales; family Thalassospiraceae; genus Thalassospira; species Thalassospira sp. CA1. The sequence continues at coordinate 172,742 of NZ_JBZCIA010000004.1, forward strand.
GACGTGAAAGTCGCCGACTGACGATTGATTTGGAGAGACCCAGTCGACGCGCGGCAGGAGAAATCCCCCCGGAGTCAGCAACTTCTACGAATGTTTCTAATTCTTCTATGTCCAATTTCGCGTTCCCTGTGCTGCGACACAGCATATCATATACGGGCACTAGTGTCTTATCCAGAGACCTGCGACTGTCATTTCACGGGGCGCAAAATACAATAATTCGAGCAATCAAGCCCTGATTCGAATAACGAAAGGGACAGTCTATGCGCATTCGTAATGGCCTTGACTCGCTACTTCGCCCGGAAGACTCGGTACTTGTGCTGATCGACCACCAACCTTACCAGCTGGCAAACCTCAATAGCCACGATCCGCATATGGTGGTTAACAACACAGTCGGACTGGCAAAAGTTGCAAAGGCGTTTGGCGTACCGACGATCTTAACAACTGTAATCGCACGTCAGGGCGGTAACATTTTTCCCCAAATTACCGAAGTATTCCCGGGACAGGAAATCATCGACCGTACTTTGATCAACACTTGGCAAGATCCCAATGTGGTGGATCTCGTCAGGGAAACGGGCCGCAAGCAACTTGTTATAGCGGGTCTGTGGACCGAAGTCTGTGTTGCCATGCCAACCATTCAAGCCCTTGGCGAAGGGTGGGATGTCACGGTCATAACCGATGCATCCGGCGGAGTTTCAGTCGAGGCACATGAAGTCGCTATCCAGCGGATGATCGCAGCCGGCGCGAATATGATGACGTGGCTGGCACTGGCCTCCGAATGGCAACGCGACTGGGCACGGGAAGAACATATTTCCGAGCTTTCTGAAATACTTAAGCAACATGCCGGTGCAAGTGGTGTTGTATTCCAGTGGGAACAGCAACTGCTTAACACACCCATCCCCAACCAGGGATAGTCAATAGATCCGTCAGGCTAATAATGAACACCTGACATTTTGTCACGGCTCTTTATCACGTCTTCAGATTCAGACAACTAGATGTCCCCTACCTAGTAAAATCGGCGGGGACACCATTCGGCTACTTCAACACTCTACTGTTTCGCTGAACAAGTTATTGCCGAGAGTGCGCGATGGAACTATCATCATATTTTGCTTTTATCCTGATCTGCGCAGCTCAAAGCGCAACACCCGGTCCATCTACATTGTTTCTTGTAAACAATGCACTTGCCTTTGGTTGGCGTCGTGCCTTGGGTGCGCTGAGCGGTGATCTTGTTGCAATTGCGCTGTTGGCGACACTTTCGGTGGTCGGCTTGGGTGCTTTGCTCGAAGCGTATCCATTGATTTTTCTGACCCTGCGGTTGCTCGGTGCGCTCTATGTCTTGTGGCTGGGATGGACGTATCTCAAACCAATTGACCAACCGCAAGAGCTTCAGGGAACGGCTGAAATTCCACACGGACGCGACGGTTTAGCACTCTGGTTTCACTCATTCGGCGTCGGGATCAGCAATCCAAAGGCCGTTCTGTTTTTTGCGGCATTGTTCCCGCAGTTTATTCCCGCCGAGAGCGGCCCAGCTGTTCTGGCACTTCTGGTTCTGACGTTTGTCGTTGCAAAGCTTGTTGTTCTGGGCGGTTACGCAATTGGTGCGCGGCACGTCGTAAGGATGTTTCGAAAACCGGAACATGCCCGGCGTGGGCGTGCGTTGACCGGCGTAATCTTTGTCGTTTTTGGCGTGCTGATGATCGTGTCTGCGATCCCAATTTCCTAGCCCCCGACCCTTCGCCCTGCGCCTGTTGCATGCAGGCAATGTCGCTTTATCAAACAGGAGACCTAAAATGGAAAAGCTTGAACTTCTTACCCCGCATAACTCTCAGATCATCTTCATCGATCACCAGCCGCAGATGGCATTCGGTGTTCAGTCCATCGACCGACAGGTCCTTAAAAACAACACCGTTGGCCTGGCCAAGGCGGCCAAGATCTTCAACATTCCGACCACGATCACGACTGTCGAGACTGAGAGTTTCTCGGGCCATACCTATCCGGAACTTCTGGCCGTCTTCCCCGAAGTACCGCTTCTTGAACGAACCTCGATGAATTCCTGGGATGACCAGAAAGTGCGTGATGCACTCGCTGCAAACGGTCGTAAGAAAGTGATCGTTTCCGGTCTTTGGACCGAGGTCTGCAACAACTCCTTTGCCTTCTCTGCCATGCTGGGTGGCGACTACGAGATTTACATGGTTGCGGATGCATCAGGTGGCACGTCGGTCGATGCGCATAACTACGCTATGGACCGCATGGTTCAGGCTGGTGTGGTGCCGGTAACCTGGCAGCAGGTTCTGCTCGAATGGCAGCGCGATTGGGCACACCGTGAAACCTATGATGATGTCATGGCGTTGGTGAAAGAACATTCCGGTGCTTATGGCATGGGTGTCGATTACGCCTACACTATGGTTCACAAGGCGCCGGAACGCGTCGAACATGGTCCTCGGATTGCGCCGAAAGCAGCTTCCTGATCGATAAAGGAAACGCGGCAGATACAAAATATCTGCCGCGTTTTTTCGTTCCGAAGCCCTCTGTCACGCCAAACTCTCAGTGCCGTTTCCAAGTCAAGTACCTCACTGAACGGGCGTACATGAGCGGCAGGTGCGGAGCTTGGTGTTGAAAGGTCACACGCATGAAACGCCGGACATTTCTTCAAGGTGCTGCTGCAAGCACAGCACTCAGTGCGCTGCCAATCAGATCAACTGGGAGTACCGAGATGAGCAAGACAGCCGAAACAATCATCCACAACGCCCGTATCACGACGCTTGATCCCAAAAAACCCGAAGTCGACGCCATTGCGATTGCCGGCGGCAAAGTACTGGCAATCGGCGCCGAAGCCGATATGCGCAAGCTTGCCGATGGCAAAACCAAAATGATCAATGGTGGCGGTCGTCGCATCATTCCGGGACTCAATGACAGCCATACCCACCTTATTCGCGGCGGGTTGAACTACAACATGGAACTGCGATGGGAGAACGTGCCCTCTGTGGCCGATGCCCTTCGCATGCTTAAGGCCCAAGCGGCCGTTACACCTGCACCGCAATGGGTGCGTGTCGTTGGAGGCTGGTCGGAATTCCAATTTGCTGAACGTCGTTTGCCGACGCTTGATGAAATCAATGCTGCCGCCCCCGAAACCCCGGTCTTTATCCTGCATCTTTATGGGCAGGCCCTGCTTAATCAGGCCGCCATCAACGTTCTTGGTTTTGATAAGAACACGCCAAACCCGCCCGGTGGCGTGATTGAAAAGGATGCCAAGGGCAATCCGACCGGACTCCTGGTCGCCAAACCATCTGCCCTGATCCTTTACTCCACGCTGGCCAAGGGACCGAAGCTGCCGATCGAAGATCAGATCAATTCCACCCGCCACTACTTGCGTGAGATGAACCGGCTTGGCATCACCAGTGTGATTGATGCTGGCGGCGGCGGACAAAATTATCCCGACGATTATGACGTCATTCAACGTCTGCATGACGACGGGCAAATGACGGTTCGCATCGCCTACAACCTTTTTGCCCAAACAGCGGGCAAGGAATTGAACGATTACGAACGCTGGGTCGAACTGACCGAACCGGGTGCTGGAAGCGACATGCTGCGCATGAACGGGGCGGGCGAAAACCTGACCTGGTCGGCTGCGGACTTTGAAAACTTCCTTGAACCGCGTCCGGATCTGGCACCAGTGATGGAAAGTGAACTTGAACCGATTGTCGAACTGCTGGCTGATCGTGAATGGCCGTTCCGTATTCACGCAACCTATGACGAAACCATCGACCGTTTCCTTGGCGTATTTGAACGCGTCAATGGCAAGAACCCGTTCAAAACCCGGTTCATCATCGATCACGCCGAAACCGTTTCCGAACGCAATATCGAACGGATCAAGGCACTGGGCGGCGGCATTGCCATTCAACATCGTATGGCCTTCCAGGGCGAATATTTCGTCAATCGTTACGGCAAAGACGCCGCCATGGCGACCCCGCCCATTGCCAAAATGCTTGAGCAGGGGCTGCCCGTCGGGGCGGGAACGGATGCAACGCGTGTCGCGTCTTACGATCCGTGGGTTGCCCTTTACTGGCTAACGACCGGTAAAACGGTTGGCGGCATGCCACTTTATGACAATGACAACGTTCTTGATCGTGAAACGGCCTTGATGCTCTGGACCAAGGGTTCGGCATGGTTCTCGGGCGAAGCGGACGTCAAAGGATCGCTTGCGCCGGGGCAATATGCTGATCTGGCAGTTCTGTCGGCGGATTATATGGCCGTTGCGCCCGAAGAAATCCGGCGGATCAACTCGGTCATGACCATGGTTGGCGGCAAAGTGGTTTACGGCGAAGGCAACTATCAGTCCCTTTCACCGAACCTGCCACCGGCATCGCCATCCTGGAGTCCGGTTTTGCATCAACAAAGCCCGGCCCAACGTCCTGAAGCCTCGACACATGAACGTGCATGCCACGATGGTTGTTCGCACGGTTGCGGCGTTCACGGCCACGACCATGGCATTGCATGGAACAATCCAATCCCGGTTGCAGACAGCAAATCTTTCTGGGGTGCGCTGGGTTGTTCCTGCTTCGCGGTATAGCAAAGGAGAAGAGAATGACTGTTTCCCCTTATGTCGTTTCACTTGGAATTGGGCTTGGTGTTGGTGTGATTTATGCGCTGTTGGGAACCCGATCCCCGGCCCCACCCGTCATCGCACTACTTGGACTGCTTGGTATGCTGGCTGGTGAAACTGCGGTGAACTGGGCCAAAGACAGAATGTCTGTCCAAGAAGCCGCTGCACACTGCCTACATGGCAAATCATTTGGTGTAGCAAGTGACGTCAAAGGTGCTCAAACCAAGTGTGGCCCAGCATCGCCTGAAACAAAGTCATAACCCCCCTGGTGCGCCGGTCAATTCCATTTGGAAACCGGCGCACCGAACCGGGTTTGTTTCTGCGTAACTGACAATTTCCGTTTCCTTTACCATGAGAACAATGTCATGACGCCAGCCCCCATCTCGAAGTTGTTAAACAGCGCTATATTTGAATTGGGTATCCGGGTTGCTCTGACCTGTCCGTTCTGGCTTTCTGGTTTGACAAAACTGTTCAACTGGTCGGCAGCGATAGGTGAGATGAACCATTTCGGACTTTCGCCCGCGGCACCACTTGCAGCGGGCATTATCCTTCTCCAACTGGGCGGTTCTATTGCCATCATCCTGGGGCGCCAAGTGTGGCTGGCCGCTGGCGCATTGGGAGTATTTACCGCTGTTGCGACACTCACTGCACATGCGTACTGGACTTTTCCAGAGACGGAGCGCGCCGCACAAAGCAACATATTTTTTGAGCATGTTGCGATCATTGCAGGGCTCGCACTTGCAGCAATTCTGTCCGAAAAAACATCCCAACGCATTTAATGCGCATTGCGGCATTAGGTTCTTACTGCGGGTTGTCATCTTCATCAGGAAGAGGAAAAATGAACGAAACCAAACCAGTTGACACAGGTCCATGGGCACCGTTTCGGCATCGGGCATTCGCCTTTTTGTGGGTGGCAACCGTCATATCGAATATTGGCACCTGGATGCACGATGTCGGCGCAGGCTGGCTCATGACAGAGCTGTCCCCCTCGCCGCTGGTTGTCTCGCTGGTGCAGGCGGCGACCACATTGCCCGTATTCCTGTTTGCAATCTTTGCCGGGGCGCTTGCGGACTTAATGGATCGCAGAAAATTACTGATTTCCATCAATCTGGTAATGGCCGGCTTGGCTGCAGCACTCTCTGCGATGGTTTATCTGCAACTGGTGACGCCTTCGATCCTGATCCTGTTTACATTCTTGATGGGAACCTGTGCAGCATTGATGGCACCTGCATGGCAAGCGATCGTCCCGGGGCTGGTTGACAAACCACGTTTGGGCGCTGCGATTGCGCTCAATTCCATGGGCATCAACGTCAGTCGTGCGATTGGTCCGGCATTGGCCGGTTTTCTGATTGTCAGCGCAGGTCTGGTATCTCCGTTTGCACTCAATGCACTCAGCTTTCTCGGAATTCTTGGCGTTCTGTTCTTCTGGAATCCTCAAGAGAATGTCCAGACCATGCCACGAGAACGCATGGCCGGGGCCATGCGTGCTGGTCTTCGCTATGTATTTAACAGCCCGCCGGTGATCGCCACCTTGATCCGGGCTGTTGCGTTCTTTTTGTTTGCCAGCGCCTATTGGGCGATGTTGCCACTGATTGCGCGCAACATGCTGGACGGCGGTGCGCAGCTATATGGAATTCTGCTCGCCAGTGTTGGCACAGGCGCCGTCGCCGGCGCCATTGTTCTACCCAAAATCAAGTCACGACTTGGTCCAGACAAAACCGTTATGGCCGGTACAATCGGGACAGCTCTTGTGATGTTGAGCTTCGCTTTGGTTCAGCATCCAGTCGTGGCAGTTATGGCCTCCTTCATTGCCGGGGCGTCATGGATAGCGGTTTTATCTTCGTTGAATGTATCCACTCAAACCGCTTTGCCTGACTGGGTGCGTGCGCGGGGTTTGTCGGTATTTCTGACGCTATTTTTCGGCTCGATGTCAATTGGTAGCGTGGCATGGGGCTGGCTTGCCGAACAGTTCTCGATTGAGATGGCTTTGCTGACTGCTGGGGTTGGAGCAATCATTCTGATGATCGCAACAATGCGCATCCGGCTTAATCAGGGTGCCGATCTTGATCTGAGCCCGTCAATGCACTGGCCCGAACCAATCCTGTCTGAAAGTGCCGAACAGGATCGCGGCCCTGTCATGATCAGGATTTCCTATCGGATCAACTCGAAAGATCACGAGACGTTCCAGCAGCTCATGACTGAAATGCGCAAAGCCCGCCAGCGCCATGGCGCATACCATTGGGGGCTTCATCAGGACAGCGCTGATCACGACCTGTTTGTCGAAACATGGTCGGAAGGTTCATGGATAGAACACTTACGTCATCACAAACGGGTGTCTGGCGCGGATCGCGATATTCAGGAAAAGGTTAACCGCTTGCATCTGGGCGAAACAAACCCAAAAGTTGATCATTTGATTGCAGTTAAATGATATGATCCCATTCCTTCAGAAAGCCAAAAATCAGTTAATTTCCAATTGGATTGGAAAAAATGCTGCAATCTTTGCCGCATTAACGATTACGTTTATCAGCACCTTGATCGGTGCGGCACTGGCAGATAATCCATTGGGCTCATCCGCCACTGAACGCAAGACCGTGACACTTGCCTGCAATCCGTTCCCTGCCGCGATGATCGCTGACAACAACGTCATGCCCGGATTTGATGTTGAAATCTTGCGTGCCGCATTTGCCACACGCGACATCACACTCCTTACACCGTTCTATCCTTGGAAAAGGGCTTATTTTCTTGCCAGTGCAGGTCATGTTGATGGGCTTTGTTCTTGTAGCTACCTGCCAGAAAGAGACGCAGAATTCCTATATTCTGATCCACTTGGCGACGGAGAGATCGCCATGTACAGCACCAATGAACAGGTTTTTGACATGATCGACACCGAAGACGCGTCCAAACTGACCGTTGGCGTTGTGAATGGATACAGTCTGGAGGTGTACGCGCGCAAAGCAAAGTTTGATGTCATGATTGCCAATAGCGAAAAAGCGCTGGTCAATCTTTTGAACTCAAATCGAATTGACGCAGCCTTAACGTTTCGCCCCCCTATGGACTATTACCTGCTCAATGGAGATGAGGACGGGCTCCCTGACGTAGAAAGAATAAGAACCAAGGTAATATCGACCAGTTCCCATTACTCCTGCATTTCCCGTAAAACTGAGACCCCAGAAATTCTTCTCGATCACCTAAATCAGGGCCTGAAAACGGTCCATCAAAGTGGGTTGTATGACAGCATTTTGGCGAAGTACCGGATAAGACTGGACCATTCCCCGGCCATGCAGGAATAGGGCGAAAAACTCTGATGTTTCTTGTGAAGCTATAGGACGACCTATAATCAGCTGAGCCATCCTCATGATCGGCTTGCCAGAGGCGCCTGATGTCATCAATACCCAACCGTTGGCATACGAGCGGCCCCCATCAGTAATTGGATGCGAACGTAAACCGATACAGTCCCCCCCCAGCGGTTCCGCCGACAAGCCATCTTGATGGTCTAAAGTCTCCCGCGCGTACCGAGCCCGCCGCTCGGGCTTCCGATAGACAAGTAAGCTTAATCCAGTATGACAATCATCATCATTGCGTTGTCATTTGCTAAACAGCCAACCAATCTTGGCTCTGACAATTAAACCTAATTACACCGGTTATGTCACGACACGCGCCGTTGCGTTTTTTGCGACACAGCTTTCCTTCCCGACCGACTACCGCCCCTTAAAATCAAGTGATATCAATACTCTTATAGACCTTGCGGAACTTTACGCACGACCATTTGCCTGCGTTTCGCACCTAAATCGGAACTTGATTTCGGACCATTTTGGTTCGCGTTCTCGATCTCTGAAGTGACCATCACAGACGGTTCTTAGACGGTTAGGTATCTTCTCCAGATTGCAAAAGGTCAGAAATCCTCCCGTCTACTTTTCAGCCTTTGAATTATTCCGGGAGTTATTTCATGCCAACTAACGATCCCATCTTCACGTTAAACCGACGAGATGCACTTATCTCTGCCGCAGCTCTCGCCGCAAGTTTAGCCATTCCGTCGGGCACATCGCATGCAGCGGCCGCCACGCTTCAACCTCTTCCCACAGGAGAAGACACCATGGGCTACATTACAACTGACGACGGCGTACAGATTTTCTACAAGGACTGGGGTCCCAAAGACGCCCAGCCAATAGTGTTTCACCATGGCTGGCCTCTCAGTTCAGATGACTGGGATGCCCAGATGATCTTTTTCCTGTCGAAGGGATATCGTGTTGTGGCACATGACCGTCGTGGGCACGGTCGATCCGAACAGATTTCCGAAGGCCACGATATTGACCATTATGCAGCAGATGCGTTCGCCGTCGCCAATGCACTTGATTTGCGCAACGCTGTTCACATCGGCCACTCCACAGGCGGCGGCGAAGTTGCACGGTATGTAGCACAACATGGAGAGCCCGCAGGCCGGGTGGCTAAAGCTGTTCTTGTTGCTGCCATCACACCGCTGATGTTGAAGACTGCACAAAATCCCGAAGGCACGCCATTGGAAGTTTTCGATGGATTCCGGGCCGCCTTGGCAGGCAATCGTGCTCAGTTCTTCCGCGATATTCCATCCGGTCCGTTCTTTGGTTTCAATCGCGAAGGCATGACTGCAAGCGAAGGCGTGATCCAAAACTGGTGGCGCCAAGGCATGATGGGCAGCGCCAAGGCACATTATGATGGTATCAAAGCATTTTCGGAAACAGACCTGACTGACGACCTCAAAGCGATTAACGTGCCAACTTTGGTGCTACATGGTGAGGACGATCAGATTGTTCCGATTGCTGCCTCCGCTTTGAAAGCCGTTAAGTTGCTACCGAACGGATCCTTGAAAACTTACCCAGGATTTTCGCACGGAATGTTGACCGTAAATGCGGATGTACTCAACGCCGATCTTTTGAAGTTCGTTGCCAACTGATGTGACAAACGAATTTGCTGACAGGAAACGGGTGGCTGTTAGAAAATCCAACAGCCACCCGATTGTTTTATGCCCACAACTCACCGGAGCCACTATTCCTCAAGTCATCTCCGTTGTTTGAGATAAAAGCTTCGCCTTCGACATGATAGACTTTTGGCTCTTCCGAGAAATACTGCTCCAGGCCCGTCATGAACGTCTGATGGTCCTCACTTTCCTCAAAGCCCGGCGTGTGGTCTTCGAGTGAGCGCCACCGCACAATCAGGTGGAACAGTTCGGGTGTTTCGATCCCTTCCGCCAGCAAGTGACCACGGTACCCCTGCGCACGTGCAAGCAACGGAACAACTTCGGCGAATGCCTGCCGGAAAGATTCAGTTTGCTCCTTGTGTACGGGCAATTGGGCGATCTCATAAATCATGGCTGCACCTTTCAACGTATGCTCAGAGGTCAGGAATCCTGACTTGCGCGATGAGCTGACGGATCCACTGCAATCGCGATCTTTCCACGGACACCGTTATTGCGGGTTTCAAGCCGCGCATGGGCGAGTGAAATGTCTTCAAGCGAATAGACCGCGCCAACGTGTGGTCGAAGCTGACCGCGCTCAACCAACGTGCTAAGCTCATCAAGCTTTCCGCGGTTTTGACGTGTGAAAACGAAGTGAAAACTTGCGTTCTTTCCCCATGCTTCGATGAGGTTCTGTGGCTGTGCGATGTCCACGATCGAGACAACGCGGCCAAGTTGCGCCAGAACGTCCGGACTGCGGGACAATGTGTCGCCACCAAGGGTATCAAATACGACGTCGACGCCCTGGCCATCCGTTTCACGCAAAATGGCGTTGGCATAGTCTTCTTTGGTGTAGTCGATAACCACATCCGCGCCGATGCTGCGTGCGAATTCGAAGTTCTCTTCGCGTACCGTCGTGAAGACCTTGGCACCGATGGCTTTCGCGATTTGGATTGCGACGTGACCGACGCCACCAGCACCGCCATGAACCAAGATGCTTTCGCCCACTCTTAAGGCGACACGCCCGATCAGGGCTTCCCATGCCGTACCGCCAACCAGGCTCAGGCTTGCAGCCTCGAGATGGTTGAGCGAGCTGGGTTTCCTGCCGATGATGTTTTCGGACGCAACGTGGTATTCGGCGTAGCTGCCGTCGCCGTCAAATATTTGCGGTGTGTACCAGACTTCATCACCCGGAACGAAGCTGGTCACGCCCGGTCCGACGCTTTCGACAACACCGGATACGTCATGACCGGTAATGGCAGGCAAGGGAACCAAGTCGCTATAATCGCCGCGCCGAACCTGATAATCCAGCGGATTGATGGAAGTTGCATGGACACGGACAAGGACTTGTCCAGCCTGCGGGACTGGTTTGGCGACATCCTGAAGTTCGAATGCTTCCGGACCGCCAAAGGATTTGAGTATTTGGGCTTTCATTTTGGTACCTCATTTCGGTAAAAAGGGATATCGAGAATTCTCGATATATAAAAGGAAAAAATTACAGTTCTTTTCCTATGGTCTCGGCAAGAGCGCGGATAGCTGCTTCGTTCCGCTTGTAGTAAGTCCACTGCCCGACGCGCCTGACCTCGACCAGCCCCACCCGTTGCAGGGTTGCAAGGTAATCTGACACTGTCGATTGCGACAGACCAACACCTTCCTGAATACTGCTAACGCAAACTCCAACCGTATCAACGTCACCTTCATCCTGCGGAGGGAAGTTCTTCGCAGGCTCTTTCAAGCCTTTGAGGATCTCAAGGCGTGTACGGTTCGAGAGGGCTTTGAATATATCGATCATTTCCATGACACGAAGATATCGGAATTTACCGATATGTCAATATGCGATGTAATCAGAACAGATATGCGTTGATGCAGGCCTCGGATCAGCGCATCGGCAAAGTGGAAACATTGCTGCATAACCCGAAGTTACAACAATTCGGGTAGCTGCCGGATCAGACTGTTTTTTGCGGGAATATATAGAGCGATGGAGCAGTGAGTACGTTCTGTAATCACTGCTGTCAGGTGCCACAAAAGGTGACATCCGACCTCTTGCGAAATCAATGCCTTAGCATTTCCGATTGTCAGATAAGTTGTCATCGATTGTCACAAAAGCTGACAAAAAGCTGCAGAATTGACAGAAAAGCTGACATTTTTCTGATTGGCTTGAATACTGCTCCAACGGAGGGGTGTAAGCACTATGGGCTAAAAGCTACCGCAAATTGTCCGTCCATCATCACACATATATAACGGCAATTATCTTGTCGAAACGAGCTCCCTAAAGCTTTTCGACCAAGATCGAGCCAAAATCACTGCAAGACAGTGTCCCGCCAAGGTCAGTTGTTCGCGTGTTCGGATTTTTGAGCATTTCAGCAATTACCAGATCGAGACGGTTGGCAGTCTGCTGCAAATCGTTGCGTCCGGTTTTTGCTCCCTTCCACTCCAGAAGCAATGCGGTCGACAGCAAAAGCGATACGGGGTTGGCGATATTCTTGCCCGCAATATCCGGCGCGGAACCATGCGACGCCTGCGCAATCGCATTTTCATCGCCAACATTAAGCGATCCCGAAAGGCCAAGCCCGCCTGCAAGCTCGGCCGCCTCGTTTGAAAGGATATCGCCGAACATATTGGTGGTGACAATTACATCAAACGCTTCAGGGGTTCTGACCAGAAGTGACGCCATGGCATCAACATGTTCTTCACGAACCTCAAGCCCGCCTTGCTTTGCGGCTGCTTTTTCTGCTTCGGACAGGAAAAGACCGTCGCTTAACTTCAAAACGTTGGCTTTATGCACGATGGTCAAGTGCCCCCGGCGTTTTGCGGCCAGTCGCGCCGCATAGGCGGCAACACGGTAACTGCCCTGACGTGTTACCTTGCGCGTGGCAAGCGCAAGATCAGGCGTCGGCATCGCCTCGCCAGTTCCGGCATACATTGTGCGATCTGCATAAAAACCTTCTGTGTTTTCACGCACAATCACCAAGTCCATGTTCGCAACAGCCGAAGGAAGGCCCTCAAACACCTTTGAAGGCCTTACATTGGCATACAAATCCAGATTGATGCGCAGTGCCGCCGATGGGTTAATCCCGCCCTGATCCGCCGGTGGGTAATGCGCAGTATCAACCGGTCCAAGAATAGCCAAATCGGCTTTCCGCACACGTTCGATCAGTTCTGGCGTAATGGTGGCGCCATGCTTTTCAAGCGACGTAAATCCGACGTCTTCATTGCTAAATTTTAGTCCCAGGGAAAACGAACGGTCCAATGCCTCCAGCACTTTGCGCGTAACAGACATAATTTCCGGCCCGATCCCATCGCCCGGCATCAAGACAACATCCATCAACCCGCAACCTCCGTCAGAATATTTTCAGGAACAAGGACCCTGCCTTCAAACAACCGGCGCGCTGTGCGGATCACACCACCCGATATCACTGAAAGATTTGGACCCGATCCTTCGATGGTCAGTTCCACGGCAATCACGCCACTTGGATGTTCGATCTGGATCCATTGCTGCGGCTGAGCCTTAAGCTCAATCATACCATCAACGATGCTTCCCGAAAGTGACGCGCAACTGGCAACACATATCGCCCCGGTCACCGCATGGGTTGCATGGCAATTATGCGGCACAAAGTAACGTGATGTAATGTCACCGCCTTTTGTCGGCTCAGATAAAATCGCCATTTTCGGGACGACCTTACCAGTACAGTCGCCCAGTCCCATCAATTCCGATGCCTTGCGACGCACGGCTTCCATCCGGGCAATCAGTTCCGCATTGCCGTCAAGCTGTGCCTTGGTTTCGTTCCCCGTAATCCCAAGATCACGGGCCCGAAACATCACCATCGGCACCGCCACATCTATACAGGTCACTTCAAGCCCGTCGATATAGTTGATCGGCTTGCCGGTTGGCAAAAGCCGTCCGGTTTTGCTGCCCATGATATCCTTGAACCGCAATATCAAGGGCGACGCAGTACCAGGTACGCCATCAATCGCAGCATCACCGCTATAGGTCACCTTACCGCCCGGCGTGGCAACCAGTACGTCCACCAATGCACCGACATTTTGGTTGTAAATCCGCACCAAGGTTTGATCACCCGTCACCGGCACCAAACCGGCCTCGATCGCGAATGGTGCAACCGCGGCGGTCATGTTTCCGCAATTCGGATTGACATCAACCTCGGCCTTGTCAATGGCGACCTGTGCGAACAGGAACTCGACATCGGCGTCCGGTCGGCTGGATGGCGCAACAATGCACGATTTGCTGGTTAACGTATCGGCACCGCCAATACCGTCAATCTGACGTTTGTCGGGCGACCCCATTGCCGCAAGCAAAAGGCGATCGCGCATTGCGACATCTTCGGGCAAATCACTGGCCAAAAAGATCGGCCCCTTGGAAGTGCCGCCACGCATAATCACACAGGGAACGGCATGTTGGTCATTCACAATAACGGTATTTTTCATGTCGATCACCCCAGCGGCCAGGGAAGTTCAATCAGGTCCTGAAGCATCCCTGCCGGGAAATCGAGAACCAGCGACCACGCAAGAATGCAAAGCCCGATAACCGCCAACCCGGTCAAAAGCAGTGTCAGAAGCCAGGACGCCTTGGCCTTGATCCGAAGGAAGGCAATAAAGAAGCCGGTAATTGCAATGAGGAACCCAAACACCGCCGTTCCGACCACCAAGCCTGCAACCCACAGCACGTAGTGCCAAAGACCGGCGGTTGGTTTCACATCCTGATGATCAAGATCATATTCATGGTCGAAATTGGCGGCATGTGAGGCGGGTGATGACACCAGCTGCCAAATCAGGATTGCCGACGCGATCAACATCACAACCGACACAGCACCGGTAAAGACGCTGCCAAGGAAGGAATGCTGGGTTGCATCCCAAATGCCAAAAGCAAAGAAGGCAAAAAGTCCACCAGCAAACATGATTTGCGGCCAGCGTTTCGGATTATGCGAATGGCTGCTTTCTTCTTCTTCAACCGGGTTTGCCGGGTGTTTGCGCATGCCCATCAGAACCGAAATGATGGTCAGGGCTGCGATAATCAGCACGCCAGGGCGCGTCAAAAATTCCCAATTGTAGAACTGCAGCGCCTGATAAAGGTAGGTCTCGGTATTGGAAGCAAGGACAAAGCCGATCAGAAATGCCGGACGCGGCCAACCAAAGCGCTTCATCAGCACACCAAGAACACCAAGCACCAACAACGCAATCATGTCTGACAGGGAACGCGTTGCCTGAAACGCGGCAAAGCAGATCACTGTAATCATGAATGGTGCAAGATAGCCGTACTTGATGGTCGTCAGACGGGATACAAACGGTGAAATCAGCAACGCGCCACCGGCACCAACAACGTTGGCAATCGCAAGCGACCAGATAATCGTGTAGGTGATATCAAGGTCACGCCCGACCATTGCAGGACCGGCTTCAAGACCAATCAGGACCATCCCGCCAAGGAAAACAGCCATGCTGCCCGAACCGGGAATACCAAACAGCAAGGTCGGGACAAGCCCACCCCCCTCTTTGGCGTTATTGGCACTTTCCGGCGCCAGAACACCTCGAATGTCGCCCTTGCCAAACTGGGATTTGTCTTTTGCAGTCTGGACGACATGACCATAGGCAATCCAGTCGACGACACTTCCGCCAAGACCGGGCAAAGCGCCAACGATACTGCCAAGACCGGCGCAACGCAGGCACAGCCATTTATGACGGATCATATCGCGAACACCGTCCCGCCATCCCAGGCCAAGCGTGCCCTTGTCTGAAATAGATCGATTTTGCCGGCAAAGATCGATGATTTCAGGAAACGCGAACATGCCCAGACCGACGATGACAAGCGGCAGGCCATCCATCAAATAAACGGAGTCAAAGCTCATGCGGAGTTCGCCGGTCGCGGGTGCCGCGCCAAGTGCGCCCAATAACAAACCAAGACCCGCAGCAATAACGCCCTTTGGCAGGCTTTGACCGGCAAGAACGCCAACCATCGACAAACCAAGAACAGCCAGCATGAACAGCTCGGCCGAGCCAAATGCCAGAATAAGGGGCCGTGCAATCACAACGAAGCCGGTAAGGGTAACGGCCCCAACCAGGCCACCGACCAATGATGCCGAAAATGCCGCGCCCAGCGCCCGGGCACCATGGCCCTTTTTCGCCAATGGAAATCCATCAAGAACAGTTGCCTGTGATGCACTTGATCCCGGTATCCCCATAAGGACCGAAGTGAAGGTGTCCGAGGTTGGGATAACCGCGACAAGACCGATCAGCATGGCAAGGGCCGAGATTTGATCCATGCCATAGATGAAGGGCAACAGAAGAGACAGCCCGACAATTCCACCCAAACCGGGCAAAATACCAACAACCATGCCCATTCCAACACCCAGCAAAAGATAGATCAGATGGGTTGGTTGCGCGAAATGAGCCAGCGCGGTCATCATTGCATCAAGCATTTGGAAACTCCGTCAAAAGACAAAGTTCGCCCGTTCCCTTAAAACGACCAGACAGTCGAAGGGTGAAAAAAGCGGGGTGGACTAGGCCACCCCGATCAGGATACGGGAGACTTCAGATTTTAATTAGAACTGCACCGAATACTTCTCGGTCAGCCATTTTTGGACCCACTCACGAGCATCTTCAGGAACGTTTACAGCCGTGCGGAAAATTCGTTCTGCAGGCTCGCCAACGATCTGTTTGTACTCGCCAAGGGTTGCCTGTCGATCAGCCACAAAGCTCTCATCTTCGGTGGCAAGCTGTGCCGCGTCACGATACGCCTGGACGATTTCTTCAGGTGTGTCTTTTGGCAAAAAGACCATCTTCTGCGCAGGGAAACCGGCGATGAAGAATGCTTTGTACGCTTCCCATGCCGGGCCTGAAGGCTTTTCACCCTTCATTTTCTCATATGCTTCCGGGAAGCTCGGCAGATCTGGGAATGACGGATCGCGTACGATGTTGCCATCGTCATCCAGTGCCCCCCATGAGAACAACGGAACAGCACTTCCGATATCAACAAGCGGCCGGACGTTGTTAATGAAAGCCGAAGACGTCTGGTAATCGATATTGACCTCGCCGCGCTCAAAGGCAAGACGACCGGCCCCGCGGCCCTTCATGCCAAAGACCGCATCAACATCAAGTCCCAGCAGTTCAAAGGCAAGCAACGGAACGAGATCAAGGGATGTCGCCCCCTGGCTGCCATAGCGCAACTTGACGTTTTCCAGTGCTTTCATGTCGTCGGCCGACTTGAGGCCAAGATCTGAATTCACGTAAACAACACCGCCGGTCGGCGATGCAAGAACAACACGCCAGTCACGCATTTCATATTGTACGCGCTTGTCACGCAGAAGGTACGGAAACTGGGTAGAGCCGGAAGTACCGATTGCGGTCAATCCATCGGGCTCGGCGCGGGCCTGAAACTGATTGGCACCAGAGGTAGAGCCGCCACCCGGAATGTTCTTGACGACAACAGTCGGGCTTCCTGGAAGGAAGACACTGAAATACGGTGCCCAGAAACGGCCCCAGGTATCAGTCCCACCACCTTCGCCAAACGGAATGATCAGTTCGACGCGGTCTCCCTCGAAATTTGCATCCTGTGCGGTTGCTGTACCGGCAAAGGCAAAGGCAATTGCCGCAGCCGCGCACGCGGACTTGAATAACAGATTAAAGTTCTTTCCCCATGACATTGGGCGTTCCCTCCATAACGGTTGTTTTATCTCGAATGGAAGGAAAGAAACGGGTGACGCAGATCGCGCCATCAATTGTCGATTTCCTCCCATTCAGGCTTTCGGCTGTTATTGTTTTTTCCGGTCGTTGCCGGGAGTGCCGCTTGCCCCTGAAGGAAAATCTAAACGAAAAAGCTGTCAGTTAGCTGTCGATGGTCAAATTTTTAATTTTCGCAGCTGTTTTCGATGTTATTTAAGGGAAATGCGCATTCTGATCGTAGAAGACAACCTTGTTCTGGCCGATAAAATCGCTGCTGCTCTTCGGCAGACCGATCATGCTGTCGATATGGTTCATGACGGCGAGGACGCGCTCAACCTTGTTCTGCAAGAGACGTTCGATCTTCTGATTCTCGATTTATCACTGCCGGGACTGGACGGAATTGAAATTCTGAAAACCGTGCGGGCGCGTCAGATCAATTTGCCGGTTATGATACTGACCGCGCGCGGCAATCTCGATGAACGTGTTGCCGGTCTGGATGCTGGGGCTGACGATTATATGGTCAAACCTTTCGAGTTATCGGAACTCGAAGCCAGAGCCCGGGCTCTTCTGCGACGCAATATTGGCAAGCGCAATCCCTATATCACGGTTGGAAAACTGTCCTTCAATTCGGTCGACAGATCCGTGACCATTGATGGTCAGCCTGTCTCGCTGACGCCGCGCGAACGCGGGGTGCTTGAAATTCTGCTGCTAAATATCAGTCAGGTGATCAGCAAGGAGAAAATCGCCCTGCATCTTTTCGGTTTTGATGATGAAGCCAGCGTAAAATCAATCGAGCTTTACATCAGCCGCCTACGTAAAAAAATTGCTTCAGGTGATGTCGAAGTCCGCACCATTCGCGGACTTGGTTACATGATTGACGAATGAACGAAAACGCCACAGCCATCTCCACTTCTTTACGCGCAAGGCTCCTGCGCTGGCTTTTGCTGCCGGGTTTCTTGCTGACCTTCGGGCTGTTGGCAAAGAACTACCTGACCGTCAGTGAAATGGCCAACCGCATACAGGATCGCCTTCTGGTCGCGCTGGCGGTGACCATTTCCGAACATGCGATCAATTCTGGCGGGGATCTGTTGTCGCGCGATATTGAATTGTTGCTTGAACAATTCACCCGCGAAAACACCTATTACCGCGTCCAGGGCCCGGACGGGGCCTTTGTAACAGGTGATTTCGGCCTCCCCCGCCTGCCTGAGGGCGTAACGCTGGAACCCGGTGTTCCCCATTTCTATAATGCACATTACCGTAACGAGGACGTGCGCGCGGTCACCATGAAGTACCTGGTCGCCAATCCATCCTCGAACATCTACGGATGGGTGACCATTGATGTCAGCCAGACTCGTCGCGAACGCGACAATCTGATTTATGACGAGCTGCTGGGGTCGACCACAGACTTTCTGGTTTTGATGTTTCTCGGCGGCGTTTTCGCGTGGATCGGTGTTTCACGCGGGCTTGCGCCACTCAGAAGACTGCAACAGGCAATCCGGCGCAGATCAACGGATGATTTGCGCCCGATCCGCCATGCCATGCCCAAGGAAGTCACCGAGGTCGTCAAGTCTCTCAACGCGCTTCTGGCACGTCTCGAAAGCTCCATCACGGCCAACCAACGTTTCATTGCCGACGCCTCGCACCAGCTCCGCACCCCTCTTGCGACGGTGCAGGCCGAAGCCGAATGGGCCTTGCGCAATGCAAGCAACCCGGAAGACCGGCAGGCACTTGAACGTATCGTTGACCAAACCCGACAAACAGCAAGATTGGCCAGCCAGCTTCTCAATCTTGCACGGGTATCCCCCGAAGGCCGAAAAGCTGTTCGCTATGTGAAAACCGATCTGCTCGCACTTGCTGCGTCGGTAACATCTGGCATGGTCCGTCAGGCAATCCGCCACGATATTGATCTTGGCTTCGACGATCAAAGCGAAGGCATGAACTGCCAAATAGAAACCGGCAACGAGGTTTTACTTCAGGAAATGCTGAGCAACCTGATCGATAATGCCATTGTTTATGGCACGCCCGGGACGATCGTCACGGTTCGGCTGATTGGGGGTGGCGTTGCTGTCGGTCCGGTTCTCGAGGTCGAAGACAATGGCCCGGGGATACCAAAAGAGGATCGCAAAGCAGTTCTGGAGCGTTTCGTAAGACTTGATGAGCAAAACGGACAAGGCTGTGGTCTTGGTCTCGCTATTGTCAGGGAAGTTGCAGACGCACATCGGGCACGCTTGACACTCGAAGACGGTAAAGACGGCAAAGGCCTGAAGGTCCGGATCGAGTTCCCGCTCTAGGCGTTATTTGCCGCGGTTCACCGACCGACTTGGCAATCGGCTGGCACATGATGTGCCAGCCTTTGACGTCATAAATTCAGATAGTCTTCTTGGGCTGGCATACACCGACCACCTGTTTGTGATCGTTTTTTTCTACCGCAAAGACAATCAGCGCAATCAACCGGTAGAACCCGTGGATAAACTTGCCATAGGGCATCGACAAAAACAGGGTCATCACAACGCCCAGATGAAGGCTTAGCATCACCCCGACATAATGCGTATCACGCACAAACATCAGGCAAAGTCCCGTGAGACTGGTCAAAAACAGCAACACTAGGAAACTGACATCCATACCTTTGTTGGTTTTGCCCTTCGGGGCAGCATCGGCCTTGGCCTTAAGCATCAAAAGTCCGGCGGGTCCGACAATAAGACCGATCCCGCCAAGGATGCCAAACAGCTTTGGCAGGCTTAAGTACCCATAGGGTGCAGGAAGATCGAAGCCGTAATGCAATATCGTGGCGCTTGATGTCGCAGCAAAGCACAACACAAAGCCCCAGAAAGTCATTTGATGGAACCAACGTCTGGCCATTGATGGCGTCTCGCCGGGATAGGAACAGCCCTGACCATTCCCGCCATCAAGGTATTTGAGGGAAAGTGCATCCTTTATGCCCTGCATGACGCGTGGATAATCAAGCGTCAGCGGACTTGGCAAATTCATTGTCCGCCAGAACTTCACAACCGATCCCACCAGCGCAAGCAAGACAAAGCCGCCAACGATGCCAAACAGTGTTGCCAAGACATTGTGCGAGATGACGCCATAAAATGCATTCTCATGTGCAGCAAAGAAGTCGGCCCCTGTCAAAATGGCGGTCGCCCCGAAAAACAGTGTGATAACGATGACGGACAGAAGACTGACCCAAAGGCCATTATTGGCAAACAGTCGGCCCATAAAGCCCGGCCATGCATAAACCCCGTAGTTTTCCTGACGGAGCTCGGCCATCGCCGCCGGGACGTTCAGCTGAAATTCGTGTGGCGGCGCATATTGGCAATTGTGGTAACAAGCCCCGCAGTTGTGGCACAGGTTTGCCAGATAATCGAGGGTGTCCGAGTTGAATTCCAACCGCAGTTCCATGGCCTGGAAAACAGCGCAATGCCCCTCACAATAGCGGCAGGCATTGCAGATGGTCATCACACGCGCGGCTTCGGTTGTTTTATCGGTTGAGCGCATAATCGGCAGCCTCGCTTCCTGCAATTCGTCCAAATACATTGCCAATCGTCATGCCAATCCCGGCAAGATATCCTTGGCCTAAAACGTTACCGGCCATGATTTCCCCGGCCGCAAAGATGTTCGGGCTTTCGGTTCCGTTCGCCATCTGCATCTGCGCCTTTTCACTGACCTCCACACCGAGATAGGTGAACGTGATGCCAGGCCGCAGCGAATAGGCACTATAGGGGGGATGATCGAGTGTGCGCGCCCAGTTGGTTTTGTTCACCGCAAGCCCGTTGGTATGCACGCCGTCAAGCTCGGTATGATCGAACTGCCCCGGTTGAACCGATGCGTTATAGTCGTTGACGGTTTTCTCAAGTGTTGCCGGGTCGAGACCAATTTTTTCGGCCAATTCACCGATTGTGTTGGCAACAACGGGTGGGAAGACCGGCGGCATGAATGCACCGCGTGCTTTCTGGTCAATGATGACGTGGGCGACCTGATCCGGCTGATCGGCAACAAGGCGCCCCCAGATTGCATAGCGCTTTGGCCAGAAATCTTCGCCTTCATCGTAAAATCGTTCGGCGTTCTTGTTGACCACAATGCCAAGCGACACGCAGTCAACCCGCGTACAAATCCCGCCATCAAACTTTGGCGCGCGTCCGTCAATTGCAACTGCATGGCATTGATTGGGCTCGCCAATCTGTTGGGCGCCAGCGTCCAGCAGAATACGCAGCAAGTCACCCCGGTTATAAGGAGTCCCACGGATCAGGAAGTTTTCGGCGATGTCACCCCACGCTTCCTTCAGCCATTCAATGTTTGCTTCAAACCCGCCAGCAGCGGCAACGAAGGCCTTGGCCGATATCGTATGCTCACCAACCTGAAGGCTTTTGAATTCTCCGTCTGCAATATCGACGGACGAGACCATCGCATCGTAGTGGACTTCAACGCCAAGCTTCTCGGCATGGCGATAAAGCGCATTCAACAGCTGCTTGCCGCCCCCCATGAAAAAGGCGTTGGTTCGTCCTAGATGCAGGGTTCCACCCAATGGCGGCTGAAACTGCACGCCGCGCTCCTCAAGCCAGGCAACCGCCTCTGTCGAATTTCGCAAAGTCATACGCGCCAGCGTTTCGTTGGTCTTGCCCTTCGTCACGCGCATCAGGTCATCCCAATATTCGGCCTCGTCATAGGTGCCGCTCAGGACAGACAAGGGACCAATATGCATCGGGCGCAAATTACGCGTGTGGCGGGTATTCCCGCCACGATGAGTCCGAGGCGCACCTTCAAGCAAACAAACGCGCGCCCCTTTTTCCGCTGCTACGATTGCTGCAATAAGCCCGGCCTGCCCACCGCCCGCGACAAGAACATCGTAATGATCAAATCTGGTTTTCACAGCCCCCGCACCTCTCTTTGTGTGTTTTTGAATACTTTTGTATACAATTGTCTGCAAGACTTGTGATTTCACAAGGCGTGTGTCAAGTTAAAACCAGACAGAACAAAGCAGGTGCCTCTCAATGAGCCCAGATTCCGCCGATCAGCAGCCACGAAGCGAAGTTGCCTATCAGAAGCTTTTGGCTGCGATTCAGCACGGCGAGCTTAAGCCGGGAACCCGAATCCGCGAAGTAGAAGTGGCTGAAAGGTTCGGGATCAGTCGCACCCCGGTGCGCGATGCCATCCGGCGCTTGGAAAGCGATGGCCTGCTGATCCACCTGCCAAGGCACGGTGCGGTGATCAGGGAACTGGATCACCGCGAAGTGATCGAACTTTATGAAATCCGCGAAGTTCTGGAAGGAACAGCCGCCCGCTATGCCGCGCGCCATGCATCTGAGCTCGAAATTGCCGAGCTAGAAGACCTCAACGAACTGATGCTGAAAAACGGGCAAGACCCGGTAAAAGTCGCAGAAGCCAACCGACTGTTCCACCACGCGCTCTATAGAACGGCGAACAATCGTTTTCTGATTGATGCACTGAATTCTTTATCGAACTCGATGGCACTGCTTGGCGGCACGACGCTGCAATATACGGACAGACCGCAAAGCGCCTATCAGGAACACAAGAACATCATCGACAGCATCCGATCCGGCAACGCCGATCAGGCAGATGCCGATGCGCGACATCACATCCGAAGCGCACAGAGGTTAAGAATCAAGCTGCTACGCGAATAAGGCGTGCAGCTAAGCGTGAAATGGTCGCATACACCCGAATTATTACAATTCAGACGAGTTACTACTTCGGACTGACTTTGAGCGGGATTATTGAGAGCTACGGTGCAGTGATTACATTCTGTAGACACTACTGTCGCATGCCATAGAATTTGACATTTTTCTCCACCCTAGAGCCTTTTCGCGCTTCGGGAAGAGATATTAGGGTTACGCCAACTCCTAAGCGCCCCCAGCCACCCGAAATCAATTTTTGTCTGTGCCGGAAACGTCATCGCCAACCATGCTTTGTCAATTTCCATAACTTGGGTCTGGTATTGCGTGAAGGTCTTGTAGCTCAATTTGTACCCTGCCTCCACTTCCGATACTGAGGTCGGCTCATACAGTTTTGGCGGCACAGTCATACCTGTTGTCAGTACCTTTCCCAAGCTTTCCCGTCCGACCCAAAGTATGGATGCAGCCTCATACTCATTCAGAGACAGTTTGAAGAACTGCTGCCTTAAATGCGCGTTAACATCACTCAACACGGACACAACATCGGCCTCAGCCAGGTTTTCAACATCAACGCCGATCGGGTGGCCTTTATGGTGAATAACGGCAATACAAATCTGGTCCGAATGAGAAATCGAAACACCAAGTTCACAACATCTGACAGATGCGCTCGTAATAATAGGCTGGTGAAAGACACCACTGCCTATGGCGACATCATTTGGTGACACATCATCCAGATGACATTTCAAAGCAAGCTTCGCAGCCAATCGTCCTATCGTGAAACTGTCGCGTCGTTGAGGAAACTCGAAGCCCAGCCGTACTTTCTGTTCCTGTGTGTGCAGATATCTGTTGACCAGACTTTCGATTTCCTCCTGACCAAGGCGTTGCCTGTATATTATCGCAATGGTCGCTTTCAAAATGTCCGTGGCACCAAAGCTTCCGAAAGAACCATCCCGGGTTAATGCCAGTTTTTGCACGACGCAACTTTCCGGAAACATGGTGTTTAACCTCATACTTTTCAGACTGCTTCTGTATGGCCCGACGCAAACGGTTGCTTTCCCAAGCTTCATTCAGGGAACCACACACATTCTCTGTAGACAGGTGCAGGATGCAAACTTCATATACCCAGCACAACTAATTAATTGCGAATGAGTATTATTTTTGATAACTCCTTAAAAACCCATCACCTTAGTCAGGCATGTGACTTGGCAATAACTGACCTCAAAAAACTCTTCCAGTCTCACCAAAGGGAATTGCAGATTTATCTGACGCGTCTTTTGCGTGATGCGGATACAGCAATGGATCTGACACAGGAGACATTTTTGCGTGTGTCGGAACATGCCAGCCCCGATAAGGCAAACAAAGTCACCTATGTCCGTTCCTACCTGTACCGCGTTGCCCATAATCTTGCGATTGATCATGTCCGGGCGCAAAAGCGAAACCCAATCGCAGGCGCCAAAGACATTCCCCTTGATGTCATTCCCAATAATTCACCCTCACCAGAACAGATCGTTGGGGGGCAATCGGAACTTGAATATGTACGTCGCGCGCTTGATGAGCTACCTGACAAAACGCGCGAAATCTTTACTCTTGTGCGCATTGAAGGGCTGACCTATCGCGAAGCGGCCGAACAACTAGGTATTTCTGACAGTTCTGTTCAGAAACATGTCGCGCGCGCAATTGCCCATGTGATGAAGCGCATGCGGGAAAGCCGGTCATGAAACTGCACAAAGTTTTTACGCATTTCTTGCAGTTTTATCGTCCAACAGATAAGGACGCTTTGTCCGAATTGTCGGCAAGTGCAGGTTGGTAACGTGAGCCAAATGCGAAAAACACAGAAAAACATTGATCTGACCGCGGCCAATTGGGTTGCGAAAATGGTCAATGGTGACCTCAGCGCATTTGAGCATGAAGAGCTCAATGTTTGGTTGGATGCAGCGCCGGAAAACCAGCAAGCTTTCATAGAGGCCAATAACGCGCTTGCTGTAATGGATGATGCGATCAAATCGACAGATCGCACAACCGAGAGTCCTTCATCAGAGGTTGTTGAGCTTAAGCATCTGGCAAAACCGCCATCCAAAGCCTCGCTGGCAAAGAAACGTCGCTGGGGCTATGTCGCACTTGCCGCAAGCTTTCTGCTGGCGATTGCTTCAACCCGCGTTATGGTTGGTGATCCGATCGTTTTCCTAAGTGCTGATTACCACACTGCTGTTGGGGAAGTTCGGGCCATTACACTTGAGGATGGTAGCATCGTCACCCTGGGACCCGATAGTGCAATAGCGGTTCAGTTTACCGATCAAACCCGAAATATCGCATTGATTAGCGGACTTGCAGACTTTCAAGCGGTCCCGATGGAACATGCGGACAAGCGTGTTTTCACCGTCACCTCGCCGCATGGCCAGGTGCAGGCTTTGGGCACGCGGTTTATCGTTAACAGTTTTGATGGCCACACCAATGTGGCCGTGCTGGAACATCAGGTTGAAGTCAAACCAAACTCGGCAACATCAAAACAAATAGCGATTTTGGCGGAAAATCAGGCCGCTCGTTATAACCGCCATTCAATCAGCCCAGTTTCGACAATCAATCCTGAAAGGGCGCTTAGTTGGCAAAAAGGCAAGCTGATATTTGATCGCGTTACTCTGCGCGAAGTTGTCTCGGAATTCTCACGGTATCAGCGCGGCAAAATCATGATTGCGAACGAGACTGCGGCACGCAAGCTTGTCAGTGGTGTCTTTGATATGACCGATCCTCAGGCTGGACTTGAACTGATTTCACGGGAACTTGGTGTCCAAAATATCTCGATTACCCCCCTAATGACCGTTATTTACTGAGCATAGCAGCGATCTGAAAAGCCCGGATTTCTCCGGTTTCCGGTCCTTACCGACACAAAAATCAAAAAAACTGAAATTTATCTTACTGAGTCTGACCGCAAATCCCGTCTCACCCAACACAAGCAAATGACAATCATTTGCGTTTTGGAAAAAACTTTCGAGAATGGGGGTCTGCGTAATGCAGGTAATAAAAACCGGCAAAGCTGGATTGGTAAACGTGTTTGGCCATCGTCTGGCACATAGTGTCAGCTTGGTCGCATTGGCTGCGGGTATTGTTGTTGCTGGAGTATCCATGCCTGCAGCCGCACAGCAAAATACAGAAACACAAAGTGACGCAGCATCCGCAATCGATTTTTCCATTCCGGCACAGGACCTTAACCAGGCGCTTTTGACCTTTGCCAATCAAACCAATCTGCAACTCTTTTATGATGTCGATCGGGTTGCCGGATTGCAAAGCACTGCCCTTATCGGCACGCATTCCCCTGCTGAGGCATTGAGTATCCTGCTTTCCGGCAGTGGCGTCAGCTATCGCTTTACAGGCAAGAACACGGTTTCCCTCACCAAACTGGAAATATCAGACAGCAGTGGAGCAACCGTCATTGACCCGCTCTATGTCGAGGCAAACGCCCAGGACTCAGAGGATCTCGCACATGGCTATGTCGCTACGCGAAGCAGTGCTGGTACAAAAACCAGCAAAGCTCTGATTGAAACGGCCAAAAGCATTTCCGTCGTATCTGGCCAGGAAATCGAGGACCGCGCCGTTGCGAGCATCGAAGATGCAGTTGCTTATACCGCAGGGGTAGCAACCAACAATTACGGATATGATCCGCGCTTTGATCAGGTTTATGTGCGAGGCTATCCGGTACATATCTACGGCGACTACCGAGATGGCTTACGCCAGATGACAGGCGTCTATGCAACGTTTCGCACCGAACCCTACAGCCTTGAACAGCTTGAAATCGTAAAGGGCCCCACAGCGGCACTTTACGGGCAATCAACACCAGGCGGCTTACTCAACAGCGTTACCAAACGCCCTCATCTTGGTGCAAAGAACAATGTCTATGGCCGTTTCACCAACACGGACTCATACGAAGGCGGGTTTGATTACAATCTCGGCCTGACAGAAAACGGGACCTGGGCATCACGCATTGTTGGCATGACCCGCTTTGGCGAAACCAGCAACGAAATTCAGGATGATCGGCAAATGTTCGCGCCAACAATTCGTTGGCAACCCAATGCAGATACAGATCTGACTATCTATACCTTGTTCCAGCATGACGAAACGGATGCCTCGGCAACCCTTCTGAACCTGAATGGCGAAATCCTTGATTACCGCACCAGCGACGCGGATTACGACTATCAGAAACAGGATCAGTTTCAGGTCGGCTATGATCTGACCCATGATCTAAGCAACCTGCCTGTTACCTTGGCCCAGAAGGCGCGGTTTGGATATTTCGATCTTGAAGCGCGGTACCTGACTGGCGGCGTGACCGGCGGCGGCTGGAAGAACTCAAACACGGAATATCACCGCGCAGCACAAGCTGTTGAGGAAACCCTCTGGAGCGCGCAGGTCGACAACCAAGTCATCACGACTTTCGAGACCGCTGACGCCAAACACGAAGTAATGACCGGTCTTGATCTGATGTATTCAAAGTCGGATTACCGTTTTGGCTCAAGCGGTGTACTCAGTGATTACATCTTCTATCTCAATGACCCAAATCGGTCGATTTCGGGCACGAGACCAGCTTACACAACATTTGATGACGTAACCTACAATCAGTCCGGTATCTATGTTCAGGACCAGATTGAACTTGGCAACTGGCATCTTAATGGCGGTGTACGCTTTGATTATGCAGAACGCAAACGTATCAGCCGACTAACCAATACGGGTTCAACCGACTACAATACCGCAACGACCTTTAACGTTAGCGCCCTTTATGCCTTTGACAATGGCATCTCGCCTTATGTCAGTTGGGGCACCTCCTTCTTGCCTAGCACTAGTCAGGACTCTGAAGGCAAAATGCTCAACCCGACCGAGGGTGAGCAGTATGAAGCCGGCATCAAGTTCGAACCGGTCGGGTTTGATGGCTTCTTCACGGTTTCCGCCTATCGCCTGACCGAGGACAACGTCGCACGCTATGCTGGCTACAGTGGCTCTATCGGTTCGTATTATGACTCAATTGGCAAAGTTGAATCGCGCGGACTTGAGATTGAAGGCAGTGCCAATGTAACTGAAAATCTTAGCCTGGTTGGCAACCTTGCCTACAACAATGCCAAAATCGTCAAAGGTTCCTATCGCGGTAATACCCCACTTGTGACACCGGAAAAGGCTGCATCCTCTTGGGCAAACTACAACTTCAATCAAGGCCCTCTTGATGGATGGGGATTTGGCGTTGGTGTTCGCTACACCGACTCAAGCTATGCCAATTACACCAATACGAGCAAGAACAAGCCCTATACGGTGCTTGACGCTGCGATCCGCTATGACTTCGCAGCACTTAGTAACAAGCTGGATGGTCTGACCCTTGCGATTAATGGCACTAACCTTGCCGAAAACGATGCAGCTATCTGTAACAACGGTTACTGCTACCAGATCGAAGGACAGACCATAGCTGCAACTCTGAAATACGACTGGTAATCGATTAATCCGGGGCGCACGGTTGCGCCCCGGCCCCATTCTCGCAATCCGCGTTCACCGCGGATTTTCTGCGTTTATCGAGAGCTAATTATGGCCATGGATTTATCTGATCGTCCTGCTGTCCTTGGAATGCAAAAAGCCCGCTTTGAAACGGCTAGAGGCGTGACACTCCTTGACAACATATCCGTTACTTTCCGCGCTGGCTGCCTGACAGCAATTGTCGGCCATAATGGGTCTGGGAAATCCACTGCGCTTAAAATGCTGGCCGGACTGAACAAGCCAACCAGTGGAGCTGTCACACTTGACGGGAATGACGTTGGGCGGTTTAGCGCACGTGAGTTTGCCAAAAACGTTGCCTATCTCGCACAGGACCCGGGGCACGGGGCGGACTATACCGTCGAAGAACTGATTGCGCTTGGTCGTTATCCATGGCACGGGCCATTTGGTCGCCTGCGCGAGCGCGACAAACAATCGATTGAACGTGCGATCCTTTTGACGGGCCTCGAAGCCCTTCGCAAACGCGCAGTCAGTACGCTTTCAGGTGGTGAACGCCAAAGAGCCTGGATCGCAGTTACACTTGCGCAACAAGCCTCCTGCCTTTTGCTCGATGAGCCGATTTCTGCGCTGGATCTATCACATCAATACGAAATCCTGCTTTTACTCGAACAGCTCTGCAAACAGGACGGTCTATGCATTGTTGCCGTCTTGCATGACATCAATCTGGCCGCGCGCTTTGCCGATCATATTGTCGCGCTTAAGGGCGGTAAACTGATCGCGGATGCGCCACCGGCGACCATCATGCAGTCAGACATGCTTCGCGATATTTTTGGCATGGATATGCTGGTGCAGCCTCACCCCACCAATGGGCATCCTTTTGCCCTTGCCAATGTGTGATTGGGGGCGATTCAATGCACCAACAACATCAGGCATGTTACAGACGACATTTTCTTAAGGGCCTTGCTGGTCTATCTGCCATTGCAACGCTCACACCTGTGCTGCCAGAAAGCTTTACACGCTCCGCTAAGGCTGATGTTCCCAAGCGTGTCGTCATCGCAGATGGCGCACTTGCTGAAACAGCACTTGCGATGGGGATCGTTCCGCTTGCCATGGCGGATGTGCCAGGATACCGCGCCTGGGTTCAGGAACCAAAAGTTCCTGAACAGGTCATCAATCTTGGCGCACGTTTTCAACCAAGTCTGGAAAGATTGGCGCAACTTGATCCCGATCTGATACTGACCAGCAGTTTCTATGCAAACCAGTATTCCCGACTTTCCGACCTGGCCCCGATTGAAAAAATCGACATTTATAGCAGTAGCAAGACGCCCTTCCTGAATGCGATAGCCGCGGCACAAAAGATTGCCGAAGTTACCGGGCATCGGGGCACTGCCGAGATACTGATCTCGGACACCCTAAGCCGCATAGATCAAGCCTCTCGCGAACTTACTTCATTGCAGGCCAGTTCGGTACTTGTCACCAGCATGCTCTCGCCGCGCCACATGCGGGTCTATGGGCAAAACAGTCTGATGCAGGATGTGATTGATCGCCTTCCCGTCAAAAACGCCTGGACAGGCCCCACCAATCATTGGGGGTTTGCGACCGTGACGATCGATCAGATCGCGCAATACTCAAACGCAGCCCTCATCGCGATCAAACCCGTTCCAGACAATGTCGACCGCGCAATTGTACATAGCCCGATCCTTTCGGAACTACCGTCCATCAAACGCTTTGGGCTGATCACGATGCCACCAGTAGCAACATTTGGCGGGCTTTTTGCCGCCGGTCGCTTTTCTGATCTGCTTGCCAATGCCCTGACATCGCAAGGTGCTGCTCATGGGGAATTCGCGTCATGACAAGTCAAGCCATGCGCAGACATGCGATCCAATTCCATGCGGTTCCCGTTTCGCTTTGCATCCTTGCCGTTTTGCTAAGCCTGCTGTCTCTGGACATTGAGGCCGGTAGCCTGTCCCCGGCGGCAATATTCGACCTTGCGGCTGGATCGGACACGCGGTCGTTGTTGCTCACCCAGGGCTGGATACCAAGGTTTTTGATTGCACTTGTCGCTGGTGCGGGTCTTGCCGTTGCCGGTGCTTTGTTTCAACACACGTTAAAAAACCCGTTGGCATCGCCGTCCACACTTGGCCTTGCAGGCGGCGCTAAACTGGCGCTGACACTGGTGACGCTCTATGTGCCGGGTGCGCTTGCCATTGGTCAGGAAACGATTGCACTGTTGGGTGCACTTGTTGTCGGTTTTCTGGTATTTGCCTTGGCGCGCCGCAGTGGCTTCTCGCCACTGATCGTCATCCTGACAGGTATGATAATCGCGCTCTATTGTGGGGCAGTAACAACTGCCTTGGCAATAATTCACCATGAATGGCTAAAAAGCCTGTTTATCTGGGGAAGCGGCGACCTTACCCAAGACGGTTGGTATATCCTTGAACCATTGGCAGCGAAAGTATTCATGGGTGCGGCACTGGCTGTCGCCTTGGCCCGACCGCTTGAAATGCTTAATCTCAGCGATCATCAGGCGACCGTCCTTGGCGCATCGCCAGGACGACTGCGACTATTTTGCCTTTTGATCGGCTGTTGGCTTACGGCAACCATTGTTGCAGCGGTAGGTATTATCGGGTTTGTCGGACTGGCTGGACCAGCCATTACGCGCATGCTGGGCTTCAGACGGTTGCGATCAAAACTTCTGATGTCTGCTGTTTTCGGCGCCGTACTATTGTGTGCTGCAGACCAAGGTGTTCAGGTTTTATCAGGATATATTGGGACATTGGTGCCTGCTGGTGCGCTGACCGGGATTCTCGGTGGACCGCTTTTAATCATTATGATCCGGCAACTGCGCAGCAATTCTCAACCATCGCAAAACACGTCACCCGCCCCAGAACCTGATCAGCGCAACATTAGAAATCACTTGCGCGTTCTGGCTGGTGTGCTTCTGGTGATCATAGGGGCGATCTTGGTCGGTCGAGATATTCACGGTGACTGGCAACTTCAATTGGGTAATGCACTGAATACCGTCTGGCCGTGGCGCGGTCCGCGTATTCTCGGCGCAATGGCTGCTGGAACCATGCTGGCAATTGCAGGCACCATATTGCAACGCATGACGGCAAACCCGATGGCAAGTCCCGAAAGTCTGGGTGTCAGTGCAGGTGCTGCAATCGGTATGATTGCGATTGTCTTCCTGATCGATGCACCAACGGTTTGGTTGCAGATTTCTGGTGCAGCAATTGGTGCATTCATTACCCTGGGGGCGATCTTTGCGCTTACCCGAAAATCTGGATACGCGCCGGAACGGATTTTGATTGCCGGTATTGCGATTGGTGCTTTGTTTGATGGCTTCATCGCATTTCTGATGGCCGGTGGTGATCCCCGCGCAACACGCTTGTTGGCCTGGAGTTCGGGATCAACATACGGCCTTGGCTTCGACCGCGCGAGTGTTCTGGCAATCATTGCTGTGAGCGCCTTACCCATTCTTCCAGCATTTGCCCGTTGGCTTAATCTGTTTCCGCTGGGGCCTGTGACAACCAAGTCGCTCGGTGTCGATCTGTCGATCTCGCGCGGGGTTATGCTGATGTTTTCTTCTATCCTGACAGCGGCAGCTACTTTGTTGGTTGGCCCACTAAGCTTCGCCGGTTTGATTGCACCGCATCTGGCAAAACTGGCCGGGTTGCGACATGCATTACCGCATACGGTCGGGGCCGCGCTGATCGGAGCTGCTTTAATGGTTGCCGCTGACTGGCTTGGGAGAATGTTATTCTTTCCTTGGGAAATTCCGGCCGGACTGATGGCCGCTATCATTGCCGGGCCTATCATGGTCTGGCTGCTTATGCGCGTCGGGCGGGGTGCCTCATGATGAATGCCCTTCAAAACGGCTCTGAAAAGAACGCTTCTAACGCCATAGGCAATTCCCCTACCACCCGATCAATGTCTGAGATCAAAACCGATCTCTTTCAAGGACCCTATCAAGGGCTTGGTGACCGGCATCAGATCCTGACGACGCACAGTGGCGGAATTGATTGCTTTGCGCTCCACGATCCTGATTGTTTGGCACCACTTCTTGATCACTATTGCCAGGCAAAATATCCGCAAGATGATCGGCGTGCCGCCATCTCGATGTGGTCACAATGGTATTTCGGAATTCTGTTATCCCCTGTGCTGATTTTGGCCGCAGCAGGCGAAGCAGTCCTTACGTTTCAGCCCAACTTTATCAGTCTGACAACGGACGATAATCAATGTCCGGCCGGGTTCGAGATTCATGACCGGCAGGTGCATGAGTTGAAAGAAAAATCAATCCCGCCTGATCCTTGGGCTCATCTGGAATGCCTGATTGACGGACATCTCGAACCGATGGTTGCTTCACTGGCTGCATCGTCAAAAGTTTCGCCAAAGGTGTTTTGGTCCAATATTGGCGTTGTCGTTGCTTACGTTGAGAAACATGTCCTGAAAAACACCAGGGTATCGCTTGCACCACTGATCAACGACGTCAAGCGTCCCGATGGCAATCGAAACCCGATGGCGAACCCCTACAGCACCAAACAATCCGACGATGGCACCCCGTCAAGACGTGTCTGCTGCCTTCGCTATTTACTGACGTCCGTCGACATTTGTCCAAGCTGCCCGCTGGCGAAACTTTAGATTTCTCGCAGGTAGTCTGCTTTCCTGCGGCATGAAATCCGCTCTGCAAAATTCCTTACTGAAGCTCATTGAAAATCCCGTCTTATGAACAACGGACGGATCTGATTTGCCATCAGATCCGTCCGAATGACAAAAGATGATCGACCCCGTGGAGAGTGCAAACCGCGTCCCAAATTTGCAAGTGACTATTATTTTCACTAACGAGCAAACTAACGGAGACATTCGGAAATGCACCAAGCAAGCCAAACTGCCCCACTTCCAAAAGACCAATTTCAGCGACAAGCTTTGCTAACTATCGCCAAAAGCCAAGAGGGGAAATTGCGACGCGTTGCCCAGTCTATCGTAAAATGTCCCCATCTGGCGGATGACATTGTTCAGGATACCTATGCCAAACTGCTCACTGCACAAATAGACACAGAAGTCACCACACCAAGTGCCTTCATAACGCGCATTGCTAGAAACATGGCAATCGACAAGGTTCGCCAAATTACGTTCGAACGCACTCTTTTCGCGGACAGCGATCCAACTGATCTTTGTCCTGCTGGAAACGCAGACTGCCCCGAAGCACGTCTCAGTGGTTACCAGGCCCTTCGGGTCATTGAGAACGCGTTAAAAGAGCTGCCACCACACGTGCGCACCGCTTTTTACCGGCATCGCGTGGACGGGTTCGCGCAAAACGTCATTGCAAAGGATATCGGTGTCTCCAAAGCATCTGTTTGCGCATACATCCATCAGGCCGATCAGCGATGCCGTCAGGCACTCCATAATGTAGAACTGACCCGTCCAGCATAAGGCTTCCGGATCTGCAGCCTGTTCACTAAGTCGAACAGGCTGCAGATTTCAGTTTGCCGTCCCTAGCCCCAGGCCTGCACGACAGCACCACCTGCCCGGTCCCCAGTACCGGCAACCCAGTCAACAATCGGTGGATTTTGATCAAGATTGAAGACATTCTTGCCTGTCAGAGCATTTACAATCTTAGCACTTCGCCAAGCCATCAGGCTTAGTTGAGGCTCAAAGATCCCCAAATCGATCCTGCCGGCATTTTGAACAAAGATGTTTCGGTCAGATGGTCCATCCCATTGGGCACGGAATTCCGCATCCAAGCGGTAGGCACCTGATGCCCCCACTTCCAGAAGTGAACGCAGTGGCGCCATGAATTCCGGCAATGTCGTTTCATAACCGGTTGCCAGAATCAGCGCATCCGCATCGAAGAACTCGACATCCTGATTAAGCCCGTTTCTGGCAGCAATCCTCATTGTTTCACCATCTTGCTGAACCTGAAAGACTTCACGTTGCGGCAGGAGCCGACCGGCAACATGGCCCTCCTGCAGGTAACGCTGCCGGTATAGCAGCTGATAAATCGACTTGAGCGTTGAAAGCGATGCACCATCACTGGCAAGCTTTTGTCGAGACATCAAATCCTGTTTATTGGCATCCGGCAGACCTGCGAAGACATCTGCATATCCGGGCGTGAAATACTCATTCACAAATGGAGTATCATCAAGGGGTTCGAAATTGTCGCGACGCGATAACCAGAGAACTTCTTCAACACCTTTGACGTTTCCACCAAGCAGATACTCAACAAGTTCAGCACCACTCTGTCCCCCGCCAATAACGGCAATTCTCTTGCCGCGCAGCTTTGGCAAATTCGACTTCGCTTGGCTTGTGTGAAAGCATTTATGCTTGGGCAACTGGCGCGCCCAGGCGGGAATAAATGCAGGCTTGCCGACACCAATGGCAAGATTGCTCGTGACATAACTTGTATGATCCGTACGAACCTTAAAGTCTTGACCATCGAATGCGACTTCGCGCACCACATTGTCAAATGCCAAGCCTTCCAAATGGTCTGCAACCCATTTCATATAAGCGGCGAATTCCCGTCTTGGCACCGCGGCAAAATCCGCGTTCATGAAATCAAGCATGCGTTTCTGGCCGACCATGTAAGACAGGAAAGACCATTTGCTCGTCGGATTGGTTAGGGTTACCAAATCTTTCAGAAACGAAGTCTGAAGCTCAACACCGGGCAGCATCATGTCCGGATGCCAGGCAAATTCAGAACGTTGCTCAAGAAAGATTGAAAACACATCAGCAACCCCGTCCAGCTGCGCAGCAAGACTAAGATTGAAAGGACCAATTCCAATCCCGACAAGATCCAATTTATCCATCGTTCAAGTCCTTCTATTTGCTTGAAAATTTCATATCGGCTGGTTGTTCGAAAGCGTTCGTCAAACGTTTGCCAAACCGCGTGTGGAATGCCGGATCACCGATGATCGTCAAATGATCCGTTCCGGGAATATGCTCAGGGGCCTCGGCAAGGCGTGAAAGTGACTGCCAATCAATCAGATCAAGTTTTCGACTGACCGTATCGCCTGCAAGCCATGAAGCAATCGGCACGTCATAGGGCACAAGTTCATGACGGCGGAAAACAAGGGCATTGTCGATTAGCACCCAGAACGTATGTTCGCGCGTACCGATCCCCGGCCCGTCTGTGGGCAGCCCGAATTCGCTTTTTCCCACAAAATGGACAAACTGCGCATAAGCAAGGTCATCCATCAGCGCCAAAAGGCGTTCCCATTCTTCACGCATCTTGGTTTTCTGCAGCCAGACCCGAATGCGTGCTTCAATCTCGGCCCACTGCCCCGGCTGGAATTTTGGCCGTGCGTTCAGATCAAAATCGTCGTCCATGTCACAGACATCAACCATTCCGACAACTCGCAAATCGATGTCATTCCCCAGCATTCGCGCAGCTTCGTATGCAAGCAAACCACCCCAGGACCAGCCCAGAAAGGCGCAGGTACGTCCCCTCGCTTCCCGATAAACCAGCTCTGCATATCGCGAACTGATATCGGTGACCGAAACATCAAGTTCCTGATTTTCTGTAAGCGAGTGGCACATGAAGCCCACGGCGGATTGATCCTCGCCCAGACTTTTCACCAGCTTCATATATTCGCGCGTGCTGACAAGCAGCCCCGGAAAGCAATAAAGCACAGGCTGATCGGGCTTGCCTTGCTGCAAATGCACGATATCCGCCCCCGGCTTGCATTCGGGTTCAGACAGCGCCAACAACAAGCTTCGGATGGTCGGAAAGTTGAAAAGATCCGTAATTTCCGCATTGCGTTCAGGAAACTGATCGCGAACTTTTGCCAGTACACGCAGGGCTGTTATCGAATTCCCGCCGATCTCGAAGAAATTATCGGTCACTCCGACTTCATCGAGACCCAGTGCGGATTTCCAAATGATCAACAGAGCGGCCTCGTCGTCATTAGCTGGCTTGATTATGGCCCCCTCGCGACGCGGTAGCGGCAACTGTGATTTATCGACCTTGTGATTGGCATTAAGTGGCAACATCGTCATTTCAATGATGTAGCTAGGCACCATTGCGCTTGGCAGCAGGTCCTGCAACCGCACACGAACTGAACGGGTATCAACCGATGCTCCGGAACGCGGTACGACATAGGCAATCAGTTCCAACCGTGAGGCAACTTCAGCTGCGACGACGACACAGTTGGCAACATCATCAAACCCACGCAAAACTGTTTCAATTTCTGCCGGCTCGATACGGTGCCCACGAATTTTAACCTGATCATCGACCCGTCCAGCAAACTGGATCATGCCATCCGGAAGGAATCGGCCCAAATCACCGGTGCGATACATTCGTGCATGATCATTCAGCGCAAAATTATCGTGAATGAACAGATCGGCGGTCTTTTCAGGCAAGTTGTTATATCCACGGGCAACACAATAGCCGCCAAGATGTATCTCACCGATTTCGCCGGGTGCAACCGCGTTGCCATCCGCATCAAGGATATAGGCCCAACGATCTCCGACCGGTCTTCCGATCGGGGCTGTAACGGTCTCACAAAGCCGGTCCTGAGCGACACGCCACAACATGGGTGTCATCACGGTTTCCGTCGGACCATAACCGTTGATCAGATAACGAGAATTGATGGCCCGCGCGATCCGGTTGAAAGTTTCCTTTGGCATTGCCTCACCGCCAAAGGAACAAAGTATCAGATCAAGAGTCTGGCCCTTCTCGCGAAGCCACCCTGCCAACTCATGTACATAGCTGGTCGGAAATGAAGCATGGGTCACGCCATGTTTGCGAATGGCGTTAACTGTGTCTTCCGGCGTCCAGAGTAATTGGTCAGGCAATAAAATACTGCCACCTGCCATCAACGGCACGATCCAGCGTTCATGACCACCATCAGATGAAAATGGAAGAAACGGTAATTCTCGCGAATCTTCATCCATCAGATAGATTGGCCCGGTAGCATTCAAATGGTCAATCAACGGGCCTTGATCCACCATGACCCCTTTAGGTTTACCAGTCGAACCGGACGTGTAGATAATATAGGCAAGCTGATCGGCAAGCGGGGCGACGGCGAGGAAGTCGGCTTCCGACGTGTCGAGCTCATCGACAAGAACAACCTCAAGCTCCTGCTGACCAAGAACCGTCAAATCCCTGCCGGTGGTAACAGCGTAACGTGCATAACAATCAGTCAATACGTGCTGATTTCTGGTCTCGGGGTGCTGCGGGTCCACGGGAACAAAAGCCCCACCAGCTTTCCAGACACCAAGAATGGCTGCAATCGCCATCGCAGATTTCGGAAGCGCAACAACAACAACGTCACCACGCTCGACCCCATTGGCAATCAGAGCGCAGGCAATCGCATCTGACGTTTGTTTCAGGCGCTTTCGCGACCAAACCTCATCTGTTGTCAGGATGGCCGGGCGGTCGGGATCATCGTCGCAAAAACGGTCAATGACTTGGTGCGGATATCCTTTCATCCGCCAGGGTTCCACCGCCCATGGCAAACCAACAACATCTTCTGAAATTGAATGAAAACCGGGTTGCGAACTCGGTTCGTTTGATGGGTTTAAGGACGCGGCATTTACCGCCTGAGAACCATTCATGGTCGTCTCCACATTGGCAAAGCAAGTTTCAAGCATTTGCACCAAAGACGAACCGTCACCTGCCAAGTTCAGAAGTTTCTGCATCTCGAATCGAAAAAATGCACCTGAACTTCCAATCCTCTCATCCGTCCGGACTACAGAGACTTAACGAACCCAATCGGGTTGGAAACTTAGACATCAGGAGATCTGAATATGAATGTCATTGCATTAGAAGCACCAACTCAAAACTCATCCCAGAAACTGGAAGTTCCTCACTTTCAGAACGCCGGAAACTGGCACTCGTCCATCGAGGACGGACATATTCAGCTTTGTGGGGAAAGTGAAAATCATGACTTCTATTTCACCCTCTCACCGGACCAGATCGTACTTGATGATGTTGCAAGCCTGACGCTTAACGTTCTAGATGCCAAAGGTTTGGCTGCGCTGGGCGAAGCACTTCTGATTGCTCATCCTTCTCGATCTGAAATCAAACTTCCCCCGCAATTGGATCCGGAATGGACAGCGAACATGTTTCGCAACGGTCTGATTTCTCATTCAGGTGACAGCATTGTTGTCAGTTCACGCAATCTCTATCAACTAACGCTGAACTGGTTGGCACATCCCGAACGCGACCCTTTCCCTTTGCGTTACACGTCAACCAACGGACGCCGTCATCCAGTCCGTCGCCCAAGTGCCTCGCACACACTTTATGCGCGTTACATCCCTTGGATCGACAAAACTATCCGGTTTGAACGCGCGGATATTCGTCGTCATCTCGGGTGCTTCCATAAATGGATGAACGACCCGCGCGTCGACGTCTTTTGGGAAGAGTCCGGCTCAGAGGAGAAGCACGAAGCCTTCATCCAAAGCCGACTGGATGATCCCAGAACCGAGCCGCTGATCGGGTATTTCAACGACACCCCATTCGGGTATTTCGAGCTCTACTGGGCACAAGAAGATCGCCTTGGCGAACATTATGATGCAGATGACTTTGACCGCGGCTGGCATGTTGCCATTGGCGAAGAAGCATTTCGCGGAAAGGAATATCTGACCGCATGGCTTCCGTCTCTGATGCATTACATGTTCCTTGATGACCCAAGAACGCAACGCATTGTCGGTGAACCTGATGCAGGCCACAATCAGCAAATCCGCAACCTTCTGCGTTCAGGCTTTGCCGGCATTAAACAGGTTCGTTTCCCACACAAGACGTCACTTCTTGTTATGTTGCTGCGCGAACGCTTTTTTGATGATCGACTGTATGTTCCGGACTTTGTCCACGATGAGGATGCTTCCTGATGCGAAAGCGTGCTCTTCCGGACCTGAATGATCCGGCGATTATGCGATTGATCCTGCGACTGGCCCTGCCATCTGTGGCTGGGCTTTCGATCAATGCCATCAATCAGGTCGTCGATGCCTTCTTTGTTTCCCAATATGCGCTTAGTGCCATGGCGGGGGTAACTTTATCCATTCCCTGCTTCATGCTGGTCGGTGCAATCGGGCACGGATTGGGCCTAACAGCCTCAACCGAAATCGGTCGTGCACTTGGCAGGGACAATGTCCATGATGCCGCAAGAAGCGCATCCCTTGCCTTGGCTTTGGCCATTGGCTTTGGCGTTAGCGTTGCCATCCTGATCACATTATTCCACGGACCAATTCTGCATCTGCTCGGTGCGCGCAACGAGGTTTTCACCGAAGCTTCCATGTACATGCGAATTCTTGGGGCCTGCTCTGTGCTGGTACTGTTGCAGATCGTCTGCGATTTCATTGCAATCGGTGAAGGTAACAGCCGATTTTCGATGTACACCTTGCTCGGGTCGTTTGGTCTGAACATGGTACTTGACCCGATACTTATCTTTGGATTCGAATTGGGGGTTGCAGGGGCGGCGTGGGCAACGATCATCTCACAGATCGCGGCCCTTTGTGCGTATGTCTATTACTTCAAAAAGCGCCTTGGACGAATACATCCCGATGTCGGAGCTCTTCACGCGCTTTCTTGGCGCAAAGCTCTAGTACCGTTTGGCAAGCTCGGCATTCCAGCCAGTACAACCACTATTCTGGCATCAATATGCTTTGCCGCTCTGATGCAGGCAGCCACCAGACATGGCAACGAAGAAGAACTGGCAGGATTGGCCATCTCGTTGCGTATCGTGCTTCTTGCTATTCTTCCGATCATCGGCTTTTGTCTGGGTTCACAACCCATCCTGAGCTACGCAGCAGGTGCAGGTAATCAGGCACGGTTTGAGGCCGTGTTTAAGGGCATCCTTCTCTATTGCGCGGGTTTCTCGATTACCTGCGCAGTTATTGCCTTTCTGTTCGGGGATTGGTTGATTGCCGCCTTTGTCAGCAAAGCGGAATTGATCACCTTTGGGGCGCATTTGCTCGATATCCTTGCCATACAAGTCGCGTTCGTTGGCATCTATCAACCGATGGTATCGCGCTTTCAGGCTGCTCATAATGCGCGGTGCGCTGCCATCGTCAGCATGGCACCACAGGGCTACATTCAATTACCACTGGCGCTATTTTTACCCATGGCATTTGGCTTGGACGGAATTGTCATGGCACCTGCGCTCGCGGCCGGACTGACTGCACTCATTGCCGTTGCTTTGACGT
Source organism: Thalassospira sp. CA1 (assembly GCF_059052855.1). Taxonomy (NCBI): domain Bacteria; kingdom Pseudomonadati; phylum Pseudomonadota; class Alphaproteobacteria; order Rhodospirillales; family Thalassospiraceae; genus Thalassospira; species Thalassospira sp. CA1. Next base: position 213,180 of record NZ_JBZCIA010000004.1, read on the forward strand.
TTTCTGATCGCAAAACACTCTTGATCAAGGAGCTTTCATCATGAACGAGCTACCTTCAAAGCCACTCTCGCTGCAGGACCACGGATCCCGGCATCACGGTGCATTTGATCCCAACTACGAGCGCCACTTCCGGGCGGTTTCCCAACCAATTTATCAAACGTCGCTATTTGCATTCCGTGACTTTGACGACATGGCAAATGCCTATGCCGGAAATCCTGGCGGTCCCATCTATGCTCGTGGTGACAATCCCACCGTAATGGCATTCGAACGGGAAATTGCAAGATTGGAAAACACCGAAGCATCCCGTGCCTTTGCAAGCGGGATGGGGGCAATCAGTGCAACCGTCATGGCACTTGTCGAACCGGGCGACCGGATCGTTACCGTTCACAATGTCTATTCCGATGCATATCGGCTTTTTGAAACCATGCTCAGACCAATGGGCGTGGCCATCGACTATGTCGATGGCACCAAGACAGATGCTGTAATTGACGTCATTTCAGGTGCAAAACTTTTGTTCCTTGAAAGCCCGACATCTCTGACATTTGAGCTCCAGGACCTGGAAAAACTGGGCCAAGCAGCGAAAGAGCAAAATGTTATCACCGTTATCGACAACTCGTGGGCAACACCGGTTTTTCAGCGCCCGGCCGATCACGGTATCGATCTTGTCATCCATGCCGCGTCGAAATTCCTGTCTGGTCACAGCGACACTGTTGCCGGCGTCGTCACCGGGCGAAAGGACCTGATCAACAAAATCAATGGTTCAACCTTCCCTTATCTCGGTGGGAAACTTGGTCCGTTTGAAGCATGGCTTTTGCTACGCGGCCTCGACACACTTGAGCTGCGCATGCAACGACACGCCCAAACCGGTGAGTATTTGGCCACAAGCCTGTTCAAGCACCCAAAGGTCTCACAAGTGCTATATACCGGGTTCAGCAACCATGCTGGGAAACGCACATTACATGGCCATTCGAGCCTGTTTTCCATCATTCTCGATGAGACGGTCGACATTCGAAATTTCAGCAACGCCCTTCGAACATTCAGGTTAGGCGTAAGTTGGGGTGGTCCCGAAAGCCTGATCGTTCCCGCCGCTGCGGTACTTCACCAGAAATATGAAATCAGTGCGTTTCGTCATTTCCAGTTGGACCGGCAACTTGTGCGCATCTACTGCGGGCTGGAAAACCCGTCTGACCTTCTGGCAGATTTGGAACAGGCAATCGATGCTGGGACAACCAGTCAAGCCAGAGCTTAGGCCAATCCTCTGAACAGAAAAGGTAAAGGGCGCCAAACTGGCGCCCTTTTGCATTTCCGACTGTTGCGGCTTAACTGCTAACCGACACAACTCCTTGCCGGGAGTTCGGCCTTGTGAGAACCGCCAAAATCAATTCAAGCGGTCCGCGTGATGCGAAGCAGAACCAAAGCTTGGCAAAAACGATCCACCCCAGATACATCACGACTGAAATCCACAAACAATCAGCCAAACGAACCTGATTGTGCATACCGGCACCGTAACCAAAGAACACCAATCCCATAGCCAATGACATTCCCAAATAGATCGTGAGCGACATGCGGCCAGCAGGCGCAATGAATGCAACCAAATTGCTACAAACCCTTGCGCGAAAGGCGACAAGACCATATGCGACAAGAACAATGGACAATGGTACCGCAAACAGCGGGCGCAAAACCAATGTCATCATAAAGAAGCGCTCTGGCTCAAATCCCGCGGGCAGCGATGCAAGCGCCCCATAAAAAAGGCTTCCTGCAATTCCCGGAAAAGCGGCAAACGCCGCAATGGTGCGTAATTTGACAACAAGAGCATCAAAGCCGTTTTCATCACAAAACCGCGCGGCGGCAAGCCCCGAAACCATGGCAGCAGCAACAAGCAGATAGTTGCTCCAAAGACAATAAAGCTGGAAACCGACCCAACTCTCAAGACGCACCGCCATTACATCGGCAAAACTCCCGGTCGCCAGAACCACCGAAACTGGTATCTCTGGCGCAATGTAAGGCGATGGGTTCACTGTCAGGTTCACCCCAAACAGCGCATTCCCAAGTACAGCCATCGCCCAAAGAGCAACACCACAAACCATAAGTCCGCGAACAGACGTGTGCCGAACGATCAACAAAAGGAGCCCGATCACTGCATAGGGCAACAAAATGTCTGCTTCGAAAAGGAATACCAGATTCACAACGCCGAACAGTGCCAGCACACAAAGCCGCCGAACATAAGCGCCGGCCCCATATCGTTTGAACTGCTGTAACGCGGCAAACCCGAACAGAGCCGAAAAAATCAGAATGAATTTGCTTTCAAACAATCCCTGGATCACGCTCGCGGCAAGCACATTCAGCCAAAGCGGCTCCCCGTCCTGCCATGCCCTGCCAGCAAAACCAAAAGTAATCGCAAAGAAGGGCAAATTGACCACAAGTATCCCGAACAAGGCGAACGCTCGAAGGGCGTCAATTGATGACTCACGTTGCAGAAACATCTTACGTCTTTCCTCTTGATTGGAACTCTTAGTGGAAAGACGTTTGGCAACTGATTTAATTCAGGGGACAAGGGCGACTTCTGCGCTGCTTATGCATGCTCGACCGCAAGTCTAGTAACCCCAAATTATGACAACTCGGGCATCTGCTGGATCAGACTGCTTTTTGCGGGAAGATTGAGAGCGATGGAGCAGTGAGTACGTTCTGTAATCACTGCTCCACGGTAGGCCCGGAGGGACTTGAACCCCCAACCAGACCGTTATGAGCGGTCGGCTCTAACCAATTGAGCTACGGGCCCCCAAGACAAAAGTCCGGGTAAAGAAAAGACCGCACCAGATATCTGGTGCGGTCCCGAAAACTAGCGATTTTCCGGCCAAGGTCAAGCCCGAACGTCGCGTAATTTCTTAATAATCGAGGAACGAACGCAGTTTGCGCGAGCGCGACGGATGCTTGAGCTTGCGCAGCGCTTTTGCTTCGATCTGACGGATACGTTCGCGGGTCACAGAGAACTGCTGACCAACCTCTTCGAGGGTGTGGTCGGTATTCATCCCGATCCCGAAACGCATACGCAGAACACGTTCTTCACGCGGGGTGAGCGATGCCAGAACGCGCGTGGTGGTTTCACGCAGGTTGGCCTGGATCGCAGCATCAAGCGGCTGAACGGCGTTCTTGTCTTCGATGAAATCGCCCAAGTGGCTGTCTTCCTCGTCCCCGATCGGGGTTTCGAGCGAAATCGGCTCCTTGGCGATTTTCAGAACCTTGCGGACCTTTTCAAGCGGCATCTGCAGTTTTTCTGCCAGCTCTTCCGGGGTCGGTTCACGGCCGATTTCATGCAACATCTGACGCGAGGTACGCACCAGCTTGTTGATGGTTTCGATCATGTGAACCGGAATACGGATCGTACGGGCCTGATCGGCAATAGAACGCGTGATCGCCTGACGGATCCACCAGGTCGCATAGGTCGAGAATTTATACCCACGGCGATATTCGAATTTATCCACCGCCTTCATCAGGCCAATATTGCCTTCCTGAATCAGGTCAAGGAATTGAAGACCACGGTTGGTATATTTCTTGGCAATCGAGATCACGAGACGCAGGTTGGCCTCGATCATTTCCTTTTTCGCACGACCGGCTTCGCGTTCGCCCTTGTTGACCACGCCGTAAACGCGACGGAATTCGCCAACCGGCAAACCGACTTCGGCCGAAACACCGCCGATGCCTTCGCGCAGATTGGCGATTTCTTCGGAATAGCGTTCAACAAAGGTTTTCCAACCCTTGCCCGGCAAGCCGCCAACACGTTCCATCCAGTTCGGGTCAAGTTCATGGCCCTGATACTGTTTGATGAAATCGGGGCGTTTGATCTTGCAACGATCGGCAAAGCGCAGAAGCTTGCCTTCAAGGCCGAGCAGACGGTTGTTCAAACCGGTCAGGTGATCAAGAAGTTCCTCAATGCGGAAGTTGTTCAGGTGAACATCTTCCATCAGGTCAACCATCTCGTTCTTGAGCTTGTTGTAGCGCTTTTCAGTCGCGGCCGGAACGGCCTCACCCTTGTTCATTGCCACCAGACGCTGTTCCTGCGCCTTGTGCAATTTCTCATAGGTCTTGGCGATCAGTTCGAACTTCTCGAGAACCTGCTCGGTCAGTTCCTCTTCCATTTTGGAAAGCGAAACGTTGACCTGCTCGTTCTCGTCATCGTCGTCATCATCGTCGCCGTCAGCGCTGGCCTCACCCTCTTCGTCGTCGGACTTTTCAGACTCGTCGTCCTCTTCGTCCTCGGCCTCGTCGGTGAGGCCGGCCGGGGTTTCGGTCTCGGCTTCTTCGTCATCGTCGTCATTGGCCGACTCGAAACTTTCGACATCTGCCTCCGGATCGACTTCGGTATCTTCTTCGTCTTCACCTTCGGCCGCGGCAATTTCCGCATCCGGACCGCCGCCATAGGTGGTTTCAAGGTCAATGACGTCACGCAGCAAAAGTTCGCCAGCCTGAAGCTGGTCATGCCAGTTCACAATCGCCCGAATGGTCAGCGGGCTTTCGCAAATCCCGCCAATCATCATGTCGCGACCGGCTTCGATACGTTTGGCAATGGCGATTTCGCCTTCGCGCGACAGCAGTTCGACACTGCCCATTTCGCGCAGATACATGCGTACCGGATCATCGGTCCGGCCAACATCATCTTCGGAGATGTTGCCACGCGGATCAGCATCGGAATCGTCGTTGTCGTCATTGTCGTCGGCTTCATCGCCATCGATGACATTGATGCCCATCTCGTTGAGATTGCTCATCACGTCTTCGATCTGCTCCGAGGAGAAATGCTCGGATGGCAGGGCCGCGTTCAACTCATCGACCGAGATGTGGCCCTTCTCCTTGCCCTTGGCAATGAGCTTTTTTATGGCCGACTTATATGTATCGAGAAGAGGTCCGTCTGCGTTTTCAGAAGAGTTCTTTTTCTCTTCAGCGTTCGAAGTCTTAGACGACATCTATTCCCCGTTTCCCGCTGGGTACGTTCGTACCGTTGTTGTCCCAAGCGCCGTGTCTTTCAGCGCAAATCACAAATAGCCCGATCGCTGATCCAGACCACACACGTGATCAATGATCAGTCGTCGAGCTTAAACACTTTCTCCCGGCGTCGGGCCAGATCCTCTCGTCTGTGAGAAAATCTCTCCCATTCCTCCTCGCTGGTATCTGCTGCCAACTGTCGGACGGCGTATTTTGCCTCTTCGTCCTCCAGGGAGCTTACAGCCATGGAAAAAACCTGTTTCCAACCCGTCAGGGCCCGTTCGAGCGGCGTTTCGGGCTTGGCGAAAGCGGCGTGCGCAATAACATCGGCACTAACCACCCGCAAAACTGTCTCTGACAGCCCGTCGCGCTCCAATTGGGCCTTGATCGTTTCGCAATCAAGTCCAGGATCATCGTCAAGCAGCTTTAAGACGGCCCGACGAAGATTGTCAAGCGCGGAGTCTGCACAACTGTAGATTCCCAGCTGTTCACCAATCTCATCATGCAGCGCAGGATGATTGATCAGCGTCAGCAAAAGAATGGAGTCTTGCAGGTCACGCTTCTTTTGCATGGGCGGTCGCGACATGCCCGGAACCGCTTTACCGGCCGGACCCCAGAAATGGTCATTTTTTCCGCGTTTGCCACCCCATCCGGATTTTTTATTTTGGAAATTGCCCGAATTTCCCGACCGGTTTGCGGGCTTTCCGCCCCGATCGCCCTTGAACAGCTTCCAGATACGATCGCGGAAAAACGAATTGTATTGCGACCGCACGGCTTCATCGGCAATCACGGAAATACGTTGATTTATCGTCGCCTCAAGGGCGGCACGACGTTCCGGGGTGTCAATCTTGTGCGTGCCCGCATCCATGCGCCAGACAAGCTCGGCCAACGGCACGGCATGTTCGATGATCTTGCGAAAACTGTTAAAGCCATCCGGGGATGCCATCAGGCTGTCCGGGTCTTCGCCCTCGGGCAGGATCGAAAACAGCAATGACTTTCCCGGGCGCAAAATCGGCAGTGCGCGTTCTGCGGCACGCACCGCTGCGCGCTTACCGGCAACATCGCCATCCAGACACAGGATCGGCTCGTTGGTCATTTTCCAAAGTTCGCCAATCTGTTCTTCGGTCACCGCGGTGCCAAGGGGGGCCACCGCCCCGCGAAAGCCCGCACGGTGCAGGGCAATCACATCCATATAGCCTTCGGTAACAATGATCGGCGCATCCTGTTGCGATGCTTCACGGGCCTGCGGCAGGCCATAAAGCAAGCGCCCCTTGTGAAATAGCGGCGTATCCGGGCTGTTAAGGTATTTCGGCTTGCCATCACCCATGACGCGCCCGCCAAAGGCCACCACCCGTCCGCGCCGATCCAGGATCGGGAACATGACGCGCCCCCGGAAGCGGTCATAGCTTTGCCGGTTGCCATCTTCGGGCTCGATCAGAAGCCCGGCCTCGATCATCAGTTTTTCGTCAATATCTTCGCGCTTGAGCGCTGCCTTCAGCGCCCCGCGACTGTCCGGGGCATAGCCCAGCCGGAAGTCGGATATCGTTTTGTCATCCAGTCCGCGCTGATGGAAGTAATCCAGCCCCTCCTTGCCTTCGGGCATGCGCAACATGCGTTCAAAGAACGCACAGGCTGCCTCCATAACCTCGTAAAGGGTTTTGGCCTTCTGTTCGCGTTCCTGGGCTTCGCGGGATTGTTTGGGGACTTCCATGCCGACCTGATTGGCCAGCACCTCGACCGCCTCGATAAAGGTCAGGCCACGGGTATTCATCACAAAGCTGATGACATCGCCATGCGCACCACAACCAAAGCAGTGATAGAAACCCTTTTGCTCATTGACCGTAAAGGACGGGGATTTTTCAGAATGGAACGGGCACAGCCCGGAGTATTCCCGGCCGCGTTTAATCAGCTTCACCGATGTACCGACGACATCCGCCAGTCCCACCCGCGCCCGCAGGTCGTCTAGAAACGACTGGGGAAAGCTCATGTGTGCCCCGTTCCCGTAATGTCACAGCAGTGTGCTGCAACTCTGTTGATTGGTCCCTGCCCCGGTCGACCTGGTTGATGTGATTATTGTCCGGTCCCGGGACGACGAAAGCCGGACGATTTTACACGCCCGGCTTCCAAATTACAGTGTGCTGTTAGGATTAACCCAACAGTTTTTTGGCGACACCACCAGCTTTGCCGAAATCCATCGTGCCGCTGTATTTTTCACGAAGGGCTGCCATGGTGCGGCCCATATCCTTAAGGCAGGTCGCACCGATTTCCGAAACAGTGCCACGCACGGCGTCTTCGATTTCTTCATCGGACAGCTGGGCCGGCAGGAACTTTTCGATGACCTCGATCTCGGAGGCTTCCTGTTCGGCCAGTTCCGGGCGATTGCCCTTGGTGTACATTTCAATGCTTTCGCGGCGCTGTTTTACCATCGCCTGAAGCAGATTGATGATTTCATCATCTGAAATGCCATCGGTGTTGCCGTCGCTCCGTGCGGCGATATCGCGTTCTTTCAGTGCCGCCAGAATAAGGCGCACGGTGGTTACGGAGCAGGCATCCTTGGCAAGGACGGCCTTTTTCAAAGCGTCGTTAAGCTGCGATCGCAGCATGGCTCATCTCTGATTCTGTGGAAGAAAGGAGCGAACATACCGCAAAACGGCATTTGACGCAAAGAAAACGTTAACGCGTAAGTTGTTGATTTTATTATAAAAATAAAAGTTTAGATGCGTCCTTGACATGCCATGGCGACTCCCGTAGACATCCGCCAATTTGCCTGCCGGGATTACGCTTTGCCCCGCTTTCCGCAACCCCTTGCTGACGCTTTTGCGCTGTCGGCATACCTTGCTGGAAACCACTTGGCACGTCTGCATGGCCGGTATGCAGGTTAACAGCAGCCGTTTTTGTCGGCCTGCGCAGAATTATTATATATAAAAAGAATCCGTGTTTCACCGTGGAAAGATCGAAAGGACATTTGCCAATGTCAGCGCCCACGCACACCCCGCCCCCTGGTGCTTCTGCCGTTCTGGTTCTCGCAGATGGTTCAGTTTTTTGGGGACGCGGCGTCGGGGCCCGAGGAGAGGTCGTTGGTGAAGTCTGCTTCAACACGTCGATCACGGGCTATCAGGAAATCATGACCGACCCTTCCTATGCCGGTCAGATGATCACCTTTACCTTCCCCCATATCGGAAATGTCGGCACCAACGACGAAGATATCGAAAACGCCAAACCGGTCGCCCTTGGCTGCATCCTGCGCCAGGACATTACCGAGCCATCAAACTACCGCGCGCAGAAACATTTCAACGACTGGCTGGCTGAACATGGCCGGATCGGGATCGCCGGCGTGGATACCCGCCGCCTGACCAAACGCATCCGGACCGAAGGCGCGCCGAACGGTGTGATCTGCCATAGCGAAGATGGCAGTTTTGATATCGAAGCCCTGATCGCCAAGGCCAATGATTGGCCGGGCCTCGAAGGCATGGACCTTGCCAAGGACAACAGCTGCACCACCGGTTACGACTGGGACGAAGCGCTTTGGACCCGCGAAGGCGGATACGGCAAGGTTGGCAATGCCAAGCACCATGTCGTTGCCATCGATTACGGCGTAAAGCGCAACATCCTGCGCAACCTGGCAAGTCTTGATTGCAAGGTCTCGGTTGTTCCGGCCACCACCTCGGCCGATGAAATCCTTGCGATGAACCCGGATGGGATTTTCCTTTCCAACGGCCCGGGCGACCCGGCCGCCACCGGTGAATATGCGGTTCCGACCATCAAAACCCTGATCGAAAGCGGCAAGCCGGTATTCGGGATTTGCCTGGGTCATCAGATGATGGCGCTCGCCCTGGGTGCGAAAACCATGAAAATGGATGTCGGCCACCGTGGTGCCAACCACCCGGTCAAGGACACGACCACGGGTGTTGTTGAAATCACTTCGCAGAACCATGGCTTTGTCGTCGACAAGGACAGCCTGCCCGCAAACGTCGAAGCAACGCACTTCTCCCTGTTTGACGGATCCCTTGCTGGTCTGCGCCTGAAAGACAAGCCGGTCTTCGCTGTTCAGTACCACCCCGAAGCATCGCCGGGGCCGCATGACAGCCACTACCTGTTCAAACGTTTCGTTGGTCTGATCGAGGACGCCAAAGCCTGATCCCCGGATCAGGACACGCCCAAGATTACGCGATTAACGGACTTAAACGAGGCGGTGCAGCCATAGCGCCTGCCCTTGCGAAAAGCGGAAAACGACATGCCGAAACGTACAGATATCAAATCAATCCTCATCATCGGTGCCGGCCCGATTGTTATTGGCCAGGCTTGCGAGTTTGACTATTCCGGTGCCCAGGCCTGTAAGGCCCTTAAGGAAGAAGGTTACCGCGTCATTCTGGTCAACTCGAACCCGGCGACCATCATGACCGACCCGAACCTGGCCGATGCGACCTATATCGAGCCGATCAAACCGGCCATGGTTGCCAAGATCATCGAAAAGGAACGCCCGGACGCGATCCTGCCGACCATGGGTGGCCAGACGGCGCTGAACACCGCACTCGCCCTGTTTAACGACGGCACGCTTGAAAAATACGGTGTCGAGATGATCGGTGCGAAAAAGCACGTCATCGAAAAGGCCGAAGATCGCCAGTTGTTCCGCGAAGCCATGGACAAGATCGGTCTTGAAAGCGCGCGCTCAGCCATGGTTCGCACCTTTGAAGATGCGGTCAAGGCACTCGAAGTTACCGGCCTTCCGGCAATCATCCGCCCAAGCTTCACCCTTGGCGGTGAAGGCGGCGGCATTGCCTATAACCGTGAAGAGTTCGAACAGATCGTGCGCAATGGTCTGGCGATTTCGCCGACCCACGAAGTGCTGATCGAAGAATCCATTCTCGGCTGGAAAGAGTATGAAATGGAAGTCGTCCGCGACAATGCGGATAACTGCATCATCATCTGCTCGATCGAAAACGTCGATCCGATGGGCATCCATACCGGCGACTCAATCACTGTCGCCCCGGCGCTTACCCTGACCGATAAAGAATACCAGATCATGCGCGACGCCTCGCTGGCGGTCCTGCGCGAGATCGGTGTGGATACCGGCGGCTCGAACGTTCAGTTCGCGGTCAACCCGGATGACGGTCGCCTGATCGTCATTGAAATGAACCCGCGCGTGTCGCGTTCTTCCGCTCTGGCATCCAAGGCAACCGGCTTCCCGATTGCCAAGATCGCAGCCAAGCTTGCGGTTGGGTATACCCTCGATGAGCTTGATAACGACATCACCGGCGTCACCCCGGCCTCGTTCGAGCCGACCATTGACTATGTCGTCACCAAGATCCCGCGCTTTACCTTTGAAAAATTCCCGGGCGCCAAGCCTCTTTTGGGGACTGCGATGAAGTCGGTCGGCGAAGCGATGTCCATCGGTGGCTGCTTTGCCGAAAGCCTGCAGAAAGGTCTGCGGTCGATGGAGACCGGGCTTACCGGCCTCAATGAAGTCAAAATCGAAGGTGCGCCGGACAAGGCCGCCATCCGTGCCAAGCTGACCCAGCCGATCCCGTTCCGTATCCTGTATGCTGCCCAGGCTTTCCGTCATGGCCTGACACTTAAGGAAATTCAGGGTGCGACCAAATTTGACCCCTGGTACCTAAAGCAGATCGAAATGCTGGTGGCCGAGGAAGAAAAAGTTCGAGCAAATGGCATTCCGAGCGACAAGCAGGAATTACTCCGCCTGAAAAAGCTCGGCTTCTCAGACGCACGTCTTGCCGAACTGGCTGGCAAGGATGAAGACGCTGTTCGTGCGGATCGCCATGCCCTTGGCCTGCGCCCGGTTTACAAGCGCATTGATACCTGTGCGGCCGAATTCCCGTCGCGTACCTCGTACATGTATTCCATGTATGAAGGCGATGGTTTCGTTGAGCCGGAAAACGAGGCAGAAGTCACGGATCGCAAGAAAGTCATCATTCTTGGTGGTGGCCCGAACCGTATCGGTCAGGGCATCGAATTTGATTATTGCTGCGTACACGCGGCCTATGCGCTGCGCGAAGCTGGCATCGAAGCGATCATGGTCAACTGCAACCCGGAAACGGTTTCAACTGACTATGACACCTCGGATCGTCTGTATTTCGAACCGCTGACCGCCGAAGACGTGATCGAGCTTTGCCAGCTCGAACAAAGCAACGGCGAACTGCTGGGTGTGATTGTGCAGTATGGCGGCCAGACCCCGCTGAAACTTTCTGCGGCCCTTGAAAAGGCAGGCGTTCCGATCCTCGGCACCAGCCCGGACAGCATCGACCTGGCCGAAGACCGCGACCGGTTCCAGGCCCTGATCAACAAGCTTGGCCTGCGTCAGCCGGCAAACGGCATTGCCCGTTCTGTCGACGAAGCCGTCAAAATCGCCGAGAGCATCGGATACCCGATCGTCATCCGCCCAAGCTACGTTCTGGGTGGCCGCGCGATGGAAATCGTTCACACCACCGAAGACCTTCTGCGCTACATGCACGAAGCGGTTCAGGTATCAGGCAAAAGCCCGGTTCTGATCGATAGCTTCCTTCAGGACGCGATCGAGATTGACGCCGACGCGGTATCTGATGGCGAGAACGTCTTTGTCGCCGGCATCATGCAGCATATCGAAGAAGCCGGTATCCATTCCGGGGATTCGGCCTGCTCCCTGCCGCCCTACTCGCTTGATGAAGCAATGATCGAACGCCTTAAGGAACAAACGGTTCAGCTTGCCAAGGCACTTGACGTTATTGGCCTGATGAACGTTCAGTTCGCGATCAAGGATGACATCATCTATCTGATCGAAGTGAACCCGCGTGCCTCGCGTACGGTGCCGTTCGTTGCCAAGGCAACCGGCAACCCGATTGCCAAGATCGGTGCGCGCATCATGGCCGGCGAAAAGCTCGGCGACTTTGAAATTGATCGTGGTCCGTTCAAGCATATCGCGGTCAAGGAAGCAGTCCTTCCGTTCAACCGCTTCCCGGGCGTTGATACCTTGCTTGGCCCGGAAATGCGTTCGACCGGCGAAGTCATGGGTCTGGACACCGATTTCGGTCGCGCCTTTGCCAAGGCACAGATGGCAGCAGGCCATACGCTTCCGCTTGAAGGCAAGATCTTCATCTCGGTCAAAAACTATGACAAACCGGCTGCTGTTCAACTGGCGCGCGACGCCATTGCGCTTGGCTTTGGCATCGTTGCGACCCATGGCACAGCAGAAGCTCTTGAAAAAGAAGGGCTAGACGTCACCCCGGTCAATAAGGTACAGGAAGGACGTCCCCATATCGTGGACATGATGAAGAACGGCGATATCAAGCTGGTGTTCAACACCACCGAAAGCAAGCAGGCCGTGGTCGACAGTTTCTCGATCCGCCGTACTGCGCTTACTGATGACATCCCGTACTACACCACTGTCGCCGGTGCCCGCGCTACCCTGCGCGCCATCGACAACCTGAAACGCGGCGCACTTGAAGTCCGTCCCGTTCAGGAATATCTTGGGGACAAGTACTAAGGTTCTTAATCTGAACCTGACGGAAGAATTCAGACCGCCCGGCGGGATGCCGGGCGGTTGATTTTGTAGTATCGACCGCTAATAAGAATAGGCTGTGAGCGCGATGGAAAAAGTACCAATGACCCCCCAGGGGCATCAGCGTCTCGAAGAAGAACTGAAGCATCGCAAGTCCGTCGAGCGTCTTGAAATCATCAAGGCCATTGCGGATGCCCGCGAGCATGGCGATCTTTCGGAAAATGCCGAATACCATGCCGCACGCGAACGCCAAAGTTTCTGCGAAGGTCGTATTGCCGAGCTCGAAGACGTGCTCAGCCGCTCCGAAGTTATCGACATCAAATCCCTTGCAGGTGATGTCGTGAAATTCGGCGCCAAGGTTCAGCTCGTTGACGAAGACACCGACGAGGAAACCACCTATCAGGTGGTTGGCCCGATCGAAGCCGACATCAACGCTGGTCGTATCTCGACCACGTCGCCAATCGGCCGTGCGCTGATCGGAAAGTCGGTCGGTGACTCTGTCGAAGTCACCGTGCCCGGCGGCACCAAGAGCTATGAAATTCTCAAGGTCGATTTTTCCTGACCGGGAAACAACTGATGCGTATCAGGGCCCGGGCATTCCCCGGGCCTTTTTCATTTCAGAATTTCATCCGAGACACAGACAAAGAAAAAGCCGGGCATTTGCCCGGCTTTTTCGCAGGTTGGGACGCGTATTGCGATCTAGCCCGATTTCGCCAACTGATCGAGAACCTCTTCAACATTTTGGTTCAGATCGGATGCTTCCGAACCCAGATGATCCGCACTGCCCAAAAGCTCTGTCGCGGTTTCCCCGGTCTGATCGGAAATTTCAGAAAGCTGATGGATCAGATCCGAAAGGTCACGGGTTGCGTCAACCGTCACATTCAGGCTTTGCGCAATCTCGCGCGTTGCGCCTTGCTGTTGTTCCATCGTCGCTGAAATCGTGGTTGTTACTTCAACCAAATCGCCAATGGTTTCCGAAACCCCGTTTACGGCCGAAACGGAATCCCCCGTGGCAGCCTGGATTTCAGAAATCTGCTGGGCAATCTCATCGGTCGCACGTGCTGTTTGGTTGGCAAGGTTCTTGACCTCGTTGGCCACAACCGCAAAGCCTTTGCCCGCTTCACCGGCACGCGCCGCCTCAATCGTGGCATTGAGTGCCAGCAGGTTGGTCTGGGACGCAATATCGGTAATCAGGTTGACGACTTCACCAATTTTCTCGGCCGCCTTGGACAACCATTCGATCCGCTCGCTTGCGGTTGAGGAACGCGCGACCGCGTTGTCGGTGATTTCACGGGCACGCACGATCTGACGCGAAATCTCGTCGGCGGATGCGTTGATTTCTTCAACGGCTGAGGCCGCTGATTGAACATTCTGCGAGGTTTCCTCGGACGCATGAACCGCACCGAGCGATGCTTCACGGCCCGTGCGTGCGCGATCATTCAGGCGCTGCGCACGCTTCTGCAATTGAACCGATTCCGCATCCACGGCACCGGCAGATTTCCCAATCATCTTGGTAATCTGATCTGCCAATTCGCGCTTGAAGTTATCACGTTCAATGTTGCGCTGTTTACGAAGCTGTTCGTTCTGGGCCAGCAAATCCTGTGCAGATTTGGCGGCCTCTTCGGCTTCGCTGCGCGCGATATCGGCATGCGCCAACGTCGAATAAAGGCTTTTACACGACCAGACCAGAACCCCGGCCTCAACAATCACCACCACCGCATGCAAAACCACACGGAAGAAATCGGCACCTTCCGGAAAGACCCAATAGGGCACGACAAAGTTCAGGATCAGGTGGTGCAGGGCTATCACGCCGGTTGCAACAACAATCGTTTTCCAGCACACCAGCGCGCCAAGCACAGCAAGTGCTGCAAAGAAATACATATGAATGTCGATCTGCCATTCATGTCCGCGGAAGGCATAGACCAGTACCGCGACCTGCAAAATCATTGCAGAAGAAACTATAAAGCGCGAAATCTGGGCCTGCGGCCCGGCAGCACGGCAAATGACGAAGGCAACAGCCGCAAAAATCGTACTGGCGATCAATGGCGAAACCGCATCATTGCTGGCGAAATATCCGGCGACTGCACTCAGTGGAATATGAATTGCCAGAATGACGAACAAGGCCTTGATCGCATTCGCGCGAATTTCGACTAACTTTTCCATAGGTTCAAACCCGATTATCAAAAGGCATTTTTGCTGGCGTCAGCATCAAAACAGACCGACGCAATCAAGGGAGAAAGGGTAAACAAAGCGCCGAAATCGTCGGCTTCTGGCACCACACCATCGTCATGCACGACAACAGCCATATGCCCAAAACCGCCGAACCTCGTAACGCGACCGCCAGAAGCACCCACCCGTTCAAGGATCTCGGCCTCGGTCATGTCAAACGGGAACACCATCCCGACCCCCTGAAGCGCTTCAGAAGGGCGATAGGACAGAATCACAAGCAGCACCAAACCCGCAAAGGCAAACAGTCCGGTTGGCACAATCCCGCGCCAGCCATCTTCTTCCGAAGACAATCTTGGCGTCACTTCCGTATGTTTTTGAAATAATTCCAATTACTATCCCAAAATATAAAACTGATCTCGAATGGATAGGCACTCTTTATGTATGCACTATACCGGCAAGCAACAAGGACACTTTGGCGAGATGTTTCTGCGCCCTAAAGAAAACGTTCTTTGAAATCGGCGAAAATGGCCGTCTATCTGGGATTATTTACGCAAACCATCTGATACAGATCATGTTAACTGCCAAATAAATGGCGTCTTTGATCAGGCGCAACGGCACATAGCAATATGTATAGGTCGAGTAGGATTGATTAGATTTCCCGCGCGATAAAATGGCGCAAAACAAATAAACCGGCGCTTCTGGGCGCCGGTTTCTGCAGGGTTCGTCGGGAATGTCAGATGTCGTAAAAACTGACTAATCAGTCTTCGACCTCAATATCGATCGGCACTCCGGGCATGTTTTTCGCAGTGCGAATCGAAAGTGCCGACTTAACGTGATTGACGTTCTCGGCAACTGTCAGTTCGGTGGTCAGGAATTTCTGATATTCATCCCAGCTGTGCGAGACGATTTTCAGAAGAAAGTCCATTTCACCCGCCACCATGTGGCATTCGCGGACTTCCGGCCAAGCGGCCGCGCGGGCTTCAAACGCACGCAGATCATGTTCTGCCTGGCTGGCAAGCCCGACCATTGCAAACACAGTCACGTTGTAGCCCAGCGCCTGCGCATCCACATCGGCATGATAGCCCTGAATGAAACCGGTTTCCTCGAGTGCGCGCACACGACGCAAACAGGGGGGCGCTGAAATACCTGCACGGCGTGCAAGTTCCACATTGGTCATGCGGCCATCTTCCTGCAGATCGCGCAAAATTCTGCGGTCGATCTTGTCGAGTTTGACCCGTTGCATTTATTCCTCGATTCTGTGCGCGAAACTTACCCCGATTGAAACAATATTACAGCGAGGCAAGTTGCTGGCAATAATATAATCCGCATCAGAATGCAATCTTGTGCTTGGATGCCGTAACTGAAAACGCTGAAAAATCTGCTTTTTGGCCCAAATTTGCGCCATCCCGCACGACCATTCCGATACGCTTCGATGTCACAGTGAAACTACCTGTTTCAAACGTAAAATTTCACCATTCAAAAAACGCGAAACAAGGTGCTCAAACTTTGCGTGAAGCGGTTGCGTCTTGCCCGGACTGCCCATATGTTCGATCTCTGTTTTTACTCATCTCGGACGTATACAAAGAACATGGCCCAGGAACATCAGACCAAAGTCCTCATCATTGGCTCCGGCCCTGCCGGGTACACCGCAGCGATCTATGCCGCGCGCGCGAACCTTGAACCTATGATGGTGATGGGTCTTCAGCCGGGTGGCCAGTTGACGATCACAACTGATGTCGAAAACTATCCGGGTTTTGCCGATGTCATTCAGGGTCCGTGGCTGATGGACCAGATGAAGGCACAGGCCGAGCATGTCGGCACCAAAATGGTGCATGACCTGATCACCGAAGTCGATTTTTCCAAACGTCCGTTCGTCTGCAAGGGCGACTCCGGCGATACCTATATCGCAGACACGGTCATCATCTCGACCGGCGCGCAGGCACGCTGGCTTGGCCTTCCGGGCGAAGAGAAATTCAACGGCCGTGGCGTTTCGGCCTGCGCGACCTGTGATGGTTTCTTCTATCGCAACAAGCCGGTCACAGTTGTCGGTGGTGGCAACACCGCGGTTGAAGAAGCCCTTTATCTTGCCGGTATCTGCTCCAAGGTCACCCTGATCCATCGTCGCGATGAACTGCGTGCGGAAAAAATGCTCCAGGACCGTTTGCTCAAGCATGAAAAGATCGAGGTCGTCTGGGACAGCGTGGTTGAAGACATTCTTGGCGGCGACGGTCCGATGGACGGTGTTGAAGGTGTGCGCGTACGTAATGTCAAAACCGATGCGCTGCTTGATATTCCGGCGGACGGTTTCTTTGTTGCCATCGGCCATGATCCGGCAACGGCTGTGTTCAAAGGCCAGGTCAACATGGATGACGAGAACTATATCCTCGTCAAGCCGGGCAGCACGGTGACCAATATCGAAGGCGTCTTTGCCGCAGGCGACGTAACCGACAAGGTCTATCGTCAGGCGGTGACTGCCGCTGGTATGGGCTGCATGGCCGCCCTTGAGGCAGAAAAATTCATCGCAGAGCAAGAAGCCTGATCTTCTGGCGCAAATGAGCCTAAAGACCAAAGGGGGCGCATCTGGCGTCCCCTTTTTTAATCGTTTCAAACGGCCGCGATCCGGCCAATTGACTGACATTGCGTCGAAAACCGCACCCCGCCATGGACTTTGCAGGAAAATGTCTTCTTGCAGAAAATGTCACAGGCCTCATATTGATTGAATAATCATGCACTTGGTCAAAGCTTGTGATGCACTTAATAGTGTGGAAACCAAATTGGCCATAAAAGAAGAGAACAATTATCAGGGGTCCTGCGCATCGACCGTGCGCTGGCACATCTAGGAGCAGGTCTATGGACTGGGACAAGCTGCGTGTTTTTCACGCTGTTGCCGAAGCCGGGAGCTTCACCCACGCAGGGGAAAACCTTAATCTGAGCCAGTCGGCCGTCAGCCGACAGATCAGCGCACTCGAAGAAAGCGTGAAAGTCCCGCTTTTCCATCGCCATGCGCGTGGCCTGATCCTGACAGAACAGGGCGAGCTGCTGTATCGCACGGCACATGATGTTTTTGCCAAGCTTTCCATGGCAGAAGCCCGCATTCGCGAATCAAAGGAACGGCCAAGCGGTCCGCTCAAGGTCACGACAACCGTTGCCTTCGGTTCGACCTGGCTGACGCCGCGCATCAACGAGTTCCTTGAACGCTATCCGGAAATCGAACTGTCGCTGGTGCTCAATGACGAGGAACTCGACCTTGCCATGCGCGAGGCCGATGTTGCCATCCGCATGCAGCCGCCCCGTCAGGCCGACCTGGTTCAGCGTCAACTCATGACACTGCGCTATCATGTGTTTGCATCGCCGGAATACATCAAGCAGCACGGCATGCCCAAAACACCCGAAGAGCTCAAGGACCATCGCCTGATCATCTATGGCGCGGATGCCCGTCCGCCGGTTTCCAACGTCAACTGGATGATGGCAACCGCACAGCAGTTCAAACCGGACATGCGCCCGATCCTGAAGCTCAACAATATCTATGGCATTTTCCGCGCCACCGAGTCCGGCCTTGGTATTTCGGCACTGCCCGATTACTTGCTGCCAACCAACAGCAATCTGGTCCGCATTTTGCCGGAACTCGAAGGGCCAAGCTTCGATGCCTATTTCGTCTATCCGGAAGAACTGCGGCACTCCAAACGTATCGCGGTGTTCCGTGACTTCCTGATCGAGGAAATTTCAAAGGTCAAGGCAAAGGCCGCGGCAGCCGCCAGCGCCAGTGCCACGACCGAGAAATAGAATTCCGGACATCTTTTATCCGATTCTGCAATAGCCCGGCCCTGCCGGGCTGTTGGCGTTTATGGGGTGTTTTACCAATATCGGGGCACATCAAATATCAGTCATGCCATAATGTCTTAAAATTGCTGACATTTTATTGTCATGCGCCTGACGCATGGTTGACTTGTAGTCATTCTATTTTTGGTCCACCCAAGGATCACTTATATTCATATCATAAGTTGTGAGCATCCGCACAAAGCGAGCCTGCTCCGGCTTCCTGATCTTTGGACGATCCGTCCGCCGGAACGATATCCGGCCTGGAATCTTCAAGAGATTCCCTACGTCTCCCAGACGTAAGCCTCCCTGTTGATCTTGCCGGTAGCTCCCCCGCTACCGGCTTTTTTTTGTGCCCCTGCACAATGAATTATCCCCGCAAACAGTGATCTAGCCAGAAAACTGACGAAACACCCTCGCAAAAATTGCTAAATATCAATAACTTAATGCCATTCTAAACATCCCTGTATATTTATGCAGAAAATGCATGGCTGAAAAAGCAATTTGGCAGTGGTCATTATCGTCAAAAACGCTATCTTCTCCCTCGAACCGCAGCGGAACACTCCGCACCGCGGTACAGAGTTTTCTCCCTGACCGATTATGTCGGTCTTTAGCCGGACGCCCTGTCCGGCTTACCCAGGGCCCTGCGAAGGGTCCTACGTCTCCCAGACGTGAAGCCTCCCTGATAAACTTGCCGGGCACATTTGTTGCCCGGCTTTTTTTTTTGCCTTATCGGCCTCCTAGCATCCTCCCCATTGCACCAGCTCGCACGCAGCTGTGATCAGCCGTCACCCGATCTCGACTTGGCAAGTGCCGCCCTTGGTTTCACTATGGGCAATCAATGTGTCCAATAGGGACACCCATCTGCATGATCGGGACATCGGCTCCATGAAAAGCACGCTGAGCGCCTTCCTGTTTGGCAAGAACGCCAACAGTCACCTGCCAGAGCGCGTCCAGAGCGCGATCGAAAAGCAACAATATGAAAGCGAAAAGCTGATCGGCTGGGTTCAGCTGTTGCTGGTCACGATCTTTGCAAGCCTCTATGCCATCTCCCCCAAAACCGTGATGTCCGATGGCATCCATCCTGTGCCATGGGCATTGGGGTTGTATTACCTGTTTACCCTCAAACGCCTTGCCCTGACCTATCGCAACAAGCTATCGACCTGGTTCCTGACTGCTTCAGTGATCGCCGATATCGGTCTTCTGATGGTCCTGATCTGGAGCTTCCACATCCAGTACATGCAGCCGGCAAGCTTTTATCTCAAAGCACCGACGGTGCTCTATGTCTTCATCTTCATTGCCCTGCGCAGTCTGCGCTTTGATCCGCGCTATATCCTGATAGCTGGCGGGACAGCGGCGGCAGGCTGGATCATCCTGACTGGCTATGTCATCTGGTCGGAGGGCGGCAAAAGCATGATCACGCGTGATTATGTGACCTACCTGACCTCAAACTCGATCCTGATCGGGGCTGAAATTGACAAGATTATTGCCATTTTGCTGGTTACGGCAGTTCTGACCGTCGCTGTGATGCGGGCCAAAAGATCGTTTATCCGGGCTGTCACGGATGAAATTGCCGCCCGCGATCTGTCGCGCTTTGTGTCACCCGAAATTGCCGATCGCATCACCCATGCCGAACAACAGATCCGGCCGGGCGACGGTGAAGCAGTCAACGCGACCGTAATGTTTACCGACATCGAAGGCTTTTCATCAATCGCCGAAAAGCTCGCGCCAAAAGAACTGGCCACCATGCTCAATGAATATTTCACCGAAACCAACGCCGTGATTTCGCATTTCGGTGGCGTCATCACCCAGTTTGAAGGCGATGCGATGCTGATCACCTTTAACGCCGTTACCCCCGATACCGATCATGCACTCAATGCCGTGCGCACCGCCCTTGCCATTCAGGAACTCGCCAATCGGCGCATTTATTCTCATGGTGGGCAATTGAAAACCCGCTGCGGGATCAATTCCGGCGAAATTGTTCTGGGTGCGGTCGGCTCCGAAAGCCGCCTGACCTTTACGGTGCATGGTGACAACGTCAATATCGCATCCCGGCTTGAGGCACTGAACAAGGAGTTCGGCACCTATATCCTTGCAACAGAGGATACAGTCCGTGCGTGCGGCAATCACGACGATATTCCGGCATGGACGCCGCGCGGCGATGTCACGGTGCGCGGACGGGAAAACCCGACAAAAATCTTCTCGCTCACACCAATCAAAATCACCGGTCACACCCCGGCGCAAGACACGGCCCGCCAAACGGCATCGCGCGCCTGAAAATCGTAACCAACGGCACGTCACGGACAAATTAAAAGCCCGGGGAGCTGCAAGCTCGCCCGGGCTTTGGGGACAGATGGTCTTGGGGAGACCTGTCAGATGCGCTGCCTTGCCCGTGGGGTGCATGACGCCTTGGGGGATAAGGGCGTCCGTTCCGGGCCTCGATGCGCCGTGAGGGAGGGGCACGGCATCGAAGTTTTCGCATCCGACAGTTAGGAATATGCCTTTGAAATGCGGCTCAAAATACGGTGTCTGATGACCATTTGGGGGCAAATTGGGGCAATTGCGGCGGCGCTTATATGGGGTGATCTTGCTGCCCCGCCATCCGGACAAAAAAAGTGGGGCGGGATAAAACCCGCCCCAATCTATTCGGGGTCATTCATGGTCTTGGGGAGACCAAGTCAGCCGGGGTATTTCAGGTGGGGGAACAACCTGAAACCATCTGGGCCAGTATCGTGAGGGGGGACAGAGACTGCTGACCACGTCCTCGACTGACAGTTGTGAATATGCCCGGAAATCAAGGCGGGAAAACAGGTCACATTGGGCCATTTCAGGGCGAATTGTGTTCCAATAAAGGCATCTGAAACTCAACCTGTTGATTTCATTGAATTCAACTGTCGCCTAGCAAACCTAAAAGCACCATATCGGCTTTTCTTTTGATCAGTGACACAAGCAAATACCCGGGTTTTTGTCGGGTTTGGATGATGCTGAGCGCCTGAAAACCACGTTGGGGACCCTTAAAAATAACCCCACTTCCAGTAATAGAATTGCCCTATCGCAAACAGTTAGACAATCAATTGGTGTAATTAACAGCTGTCATTCATACTGCCTTCAACACGAAAAAGCAAAAAGCCCGCTTGGATTGAAAGCGGCGAAAGGAGATAAACATGCAGATCGATATCGGCATCAATGAATCCAACCGCACCGCTATCGCCGACGGACTTGGCCGCGTTCTCGCAGACAGCTATGCGCTCTATCTGAAAACGCACAATTTCCA
Organism: Thalassospira sp. CA1; assembly: GCF_059052855.1. Lineage (NCBI taxonomy): Bacteria > Pseudomonadati > Pseudomonadota > Alphaproteobacteria > Rhodospirillales > Thalassospiraceae > Thalassospira > Thalassospira sp. CA1. The sequence continues at coordinate 234,908 of NZ_JBZCIA010000004.1, forward strand.
CTGGAACGTGACGGGTCCGATGTTCCAGACCCTGCACACCATGTTTGAAGAACAGTACACCGAACTGGCAACCGCGATTGACGAGGTTGCTGAACGCATCCGTTCGCTGGGCGCCTATGCGCCGGCCAGCTTCTCGGCGTATGGCGAACTGACCGCGATCAAGGAAGAAAAAGGCGTGCCCGCCGCCAAAGACATGATTGCGCAACTGGTTGAAGGCCACGAAACCGTGATCAAGACCGCGCGTTCGCTCTATCCGATTTGCGATAGCTCGGATGACGACGCCACCGCAGACCTTCTGACTGCCCGCATTCAGGTCCATGAAAAAACCGCCTGGATGCTGCGCTCCCTGCTAGAAGGCTAAGCACCAACTTTTCGCGTCCCCAACGCAAAACGGCCCGGAACATTCCGGGCCGTTTTTTATATATGTGCGTCACAAGAACACCACACCCTTGCGACGTACGATGCCTATGACCAGGAAAGGAGCAACCCGGTCAGCGGGCTGAAAGCTTATTACTGGCTGTGTTTGGCAATCGCCGCACGTGCAGCCGCAACAATGGCCGCACCATCAACACCCTTGTCGTTCATTTCCGCGATCCAGCGATCAATCACTTCATCGGCCTTTGCGGCGAACTTTGCGGTTTCATCGGCTGAAAGCGTCACCAACTCGCCCGATTTGGCGAAAATCTCTTCACCGCGGGGTTCAATCGCATCCCATGCCTCGCCGATTTCGCGCGCAATGTTCTGGCCGGAGTTATCATCGATAACCTTTTTCAGATCATCCGGCAGGGCTTCATAGCGATCCTTGTTCATCGCAAACATGAAGACCAGCGTGCCAAACCGGACACCCTGATCCCCCTCGATTGCATACTGGGTCATATCCGGGATCTTGAACGGAATGGCGACCTCGTGCGGGATCAACGCACCATCCACGACACCAAGCGACAAGGCCTGCGGCAAATCAGGAACCGGCATGCTGACCGGTTGTGCGCCCCAGCTTTCCAGCATCCAGGCGCCGGTACGCGACGGTGCCCGCAGTTTCATACCTTCGACATCAGCAAGGCTTTCGATCTTTTTCTCGGTGGTGAAGATCGCCTGCCCGGTATGGACATGGATCAGCAACGGCTTGATATCGTCAAAGTCCTGCGACAGGTGCTCTTCATAGATATCCTGAATGGCCATGTTGGTGATGGCCGCACTGCCGGTATGAACAAATGGCAGCTCGAACACTTCACTGCGCGGATAGACACCCGGGGTATAACCAAGTGCACTCCAACCCAGATCAACAGCGCCATCGCGAATATGGCTGTAAAGCTCGGTCGGTTTGCCACCAAGCGCCATCGCCGGATAAATCTCGATCTTGATGCGACCGTCAGATTGTTCCTCGATCCGCTGGGCCCATGGCTCAAGAAACTTGGCCTGTGCCGTTGCCTTTGGCCCCAGCACATGTTCCAAAACGAAGGTAAATTCCGGTTCGGCCTGCGCAGAAAGCGCGCTTGCCAAACAGCCAGCAGCAACTGCTGCCGATACAAACAGGCGTTTAAACATTTTCAACCTCAGACGTTTTCCCTGAAAATGCGCTCAGCACCCCCCGCCCGCTTGGCACGGTTTTGGCGCGGTGTTTCACAGCACTGAGCGTCTCTCTCTTTTGGTAGCGTTCTTTGACCGGTTCGGATCCGGCTTTGTCTTTTTATGCGTTGGTTATTCCGCCGCAGCAGCAAGTGCCCGATCAATCAGACGACGTGCACGCACACCGCCCGCATCAATATTGAAGTTCAAAAGCTTGCGTTCCGGATGGCGCAGCATGTTGGCCTGCTGGCCTTCGACAACTTCAAGATCCTCATAGAACACCTTGGCCTGCGCATCTTTGATGTTCTGGGTCAGCCCGTTATCATCGGTGTCAAAGTTGCGCACCATGCCCCAGTAATAGCGGCACGTGGTTTCTGTTTCCGGCGTCATGCAGTTCACGACAATGCCGGTCACCCCTTTGGATCGGTCGCCCTGTTGCGCACCGGTCCCGGCAAGCGCAACACCGACATCAATCATCACATTGGATGGCAGGGTAAAGGTACAGATCTGCCAGCGGTCGCAGACTTCCTTGGATTTCAGGTTATTGGCCCAGAACGGCGGCGGCACGATGTTTTCCATCCAGCGTTCAACCGTGACGCTTTCGTCATCGGATCGTGTCTGCGGCAGGCTTTCGGTGATTTCAAGCTGACCGATGCTGGACGGATGCACATAAGTCTCGTGGCTCAGATCCATCAGGTTATCGACCAGAAGTTCGTACCCGCATTTCACATCATAAGTCCCGCCGTCAAAGACCCAGCCTTGTTCAGACGCATGCGGGATTTCCGGCACAAGCGCCTCGTCAGCCTTTTCCTTATCGCCGATCCAGACCCAGACAAAGCGATCCTTCTCGACCACCGGGTAGGCGCGCACACAGGCCTCGGGGTGGATGCTTTGCTGGTTGGGCATATGGACGCATGCGCCGTCACCATCAAATTCCAACCCGTGATAGCCACACACAAGGCGGTCACCTTCGACATAACCTTGGCTCAGCGGCAAAAGGCGATGCGGGCAGCTGTCTTCAAGTGCGACCAGTGACCGGTCGGCACGGCGATACAAAACGACATTTTCATTGCAGATCGTACGCGCGACGGGGGTGCGACCAATTTCGCCATCCCAGCCTGCGACGTACCAGAAGTTACGCAGGAACATGTTTCTCTCCCTTGGCGCAAGGCCAATCAAGGTTGCTTGCAGGTGGAATTTTTACCACCAAGATTTCTTGTTATGCTTCTAAGCGTAATCAAATTGGATCCAATTTGGCAAGGTGCTTTTTAAACAATTCGATCTGAACTATGATCGCCCGGCAGTCACAAAAACGGAAACCGGCATGAGCAAACACGGCCAGCGCGTCCTGATCACCTTGCGGAAAATGATCGCCAACGGGGAACTTCCACCGGGCGAACGGGTTGCAGAAATCCCGATTGCTGAACGGCTTGGCGTATCGCGCACACCGGTCCGGATTGCCTTTCGAACCCTCGAACAGGAAGGTCTGCTGCGCAAAGGGGATCGTCGCGGATACACCGTGCGTGCCATCACCCCGACCGAAATAGCCGATGCCATCGAAGTGCGCGGCGTGCTCGAAGGACTTGCTGCCCGCCTTGCCAGTGAACGCGGCATTTCCCTTCCGGCCCGCAGCCATTTGATTGAATGTCTGTCCACGGGTGACGCCTTGTTTTCCAAGGGGTTTCTGACCGATGAAGACATGGAAATCTATCACGATTTCAACATGCGCTTTCACAACACCATCATCGAGGCCAGCCGCAACATCGCCATCGAAGACGCGCTGTCGCGCAATGATCACCTGCCATTTGCATCCGTGTCTTCCATCGCCTTTAACCGCGATGACATGACCGGCGAATTCCGCCGATTCAATTTCAGCCATATGCAACATCACATCATTTTCGATGCCATCGATAACGGCCAGGGCGCGCGCGCAGAAGCCCTGATGCGTGAACATGCAAATGCGGCACTGCGCTATACGCAAATCCTTGGTCCGACACAGGATATGCCCGACAACTTCACCGTCATCGAACGCGAAGATACCGCATAATTCGCCCCGCCTTATATTTTCCGGCCCCATCAGGTTTGACAAAATTGGATCCAATTGGTCTAATCTGGATCCAGTCAAGCCGACAGACAAACACACCTGGAGAAAATCCAGGGGCCTGGGAAGGAAAATCGCCATGCCTGAAGTTACCGTTCAACAGGTCCATGACCTGACCGACCGCATACGCGGTTTTGATCTTGTTGCCGCCAACGGCACAAGCCTGCCGCCCGCCGAACCGGGCGCACATATCAAACTCACCGTCACCGATACAGCCGGCCAGTCTGTTAAACGGTCCTATTCGATCATCAATCCGGGGGAGCCTGATCTGTACCGGATCGCCGTACTGCGCGAAGAAGGTGGCGAGGGCGGGTCCATGTATATGCATCGAAAGGTCAAAACCGGTGATGTACTTGAGATCGACCTGCCGCAAAACGACTTCCCGCTTGTGGATAGTGCGGCCAAAACAATCCTGATTGCCGGCGGCATTGGCATCACGCCTATCCTTGCCATGGCGACCGCGCTCCAACAGGCCGGCAAGGATTTTGTCCTGCATTACGCCAGCCGCAACCACGCCGACATGGCCCTGATGACCGAGGTCCTTGATGCCGCCAACGGGCGATGCGCGCTTTATTTCGACGGTGGCGATGCAAAACGCAGCATGCCGCTCGCCACCATCCTCGGCACGGCTGAGGCCGGCAAGCACGTCTATGTCTGCGGCCCGGGCGGCCTGATTGATGCCGTGCTTGATACCGCACGCCGCAATCGCTGGGCGTCGGAGAATGTTCATTATGAACGCTTCACCACGCCTGCCGCACAGCTTGATGACACCAGTTTCGAAGTTCATCTGGCGCAAAGCGGCCAGACATTCGAAGTGCCGGTTGGCAAATCTGTCCTCGATGTCCTGATCGATGAAGGGATCGATCCGCTTTACGACTGCAAAAAGGGTAATTGCGGGATCTGCACATCTGTTGTGATTTCGCATGATGGCGATCTGTCGCATCGCGACGCCTATCTCAGCGACAGCCAGAAAGCCCAGAACGATCAGATGTGCATTTGCGTCTCCCGCATGCAAAGCAGCGGTCGCCTGACGCTCGACCTCTAAACAAAAACGGCCCGGAACTTCCGGGCCGCTTTCTTGTTAAGTCACCTTCTTCAGGCAAACAGCGGATCAATCAACCGGGCCGCGGCCAGGATCGCCTGATCATGACCGTGTGGCGCCCCGATCATAAGGGCGGTCGGTGCAACCTCGCCCTTGATCTGAACCGGCATCGACATCGCACAGGCATCGACGAGGTTCAGATAACCGGTATTGCGCAGCATCAGCGCATTCAGGTTGTCAAAATCGGCTTCGACCTCGGCAATCTTGGGCGCCATGCGCGGCAAGGTCGGCGCGATCATGACGTCAACATCCGCCATCGCAGTCCCGAACATTGAGACGATATCGGTCCGCTTGGCATAGGCGTCGATCACCTCATCACTTGATAGCGTATCGGCAAACTTCATGCGCGACAAAACGCGCGGATCGCCGACGGTTTCAAGCTTCGCGAAATCCTTGGCATAGATCCGGTGTGCTTCAAACGACACCAGCATCTTATTGAGGATCGCGTTCTTGGCGATGAAATCAAAATCAATCTCGATCAGTTCATGCCCGGCCTCTTTCAGCTTTGCACAAATCATTGCAAAGTCTGCCTTCACCCGGTCATCCAGCCCATCGACAAACGCATTCACCGGCACGCCAATACGAAGCATCCTTTTCGCATCTTCCGGCGGTGTCACGGTGATGTCTGTCAGAACTTCAAACGCACGAATGGCGGTTTCAAGATCGCCTGCCAACGGCCCCGGCGTATCAAAACTCTTGGCGAGCGGATGAATGCCCGCCCCCGGCACCGAAAGGCGGCTTGGCTTGATGCCATAAAGCCCGTTGATCGCCGATGGAATTCGGATCGAGCCACCTGTGTCGGTGCCCAACGCCAGATCCACAATCCCGTGCGCCACGGTCAATCCACCGCCCGATGTTGAGCCACCCGGAATACCCTCTGCATCAAAGATATTGCCCGGCGTGCCGTAATGCGGATTAAGCCCGACACCGGAATAGGCAAATTCGCTCAGCGTCGTTCGGCCAAACGGAATGGCCCCGGCGGCCTTGATCCGACGCACGCATTCGCTGTCGGCCTCGGCTGGCGCACGCCCCTTCAAAAGCTCGGATGCCGCCGTCGTGGCAATGCCCGCCTCGTCATACAGATCCTTGACTGATACCAACATCCCAGCAAGTGCGGCACCGGGATTTTGCGCACAATATTTCTCCGCCTCGGCAGCAGCCTTTAAAATCCGCTCAGAATCAAACTCGGTAAAGATCTTGTCCTTAAGCTCGCCAAGTTGATTGACCTTGTCGATTGCTTGTCTGGCCTTGTCGATCATTGCACCCATCTGGCACCCCGATTTGTTGTTTTGTCGCGATCCGACGGCCCCATTCGATCCGCCCCGCGCATTTGTGTTTCACTGTCATAGGATGGCACCCGTGCCTGATCAAGGATCAGATCGGCAATTTCGCCCGTACAAAACGGGTAGTAACCGGAAATGATCAGGGGTTTCACCCGCTGATCACCGAGCCGTGACTTGCCCAAAGCCGGTTTTCAAAGGACATTTAGAAAACCCGCGCAATTGGAGGACGACATGCTGATACGCCGCAAAAAGGGTTGGGAACTCCCCGAACGAGACGCAACGCCGGAATCGATTTATAAAAACCGCCGCCAATTCCTTAAGGGGATCGCCGCCGGATCGATCGGCGCGACAGCATCAAGTCTCCCGCTGGGCTCTGCATTGGCCCAAGGGTCGGGATCAACTGCCGACCTTTATCCGGTGGATCGCAACCCGGCCTACACGGTCGAACGCGAAATGACCGAAAAGTCCAAGGCGCTGACCTATAACAACTTCTATGAATTCGGATCGCACAAATCGATCTCGCAGGCCGCCCAGGCCATGCGCATCCGCCCCTGGACCGTGGTGATCGACGGGCTGGTTGAAAAACCGATTGAGATCGATTTCGAAGAACTTGTGCGCAAGATGCCGCTCGAAGAACGCGTCTATCGGTTCCGTTGTGTCGAAGCTTGGGCGATGACCGTGCCCTGGTCCGGTTTCCCGATGAAGGCACTGGTTGATTTCGCCAAGCCCCTGTCGGGTGCGAAATATGTCGAAATGGAAACCGCCAGCCAAAAGGACACCATGCCGGGCCTGCGTCAGTTCTGGTATCCGTGGCCCTATATCGAAGGCCTCACGATGGCAGAGGCCACCAATGAACTGACCATGATCGCCACGGGCATTTACGGCGAAGAACTGCCCAAGCAGAACGGTGCACCGCTGCGTCTGGTCACACCGTGGAAATACGGTTTCAAGAACATAAAATCGATCGTGCGCTTCACCTTTACTGACACGCGCCCCAAAAGCTTTTGGGAAGACATCAACGCCGATGAATATGGCTTCTGGGCCAACGTAAATCCGGAAGTCCCGCATCCGCGCTGGTCGCAGGCCTATGAACGTCTTCTGAATAACGGCGAAAGCGTCCCCACCCGGATCTATAACGGCTATGGCGATTATGTTGCCGATATCTACAAGGGCATGGAAAACGAACGGCTGTTTATGTAACCCGCACGCCCATTCCGCCCAAATGCAAAAGCCGGTGTTTTACGACACCGGCTTTTTTCTTGGCGATTCTCTTGGCCATCCGGCACGTTACGAATCAGTATTGGCGTACCGGCCATAGATTTCTTCAAAGGTGCCGTCCTGGCGCATATCGATCAGGTGTTTTTCAAGTACGGTAAAGCTGCCATCGGTGAAAAAGTCCGACCGGCGCGATAGCGCGATGAAAGATGGCTTTCCCTGTAACAACAAATCAGATCGTTTGATCCGAAACGGTCCGAACTTGCGGATATGGGCAACGGCAAGAAGCTCAGGCGCAATCAGTGCATCAATCCGCCCAAGATCAAGCATCCGAAACAACGTCTCGTAATCCGCCGCTTCGACAAACCGGATATAGGGCGCCTCGCTAAATTGCCAGCCATAACTGGCCCCGCGCAGCACCCCGGTCAGTTTGTGCTCAAGATCCTCGATCTCGATCACATTGGCATCCAGTGCGCCGGTATAAATCACCTTCGGCTCGCTCGGCAGGGCTGCGCCGAAATAATACATGTATTGCAAACGATCTTCGGTGCGATTGGGACCAAGCATCAGATCCGCCTGCCCGCTCTCCATCAGGTGCAAGGCACGTTTGAACGGCACCACCTGAAACACAAGATCAATCCCCGCACGTCGCGCAGCTTCGCGCACGACATCAACATAGATGCCGCTATAGACCGGCTCATCGGTTGTTTCGGTCACAATACGATAAGGCGGGGCATCATTGATCGCGACGATCAATGTACGTGCGGCAACCTCGTTGCCAAACCATCCTGCCCCAAGCAGGAACGCCGTGAAGACCAAACTCCAGGCTTTCAAACGCCACATCAAGTCTTCTCCATAGCGATCACACAGCGATCTGTGTTGCTGTTGTTATATGTGATCACGACAAATATTCTCAACGGCGAATGCAACCTGTATTTGTAATTTCTAAGTATCCTAGGCCCCTTTTCTACGGCGCCCTTTGTATTTCGGTTTATTGGCCGATTTTGACCCGGGGCCAACAGTGCCAATGGTGCGCGCCATCGGTCCTGCCTCAGCCAGCCCAAGTTCCTGATCCTCAAGGCGTTTGATCTCGTCACGCAGACGTGCTGCTTCCTCAAACTCAAGGTTCCCGGCCGCATCGCGCATGCGTTTTTCAAGGTCTTCGATATGGGCACGCAGATTATGGCCAACCATGATGTCGCCCGACACCCCGGTATCAACCGTGACGTAATCCTGTTCGGCGACACTTTCGAGGACGTCGTTAATTCGCGACCGCACGGTTTCCGGCGTGATGCCATGTTCCGCGTTATAGGCCATCTGCTTTTCACGCCGGCGGTTGGTTTCGCCAATCGCGTATTCAAGGCTGTCGGTCATTTTGTCGGCATAAAGCAGCACGCGACCTTCAACGTTACGCGCCGCACGGCCAATCGTCTGAACCAGCGAGGTTTTCGACCGCAGGAACCCTTCCTTATCCGCATCCAAAATCGCGACCAGCGCACATTCCGGGATATCAAGGCCTTCGCGCAGAAGGTTAATTCCGACCAAAACGTCAAACACGCCAAGCCGCAAATCACGGATGATCTCGATGCGCTCCAGCGTATCAATATCGGAATGCAGATAACGTACACGTACGCCATGCTCATGCAGGTATTCGGTCAAATCCTCTGCCATGCGCTTGGTCAGGGTGGTAACCAGAACACGCTGGCCCTTGGCGGCACATTGCTTGGCCTCGCCCAGCAAATCATCAACCTGGGTTTCAACCGGACGCACGATACAGACCGGGTCAATCAGGCCCGTCGGGCGAATAACCTGTTCGGCAAACACACCACCCGTGCGTTCCATTTCCCAGTTGCCGGGCGTTGCGGAAACAAACACGCTTTGCGGGCGCATTGCTTCCCATTCCTCAAATTTCAGCGGTCGGTTATCAACGCAACTTGGCAGGCGGAAGCCATGCTCGGCGAGCGTAAATTTGCGATTATAGTCCCCGCGATACATGCCGCCGATTTGCGGCACAGCCACGTGGCTTTCATCGACAAACAGCAAAGCGTTTTCCGGCAAATATTCAAACAGGGTCGGCGGCGGCTCCCCCGGATTACGGCCCGACAGCCAGCGGGAATAGTTTTCAATCCCCTTGCAGTGGCCGACCGTTTCCATCATTTCCAGATCAAAGGTCGTGCGCTGCTCGATCCGCTCGGCCGCTAGCAACTTGCCCTCGGCCTGGAACTGCGCCAGACGGTCTTTAAGCTCCTGCTTGATGCCGGCCATCGCCTGCACCAGCGTCGGACGCGGGGTGACGTGGTGCGAATTTGCATAAACCGTGACCGAGTCCATGGTCGCAAACTTGTGCCCGGTCAGCGGATCAAATTCCGCCAGTTCCTCGACCTCGTCACCGAACATCGAAACCCGCCATGCCCGGTCCTCGGCGTGGGCCGGGAAGATTTCCAGAACATCGCCACGCACCCGGAACGTCCCGCGCGAAAAGGCCGCGTCATTGCGGGTATATTGCAACTCCACCAGACGCTTCATGATGTCGTTGCGATCAACTTCATCCCCGACCGAAATGCGCTGGGTCATCTCAAGATAGGTTTCCACCGCCCCGATACCGTAAATGCACGACACCGATGCCACGATGATACAGTCGTTACGCTCCAAAATCGCACGTGTTGCCGCATGGCGCATCCTGTCGATCTGTTCGTTAATCGAACTGTCTTTTTCGATATAGGTATCAGATCGCGGGATATAGGCTTCGGGCTGGTAATAGTCGTAATAGGATACGAAATACTCGACCGCATTATCCGGGAAGAAATGCTTCATCTCAGCATAAAGCTGGGCCGCCAGCGTTTTGTTGGGCGCCAGAACAAGGGCCGGGCGCTGCGTCTTGGCGATGATGTTTGCCATCGTAAACGTCTTGCCCGACCCGGTCACGCCAAGCAGAACCTGATCGCGCTCGCCCTCATCAATACCCGCCATCAGCTCGGCAATCGCTTGCGGCTGATCACCGGCGGGCTCGTATTCGGTCACCAGTTTGAATTCCCGTGATCCTTCAACAGGCGGGCGACGTTTGGTCAAAAATTCCGGTAGCGCATTCATCGGGCAGATCCCTTTTCATTCCAACCCTAGTTATAGGTCAGATACGCCTGACCGCAAGCCCCCGCCCTGACAGTTCCTGTCAGGAAATGTCAGGAGACGTCAGGATGTAAATCCGGGAACAACGGGTGTTTTGGCACGTTTGCAAAACAGTTCTTTCCGCTCGGACTTCTGAAAGGCTGCAAAATTGGATAAAATCATCCCAAAGAACCCGCAGAAGGCCCTAAACAGCCTTGAATTGGAATTAAGGCAGGCGTAGGGTCCGAACCGAAAGAACACGATTCTTTTCACTTCTCATAAATTCCAGGGAAACAGACCAATGGCGTTCATTGCCGACCGTTTGAGCCGTATCAAACCCTCTCCCACCATTGCTGTCACCACCAAGGCTGCCGAACTTAAGGCTGCTGGCGTTGATGTGATCGGACTTGGCGCAGGTGAGCCGGATTTCGATACCCCCGACAATATCAAAGAAGCTGCCAAAGCGGCGATTGACGCTGGCAAGACCAAATACACTCCGGTCGCCGGCACGCCGGAGCTTCGCAAGGCAATTGTCGAAAAGTTCAAGCGTGAAAACGATCTGGAATACACCATCGACGAAATCACCGTCGGTTGCGGTGGCAAGCAAACCCTGTTCAACGCGTTCTTCGCGACCCTGAACCCGGGCGACGAAGTCGTCATTCCGGCACCGTACTGGGTATCCTATCCGGACATGGCGCTGATGGCCGAAGGCACTCCGGTCATTGTTGAATGCCAGGAAGAAAACGACTTCAAAATCACCGCCGCCGAACTTGAAGCCGCGATCACGCCGAAAACCAAATGGGTTGTTCTGAACTCGCCGTCGAACCCGACCGGTGCGGCCTATTCGCGCGCCGAACTGCGCGCGCTTGCCGACGTGCTTCTGAAACATGAAAACGTCTACATCATGTCTGACGACATGTATGAGCACCTTGTCTATGACGGTTTCGAATTCACCACCATCGCCCAGGTCGAGCCGAAGCTGAAAGACCGCACGCTGACCTGTAACGGTGTGTCGAAATCCTATGCCATGACCGGCTGGCGCCTTGGTTATGCTGCAGGCCCGGTCGAGCTGATCAAGGCGATCAACAAGGTTCAGTCGCAGTCGAGCACCCATACCTCCTCGATCAGTCAGGCGGCTTCGGTCGAAGCACTCAACGGCACGCAGGACTTCCTGGCAGAACGCGCAGAAGTGTTCAAAAAGCGTCGTGACCTTGTTGTTGCCGCGCTCAACGAATGCGAAGGCCTGTCGTGCAAGACCCCGGAAGGCGCGTTTTATGTCTATCCGTCCTGTGCGGGCGCAATTGGCAAAACCACCCCGGATGGCAAGAAAATCGAAACCGACACCGACTTCGTCACCTACCTGCTTGAGGCAGAAGGCGTTGCTGCGGTTCAAGGTTCGGCATTCGGTTTGGCACCGTATTTCCGCATTTCCTATGCGACCTCGGACGAGGCCCTGATCGAAGCCTGCAAACGCATCAAACGTGCGTGCGCAGCCCTGAAATAACGCCTGCTGTCCCGGTCTTCGGGATTAAATCGTATCAAACAGGGTCCGGCACTTGCCGGGCCCTGTTTTTTTGTCCATGATTACAATTAAATAATTACGCACCGAATTACCGATAAATCATCCGAACACCGCCCCAACAAAGATTGCCCCTCACATGAAGATCGAAAATTTCTATGCCACCGTGAACGGTATCAGCTTGTCATGTCAGCAGATCATCCCCGAGGATGTCCGACCTGATGCGCCAACCATCCTGATGCTGCACGAGGCCCTTGGCACGATCCGCATGTGGCGCGATTTCCCGGCCAAACTGGCGACCGCGACCCGCCATCCGGTGGTTGTCTATGAACGGCGCGGCCATGGCAAATCCGATCCGCACGCGGTTGGTGATATCCCGCGCGCGATTGATTTCCACAACATCGAAAGCGATGTCTATCTGCATGGCCTGATCACGGAACTGGGCCTCGCCAAGCCAATCCTGTTTGGCCACAGCGACGGGGCAACCATCGCGCTGAAATATGCCGCGCGCTTCCCCGACAACGTAACCGCTGTGATTTCCGAGGCCGCCCATGTTTTTGTCGAAGATGTCACGGTTGCCGGCATTACCGAGGCGGCAAAAATCTATGCGACAACGGATTGGAAAACCAAACTGCAACGCCACCACTTCGCCCAGACCGACGATGTCTTCCGTGCCTGGGTCGATACATGGCGCCAGCCGGATTTCCTTGAATGGAACATGGTTGATGAACTAGCCAACATTACCTGCCCGCTTCTGGTCATTCAGGGCGATGACGATCAGTTTGGCAGCGATGAACAGGTCCACACCATTTGCGCCAAGACCGGCGGCCCGGTGACCAAGATGCTGATCAAGGAGTGCGGCCATATCCCGCATTTCGATCAACCCGATCAGGTGATCAAGGCCAGCCTCAAACATCTTGGCCTTGCCGAATGTGTCGATGGCTAAGGCATCAAACGCCTTGCCGCATATTACGCCGTTTGGAGTCTAATCGGCCTGATATGACGGGCTTGCTGTCCCGCCACTCCACAAGATTGAAGACTCCCAATCTTCAAGGAAGCTCTTCTTCTTGAGCTCGTCCTGAAAGCCCAGCAAGCCGATCCCCAACTTTACCCGGAATACCGGGATGTCTTCCAGATGCGGGGTAAGCACCGTTTCGACATTCTGATTGATCGGAATAAGTGCCGAGTTGTTTGCCAGAACCTGCTGCCCTTCGCGCGACAGCAAAAAGTCGATGAACAGTTGCGCCTGATATTTGGCCTTGGACGTCTTGGGTACAAAGGCCGTGCGGCTCATTGTGATGGTGTAATCGCGCAGGAAATAAACCCCGATATCCGGGTTTTCCCGTGCCGCGGCCATGGCATAGGACCCGATCACGTTATAGCCCAGCACCAGCTCCCCAGTCGCAACGCGGTCGAGAATTTCCGACGAACAACAAAACAACTTTGCGCCCGCGCGACCGAATGTTTCGGTCAGACGTGATGTCTGGTTGTTCTGAATGGCATCCTGAGTGGCAAAGAAATATCCGATCCCCGATTGGCGAATGTCATAGGTACCAATCTTTCCACTGAACAATTCCGGATTGTCACGCACCATATTGGACAGATCGGTATGTGAAACCGGGCTCTCCAATCCTTCAAATGCCTGTTTGTTATAAACAAGTGCCGCCGGCTCAAAGGAAAACCCGTAAAGCTCGTTGCGCCACTGGGCCCAACTAGGTATCGCATCGACGTTTTCCGGCTCAAATCGATAGGCCAGCCCCTCATTGACCAGCTTGACCTGCAAATCCATCGCCGGGCTGATGATCACATCGGCTTCCATTTTCGGGTTATCAATATTGTACATGACAACCTGATAAAGTTCGCTGGTATTGAACTCGCGATAGACGACGTCAATGTCGGGATATTTCGTCTCAAACACATTAATAAAGGGCTCCACCGCCGAGGTATCGGTCGCCGACCAGACATGCACCTGAACACGCGCAAAGCCCTGCGTGCCCCAAAGCATCGCCAAAACCAAAACCGCGACCTGCGCGCAAACGCGCGAAAAGCGTCGGAAAAATACCGTCATTCCTGCCCCCCTTCGACCACGGAAAACACCATTTCGACACGCAACCCGCCAGCGGGCGACTGCCCCAATATCAGTTCCGCATGATGGCGTTCGGCAACTGCATTAACGATGGCAAGTCCAAGACCGGTACCGGTACTCAGACTTGAAAACCGTTCCAGCACGGATGCGTGTTTCCCGACATCAATCCCCGGCCCGTTGTCATCAACGATCAGGTGACATTTCTCACCCGATTTGCGCACCAGGATATCAATCTTGTGCGGAGCCGTTCCGTGTTTGATGGCGTTATCCACCAGATTGCGCAACGCCTCGCGAATGCCAATCTCGTCAAGCATCACAAACACCTGCTCATCCGGGGCAAGGTCACTTTCGATGGAAAATTCCGTATCATATTTAAGATAATCGCGAATGATGTCGCCAAAGGCAGTCCGCACCACATCAATCAGAACCTTGCGCGCCAGTGGTGTATTGTCTGCCCGATGAATGATCATCGCGTGCGATAACAGCTGGTTGGTCAGACGAATTGTTCTTTGCGCCTGTTCTTCGGCCTGCTTGATACGCGCCTGCTGCTGATCTGCGTCCTGCTGGCGACTTGCACTTTCAAGCAAACCTTGTAACGCGCCAAGCGATGTACGGGTTTGATGCGCGACATCGGCAATAAAGGCCTGCGCGTTATCAAGACTTTTCTTGTGGCGCAGGATCAAACCATTGATCGATCGTGTCAGACTGGCGACCTCGCGCGGCGGCGTGATCTCGATTGGTGAAAAGTCGGTCGGTTCGCGATGCCGCAACTGGCGTTCGATCCCGATCAGGGGCGAAAGCGCACGGTTAATCCCAAACCAGACAAATCCCAGTCCAATGGCCGTTACCAACAACAGTAACGCAATCGCATTGATCATCATTTCGCGCGCAAAGGCGTCTCTGGCAATTCGGGTTTGTCCGATCTGAACAACCACCCAATCACCATAGCCCGCACCTGCAAGAAACCGCCCCTGAAGCAGGAAGCGCACGTCTTCACCGCTGTAATGGGTATCAAAAAATACCGGCTGGTCGGATGGTTTATATTGCTCGGGCTGTGGCAAATTCCCAGACCCGGTCAGGGTTTTGCCATTGGCAGTAAAAATGCGATAAAAAACCCGGTCACTTTCGGCCAGGCCGATCAATTCCAGCGCCGAATAGGGAATTTCGACACTGGGCCCGGTTGGCGTCACCAGTGTACGTTCCAGAATGGCAAACGCCGCACCACTCAAAAGCCTGTCATAGGAATGGTTCGCGGCATCACGTGCGTAACTCCAGATCCCGACAGCGATACTGACAAGAATGATCGCAAACCCAACCGCCATGCTGGTCAAAAGCCGCTGGCGCAAAGAATGATGTCTGACCGTCTTATTCATCCGCAATATGGGCAATATACCCAAGCCCCCGAATGGTCTTGAGGATAATCGGCCCACCTGACAATTTCTTGCGCAATCGGGTGACCATCTGCTCGACCGCATTCATGCTCGGCGCTTCATCAAACGAATACACCTTGTCTGCCAGATCTTCCTTGGTCAGAACCCTTTGCAGATTGCCGATGAAGATTTCAAGCAGCTGTACTTCGCGGTTACGCAATTCAATATCGCGACCGTCAATCGTTGCGACTTTTGATGCCCGATCAAAGACAAGGTTTCCGGCGCGAAATTCATTGGATGCCGCCCCGCTTCGACGGCGGATAAGGGCGCGGCAGCGTGCCGCAAGTTCACGCAGATCGACCGGCTTGACGATGTAATCATCTGCACCGCCATCAAGTCCGATCAACCGGTCATCGATTTCCGACCGCGCTGTCAGGATCAGGACCGGGGTGGCATCCCCACGCGCACGCATTGATCGTAAAATTTCAAACCCGCTACGGCCCGGCAGATTGACATCCATCAGAACAAGATCGAACTGCTTGTGACGCAGCAAATCGTTCGCAAGCTCGCCATCATGCTCGCAATCGATGGCATGACCATCCGCGTGCAAACGATCCATGATCGTTTCCGCCAATGTTTCATTATCTTCAATCAAAAGAATACGCATGGCCGGATATTAGGCGTGCTTTGGGTTTCTTACAATTTGTTACACTCGATGTCAGCTTCAAGTCAGGAAGGAGTCAGCCTCCCGTCAGCATACCGTCAAGGCAATGTCAGTCTCGTGGCGTATAGCAGATATGCGGATCGAACATTGATGCGCGTAAAGAATAATCCAATGGGAGGATACAACTATGAAAAAGCTGTTCGCAGCTTCCGTTGTCATGGCTGGCTGCCTTTTTGGCACCGCGCATGCCGCAGACATTGAAAAACCCGAATGCATTGCCCCGGCTAAACCGGGTGGCGGTTTTGACCTGACTTGCCGTGTTGCCCAGGCTGGCGTCGGTGACAAGTTGGGTGACCCGATGCAGGTGACCTTTATGCCGGGCGGCATTGGTGCGGTTGCCATCACCCTTTTCAACACCACCCGTACTGATGATCCCAATGCCATCGTTGCATTCTCGTCGGGTTCACTTCTGAACATTGCGACGGGTAAATACGGTGAGTGGACTGAAAACGACGTTCGTTTTCTTGCTACTGTTGGTGCTGATTTCGGTGCGGTCATTGTCCGTGCAGACAGCGAATACAAAACCCTTGATGATCTGATGAACAAGATCAAGGAAGACGAAGGCAGCCTGGCAATTGGCGCCGGTGGTTCCGTTGGTTCGCAAGACTGGATGAAAGCAGCCCTGCTTCTTAAGTCTGTCGACCGTGATCCGCGCAAAATGATCTATGTCGCCTATGATGGCGGCGGCGATGCCCTGACCGGCCTTCTGGGCGGCAGCATCGATGTCTATACCGGTGATATCGGTGAAATGACCGCACATCTTGGCACCGGCGAGCTGCGTGTTCTCGCTGTCATGTCTCCGGAACGCCTCGACGAGCCGTTCGCAGACATTCCGACCACCAAGGAACTTGGTTACGACGCGGAATGGACCATCATGCGTGGTTTCTACATGGGTAAAAACGTCGATGACGAAGCCTATGACAAATGGGTAGCAGCTTTCAAAGAAGCCTATGGCACCGAAGAGTTCGCTAAAATCCAGAAAGACAAAGGCTTGCTGCCGCTCAACATTGCGGGTAAGGACCTTGATGACAACGTCAAGGAACGCATCAAGAAGCTTCGCGAAATCGCAAAAGAAGCTGGCCTGATCCAGTAATCGCCAAACATGTCGGTCCCCCGTTTCCAAACGGGGGACCTTCAGTTTTTCTAGCGTTCCCTAGGCCGGAGATCTCCGATGGCTGATCGCCTCTTTGCCCTGTTCGCCCTGATCGCTGGCGGCATTTATACCTATGTTGCCTTTTTCGTTATCAAGGCCCCTTTCCAGTATGACCCGCTTGGACCTGAAACATGGCCGCAAGTGCTGGCTGTTGTCTTCCTGCTGTGCAGCCTCTACGTCCTTGTGCGCCCGGATCACATCCAGTTTGCGCTGGGTCGCAGTGTTTGGTTTCGCTTGCTGATGCTGGTTGTGATGCTCGCAGGCTACGCAGAACTATACCAACCACTCGGTTTTGTGATTTCGACCGCGCTGTTTTGCTGCCTGCTGTCGGTCATGCTGGGTGCAAACCGTCTGCATGCTGTCGCCTTTGGATGTGCGACCGGCATCTTCGGATATGGCATTTGTGACTATTTGCTGGGCCTGAACCTGCCAGAAGGTCTGCTGGCACCGCTTTTGTGAGTTTATCCCCATGAATGAAGTTCTAAGTGGCCTAAGCGGCGGCTTTGGCGTCGCATTGATGCCTTTGAACCTGTTGCTCGTCCTGATCGGCTGTTTTGCCGGAACGCTGATTGGTGCGCTGCCCGGTATTGGTCCGATCAACGGTGTCGCCATTCTGCTGCCCATCGCCTATAGCCTGGGCCTTCCACCTGAATCGGCCCTGATCCTGCTTGCTGGCATCTATTATGGCGCGGAATATGGCGGGCGTATCTCGTCCATTCTTTTGAATGTCCCCGGTGATGCCGGGGCTGTCATGACAACGCTTGATGGCAACCCGATGGCCAAACGTGGTGAAGCCGGACGTGCGCTGTCAATCTCGGCTATTGCGTCGTTTGTCGGTGGCACCGTTGCCGTGATCTTGATGTCGTTGTTTGGCCCGTTCCTCGCCAAATTCGCACTGACCTTTACGCCAGCCGACTATGTCGCGTTGATGGTCTTTGCCTTCGCAAGCCTGTCCTCGCTGGTTGGCAAAAACCAGGTCAAAACCCTGATGGGGGCGGCAATCGGTTTGATGCTGGCGACTGTCGGCATTGATGCCAATACCGGTGTCGCGCGCTATACCGGCGGCATTCCCGATATCCTTGCCGGCTTTGACTTCCTTGTTGTCGTGATCGGTTTCTTTGGCATGGCGGAGTTGATCCACCTTGTTGAACAACAGGTTTCCGGCAAATTGAAGCTGCTTCCGATCGGCAAAAGCTTTGTCAGCTGGAAAGACCTGATGCAGATCCGCTGGACCATGTTGCGGTCCTCGATCATCGGATTTGTCATCGGCGTTTTGCCCGGTGTTGGCGCATCTGTTGCGTCGGCTGTGACCTATGGCACCGAAATGCGTATGGCCGGTGAAGATCGCAAGAAATTCGGTACCGGTGATCCGCGGGGTCTGGCCGCACCTGAATCTGGCAACAATGCCGCGGCCGGTGGCGCGATGGTCCCGATGCTGACGCTTGGTATTCCGGGGTCAGGTACAACGGCTATTCTGCTCGGTGCGTTGATGTTGTTTAACGTCACCCCCGGCCCGCTGATGTTTGAACAGCGCCCGGAAATCGCCTGGGGCCTGATTGCATCGATGTATATCGGCAACCTGGCGCTTTTGGTAATCAACCTGCCGCTGGTTGGTCTGTTTGCCAGAATGCTGACCATTCCGCAGAAATATCTCAGCCCACTGATTGCGGTTCTGGCCTTCATCGGCGTCTATTCTGTGGTTGGTAACCCGTTTGATCTGTTCCTGATCATCGCATTCGGGATTTTCGGCTGGGTCTTGCGCAAACTGGAATTCTCGCTGGCCCCGATCATTCTGGGCTTCGTGCTGGGTCACCTGTTTGAAGACAACCTGCGCCGTGCACTTTCGATCTCGCGCGGGGACTGGTCGATCCTGATCTCAAGCTGGGAAAGCATTGGTCTGTATGTGATGGCTGTGTTGATTGTCGCACTGCCCGTCATCGTCGGTCTGCGCAACAGACGCAAAGCCAAATAAACTGTCCTTGCCGGACACAAACTGAAAGAGGGCGTCGTAATGACACCCTCTTTTTTTTGTCTTGATGGCAGATGTTTGGCGGTTAGTCAGCCAATGCATCCTCGGCATCAATCACGACCGCAACCGCATGAATGACCGATGCGATGCGGATGGCGTTCTGGATGGTTTCTTTTTTAACGCCAGCGTTCTTTAGCACCTTGTCATGGCTGTCGATGCACATGCCGCATCCATTGATCGCCGAAACCGCGATCGAAAACAGTTCGAAATCGGCCTTATCAATGCCCGGCTTGCCGATGATGTTCATGCGCAGGCGGGCTGGCATGGTGCTGTATTCTTCATCCGACACCAGGTGGTTGAACCGGTAATAGATGTTGTTCATGCCCATGATGGCAGCCGCACCCTTGGCAGCTTCAATCGCTTCTGGCGTCAGTTTTTCTTTTGCTTCTGCGGCAACGGCCTTGGTCAGTTTGGCGTTGCGCGATGCAAAGGCACAAGCAAGGGCGGTGCCATAAACCTGCTGGTCGGTCATGCCCGGATTGTTGGCCATGCTCGAAAGGTTCAGCTTAAGGTCCTTGGCATAGGCCGGCATGGAGTCCTTGATTTCAACGATCGACGTCATGGAAAAAATCCTCTGAAGCTGTCTGAAACGATAAACGCGTAATGCAATAACGAATGGAGGGATTGTCAGCCTTGGCAGTGCCGCACTTGGTCGGGCGCACAATGCGCAAGTCGGCAAAAGTCACAGGCTGAAAGGCGGGACCGGGCCGAGGCCCGATCCCACAAATAGGTCCGGACTGGACTTACAGGGTTTCGTCGCCCTGGTTCCAGTTGCACGGGCAAAGTTCGTCGGTCTGCAGGGCGTCGAGAATACGAAGCGCTTCCTGCGGGTTACGACCAACGTTCAGGTCATTGACCTGTACGTGACGGATGATGTTGTCCGGGTCGATGATGAAGGTTGCGCGGAGTGCGACACCGGCGTCTTTGGCCAGAACACCAAGGGCGGTCGAGAGTTCTTTTTTCTCGTCAGCCAGCCATACGAACGGGCTGTCGCCCAGGTCTTCGTGGTGGGTACGCCATGCAGCGTGCACGAAGTCGGTGTCGGTCGAGCAACCCAGAAGAACCGCGTCACGGTCTTCGAAATCACCATTCAGTTCGCCGTAACCAACGATTTCGGTCGGGCAAACAAAGGTGAAGTCTTTCGGCCAGAAGAACAGGATCTTCCATTTGCCTTCATAGGACTTGTCGGTAACCGGTGCGAAGCTGTCCGGGGTTTTGCCCGAAACGCCGGTAAGATTGAATTCTGGAAGCGTATCACCAACGGTAAGCATTATGGTTACTCCTAACCCAGTTTGTAAAAACAATGAGCGGCCCCCGACAGGCCGCAAAAACTTTTGTGTGCAGTTGCAAAAAATGCACTGCTTGCTAGCGATTTGTAGAGAAATGCATTACCTAAGACAAATAGATAAAACTTGGATTCTTGATAGGAAAAATTTATGGCTGCCCAACCCAGCATCAAGCAGCTCAAATACCTTGTTGCGCTGTCCGAAACCGGACATTTTGGCCGCGCTGCAGAGACTTGCTTCATTACGCAGCCAAGTTTGTCGGCTGCAATAAGCGAGCTCGAGAACCTTCTGGGCGCCCAACTGGTCGAACGCAACAAGCGTCAGGTCCTGATGACTCCACTTGGTGAAGAGGTCGTCTCGCGGGCGCGAAATATCCTTCAGGAAGTCGATGAATTAACCACCATGGCGCAGGCCGCCTCCGACCCGCTTTCGGGCCCGATCCATATCGGTGTGATTCCGACCATCGGCCCCTATCTGTTGCCCGATGTGATGGCCGCACTCAAGGCCGGGTTCCCGAAATTGCAGCCGCTTTTGCGCGAAGACCAAACCGCCAAGCTGGTGGAACTTCTGATGGCCGGCAAACTCGACCTTGCCCTGATCGCACTGCCGATTGATGAAAACTGGCTTGAAGAGTTCGAACTGTTCGAGGATCGCTTTGTCTTTGCCTGTGCGCCGAACAATCCGCTGACGCATAAAAAGCATCTCGAAATCAGCGACATCAAGGATGAAAAGCTCCTGCTGCTGGAAGATGGCCACTGCCTGCGCGATCAGGCGCTTGAAGTTTGTCAGAAGGCAGGCTGGAACAAGTCGGCTGATTTCCAGGCCAACAGTCTGTCGACCCTGGTCCAGATGGTCGGGGCTGGCATCGGTGCCACACTGTTGCCGGAAATGTCGCTTGAAGTCGAAGCCCGTCGCCCCGATTTGCTTAAGATCGTTCCGTTTGAAAATCCGGTGCCGATCCGGCGCATCGGTATGGTCTGGCGCCGCAGTTCGGCCCGCAAGCTGGAATATCGCCAGTTGGCAGCCTACCTGCGCGATCGCCTTGCCCCGCGCGACCAGGCCGTCGTCGCCTGATCGGCAGCCCGTTGGCCGCCGTACCACTTAGGACACAGACAACAGACATAGCCAATGCTGCCGATCAAGGACAACAACCCGACCACCATCACGCCATGGGTCACCTACGCGATCATTGCGATCAATGTCGTGGTGTTTCTGGGGACCGTCACCCTTGATCCGCGCGCAGCCATCCTTGTGAACCTGCAATATGGCGCGATCCCGGCCGTGCTGTTTGGTCATGCCGAACTGCCACCGGGCTTTTCACCCTTCCCGGCCGGTTTCGGGTTCCTGTCGATCTTTTCGGCCATGTTCATGCATGGCGGCTGGATGCATCTTGGCGGCAATATGCTGTATCTCTGGATCTTCGGGAACAATGTCGAAGATTCGATGGGGCATTTCCGCTTTCTGATCTTTTATCTCGCCTGTGGCGTTGCCGCTGCCCTTGGGCACGGGTTGCTTGATACCCAGTCGGAAATTCCAATGATCGGCGCGTCCGGTGCGCTTGCCGGGGTGCTGGGCGCCTATTTCCTGCTTTATCCCAAGGCACGCGTGCTGGTCTGGTTCTTCTGGGTGTTTATCTTTTATGTCCCGGCCGTGGTCGTGCTTGGCTTCTGGTTTATCACTCAGGTGATCAATTTCGGCAGTGGTGCTGGCGGCGGCATTGCATGGGTTGCCCATATTGCGGGCTTTGTCGCAGGCGTCGCCCTGATCCCGCTGTTTAAGCATCGCAATGTGCCGCTGTGGCATGATGGCTCGCCCGCACCGGCCTTTGGCATCTATCGCCCTGGTCGTAAAACACGCGGTAGCACATCGAACATCCCGCCCTGGGCGGCTGCCTACGAGGCAGAGCGCGCAGCCAAACGTGCCAATATGCGCCGTGATCAGCGCGGACCTTGGGGCAAAGAGGGCGAGGAGCGCGATGCATCCCCGTGGGGACGCTATCAGCCGAAATCGTCACCAAAACCAAAATCCAAACCATCGGTCGGCGTCCCGAAAGTTGTCCGCTTGCATCCGGACCGCAACAAGGACGATACTTAGGCTAAAGAAAAAATATCGTCCCAGGAGGATACCTTCATGCGCGCAGCCTACTTCACCGACTATCAGGGCCCGATCGAGGTTCAGAATGTCGCCGACCCGACCCCGCAAAATGGCGGTGTGGTCATCAAGGTCGAGGCCACCGGCCTGTGTCGCAGTGACTGGCATGGCTGGATGGGCCATGATTCCGATGTTCAGGTTCCCCATGTGCCGGGCCATGAGTTTGCCGGCACCATCGTTGCGGTCGGCAAGGACATCAAACGTTGGCAGGAAGGTGATCGTGTCACCGTGCCGTTCGTATCGGGCTGCGGTCATTGCCCGGAATGCCATAGTGGCAATCATCAGGTCTGCGATCATCAGTTCCAGCCGGGCTTTACCGGCTGGGGCAGCTTTGCCGAATATGTCGCGATTGATTACGCCGATACCAACCTTGTCCGTCTGCCTGATGAGATGGATTTCGCAACGGCCGCAAGCCTCGGCTGTCGCTTTGCCACCAGCTTCCGCGGCGTGATTGATCAGGGCAAGGTTTCTGCCGGTCAAATCGTTGCCGTCCATGGCGCGGGTGGTGTTGGCCTGTCGGCGATCATGATTGCCGCCGCGGCTGGTGCCTATGTCATCGCGGTCGATATTGACGATGCCAAGCTCGACTTCGCCAAAGAAATCGGCGCCAATGCGGTGTTAAATGCCCGCACAATCGATGACATCCCGGCCGCGATCAAGGACATCACCCGGGGTGGTGCGCATGTGTCGGTTGATGCACTGGGAAGTGCTGTGACCTGCTTTAACTCGGTCGCATCCCTGCGCAAACGCGGCAAACATATTCAGATCGGGCTTATGACCGGTGATCATGCCCATGCCAGGGTGCCGATGGATCGCGTTGTTGCCCATGAACTTGAAATTCTGGGCAGTCACGGCATGCAGGCATTTCGCTATGATGCGATGCTCGACATGATCCTGTCTGACAAGCTTGCCCCGCAAAAGCTGATTGCTGATCGCGTCACCCTGGCAGAGGGGGCAACCGCACTTATGAATATGGACAGCTTCTCCTCGACCGGTGTCACTGTGATTGATCGGTTCTGATCCATGCTGGCCGGGATTGCCTTTCAGCCCAAGGACCCGATTGATGATCTTCTGGCCGGGATTGCCGACACCATGTTGGCAAACGGCAAGTCGGTTGCCGGTTACGTTCAAAAACGCCGCAAGGATGCCGATTGCGGAACCCTGGTGCATGTCCGCAATCTGCGCAGTGGCGATGAAATGCCGATCACGAAAAACCGCGGCAAAATGGCCAAGGGCTGCAAGCTGGATGGCGATGCGCTTTCGACCCTGGCCGCGCAGCTTGCCCGCGATGTAGAAGCCGGATCCGATATTCTGATCATTGCCCGATTTGGCCGAAGCGAGGCTGAAGGGCGTGGACTTCGCGATGTGATTTCACGCGCACTGGATCTGGAAATTCCGGTTCTGGTCGGGGTGCGCGATGAATATCGCGATGCGTGGGATGCCTTCCACGGCGGCTATGCCGATGCGCTGGCCCTTAACACCCAAGCCATCGAAAACTGGCTCTCGCAAACGCGCGCAGATACGCTGGCTGTCTGAGGATAACCGCTAGCTGCTCTGCCCGACATCGCATGCCATGCGGTTCTTGACCAGAACCTTCTCGGCAAAGCGTTCAAACCACGCCCCGAAGGCCGCATCATATTTCGCCCGCCCGGCCCGCTGGGTATCGGGGCATTGTGCGTTCGGGCGGTCGGTCTTGTCGGCCGCATTCGAAAGCCAGCGTTCATGGGCTTCATCATCCACCTCCGGGTGGAACTGAATGCCCCAGATACGCTCTTCAATGTGATAGGCCTGATGGGGGAATGTCGGCCCGGTCGCGACCAATTCCGCCCCGTCGGGAATGCCAAACCCTTCACTGTGCCAGTGATAAACCATCAGTTCATCGGGAAACAGGTGTTCGCCTGCTTCTGTCGCCTGCACCGGGTAATAACCGATTTCGGTCATGCCTTCGGGATGGGGCACAACATCGGCACCAAGATGGCGCGCCATCATCTGAGCGCCAAGACAAATGCCCAGATACATCGCATCACTGGCCACCACATGCGGCAGCCAGTTCATGATCGCACGCACATTATCCAGATGATCGTCATTGGCACTCATCGGGCCGCCAAACACGACAACCAGATGATATTTGCCAAGATCAGTCGGAAGCGGGTCGCCTTCACCGGGACGGCGAATATCGAACTCAAACCCATAGCGGCGCATCACCGTTCCCAACCGCCCCGGCTGTCCGGTGGCAGAGTTGAAAACAAGTAGAATGCGGTTTTTCGGGCTCAGATCGTTCATGCGGTCCTCATTGCTGCAATAGCGAAGGTAGACCGCACCACGCCGTTTTGACAAGCCCCGCGTCACCAAAACCGCCTAACCAAAACAAAAGGCCACCGCGCAATTTACGGTGGCCTTTGGAATAATTCCGAAAAAGCGGGTGTTTAGACGTTGAATTTGAAGTGGAAGATATCGCCGTCCTTGACGATATAGGTCTTGCCTTCCTGACGTAGCTTGCCAGCATCGCGCGCCCCCGCTTCACCGTTAAATTCGATGAAATCGTCATAGGCGATGGTTTCGGCCTTAATGAAGCCGCGCTCGAAATCGGTGTGAATGACACCGGCCGCGTTCGGGGCGGTTGCGCCCTTGAACACCGTCCATGCGCGTGCCTCTTTCGGACCTACCGTAAAGAAGGTCAGAAGGTTCAGCAGCTTGTAGCCTTCGCGGATGATGCGCGCGAGGCCGGTTTCCGAAAGACCAAGACCTTCAAGGAATTCTTTCTTGTCTTCAGCACTATCAAGCAGGGCAACTTCGGCCTCGATGGCAGCAGAAATCACCACCGAACGTGCACCCTGTGCTTCGGCCATGGCGGCAACCTTGGCCGAAAGTTCGTTGCCTTCCGCCGCACTGTCTTCATCGACGTTGCAAACATAAAGGATCGGCTTGCTTGTCAAAAGCTGCAGCATACGGAACGCCTTGGCTTCGTCTTCGCCGTCAATTTCGACCACGCGGGCCGGCTTGCCTTCACGCAGCACTTCAAGCGCGCGCTCGATCAGATCCATCGCCAGCTTGGCGTCCTTGTCGTTCGAACGCGCCTTTTTCTGCAGACCCGGAATACGTTTTTCCAGGCTTTCCATGTCGGCAAGCATCAGTTCGGTTTCGATGGTTTCCGCATCACGGACCGGATCGACCGAGTTGTCGACATGGGTGATGTCGTCATCTTCAAAACAACGCAGCACGTGAACGATGGCATCGGTTTCGCGAATATTGGCAAGGAACTGGTTGCCAAGGCCCTCGCCCTTCGATGCACCACGCACCAGACCGGCAATATCGACAAATTCCAACTGGGTCGGAATGATGTTGGCCGAATTTGCGATCGCCGCGATCTTGTCAAGGCGCTCGTCCGGGACGCTGACACGACCGGTATTGGGCTCAATCGTGCAGAACGGGAAGTTTGCTGCCTCGGCTGCTGCCGTCTGGGTCAGGGCGTTAAAAAGGGTCGATTTACCAACGTTGGGCAGACCGACAATACCGCATTTGAATCCCATCTTTCCGGGCTCCGTCACTTGAATTTCTGTTTATCAGGATCGGTTTGCGCATGTGCAAACCAGACTATTTCTTTTTGCCAAATGCCTTGGCAAGCGCTTCGGCCATGGCCGAGGCTGCATTACTTACCGGGGTATCGGCGCGCTCAAGCCGCACCTTTGCCGCCCCTGAAAGATCATTGATGCCGTCACCTGCCTGCGGCTCGGTTGATGCATCTTTGTTTTTCTCGCCCTTTTCGCCCTTGGACTTGTCAGCAGCCGGTTTGTCCTTTTTCGGCGCCTTTGGCTTGGGCGGTGAAACGATGGCGGAAACCTTGCTCATAAAGCCGCCATCATCGCCCTTGATCAGGCGTCCGAATTCCGCGGCCACCGCATCCAGAAGCGTCATCAGCCAGCCATCCTGTTCGGCCTTGGAGAAATCCCCAAGCACATGACCATGCACGCGGGATTTTTCCCCCGGATGACCAATGCCCAAACGAACGCGGCGATATTCCTTGCCACAATGGGCGTCAATCGATCGCAAACCGTTATGGCCGCCATGGCCGCCGCCGCGTTTGACGCGCAGCTTGCCCGGTGGCAGGTCCAGCTCATCATGCAGGACAATAACGTCTTCGACCGGAATCTTGTAAAAGCGCAGCACTTCGCCAACGCTTTGCCCCGAAAGGTTCATGAAGGTTTCCGGTTTCAGAACCAGAACCTTTTGGCCGTTCAATTCACCTTCGGAAATCTGGCCCTGGAACTTTTTGCGCCAGGGACCAAAAGAATAGCGGCGGACGAGTTCGTCCGCCGCCATGAAGCCAATGTTGTGACGATTGGCGGCATATCCCGATCCCGGGTTTCCCAATCCAACCACCAGAAACATCGTAAGACCTCGATCTTATTCTTCGGTCGCTGCTTCTTCTTCGCCTTCTTCGTCAGAAGATTCGTTCTCTTCCGAACGCAGAGCAGACGGCGCAGCAACGGTTGCGACCGTGAAGTCACGATCGGTAATCGTAAGCTCGACACCTTTCGGCAGTTTGATCGCCGAAATGTGGATCGAGTCACCAACTTCAACACCGGTCAGGTCAAAGACCAGCTCTTCCGGAATTGCAGACGGTGCGCAAAGAACTTCGACGTCGTGACGAACGATGTTCAGAACACCGCCTTTTTTGAGGCCCGGGGATTTCTCTTCGTTTTCGAAGCGAACCGGAACTTCAACGTTGATCGTCTGGCCTTTGGAGAAGCGCAGGAAGTCAACGTGCAGAATTTCGTCAGATACTTTGTCGAACTGAACGTCGCGCGGCAGAACTTCGTATTTCTCTTTGCCAACCTGAACGGTCAGAACGTGGGAATAGAAGCCCGGCGCATGCAGAAGTTTCCAAAGCGGACGCGGGTCAACCTGGAACAGAACAGCTTCCTGTTTTGCACCATAGATAACACCAGGGACCATACCGGCACGACGCACGGCACGGGCGGCCCCCTTTCCGGCCCGTTCACGGATTTCCGCAGTGATAACAGAATTTGCCATCGGAAAATCTCCTTGAACTAAAAGTAGTTTGTCCCCGCAGGTTGGTGAGAATCACCGCTGAAAGCCTGCGAAAACAAGTGCGGTGGCCTCCAGGGGTGCCACCGCAGCGAGGGCCTTATACCCTCAATCGAAAAGAACGGAAACAGATTTTTCTTCCGAAATGCGACGGATGGCTTCTGCCATCAGCGGTGCAATCGGAAGCTGTCTGATTTTTCCACAATCACGCACCGCATCGGATGCCTTGATCGAGTCACTGGTCACAACTTCGGTCATCGGGGAGTTGGCAATACGCTCAACCGCCGGACCCGACAGAACACCATGCGAAACATAGGCCGCAACCGACGATGCACCGCGTTCTTTCAGCGCACCGGCCGCATTGCAAAGCGTGCCAGCAGAATCAACGATGTCATCGACCAGGATGCATGCCGCGTCCTTAACATCACCAATGACGTTCATGACTTCGGAAACACCGGCCTGCGGACGACGTTTGTCGATGATGGCAAGTTCGGCATCCAGACGTTTTGCAACCGAACGTGCACGGGCCACACCGCCAACGTCCGGGCTGACGATGACCAGTTTCTGACCGTCAAACTTGTTGCGGATGTCGCTGGTCAGAACCGGCGATGCGAACAGGTTATCAAGCGGAATATCAAAGAAGCCCTGAATCTGACCGGCATGGAGATCCATGGTCAGAACGCGGTCTGCACCGGCAACCGTGATCAGGTTGGCAACCAGTTTCGCCGAAATCGGGGTACGGGGGCCCGATTTACGGTCCTGACGGGCATAGCCGAAATACGGCATCACAGCCGTGATACGACGTGCCGAACCGCGGCGCAGCGCATCAAGCATCACCAGCAGTTCCATCAGGTTGTCGTTTGCGGGATAAGAGGTGCTCTGAATGACAAAAACGTCCTCACCGCGGACGTTTTCCTGTATTTCGCACCAGATTTCCTCATCAGAGAAACGCTTAACATCTGCACGGGTAAGCGGCAGATTAAGATGGTCAGCAATTGCCTCAGCCAACGGGCGGTTACTGTTACCAGCGAGGATCTTCATATCGGGGCCTCGGTTAATGGGTGCCGGGAAAGCGAATAACTAAATCTTTTGCGACTCCGACCCGAACAGATAGCCGTCCCTAGCCTTTTGTTGCCCTTGCCGCCCAACAGCCCGGAAACTGGGAATTTCCCGACCAATCAACGACGCCTTCACGACACTCAAAGACCAAATCCTGACACTTCTGCATACCGGCAGATCGCGGCGGCTTTATAACCAGCCGTTAACAGTCTGTAAATGGGCCCAATGCCGAATAACGACAAGGCAGTCATGCATGTCCGGCCAATCGGCCTCTGGCATCACCGATAACAACGGCAATCAACGCGCCAAAGCTGTCCTGTTATCCGGACGCAGTTGAAGCTTCTTGCTGGTTGCGATCTGTCCCAGAACACCTTCAAGGGTTTCAACCGCCGCCTGGGCTGCAAGGGACGCCACCGACCCCCATCTTTCATCAAGCTGGCCGCGCGGCACGACATTGTTCTGGTTCATCTGGCCCAGTTCCGTGCCATCGACTTCCATGATGATCCATTCAATCGATACGCGATCAAGCGGTGTGGTGGTTTCTTCCTTCACCGGACTGACATCAATGGTGGCAGACAGGATGACACTGTTTTCATCCATCTCGCGGTTATCCACCGTGATCCCTCGTGCCTTCAATAATGCCCCGGCTGACCGTGCAAGGGCTGTATTGCCATCGCCCGGCGCCCCAGCAAAATCAATCAGGGCGACCTTCATAAGCGGCGCTGCCCGCAACGAAGACCGATCACCGGTAATCATGAAGGCAATCTGATCGGCGGGTTGCGCGACCAGCCCTTCATAGGTTTTCGCTACCGGGTCGTCGGCCTTGCCTTCAAGTTCGCGGACCTTATCAACCAGCTCCTTCGGGATGGCGAGGTTGCTTTCCTCGGGCCCGGTGGGTTGATCGGCAAACCACTGATCGGCGGCCAGTTCGCCAGTCGACCGGGTAGTATCAATCGCAAGCCCGTCCGGGCGCATCAGAACCCAGGTGATATCAAGATCGGCACCGGTATCACTCAGGCTGGCCTGAACATTCGGACGCAGGATGTAATCGCCGCCAGTCTCAGATTCGCTATAGGCCGGAATATCACGCAGACGAAGGGCACGCGCCATCGCGCGCGCCAGATGGGCAGACGCCCCTTCGGGCAGATCTTCGGTATTTTCCACGCGCACGGTGCCGGTATCACGCAGCTCAAGCAATGCCGGATCCCCGGCCCGACCTGCCCCCTCGAACGGGCGCGGCAAATCGCCACAGGCCGCAAGCAATCCAGCCAGACCAATAACCAAAACAACAGAACGCAGGAAAGACTTCATAGGGGCACTTCTAAAACGGGATTTACGCCATCACATGATGACGCAACCAACCATGGTCGCGATGATCATAAAGAAAAAAGCATTATCAGATGTGGCATGGCATATCCCCCGGGGTCCCTACGCCTCTGTCAACATGATCGCCGAAAGCTGCCGACCGTAATCGGGCTCCTTGCGAAGCGTCGTGCGGCGATAACTGTAAAAAAGCTCTTCCTCGGCCAACGTATCGCGCGCCACAAGCTCAACCGAGGCAACCCCGGTGGCAATCGTCCGGCGCCGGACATATTCCGGCAGATCAAACATGAAATGCCCGTCGCGCGACGACGGATCAAACAGGTCTTCCTGGCCTTCCGGTCCGGCAAGGATGGTATCGCGGAACGTGCCATCAACTTCATAGGATTTGCGCGCAATGCACGGCCCAACAGCGGCGTGAATGTTTTCGCGCTTGGCACCCAGTTTTTCCATCGCATCCACCGTGCTGGCCGATACCCCGCCATGCGATCCGCGCCAGCCGGAATGACAGGCCCCGATCACACCGGCAACCGGATCATGAAACAGAACCGGCGTGCAATCAGCAGTCAGAATACCCAGCATGATGTTCGGGCGATCTGTGACCATCGCGTCGGCCTTTGGCGCCTCATTACGCGACAGCGGTTTATCCAGAACGGCCACATCAATGCCATGCACCTGATACACCGTGGTCAGACGATCAGGGCTGGTATCAAACACGGATGCGGCACGGGCCCGGTTTTCCGACACGCGGTCCTTGTCGTCATCGGATCCGAAACCGACATTCAGCCCGCCATGGATACCATCACTGACCCCGCCCTTGCGGCTCAGGAAGCCGTGGCGCAGGCCGTCCTTGTCCGACAGGTTCCCGGCTTCAAACCAGGTCAGCCCGTTGCTGCTGCGTTCGATCCCGTTGGTAACCTGGCTGATCGGATGTGTCATGCTGGCCTGCTCCGTTCCCAAAACCGTTCCGGTCGCAATCAATTTAGCCCGCCACGCCACTGACGCAAGGCGGCGGGGTGGTATCGCGACCATACGCGATCAGAACTTTAAAAAGCGTTCCCATCTGACCGGCATCAATCAACCGCGACAACGCCTGATCAATCGCAGTTTTCTGGGCATCATCGGCACTGGTTTTCAAATGCTCGGCCCGCTGTTCAATGCCCAGCATCCGCAAAAACGTCCCTTGGGTTAGAACCGCACCGGTACGCGCACCCGCCTCGTTCATCGCCCGCCCGATGGCGGCAAAATCAACATGCGCGGTCAGATCGGCATCGCCCGGATCGCTCAGAACCGGGCGATATTCATGGCCCTTGAGCGCCTGGAACGTATCGCCAAACGCGCTGCCGGGATGGCCGTAATCAATAAACAGCGCCCCACCACCCGTTTCATTCAGGCGTCGTGCAATTTGATCGGCAATGGCAATGGCTGGTGCACAGCTTTCAAAGATATCACCCTTCTTCGCAGCCCCGCGCATGGTGACCGGGATCAGCGCATCCGTGATCGGCGTTTCAGCACCTCGGACAAAACCAAGTTCGCCGGTTTTGGCATCAAGCCCGACCAAACGCTCGGCCCAGCCTTTCTCGCCGCGCTCGAATTGCCGGATAGGCAGCGCGTCAAAGAACTCGTTGCCGATCACTATCGCCGGGACGTTGGCGCGGGTCGGAATGTCATCAAACGTTTCATGCCAAGTGGCGGGAATGCCGTACGCCATGATCGATGTTTGTTGATGGGTGCGCAAAACCGGGCTGGTTTCGACAAACCGCACGGTCAATGCATCGCCAATGCCCGGCACATTGCGCACAGCCCGCAGCGCATCTGACATCAATGTTCCGCGCCCCGGCCCCAATTCGATCAGATCGATTTTCGGCGGACTGCCCATCTGTTGCCAAGTCACTGCGGCCCAAAGGCCGATCAACTCGCCAAACATCTGGCTGACTTCCGGTGCGGTGATGAAATCACCGGCGCGCCCGAACGGGTCCTGCTTGCGGTAATAGCCGTGCTCGGGATGGGCCAGTGCCTCGGTCATGAAATCGGCAATGGTGATCGGGCCCGATACATTGATCCGGCGTTTGATATGGGCCAAAAGCGGGCTGTCGGTCGCAGAACTCATAATTACGCGTTTTCGGCTTCTTTGGGGTGAATGCGGGTTTCAATCGGTTTGGATTTCAGCGCATAGACAATGCAGCCAATCCCGGCCAGCACCATCGGGATCGACAGAACCTGCCCCATGGTAATGCCCCCGGCAAGGTAACCAAGCTGTGCATCGGGCTGGCGGAAGAATTCGACAATAATCCGCGAAATGCCGTAACCCGCGACAAACGTCCCGCCAAGGATCCCCGGACGATGGCGCACGAATGCTTTGCGCGACAGGATAAACAGCACAACAAACAGGATCAGACCTTCAAGGGCTGCTTCATAAAGCTGGCTTGGATGGCGCGGCTCCGGCCCACCATTGGGGAATACAAAGCCCCACGCAACGTCAGTGGTGCGGCCATAAAGCTCGCCATTGATGAAGTTGGCGATCCGGCCAAAGAACAAACCAATCGGGGTCGCCACTGCGGCGGCATCCAGCACGGCAAGAATGGAAATATTGCGCTTTCTGGCAAACAGAATGATCGCAACAATCACGCCCATGAACCCGCCATGGAACGCCATACCGCCCTGCCAGACTTTCAGGATATTGGCCGGGTTATCCAGATAGTAATCCAGATTGTAAAACAGGATGTAACCCAACCGCCCGCCAAGGATCACGCCCAGCGTTGCCCAGAACAGCAAATCATCAACATCGCGTTTGCTCATGATGTTGGGCGTTTTGGTGCAATAATACACCACATATTTCCAGCCCAGCAGCAGACCGGCAATATAAGCCAGCGCATACCAGCGAATGGCAATCGGGCCGATGGAAATCGCAATCGGGTCTATCGCCGGAAAGGCAAGGCTCAGCATCTGGAATACTCCGGATCAGCAGGTTGGGTGTTTATCGGCGAGGTGTTTGCTCTGAGGTCGCAAAGGAGTTGGGCAGCATCATGGCAAACCCACCCCGAACCATGCAGGCGACACTCAGCGGAACGGATCCTCGGTCGCAAGATAATCCTGCACATAGGACCGCACGCCTTCTTCAAGCGATGTCATTTCCTTGCCATACCCCGCTTCGCGCAGCTTGGTCATATTGGCTTCGGTGAAATACTGGTACTTGTCGCGGATCGATTCAGGTGTCGGCACGAACTTGATATCGGGCTCCTTGCCCATGGCGCTAAACACTGCCAGTGCCAGATCCTTGAAGCTGCGCGCCTTGCCGGTGCCAATATTGAAAAGGTCGCTGACCTGCGGGTTGTCATAAAGCCACATGATGATGTCGACCACATCACCGACCCAGACGAAGTCACGCAGCTGGCCGCCATCTTCATAATCGGGATGATGCGATTTAAACAGGGTCGCTGTCTCGCCGTTTGAAAGCTTGTCAAACAGCTGCGACACCACGGACCGCATTCCGCCCTTGTGGTATTCGTTCGGGCCATAGACGTTAAAGAACTTAAGCCCCGCCCACTGTTTTGGACGGAAACCGTTCTGATCGAGAATACGGCGGAACCGGCGATCAGTGGCATGCTTGGACCAGCCATAGGCATTGAGCGGGGCCAGCTTTGCCAGATCGGCATCATCAAAGCTGTCATCAAAGCCCTGCTTGCCATCGCCGTATGTTGCCGCCGACGATGCATAGATCAGGCGCGATGAATGGCGCGAACACCATTCCCACAGCCAGGCCGTCAGTTTCAGGTTGTTGACGACGATCTTGTCGGCATCGGTTTCCGTGGTCGCGGAAATCGCGCCCATATGGAAAATCGCCTCGACATTGCCGGCATGCTCTTCAAGGAAATGCGGCAGTTCATCGGGATGAACAATGTCACGCAGGTTCCGCTTGGCGATGTTTTTCCATTTGATGCCATCGCGCAGGCGATCAACGACAACGATGTCGGTTTCGCCACGCTCTTCAAGGGCAGCAACAATATTGGAACCGATAAACCCGGCACCACCAGTGACGATAAGCATTGCATTCTCCTGACGGGGCCGCCCTGCCCCGATGGGCCAAGGCGACTGATCACGTTTGTCGACACTTTATAAGACCGCCCCTGATCTGGAGCAAGAAAAGCCATGCAAAATAACGCTATCGTCACGTCCGCTTCATGACGTGCGGCTTGCCCTGAGCCGATGATGCGCCATATTATGCCCAACAACAGATTCAAAAAGCCGGAGACCACTATGCAGATCAACAACCGCATTCTCGATGACCTGACCCGTGTCACCAATTCCGCATTGGGCACCATGACCGGTGTCAAAGGCGAAGTAGATGCCATGATCCGCCAGCAGTTTGAAAAGATCCTGCTCAACATGGATCTGGTCACCCGCGAGGAATATGACGTCGTGCACGATGTTGCTGTTCGTGCTGCCGAACGCATTGATGCGCTCGAAGCCAAAATTGCCGATCTTGAAAAGCGTCTTGATGCGACTGAGCCTGCCAAGAAACCGGCCGCCAAACGCAGCACGGCCAAGGCTGCCGCCAAAACGGCGGCAAAAAAAGACGCCTGATCGGGGCAACTATCCCCATATAATTCCCATATATGCGAAATGACGCGGGCGTTTTATGCGCCTGCGCCAACATTTGCTGTCACAAGCAGGGCCGCTTGACGGTCGATCAAATGGACCGGGCAAACAGGCCGGGTGCCAATGATCCGAATATTCATTGCTGTCCTGCGCGCAGCAGCGGTTGAAACAAAGCGTTCACCGGCATATAGTGCGCGCCCTTTCGCACATGCTTGAACAGGCTGGGTATTAATGAACGACCAAATGGAAGATATCGGCGACATCGGCGATGAAAACCCGCTGATCCTGGTCGAGGATATCGCCCGCACCAACCAGTGGCATCTGGAACGCCGCAGCTCGGACGAGATTGTGGTCGAAATTCCGGCCCACTGGTGCACCTATCTGGTCTATTTCACCTGGCGTGAAGATGCCGAGGCGCTTCATATCGCGTGCTGCTTTGATCTGTTCGTGCCCGAACCGCTGCGCCCGCGCATCTACGAACTGGTTGCCAAATGTAACGAGCAACTCTGGATCGGGCATTTCGGTCTGTGGCTGGAAGAAAACATGCCGCTGTTCCGCCATACCCTTCTGTTTGGCGGCGATGTCCCGCCGATGGTCGAACAGTTCGAGGAACTGATCGATATCGCCCTTTCGGAATGCGAACGTTTCTTCCCGGCATTTAACTTTGTGCTTGGCCAGGGGAAAACCCCGGACGAAGCCTTGATGCACGCGATGCTCGAACCTGCCGGTCAGGCTTAATAAGAAAACCTCTGATAAGCTTGCATTGAAAAGGACGGCCTCATCGCCGTCCTTTGTCATTTTCGGCTGATTTTTTTTGGGCCTTTGCCGCCAGACGCCAATTCAATACAAATCCTGCAAACCGGCTTTCCGAACCGCCTTTCACAACAGAAAATTCTGCAAAGCCCCCCCTTCTCAGCCAAAGCATCCTAATCAAGGCTAACAGCCTGCAAACACGGACTGTTTGCACGCCCCTCTTGCCCTCTGCGCTGACTTGACCCACCTTGAGAAGATCGCTACGGCATTGCATCATGTGCGTTGATCCCCCACGATCAACCAAACCCGATGGATAAAGCGGAGCAGAATTTATGAATACGCGTCTTTTGCTGGTTGGCTGTGGCAAGATGGGCAGTGCCATGCTCGAAGGCTGGCTGGCCCGCGGGCTTCAGGCATCGAACGTCTTTATCGTTGAACAGAGCGAAACGGCTGAAAAGCTCGAAGCGCAATACGGCATCAATGGCGTTCCCGATATTGACCACATTCGCGAAGACTTCATTCCGCAGGTTGTCCTGTTTGCCGTCAAGCCACAGGTCCTGCCCGATCTGATTGACGCCTATAAACCGCTGGTGCGCGCCGAAACGGTCTTTTTGTCGGTCGCCGCAGGCAAAACCATCGACTTCTTCACAAGCCACCTTGGCGAACATGCCCGCATCGTGCGTGCCATGCCCAATACACCGGCTGCCGTTTCGCGCGGCATGACCGTGATGTGCCCGACCGAAAATGTCAGCATCGCCCAGCGGGATATGTGCCAGACCCTGCTTGAAGCCGTCGGCATGGTGTCCTGGATCGAAGATGAAAGCCTGATGGATGCCGTCACCGGCCTGTCGGGCAGCGGGCCTGCCTATATCTTCCATCTGGTCGAAGCCATGGCGCAGGCGGGCGAGGCTGCCGGCCTTCCGGCCGATCAGGCGATGACCCTTGCCCGCCAGACCGTGGTGGGTGCGGGCTTCCTGCTTGATGCCAGCGAAGAAAGTGCCGCCACCCTGCGTGAGAATGTCACAAGCCCCGGCGGCACCACCGCGGCCGCACTCAATGTTCTGATGGATGCGAAAACCGGCCTGCCCGATTTGATGACGCGCGCGGTTGCCGCCGCCCGTGATCGGTCCAAGGAACTGGCGGGCTAACACCGCCCGTCACCCAAGACACCCAACCCAAGGAGAACATCATGCCACCCAAAAAGGATATCCCCAATCTCCTGATCGATGCGGCCCTGAAACTGGCCGCAGAAAAGGACTGGCATGATGTCACCCTGATTGATATCGCAACCGAAGCCGGCGTTTCGGTTGCCGAATGTTACGACCATTGCAGCAGCAAGGGCGATCTTCTGCGTCGCTTTGTCAAACGCGTTGACCGCGAAGTTTTGGCCGATATCGACTCTGAGGATTTCAACGAACCCGGTCATGACCGCCTGATCGCAGTGATCATGGCGCGGTTTGATATTCTCTCTGATTACCGAACGGCCCTGCGATCGATCATCAATGCCGGCGGTGACCTTGGCCCGGCCGACGGGCTGCGGGCGATCAAGACCCATTTTGGCGCCATGCGCTGGATGCTGGAGGCCGCCGGTTTTCAAACAGCCGGCCTGCATGGCAGCATGCGAGTTGCGGGCTTGACGGCGGTTTACGCCAAGACCTTCAAACACTGGCTTGATGATGACAGCACCGATTTTGGCCCGACCATGGCCTATCTTGATCGCGAACTTTCCAAGGCCGCCAAGTGGGACCGTCAGGTTGAAAAGGGTCTTGGCAAAGCATCATCGATTTGTGGTAAAATCAAGAAACGGTGCCGGAATTTTTCGATCAAAAAATCACCGTCCCCGGGCGACAACAGCCCTGCCGATGCACCATCAGATCAGGCGACGTCAACCACGGCCAACAGCTAATTCCCTGATCTGAAACGCAAAAACCGACTATACACCTAAGGTTATGATTTTGACACAAAACAATAACCTATAAGTTTTTGTGCAGTGCAAAATAATCCTTGACGACAGGCGATCATTCCGGCATATTGCAGTTGAATTTGTGCGGCGCACAATAGCGCCTCATTGCATATCTGTCGCAAACTAATGGAGTGCAAACCATGACCGCCGCAAAAAAGGCAACCAATCCGTTCTTTGATCTCGACTTCACCAAATACACTGCGGACTTCAAAGTTCCGGGTGTAGACGTGAACGAAATGATGGCTTTCCAGCGTAAAAACGTGGAAGCCCTGACCAAAGCCAACAAGGTGGCCTTCGACGGTTTCCAGGCTGTCGCTCAGCGCCAGAGTGAGATCTTCAAAACGCTGCTGGATAAAGTTCAGACCCAGGGCAAAGATTTCGCTGCTACTTCTGCTGACGACCCGATGGCTTCGGCTGCAAAACAGACCGAAGCTGCAAAAACGGCTTACGAAGAAGCCCTTGCAAATGCCAAGGAACTGTCAGGTCTGGTAACCAAGTCCCAGGAAGAAGCGCTTGCTCTTCTGCAGACTCGCTTTACCGAATCCCTTGACGAATTCAAAGCTGCTATCGAAAAGACCGCAGCTTCGAAGTAACAGCTTTGGCTGTTAAATTCCCGTAATCTACTTGATGGCAGGGCCTTATGGTCCTGCCATTTTTCTTTTGTGGCCCCTGTCCCCAATCACGCGTTTTTGCCCAAACTCCGGAATTCATATCGCGTTGATGGTTTGGGCTTACCAGAAACATTCGATCTTACTAAGCTGACTCCAAAATAAGGAGACAGCCATGAGCACCGAAATCAGTTTTGATGATTTCCTGAAGGTCGACATTCGGGTCGGCACCGTGATCGACGCCCAGGAATTTCCCGAGGCCCGCCGCCCAGCACTTAAGCTCTGGGTCGATTTCGGGCCCGAGATCGGGACAAAGAAAACATCGGCCCAGATCACCAAACACTACACGCCCGAAAAGCTGATTGGCCGTCAGGTCGCCGGGGTGGTCAATTTCCCCAAAAAACAGGTCGGCCCCTTCATGTCAGAATTCCTCTGTCTTGGTTTTCCCGACGGGGATGACGACAAGGGCATTGTTCTGATCCGCCCGGACCAGGATGTGCCAAACGGGTCGCGCCTGTTTTAGAGCACGTAGCGTTAGGCACAAAAGAAAAGGACGGATATCGTCATTGCGATACCCGCCCTTTTCCCGCTCGTGTCACGCTCCCGGCAGGGTTAGCGTGCCAAAATGCCCGATGCTTCACGCGTTCGGCCAACAATCAGGGGAATGTCTTCCGACGCCTTGATCATGTCCTTGAACAAATTCTGGGATGTCTCGACGGACGTCTGTACGCCGCGCATCTCGCTGCTGACCTGATGGGTGATTTCTGCTTGCTGTGAAACAGCCAGCGAAACCACCGCCACCCGACTGAGCATCGCCTTAAGATCCCCCCGCACAGCTGTCGAAACACGCGCCGTTTCACCGACGCATTTTTCCAAAACTTCGATCTGCTCAATAATGGCGGGATCATCGCGTGCGCAGTCGCGCAACACATCAAGTGCCTTTTCAATCGATGCAATCGCCCCGTCACTTTCTATTGCATGATCGAATGCGTGATCGGCAACCGATCGCAGCTCGGTCATGCGTTGGGCTGTTTCATCCACACTGCTGACAAGCCGTCCGGCAACCATCGCACTGACTTCCAGATGCGCATGCGCCTGACGCCATGATGCCGCAATATCCTCGTAACGCTGATCAATCTTGCCAACGGTCTGATCAATTTCGCCGAAACCGGTTTCAAGTGTCGATTTCAAATTGGCCAGTGACGTGACCTGTTCGGTAATATCGGTGGCAAATTTGACGATCTTGCAAACTTTCCCGTCGGCCCCGTAAACCGGGCTATAACTCGCTTCAAACCAGACCTCGCGACCGTCCTTGCCAAAGCGCTTGAACTGGCAGGCCCGGTTTTTTCCCTTTGCCAGCGCTCGCCAGAATGCACGGTACTCGGCACTCGCGGCATATTCGGGATCAACAAACATGCTGTGATGTTTGCCAGCCACTTCCGACAGGCTGTAACCCATGGCGACGAGGAAATTGTAATTGGCTGTCAGGACGTTGCCCTTGGTGTCGAACTCAATCACGGCCTGACTATGTTCAATCGCATCCACTTTGCCTTGCAGGTCGGCCAAACTGTCATGACGCCAAGTGACATCAACGCCAAGCCGGACAATGCGGATGACCTTGCCATTGCGATCTTTCACCGGACCGACGGTTTCTTCAACCCACTTGCGCTCCCCGGTCTTGGTGATCCACGGCAAGATAACACTTTTGGATTTACCGGCCCGCAAATCAACCCAACACAGACCGTACTCGGCTGCCTCAACCACATCGTCCGACAGAAACATCGAATGGTGACGACCGAGAACCTCTTTTTCGTCATATCCGGTTAATGCAAGGAAATTATCGTTCACACAGATGACATTGCCCGTCAGGTCCAGCTCCGCAACAGAAAACGACGCGTCAATCAAGCCGAAGACGTCATCGAACTCATCGGCGGTTTCAACAGTTATGGATGTCAGTGAATTCATGGACAACTCCGGCATATCGCAACTACGCAAAACGGGTTCATTTGATGTGCCGACTATCGCCTGACCATGCCTGATACGACATCCCCATTTGGGGAGGGGAAATATACCTACGTATATATTTTGGCATAATCCCCACAAGCAATGCATTCACAAACAAAAAGAGGCAGAATGCAAATGCATCCTGCCTCTTTTTGTTCAATATGGTCTGAGCTCTGGTCCGGACGCCCTTAGCGCGCAAGCACCAGTGCCGCCTCTCGGGTCCGCCCGACACTGCCCGATACGATCGAGGACGCATCGCGGATAAAGTTCACGCTGCTTGCGAACTGCTCAACCGAATTTGCCATACTTTGCATGTTGCTTGAAACCTGCTGGGTCACAGCACTCTGTTCCTCGACGGCCGAGGAAATCGTGGTGACATTGTTCAGCACATCTTCAACTTCGGTCCGGATGGAACCCAGCACGCCGGCAACTTCGCCAGCAATGTTCTGGACACCTTCGATCTCGCCAGTAATCTGCTCGGTGGCCTTGGCAACCTGATTGGC
This sequence comes from Thalassospira sp. CA1, assembly GCF_059052855.1. NCBI lineage: Bacteria > Pseudomonadati > Pseudomonadota > Alphaproteobacteria > Rhodospirillales > Thalassospiraceae > Thalassospira > Thalassospira sp. CA1. The sequence goes on from NZ_JBZCIA010000004.1 coordinate 275,456, forward strand.
CAGGTTTTTGACTTCATTGGCGACAACCGCAAAGCCTTTGCCTGCTTCGCCAGCACGGGCGGATTCAATCGTCGCGTTGAGTGCCAGCAAATTGATCTGCCCTGCAATACCTTGAATGACATCAATGATGCTGCTCATGGCGGTGACGACTTCGCTCATTTTTTCAGTTGATGCACCTGCGGCAATGGATTTTTCAAACACCTGATCGGTTGATGCGCGCGCCTCCGCCATACTGCGGGAAATCTCGGCAATAGATGCAGCAAGCTCTTCAGCCGCCGCAGCAACTGTTTGCACATTCGAAGATGTTTCTTCACAGCTCGAATGCGCAACCGTGGAACGCTGTTCAAGCTCACCCAGGCTCTGGTCAATTTCGCCAAAGTTGCTGTCGATCATCTGCTTCAGGTCGGTCAGAAGTTTGACCTGTTCTGTGATGTCGCTGGCATATTTCACCACCTTGTACGGCACGCCGTCGGCATCAAAGATCGGGTTATAGGATGCCTCGATCCAGATTTCCTTGCCACCCTTCGCAAATCGTTTGAATTGCTGGGCGGTAAAGTTGCCTTTGGCGAGTTCGCGCCAGAAATCGACGTAGTCACGGCTATTTGCATAATCAGGATCAACAAACATGCGATGATGTTTACCGACAATTTCCGAAAGCTGATAGCCCATCACCGACAGGAAGTTGTCATTGGCATCAAGGATATTGCCGTTTAGGTCAAACTCAATCACAGCCTGGCTGCGATTGATCGCATTCACCTTGCCTTCGAAATCGGCCATGGTTTCCTGACGCTTGGTGATGTCAGATGCAAATTTCACAATCTTGGTAACATTGCCCTTGCTGTCGCGCACCGGGTTATAGGTTGCCTCGATCCAGACACGTCCGCCGGTCTTGGTGATGCGCGGGAATGCGGCACTTTTGAAGAAGCCCTTGCGCAAATCAGACCAAAAGGCATCGTAATCCGGACTTTTGCGAATTTCCTCGGGCACGAACATTGCGTGGTGCTTTCCGACGATCTCGGAAAGCTCATAACCCATTACATCAAGGAAATTCTTGTTCGCGCGCAGGATCTTGCCCTGCAGATCAAATTCAATGACCGCAAGTGATTGCTCAAGCGCACCCAAAGTCATGGCAGCACTCTGGGAACCGGAACGTTTGAAAATACTGAAAAAGCCCATTTCTGTCTCCATTGACACTGCACCAGGACATTGAACAAGTTTCCAAACCTGACGCTTCATGAGCTCAAATTACGCGACTGCGAAAATTTCAAACATCCCCATTTGGGGAGGCATATATACCTACGTATACAACCTGATATAAACCCCGGATTCCGCCCAAACAAAAAGGCAGCACCCGACGGATGCTGCCTTCTGATCTCTCGGCCAAAATGTGGCTGGATGCTTATTTCTCGACGAACGCCTTTTCGATGACGAAGTGGCCCGGTTCGTTCATGTTGCCTTCCTTGCCACCCCACTCAAGAAGCATCTTGCGGGTGTCGGCAATCATCTGCGGGTTGCCGCACAGCATGAAACGGTCGTTTTCAAGTGTCGGCTTTTCCAAACCAAGGTCGTCATAAAGCTTGCCCGATTCCATCAGTTCGGTGATACGGCCCTGATGCTTGAACTCTTCGCGGGTGACGGTCGGATAATACAGAAGCTTGTTCTGAACATCTTCGCCGAAGAATTCGTTGTTCGGCAGTTCGCTGTGAATGAATTCCTGATAGGCCAGTTCGCGGACTTCGCGGCAACCATGCACCAGGATCACTTTCTCATAGCGCTCATAGGTCTCGTAATCGCGGATCACGCTCATGAACGGTGCAAGGCCCGTACCGGTCGACAGCAGCCACAGGTTCTTGCCCGGCAAAAGGTTGTCATGGATCAGGGTGCCGGTGGGTTTACGCCCAACCAGGATCTTGTCGCCAACCTTGATGTGCTGCAAACGTGATGTCAGCGGACCGTTCGGCACCTTGATCGAGAAGAATTCAAGTTCTTCATCATAATTCGCACTGACCATCGAATAGGCGCGCAAAAGCGGCTTGCCATCAACTTCGAGGCCGATCATGGCGAACTGACCATTGATGAATCGGAAGCCCGGATCACGGGTGGTCTTGAACGTGAAGAGAGTGTCAGTCCAGTGGTGGACATAGGTGACGGTTTCTTCGTTTAAATTGCTGGCCATAACGCTACATCAATCCGTTTCGTCTGTCTGAGTGTGGAACCGTGGCGGGAAACACGGAGTATATATCCCGGCACGCATTCCATGCCAAGTTGCCGCGATTTAACATCAGTCAAGCGTATATCGCAAGCAAACAATCAAAATTTATTGTCATTTTGTGTGAATTACATACTTTTATGTATATTTAGTGTGAAATACCCTTTTGCGTTCCACCCGCCCCTGGAACGAGTTGGTTCCACGCCAAACAATCTCTGTGCGGTTTGATAAGCCCGCCTGCCACTTGATGCAATGACACATCGCAATGAATGCGGGCAATGTTGGTTGGTAATCGTTCGTCTCTCACGTCTCGGTGTGCGCCGGCGTTTGGCCTTGTCGCGCAGATCAACGCTTCATAAGATCAGGCTTTACCGATAAACAAAAACAATCAGGAAGCGCCATGCCGTCGAACAAGCCTCTGACCACAGACTTCATTCCAATTCCGCTGCCCGACTATCAGGAATATGACGTGGAAGAGATGCGCGCACGCGCCAAAGGTTTTTACGACGACATCAAAACCCGCCATACCGTCCGCGATTTCTCTGACCGCCCGGTGCCGCGCGACATTATTGAAACCTGCATCCGTGCTGCGGGCACCGCACCAAACGGGGCAAACCATCAGCCTTGGCATTTCTCAGTGATTGGCGATCCGGCGATGAAACGCAAAATCCGCCTGGCGGCAGAGGAAGAAGAACGCGCGTTCTATGAAGGCCGTGCTGGCGAAGAATGGCTCGATGCCCTCAAACCGCTGGGCACAGATGACGCCAAACCGTTTCTGGAAACTGCCCCGTGGCTGATTTGCATTTTTGGAGAACGCAAAAGCACCTCGGCCGATGGCAAACTTCGCAAAAACTATTACGTGCCGGAATCCGTCTCCATCGCCACGGGCTTTCTGATTGCCGCCCTGCACCGCGCAGGCCTTGCCACCCTCACCCACACGCCAAACCCGATGAGCTTCCTGACCGATATCTGCGGTCGCCCGGATCACAACAAGCCCTACATCCTGCTGGTCACCGGCTACCCGGCGGCGAATGCCACCATCCCAGCTCACGCGACCGAGAAAAAGGACCTCTCGGAAATCGCGACCTTCTTTTGATCACCCGCACCGCTCAAACAAAAAGCCCCGCCGTTCAATGGCGGGGCTTTTGCAATTCAATGCTCAGACCTTAATGCCCGATTGGCAGAACCAACCGCACGCGAAGCCCACCGCCCGGCGCATCTTCAAGCAGGACCTCGCCACCGTGACCACGTGCGGAATCACGTGCGATGGTCATGCCAAGCCCGACGCCGCCGGTCGCCTGATTGCGCGACTCTTCAAGACGGTAAAACGGCTTGAACACCTCTTCGCGTTTGTCGGCCGGAATGCCGGGACCATCATCGTCAAAAACAATCTCGTAATCCTGTCCCCGACGCCCCGCACGCACCGACAAGTTTGTCGCATACCGCCCGGCATTGGACATGATGTTTGCGATACAGCGCTTCATCGATTGTGGGCGCAGCTCCATCTCCAGGCTGTCTTCGATATGAAGATCAATCTGCTGCCCGTCACGTAATGCCTCGCCAACCTGATCGGTCAGAAGCTTGCCAATATCTGTCAGAACCGCCTTTTCACCCTCTTCGCCGCGCGCAAATGCCAGATAGGCATCAACCATGCGTTCCATGTCGATGACATCCTGTTTCAGGGCATCGACACCGGGCGAGCTTTGCTGCATGGCCAGTTCAAGCTTCATGCGGGTTAGTGGCGTGCGCAAATCATGTGACACCCCGGCAAGCAGGGCTGTTCGTTGCGACAAATGCCGCCCGATGCGATCGCGCATCGACATAAACGACGTCGCCGCCATACGCACCTCGGCCGCGCCTTCGGGCTTGAAGTTATCCACATCTACCCCGCGCCCAAACTGATCTGCGGCCTTGGCCAGACGTCGGATCGGACGGACCTGATTGCGCATGAAGATCACCGCCACCCCATACAGGATCAAGGCAGACCCCGCGATCCACATAAAGAAGATATAGGTGGTCGAGTTATACAGGCGCTTGCGCGGGGCGATGATCGACATCACCCCGTCTTTTAGCTGTACGCGGATTTCAAGTTTGCGGTCATCAATGTCAAGGTCAAAGAAGAACGGTCGCTGCAGGCGTTCATCCAACGCGACATACAGTTCCTCGGACACCAAACCAAAGGGCGGTTCCGTAATCTGACGTTCAAGGATCGCGTCACGCTCGAAAAACAGGTCGAGCTCCATGCGCGCGCGCGCCGTGTTCTGAATCCACTCGTAATGGTCCGGATCAGGATACTGGCCCAGATAGTCGATCACGAAAACAACATCCCCGGCGAGCCCCCGGCTCAGTTGGCGGGCAACCGTGTCCCAGTGCCGTTCAAAGAAGATCAGCACGGTCACGATCTGCAAAAGCAGCATCGGCGTCATCAGGATCAGAAGCGACCGGCCCAAAAGCCCCGTCGGCATCAATGACTTGATCCGTCCGTTCTGTTCGCTACCCACGCTGCTTATCCCTGTCCGTTTTCATGGTCGCTCATTTTGCGTTCCTCAATCCGTATACAGGACATAGCCCTGACCACGTACTGTCTGCAAGTATCTTGGTTGCTTGGGGTCTTCTTCGAATTTGCGCCTAAGGCGGGTGACCTGCACATCAATGCTGCGCGACGCGCTAGGATCAATGGCATTGCCGCTGATCATGCCCTGAAGTTGCTCGCGCGATGTGGTCTGCCCGCGTCGTTTGACAAGCGCTGCCAGCAAGGCCTGCTCCGCCGTCGTCAGATAGATATGCTCGTCCCCACGTTGCAGGATCATGCGTGTCACATCAAACCGGAACGCGCCAAACGATGCCGTATTGTCAGATGCGCCCGGCGATCCTGAGTTTTCCGGTTCGGGCAGCTCGCCATAGCGCCGCAGGATTGCCTCAATGCGAAGCACCAGCTCGCGCGGCTCAAACGGTTTGGCCAGATAATCATCTACCCCGGCTTCAAGACCTGCGATGCGGTCCTCGGTCTCGGACAGTGCTGTAAGCAGCAGGATCGGAACCTTTGATCCGCTTTCGCGCAGGCTGCGCGCCAGATCAACGCCCTTTTCGCCGGGCATCAGAACGTCCAGCACGATCAGATCAAACTGCAATCCAGCAAGGCTGGCACGCGCAGTCGCAGCATCACGTGCGGCAGATACGTTAAAGCCGTTCTCGCCCAGATAGCGGGTAAGAAGGTCACGCAAACGGTCATCATCATCGACCACAAGAACATGTGGCTGATCAGCACCGGTCATCGGATTTCCCTGGGTTCAGGATCGCTGGAGAACAATTTGGCTGCAAAGTCTTTCAAAAGCGTAAGCATGACGACGTCAAAATTATGACAGATCTGACATCCGCCTCATCCGGCACGGCGGCGCAGGCCACCGGGACCGTCATCCTCGAACCGCTTGCGGTCCTTTTCATCCATCATGCCCATCATGACCTTGCGGAACCCCTCGACCGATTCTGCACCGGCCTCGCGATAGGCGGCGGCAATCAGGGCACGTTGCTGTTCGGTCAATTCGCGCTCAAGCGCCTCGCCCTTTTCAGTCAGGGTCAGCAAACGCTGACGGCGGTCCTGCACACCGGTCTTTTGTTCGATGAAACCTTCGCGCACCAATTGACCCAGCACGCGTGACAGGGACTGCTTGGTGATCTTGAGAATCGACAACAGGTCACTGACCGTAATACCGGGGTTTCGGCTCACGAAATAGATGACCCGATGGTGGGCGCGACCAAAATTATATTGCGCAAGCATCTGGTCCGCGACTTCGGTGAAATCACGGTAGGCATAGAACAGCAATTCAATGCCTTGTCTAAGCTCTTCTTCCCTCAGGAAAAGAGGGTTGACCTTGCGTGTAGAGATATCTGCCATGCTTATCCGTTATGTCAGTTATATTGACACATTAATCTATGAATGTTACCCCGACCAGACAAATAAGGACATAAAGTTACGTCCAGGAACGTTCTTGAAATGGAATTTGGCAAATGACAGCTCCGACCTTTGATAACCGTGATGGTTATATCTGGTATAATGGTGAACTTAAACCATGGCGTGAAAGCACTTTGCATGTGCTGAGCCACGCTGTCCATTACGGGAGTGCGGTTTTTGAGGGCGAACGCTCCTATAACGGCAAGGTCTTCAAGCTGGCCGAACATGGCGAACGCCTGATCAAGTCCGGCGAAATCCTGGACATGAAAATCCCCTATAGCGCTGCCGAACTCGATGACGCCGTCATCGAAACGCTGGCAGCGAACGACATTACCGATGGCTATATTCGTCGTATTGCCTGGCGCGGCAGTGAAATGATGGGCGTTTCGGCCCAGACCACGCGCATCAATGTGGCGATCGCCTGCTGGGAATGGCCAAGCTACTTCAAGCCGGAAGAACGCCTCAAAGGCATTCGTCTGGATCTGTCGAAATGGGCCCGTCCGGCACCGAACACTGCACCGACCAATGCCAAGGCTGCCGGTCTTTACATGATCTGCACCCTGTCCAAGCACGAGGCAGAGCGCAAGGGTTATGCCGATGCCCTGATGCTTGATTACCGTGGTCAGGTTGCCGAGGCGACCGGTGCCAACGTGTTCTTTATCAAGGATGGCCAGATCCATACGCCGAAGCCTGATTGCTTCCTGGATGGCATTACGCGGCGTACCGTGATTGGCCTTGCCAAGGCGCGGGGGTATGAAGTGATTGAACGCGCGATAATGCCTGAGGAAATGGAAGGCTTCGAAGAATGCTTCCTGACTGGCACCGCGGCCGAGGTCACGCCGGTGGCGGAAATCGGGCAATATACCTTCACCCCGGGTCAGGTCTGCAAGACCATGATGGAAGACTATATGGCGCTGGTGCGCGGCGAAAATACGGCTGTTGCCGCTGAATGATTTTTTTGAATAATCAGATCGATTATTCACATTTTTTGAAAAACACCCCGGATGTTTCACACCGGGGTGTTTTTTGTTGAATTTTGTCACATGGCGAAATTTTTCATTCGGTGGTGGATGACATCCTGATTGTGTGGTCACATATCCTATCGATTGCGATCACATATAACGCCACCTTTACCGGACCACCGCATGACCCCTCGCACGGGCGCAGTGAGCAAGACTGTCAAAACCAGCATCTTTGTTGCTGTGAGCCTTGTTGTATCTGCGCTGGCAGCTATTGGTAGCAGCCCGGCAAATGCCACAGACGGTCTCGACATCCGCTTTCCGGTACGCGAAAGCGAGTTTGATAGGGTTTTTTCCTGCCAGAATGACAACAATCCGGACTGCCGGTCCTGCCTTGCCAATCGCCCCGACAGTGCGTCGCTGGTGATGTATTCCATCTTGCAGGAAGCGCTGAATGCCGGGGGGCTTGCCGCCCGGGTACAGGTCGTGCCATCGCCCAATTCCGAACGCAGCCGCAAGATGGTCAGCGAAGGCTTTGCCGATATCAAATCGGACTGGGATTTTAATATCGATGCGGATCCTGAAGTCTTGAAATCACTGCCGATCCTGCGCCGGGGCGAGGTGGAGAAAGGCATATATGTCAGTCAGGACACCTTCGTGCTTAGCAGTGATACGCCTGTTTCCGATGTGCATAACATGAGTGCGGTGTCCATTCGCACCTGGCGTCTGGATTGGGAAGTGCTTGAAAGTCTGGCCCCTGCAAGCCTGACCAGTGCGGCGACCAAGGAGCAGATCTATGCGCTGATCAATGCCGGTCGGGCCGACTTTACCTTGCTGGAATTTTCCAGCGGGCCCGGCATGGTGCGCAATCTTCAGGATATCCGGCTTTATCCGATGCCCGGCGTCAAGGTGATCCTGCCCGCCAGCCAGCATTTCATGATTTCGCGCGCATTGCCGAATGCGGAAAAGATCGTTGCGGCGCTCAATACCGGGATCGATGCCCTGCACGCCAACGGGTTCATTCATCAGTGCCTGACAAATAGCGGCATCATCAATGAACAGGTCCGTGATTGGCGCATCCTGAACCCGACAGAAGATCAGCTCGCGCACCAGAGAACCATCCCGTCAAACTGAGCTTCCCCGCCCGGCCGCAAACACGCCGTATTCCTTAAAGTATGAGGATTACAAGTCGCCTGTTTTTCAGACGGATAAGCGGGATTGCCGCCCGTTGCCCGGCAGTCAAACAGACCACTGACAAGGCGGAATATAAATCCTCATACAATTTAAAAGCGCATCAGAGGCAATGCGGTGTTTCACAGCATTTTTGCGCCCGTGCCACAAAATGATCACATTGAAATCCGGAACGAAAAAACATCGCAGCCGTTGGTAAGGTGTAATGCCCGACCAATGAAAGGAGCGACATTATGCCTGCGATTGATACCGCAAAAATTCTGATTCTTGCCACCGATGGCTATGAACGGTCTGAACTGCGTGTTCCGCTTGAAAAATTGTCAAACCACGGGGCCGACGTCAAAATCGCATCCCCCAAATCTGATCCGATCAAAAGCTGGGATAAAAGCGATTGGGGCGACACGGTCGATGTCGATGTCGAAGTCAAAAATGTCGATATCAAAGAGTATGACGCGCTGGTCATCCCCGGCGGGCAGATCAACCCGGACCTGCTGCGCAATGACGAAGCGTCAGTCAGTCTGGTGCGCGAGTTTGTCGCATCGGGCAAACCGGTTGCCGCCATTTGCCATGGCCCGTGGCTTCTGATCGAGGCCGGAGCACTGCGTGATCGTCATGCAACGTCATTTGCATCAATCAAGACCGATATGCTCAATGCCGGTGCGCTGTGGCGCGACGAGGCTGTGGTCTGCGAAGACGGCATTGTGACGTCGCGTTCGCCGCAGGATCTTGATGCCTTTGTCAGCAAAATCGTCGAGGAAGTCAGCGAAGGCACCCATCACCAGCGAGCGGCATAAGATCGACCAAGATAGTCTAAGCACCCTTAAGGCAACGGACGGATGGCACAGGCCATCCGTCCGTTTTGTGTTTGTGTCTTACCGTACCAATTTGGCCTCGCTATTCAGCATGCCGTGGTGCGGTGATTGACGGCCCCGGGTGAACATCGGGGAGTTCGGTTTCGTCGACATAGGCATTGGGCAGGTTGTGTTCTGCCTCGTGCTCGGTCTCGTACCATTGCTTGTAGCGATAGAGCACAAGGGAATCGCGCCCAAGGCCACGCAGCAAGCCATACATCATCACCAGGATCACGGCGGCAAACGGGAAGCCCGCCACAACCGCCGCGGCTTGCAGGGCGGAAAGCCCGCCCGCGATCAGAAGGACCGCGGCAATCACGCCTTCGGTCGTGGCCCAGAACAGGCGCTGAATACGGGGCGGATCGGCGTCACCACCGGCGGTCAGCATGTCGATGACAAAAGACCCACTGTCAGATGAGGTCACAAACCAGATGACGATCATGACGATGACAACGGTGGTGACAAATTTGGTCAGCGGCATGAATTCAAGCAGCTTGAAGATCGCGCTGCCGTAACTGGCCTTGGTGGCCTCGATCAGGCCGGGATTGCCGATCATTTCCATATGGATCGCAGCCCCGCCAAAGGCGGTAAACCAGAAGAACAGGATAACGACCGGAATGAACAGCACGCCAAGGGTGAATTCACGCACCGTACGGCCGCGCGAGATGCGGGCAATAAAGATGCCGACAAACGGCGACCACGACACCCACCAGGCCCAATAGAAGATCGTCCAGCCTGCCTGCCAGTTGCTGTCAGTGTAGGCTTCGCTCCAGAAGCTGATGACGACCAGATTGCTGATATAGTTGCCGACGTTTTCAACAAAGCTGTCGAAGACGAAAAGCGTCGGGCCGAAGATCAGAACAAAGCCGAGCAACACAAAGCTGAGCTGAATGTTGAGGTTACTGATGCGTTTGATGCCGCCATCAAGACCTGCCATGACCGAAATGGTCGCAAACACGGTGATGATGGCAATCAATACGATCTGAACCGGCAGCGTATCGGGAATGCCAAACAGCGAATTCAGACCGGAACTGATTTGCATGACGCCAAGACCAAGGGTCGTGACAATGCCAAACATGGTGCCAAACACGGCCAGAATATCGACCACGTGGCCCCAGGTGCCATAAATCCGTTCGCCAATGATCGGATACAGTGCCGAGCGGATCGAAAGCGGCAGGCCCTTGCGATAATGGAAATAGGCAAGCGACAGGCCAACGATGCAATAAAGCGCCCAGCCATGGATGCCCCAATGCAGGAACGAAATCATCATCGCCTGTTCGGCGGCCTCGATGGTTTCGGGTTCGGCCATGGGTGGTGCGAAATAGTGATAAAGCGGTTCGGCCACGCCCCAATAGAGCAAGCCGATGCCGATACCGGCACTAAACAGCATCGCCGTCCATGAAAACAGGCCATATTCGGGCTTGTCAGTCTGACGTCCCAAACGCACTCGCCCATAAGGGCCAATGGCAAGATAAAGACTGACGATCACAGCCAGATTGGCAACGATGATCAGGAACCAGCCAAAATAGTTTGCGATGGCGGCTTGTGCTGCGGCAAACAGCGCGCCCGCGGTTTCCGTAAACACCGCCCCGAATATGATGAACCCGACGATCAGGATTGCCGAGACGGAAAAGACCGGCTTGCTGACCCGCGGGAAGGGCCCGAGTGGCCCCACCTTCATTTTGTCGTCCATGATTACCTCACTGTTTCGGGTACCCAACTTTTCGTTGTTTATGCCCCCCGATCAGCGCCGGGGGTCTCCCGGTCGACAAACTGATCAAACATGCGGTCCGTACCCGCGCCGGACAGCAAGGCGGCTTTGATTAGGCACTTCAGGTCTTCCTTTCTTCAGCTCTTGCTACACAAGAGTTGAGGCAGCGCCGGCCCGCCGTCCCACATGGCTGGCCGACGCTGCTTCTTACTCCCCTCGCGGGAAGCGCTGTTTGTCTTCGAGTTCGTTCAGATCCATGTGATTGCGCATGTAGCGTTCGGACGCCTTTTGCAGCGGCTGATAATCCCACGGGAAGTAGGACCCGTTGCGCAGCGCCTCATAGACGATCCAGCGACGTGCCTGACTTTCGCGGACCGCGGAATCAAATGCCTCCAGATTCCAGCGCGCGGCCCGCTGGGCACGGAATGCCTCAAGCTGGTCGGCGCAGGCCGGATCGGTTGCAAGGTTGGTGAGTTCCCTGGGATCGGCTTCAAGGTCAAACAGCTGTTCGGGATCGAGCGTGCAATAGGTGTATTTCCATTTGCCTTCGCGGATACAGACCAGCGGGGCATAGGACCCTTCGGCGGCATATTCCATCAGGACAGGCTCGGTGCGTGCCTTGCCAGCAAGCATGCCACACAGCGACATGCCATCGGTCCAAGGTGCTACTTCATCCATCGAAATGCCGGCAAGATCGGCCACGGTCGGGGTGACATCAAGGCTTGAAACCGGGTCGGTATAAAGGCCCGGCGTGATGTTTGGCCCGGCCATCATCAGCGGCACACGCGCCGAGCCTTCAAAGAAGCTCATTTTGAACCACAGACCCCGTTCGCCCAGCATATCGCCATGATCAGAGACAAAGATGATGATGGTGTTATCGAGCTGACGGGTGGTTTCAAGCACCTCCATGATCTGACCGACCTTGTCATCAATATAGGAGATGTTGGCGAAATAGGCCTGACGCGAGCGTCTGACATCTTCCTTTTTGATATCGAAAGCGGTGTAGTCACTGGCCTTCATCAGACGCTGGGAATGCGGATCCTGATCATCGAAATCAAACGTTGCGACATCGGGTTCGAGTTCCGGGCAATCTTCATACAGATCCCAGAATTTCTTGCGCGCGACATAGGGGTCATGCGGATGGGTGAAGCTGACCGTCAGGCACCACGGGCGTTCATCATGACCGCGTGACAGATCATAAATCTTGTGCGTCGCGTTATAGGCAACCTCGTCATCATATTCCATCTGGTTGGAAATCTCGGCGACACCGGCACCGGTGACAGAGCCCAGGTTATGATACCACCAGTCGATCCGTTCGCCGGGTTTACGGTAATCCGGGGTCCAGCCGAAATCAGCCGGGTAGATATCGGTGGTCAGGCGTTCTTCAAAACCATGCAGCTGATCGGGGCCAACGAAATGCATCTTGCCCGACAGGCAGGTGTAATATCCTGCGCGGCGCAAGTGATGGGCATAGGTCGGAATGTCTGACGAAAATTCGGCGGCGTTGTCATAGACCCGGGTGCGATTGGGCAATTGACCGGCCATAAAGGATGCACGTCCCGGCGCGCAAAGCGGGGAACCTGTATAGCAATTGCGGAAACGCGCCGAACGTTCGGCGAGCTTGCGCAAATGCGGCGTATGAAGGAAATCCGCAGGACCATCGGGGAACAGGGTCCCGTTGAGCTGGTCGGCCATCAGGATCAGGATATTCGGGGACGTCATTTATTATGCACTCCTTCACAGGGTGCAATCCGCCGATCACCGAGATGGCAGCATTGACGACAAAAGCACCCCTGGGTCGTTTGGTGCGAGACAAAGCAAGCGCAAAACTCCTGCCCCTTTTCGGGTGTCTTTTATCGGGTCTTGTCGTTAATCCGCTTGACCTTGATCGCGTGACCGACATTAAATCCATAAATCAACATTCAAAGAAACCCGGTGTTTTTTAATCACTTCCATAAAGAATTTTTATAATGCAAAGACCCCTCGACATTGGCTGGCTGAGAATTTTTGAAGCGGTCGGGCGGCTTGGCAGCCTGACACGGGCCGCCAATGAGCTGGGCTTGAGCCAGCCTGCGGTGACCTATCAGATCAAGCGGGTCGAGGATCAGCTGGGTGTGTCGCTGCTGCACCGATCCCAAGGCGGCAGTCGATTGACCGATGCGGGCGAAATCCTGTTTGAGGCGGTGAAAACCAGTGTCGAGAGCATCGACAAGGCTGCGCGCGACACCCGGCGCACCACGCAGGATCATGCGGTGCGGATCTTTACCGATTTCGGTTTTGCCGCCTTCTGGCTGATGCCACGTGTGACCGATTTCCGCCGCCTGCATCCCGAGGCCGAAGTCCATATCATCGCATCCCAGGGCCTTGATGATGCGATGGCGCGCGAAACCGATGCCGCCATGCTGTTCGGGGCGGCGGATGATTTCCCCGATACCGCACAGCTTCTGATCCCCGAACGGGTAGTACCGGTTTGCACACCGGGCTTTCTTGAACGCTACGGTCCGTTTGACGATCCAGCCAAATTTGCCCGTGCCCCGCTTTTGCATCTCGAAGTCGCCGGCAAGTCACGCTGGCTGACGTGGGAAAGCTGGCTTGCCGATCACGGAATTACCCGCAAACCCGCCCAGGGCGATCTTGGGCTTAATACCTATGGCTTTGTCATTCAGGCCGCCCTTGCCGAACAGGGGGTCGCACTGGGTTGGCGCGGATTGGTGGATCATCACCTTGAACAGGGAAGCCTTGTTGCCATCGGACGCGAAGTGGCGCGCGCCGATCGCGGATACTGGGTGGTGCCCGGTGCCTCGGTCAGCAATACCACCACCACGCTGCTTGATTGGTTGATCAACGAGACCTGAGTGCCGCCAAGCACCTGAATTGTTTTGCTGTATCACAGGCGGTCCGTCCCCTAGAGTAATGTTTCGCGCACACCACTTTCGACAGGGGATTTTTCATGTCTGAGCATGGCTATAACAGCGGGCGGTTGAACCTGCCCTTTGTGGGGATTTCGACCTTTTCCAAAAGCCCCTATGTTGAAAACTGGGATGCGATTGATGCCGATGTGGCCATTCTTGGCGCGCCATTTGATTTTGGCACCCAGTGGCGATCGGGTGCAAGGTTTGGTCCGCGCGGCATTCGCGAGGCATCGACACTTTTTGCCTTTGGCCATGCCGGGGCTTATGACCATGAAGATGACGTCACCTATCTTGAAGGGGTCCGGATGGTCGATATTGGCGATGCCGATATCATTCATACCGACACGATCAACAGCCACGCCAATATCGAGTTTGGCGTGCGCAAGATTTTGGCGGCCGGTGCCCTGCCCGTGGTTCTGGGCGGCGATCATTCGATCAACATTCCCTGCATCAATGCCTTTTCCGAACAGGAACCGGTGCATGTTGTGCAGTTTGACGCCCATCTGGATTTCGTTGATGAACGCCACGGGGTGCGCAATGGCCATGGCAACCCGATGCGCCGGGCCATTGAAAAGCCGTGGGTCACAGGCATGACCCAACTTGGCATTCGCAATGTGTCCTCCACCGCCAAGGAGGGCTATGACTATGCCCGCGCGCAGGGATCAGACATCCTTTCCGTGCGCCAAGTCCGCAAGCTTGGTGTCGAAGGTGTGCTGGAACGCATTCCGGCCGGGAAACGGTACTACCTGACGATTGATATTGACGGGTTTGATCCGTCAATTGCGCCGGGCACCGGCACGCCCAGCCACGGCGGGTTCCTGTATTATGACGTGCTGGAAATCATCGCGGGTCTGGCCAAGCGCGGCGATATCGTTGGCATTGATCTGGTCGAAGTTGCGCCCGACTATGATCACACCGGAACAACCGCCATTCTGGCAGCACAGATATTGCTTAATACCATCGGGCGGATTTTTGCTGCGCGTGGCAAATAGTGGCAGACACCGCTGGAAAAACGTCCGCTTGATGAACAGGATCAGGTCATAGCAACAAACCCACATATGTGGTAATGTGGGTTTGTACATTTGTTGGGAGATTGCCCTATGAGCCGCTTGACGATCGACATCACCGACCAGCAGCATCAAAGCCTGAAGGCGACGGCCGCCTTGCAGGGCAAGACCATCAAGCAGTACGCACTCGAACGGTTATTCCCGGACGATGCCAATGCCGACAAGGCATGGATGGAGCTGAAAACCTTACTCGAAAACCGCATCGAAGATGGGGTTGCGGGGAACGTTTCGTCCAAAAATATCTCTGAAATTCTTGAGGAAGAACTGAGCGAGAAGCCTGCGTGACGGGGTATGTCCTTAGCGCAGAGGCAGAAGCCGATCTGCGCGGGATCATTCGATATACCAACAAGGAGTGGGGCCCAGCACAAGTGCGGCGCTATGTCGCCACGCTGGAAAAGGGCATTGATGATCTTGTCGCCGGGCGTGGTTCATTCCATGACATGAGCGAACTTTTTCCAGATCTTCGGATGGTGCGCTGCGCGCAACATTACGTCTTTTGTCTTCCGCGCGAAAATGCGCCCGCACTGGTCGTGGCGATTTTCCATGAACGTATGGACCTTATGACGCGATTGGCGGACAGAATTCGATAGCAAGGTCGGTGCAAGCAGCACGAGATCCCCGCCTTCGCGAGGATGACGGTGTCAGGCGTTACGGCCAGTTGGCTTCGGGCGGAAGCGACATCAGGATGGCTTCGGTGTTGCCGCCGGTCATCAGGCCAAAGCGCGTGCCGCGGTCATGGAGCAGGTTGAACTCGACATAGCGACCGCGCTTGATCAGTTGGGCGCGGCGTTCGTCATCGGTCCAGGGCTTGTTGTAGTGGCGTTTGACGAGTTCCGGATAGATATCGCGAAACGCACGCCCGACATCCTGGGTAAAGGCGAAATCGGCATCCCAGTCGGCATCGAGATAATCATAGAAAATCCCGCCAACGCCGCGTGGTTCGTTACGGTGTGGCAGCCAGAAATATTCATCGCACCATTTTTTGAAGCGGTCGTAATAGTCATCGCCATGGGCATCGCAGGCAGATTTAAGCGCACCATGGAAATCGGCGGTGTCTTTTTCCTGCGGGAAGACCGGGGTCAGATCGGCACCACCGCCAAACCATGCCTTGGTGGTGACGATGTGGCGCGTGTTCATGTGCACGGCCGGAACATGGGGCGAGCAAGGATGGGCGACCAGTGAAATGCCCGCGGCCCAGAAGTTGGGGTTTTCATCGGCGCCGGGGATTTCCTTGCGGAATTTTTCAGAAAATTCGCCATGCACGACCGAGATATTGACCCCGACCTTTTCAAACACCCGGCCCTTCATGACCGACATCTCGCCGCCACCTTCATTTTCGCCGCGTTCCCAGACGGTGCGCTCGAACCGCCCCGGTGCACGATCGGAAAGCGGTCCTTCGTAGCTGTCTTCAAGCGCCTCGTAACTGGCGCAAATGTCATCACGCAATTGGCGGAACCAGTCCCGGGCGATCTGTTTGCGTTTGGCAATCACGGCATCCTCGACCTTATGGTCGGTGCTCGTCTTCATTGCCTGTTTTGCAGCAATTTTTGCGTCCGTCATTGCGTTACTCACTTGGTTCATTCACTCGGTCGGCTTGCAGGAAAGCCATCGGTCTGTCGGAGCGCCTCGCCCAATGTCATTGCGGTTGCCATGGCGACATTCAGCGAGCGCATTTGCGGCTTCATCGGAATGACGACGCGGGCATCGACATAATCATGGACGCTGTCAGGCACCCCTTTGCTTTCGGAACCCAGCATCAGGAGATCATCGGCGCGAAATTCAAAATCGCAATAGGGTTCGGCCCCCTTGGTCGTCAGCAACACCAGACGCCCCGGCACGGTTCCGTCCTGGCGGGCTTCGACAAAGGCGCGCCAGTCGGCATGGCGTATATAATCGGCCTTTTCGAGATAATCCATCCCGGCGCGCTTAAGCGCACCGGACGTCAGAAGAAAGCCGCACGGTTCGATGATATCGACCGGCAGGCCAAAACAGGCCGCCATGCGCAGGATGGTGCCGGTGTTTTGCGGGATGTCGGGTTCGAATAAACAAATTCTCATGGCTTCTTTTAGAATCGTTGGTGAACAAATGTCGAATCAGTTCATCAGCGACATATAATTACCCGTTAACGCCGCTATTAGACTTTTTTGGAATATGAAGAACTAAAGCCACAAGTCCTTGGCGTACAAAGGGCGGGATACCCGCAATTACGCTATGTTTTACCGAATTGTGCAGCGCAAAACCCAATGATCTTGTTGAATGCAAACAATTTGCAACTCCAAGTTCTCCTTAACAAACCGAATTTTTGTTAGTATACGGACCGTCAAACAGGCCTAAGGGCTTTGAGTGGCAAGATTGTTTGATTTTCATCAATGGAATGTAAACATGAATGCCCTAAGTCTTGGTTTGGCATTCCGCATGCCTGTTTTGGGGGCAGAAAGAGGGATTAATTATGTCGCAAACGGTGCATTCCTCCGGCGAACACCAGCCGGACGAGAACCGCAGGGATTTCCTGACCTTGGCGACCACAGCAGTTGGCGCCGTTGGCGTTGGTTGCGCGTTGTTGCCGTTCGTGGACAGCATGAACCCGTCCAAGGACGTTCTCGCACTTGCCTCGGTTGAGGTTAATCTGGCCAACATCCCGGTTGGTCAGGCAATTAAGGTCATGTGGCGAGGCAAACCTGTCTTCATCCGCCATCGTACCGAACGCGAAATCAATGAGGCCGAAGACGTCGCATTGAACGAACTCGTCGATCCGCAGACCGACGATGCGCGTGTCGAAAAGAAAGAGTGGCTGGTCGTCGTCGGCGTCTGCACCCATCTGGGCTGCATTCCGATGGGCACTGCCACAGGCGAAACCCGTGGTGATTATGATGGCTGGTACTGCCCATGCCATGGCTCGCACTATGATACGTCGGGCCGTATCCGCCGCGGCCCCGCGCCGTTGAACCTTGTCGTTCCGGAATATGAATTCCTGACCGACACGTCGGTCCGGATCGGGTAAGGAGCAGGTTAATGAGCGCACCTCAGTGGAACAACAAAGTGGTCAAGTGGGTTGACGACCGTCTTCCGGTCATCTCCATGTTGCACCACTCTGCATACGAATATCCGACCCCGAAAAACCTGTCCTATATGTGGAACTTCGGTTCCCTGGCCGGTTTTGTTCTGGTGACGATGATCCTCACCGGTATTTTCCTGGTGATGAACTACACCCCCCATACCGATATGGCCTTTGAGTCGGTCGAGCGCATCATGCGTGATGTGAACTATGGCTGGCTGATCCGCTATATCCATATGAACGGCGCTTCGATGTTCTTCATCGTTGTGTTCATTCACATTTTCCGTGGCCTGTATTACGGGTCATACAAAGCACCGCGCGAGATGCTATGGTGGATCGGTATCCTGATCCTGCTTGCCATGATGGCAACCGCGTTCATGGGCTATGTCCTGCCGTGGGGCCAGATGTCCTTCTGGGGTGCAACGGTTATTACCAACCTGTTCTCTGCCTTCCCGATCATCGGTGATCCGCTGGTGACCTGGCTTTGGGGTGGTTTCTCGGTTGATAACCCGACGCTGAACCGGTTCTTCTCGCTGCACTATCTGATGCCGTTCGTCATTCTGGGCCTTGTTGTCCTGCATGTCTGGGCACTGCATACCGTGCGCTCGAACAACCCGACCGGTGTTGAGATCAAGACCCCGGCGGATGCCATTCCGTTCCATCCGTACTACACGATCAAGGATCTGTACGGCATGGGCGTGTTCCTGATCTTCTTCTCGGTGTTTGTGTTCTTTGCACCTGACTTCCTGGGCCACCCGGATAACTACATCCCGGCGAACCCGCTGGTCACACCGCCGCACATCGTGCCGGAATGGTACTTCCTGCCGTTCTATGCGATCCTGCGTTCGATCGACTTCACCATCTTTGGCATCCCGGCAAAACTGCTTGGCGTGCTGGCGATGTTTGCCTCGATCGTGATCCTGTTCGTTATTCCGTGGCTTGATACCTCCAAGGTGCGCAGCTCGAAATTCCGTCCGGTTTACAAATGGTTCTTCTGGCTGTTTGTGATCGATACCTTCATTCTCGGCTATTGCGGGGCGAAGGCACCGGATGACTACTTCCTGGGTATTCCGGGTCTGAAAGTCATCGTGATGGGTCAGCTTTCGACGCTGTATTACTTTGCACACTTCCTTGTGGTCATGCCGTTGGTTGGAAAAATGGAACGAACCAAGCCGCTTCCTGCAAGCATCAGCGAATCTGTTTTGAAGGAGGGTGCAAATGCGTAAGTTCGCACTGACCGCAATTGCTGCCGCCTTCGCGGTAACCGCATTCACTGGTGGTGCAGCCAAGGCTGCCGGCGATCAGCCGGTGCCCGAGGCACAGGATTGGAGCTGGCAGGGTCTGTTTGGCACGTATGACCGTGCCCAGCTGCAGCGTGGCTTCCAGGTCTACAAGAACATCTGTGCCGGTTGTCACAGCCTGCGCTTCATTGCCTTCCGTAACCTTGAAGGCATTGGGTTCAACGAAGACCAGATCAAGGCGATTGCAGCCGAGTATGACATCGAAGACGGTCCGAATGACGATGGTGACATGTTCACCCGTCCGGGTCTTGCTTCGGATTACTTCCCGTCTCCGTTCCCCAACGAGAAGGCGGCTGCGGCTGCCAATGGCGGCGCGATTCCGCCGGATCTTTCGTTGATGAACAAGGCCCGTGTGGGTGGTCCGGACTATGTGTTCGGCCTTCTGACCGGCTATGAGGAAGAAGCACCTGAGGGCTTCGACCTTGCGGACGGGAAATATTACAACCACTACTTCCCGGGTCATCAGATCTCCATGGCACCGCCGCTTTATGATGAAGCGGTCGAGTACACGGATGGTACCCCGATGACCCTGGAACAGCATGCACGTGATGTGACCGCCTTCCTGAACTGGACGGCACAGCCGGAGCTTGAAGCCCGCAAGGCGCTTGGCATGAAAGTGATCCTGTTCCTGCTGGTTCTGACGGCAATGCTGTATGCGGTCAAACGCAAGATCTGGCGCGACGTCGAACACTAAGACGTCCTGATCTGCCCGATATTGAAACAGGCCACCGACATTCGGTGGCCTGTTTTTTTGTGCGCCGGTCAGACGCCCCGCAGGATATGGCGGGCGATATCAATAAGAGAAATAGGAAACAACCAGCCGGTCGATCTCGCCGCTTGCGAGCATGTCACTGAGCACGCGATCAAGGGCGCCGGCAAACTGGTCGCGATAGGGCCATTTGCCTTCCGGGTCCGGGCCATAGGCAACATAGCCAAATTCGTGCCCGATGATCGCGGCCTCGTCAAACAGACGCGCGACTGCCTTGTCGACGGCCAGTTCGCGCATCCCGGCCAGAATGGCCATGCGTTCATTGACATAACAATCGACACGGCCGGCCATCAGGAAACGCAGATTGCTGGCTGTGGTGTTGGCTTCTTCAAGGGCAATCTCGCCGGCCTCGACCATGTCAAAGAATTCCGGCCCGGCCAGACGATATCCGGCGTTGTTGGCAAAGCGCGCGCCTTTGAAATCATCGGGGAAGCGCTTCAGATCGTTGCTTTGTGCGTAATCCTTGCTGCAGATTGCCACGACGGTTTCGCGCAGGATCGGGATGGAATAGCGTTCGATCCAGTCGCGATCCCCGCGCGCGTAAGGCGGAAAGAACCCCATGATCTTGCCATCCTTAAGCAGCTCCATCCCGCGGCGAAACGGCACATTGACAATATCGAGCTGATAGCCCGGCAGGCGATCAAATGCTTCCTGCAGGATGCGGACATAAATGCCTTCTGGCGTGACCCCATCAAGAAACGCGTAGGGTGCGTTGCTGTCTTCGGCGTACAGCGTGATGGTGCGGGGCATGTTGCTGTTTTGCACCGGCTCGGCCACGGCGTGCAATGGCAGAAACAGCGCACCGCCAAACAGCGCGCGTCCGGTAAACCTGACTGTGTTTCGCAAAACAGATTTCAATGACATGATGTTATTATGCAGACAACCATAGCGTGCCTGTCAATTATCATCATGTAACAAAACATGCCGTGATTTTACGGACTTACTGGTCTGATGCCGAAGGCTGTATTGGTTTGTCTTCATCCGACGGGCCGTTTTGACACTCATCCCTCCGGTCGTGCGACAGACGGTGCTGCTGATTGCCATCGGCCGGACGCAGTGGCGGGACCGTCACCGGGATGTGGACCAGACGACGTTTGCGCTGTGGCGTGCCGGAGCTGGCGTAAAGCTGCTTACCGGCTTCGACAATCGAAACACCGGCAAAGGCCTTGAACAGGCGCGATCCGATATTTTCAAATACCTGCGACCAGCGCAGCAAAAGCCGCATGTTGGTCGGCGGCATGAAAAGTGCGCGGCTATGCTGGATCGGCAGGAACATGTTTTCACGCAGCAGGTTTTGCAGCTGTGAGACGCTATGGGGATGGCCATAGCCAAAGGGCGTTTTTTCCGACCATGACCAGAGCGAGCTTCGGTTCGGTGTCACCACGACAATCCGGCCATTGGGGGTCAGCACCCGCCAGCATTCGCGCATCAGGCGACGCATCGAGTCCGTATGTTCGACCAGATGCACGACCAAAATGCGATCCACCGAACTATCAGGCAGCGGCAACATGGTTTCTTCGGTCAGCGCCACACGGTTGTCTTCACCTGCAGGCCAATGAACGCAGCCCTGCTGGGCTGGCATGAAGGCCATGACACGCTCTGCCTCGCCAATGAAGGGGCGCAAGTACGGCGTGGCATAGCCAAAACCAAGGACGCGCATCCCCCGGACATCCGACCACATGACGCGCAAACGCCTGCGGATCAGACGCCGGGCGGCTTGTCCGATACTGCTGGCATAAAAACGGTGAAGATCAACGACATCCTGACGCATGCGATCAGCCTATCATCCCAGATCCAGCACGGGAATGTTTTTGCGTGATTGTTTCAAGACAGTGGTTGCTGCTAGTCTTGGTTCAAATCGGAATTCATAGTTTTGAGGTCGAGCATGGCTGCCGGCGAAGTGATCGTTATTCCCTGTCTTTCTGACAATTACACCTATCTGGTGCGCTGCCACCGCAGTGAAGTCACCGCCATCGTTGATCCGGGCGAAGCAGGCCCTGTGATTGCCGCCCTTGAAGAGCGTGACTGGAACCTTGATCTGGTGATCAACACCCATCACCACCATGACCATATCGGCGGCAATGCCGAATTGATCGAGAAATACGGTGCGAAATTGCTGGGCCCGACGGCGGAAACCGCGCGCATCCCCAACATGGATGAAACGTGCGGCGAGGGCGATCAGGTCCTGATCGGCGATCTGGAAGGACGGGTGTTTGATGTGCCGGGCCACACCAGCGGGCATATCGCGTTTTATTTCCCGGCCATCACCGCGCTGTTTTCCGGCGACAGCCTGTTTGCGCTGGGTTGCGGGCGTTTGTTTGAGGGCACGCCCGAACAGATGTGGCATTCCTTGCAGAAGTTCCGCAATCTTCCGCCCAGCACGCAGGTCTATTGCGGCCATGAATATACCCAGGCCAATGCGAAATTCGCCAAAACGATTGAGCCCGACAACGCCATCCTGATCGCACGGTGCCAGGATATTGACGGGCTTCGCGCACGCAACTTGCCGACCATTCCATCGCGTCTGGATGTGGAGCTTGCGACCAATCCGTTTCTGCGCGCCGATGAGCCATCGGTTGCCGCGGCATTGGGGATGAGTGGCGAAAGCCCGGTTGCGATCTTTACCGAGATTCGCAAACGCAAAGACAATTTTTAAGCTGATGTTGGATCAGGCCATCTGTTTGAACAAAACGTTCTGATCAAGCAGATAGCGCGAGAACAAGGGCAGACTTGCCGCACCGATGGCGCGTGCGGCACTGCCCACCCGCCCCTGTTCGATGCGGGGGCGTTCGATGCCTTGCAGATCGAGCTCGGAAATCGCGGCACGGGTTGCGGCAACCACCCGTTCGCAGACATCGGCCGGGAAGCCGCCATCGACAATGACGGCTTCGAAATCAATCACCGAGCAGACCGAGGTGATGGCAATCGCCAGACTGCGCGCGGTGTGTTCGATCCAGATATCAAGCGTCTTGCCAAGACCATGCCAGTAATCGGGATCGCGCCATAGCATCGCCGGATCACCGCCTTCGCGGGTCAGCATTTGTTCAAGCACAAAGATCGAGGCCTGATCGATCAGCTGGCTGGGATGGCCGCTGCGTGACGAAACCGGCATGGAGCCAAACGCCCCTGCATTGCCCGTCCGTCCGGCATAAAGCGCCTGATTAAGCACAACCCCGCCGCCAATAAACGACCCGATAAAGAAATAGGCGAAATCGGAATAGTTCGGGCCAAGGCCAAAGACAAGCTCCGCCCCGCAGGCCGCCGTCGCGTCATTTTGCTGAAAAACCGGGAACGGCACGATGGCGGCGATCGCATCGACCAGATCAACCTCGCGCCAGGCATTCATGTCTTCGACCGGTGCGCCGACTTCATCGACCCAGTTCCAAAGTTCAAACGGGGCAGCAATACCGACCCCGGCAATGCGGTCAATCTGGTTGCGATCAAGACCGGTCAGGATGTCATCGACAGCACCACGAACGAACCGGCGAATGCCATCGGGGGTGGGATATTTATACGCTTCGCGTTTGGTTGCCCGCACCGATCCGACGAAATCCATCAGGATCAGTTCCGTGCTGCGCCGCCCGATCTTGAGCCCAAAGGAATAAACCCCGTCGGGATTAAGCGCCATCGGCACCTTTGGCTTTCCGACATTGCCGCGCACCGGTGTGCCGCGCATCAAAAGCCCATCCTTTTCAAGGGCGCGCATGATGACGGAAACGGTTTGGGCCGACAGCCCGGAAAGCCTTGCGATTTCGGCCTTTGAAAGGCCGGCGTTACGGCGCACGAGCGACAAAACAAGCCGTTCGTTGTAGGCGCGCACACGCAACTGGTTTGCGCCCCCGCCCGGATGCAAGGGACGCGCGTTGCTATCATCCGCCCCGATATTGTCCGGGTTCGCAGAGATGCTGTCAGTCATTGGTTCCTCCCACTCGGGATCCTTAATGCCCGATTAGGGACCATGGTGACAGGAATAATTAATAAATCAATCGGATTTATTAATTGACAGGATCGCCGGTTTGGTGTGTCGTAAGGCCATACAGATTGAAGACCCGCGACAAAAAATGTGCGTCACGATCTGTTGGAAAACAGCAAAATCAGGCCAAAATGGCCAAATATTCAGGTTCAGTCCTGGGAGGAAACAAATGAAGAAAGCACTTCTTGGCGCCGCCCTTGGTGCGCTTGCACTGGGTATGACTGCGGCCCCGAACGCAGCAAAAGCCGACGAAATCGGCGCCTGCCTGATCACCAAAACCGACATCAACCCGTTCTTCGTGAAAATGAAGGAAGGGGCAACCGCTGCGTCTGTCGCCAATGGCATTGATTTGTCGACCTATGCCGGCAAGATTGATGGTGACCATGAGACACAGGTTCAGGCCATCGAGTCTTGTATCGCATCGGGTGCCAAGGGCATCCTTCTGACCGCGTCGGACACCAAGGCGATTGTTCCGGTCGTCAAAAAGGCCCGCGATGCCGGCCTGATCGTAATTGCACTTGATACACCACTTGAGCCGATTGACGCAGCCGATGCGACCTTTGCCACCGATAACTTCAAGGCCGGTGAACTGATTGGTCAGTGGGCCGCGGCCAAGCTTGGTGACAAGGCAGCAGACGCCAAGATCGCCCTGCTTGACCTGACGCCGAGTGCGCCGTCGGTTGATGTGCTGCGTGATCAGGGCTTCCTGAAAGGTTTCGGGATCGACATCAAGGACCCCAACAAGATCGGGGACGAGGATGACGACCGGATCGTTGGCCATGATGTGACCAACGGCAACGAAGAAGGCGGCCGTACTGCGATGGAAAACCTGATGCAGCGCGATTCCGACATCAATGTGGTTTACACCATCAACGAACCGGCCGCTGCCGGTGCCTATGAGGCACTGAAATCGTTCGGCATGGAAGACGGCGTTCTGATCGTGTCGGTCGATGGCGGTTGCCCGGGTGTTCTGAACGTCAAAGACGGTGTTATTGGCGCAACGTCGCAGCAATACCCGCTTGATATGGCCTACAAGGGCATTGAAGCCATCAAGAAATGGGCCGAAACTGGTGAAAAACCGCAAACGACCGAAGGTCTTAACTTCTATGACACGGGTGTGAACCTTGTGACCGACGAGCCGGTTGACGGCGTTCCATCCATCAGCGTCGAAGAAGGTATGAATCGCTGCTGGGGTTAAGCCCGGGCTTATTCTGACCTGCGTCGAAGGAGGGCAGTATTATCCCCTGCCCTCCTTCTCCCAATTTGCTTTACACTTGGTATGGCACCCAAAACAACCAACCGGCCATCAGAGCCGGGAGCGTGTCTGTAAACAGAGCAGCAATGACTGATCCTGTTTTCAACCAGGTCCGGAGGAAACGATGAGCGAGACACCAAAATCGTCGCGCCAGAAACAGGAATTCGAGCACGCGCTTGAGTCCAGCGACCGCAACGTCGCGCAATTCGAACATAAACACCGCAGTCTTTTCGGCAACGTGCAGCATTTTTTGCATGGCAACCCGACCATGGTGCCGGTGATTGTTCTGATATTTTCGATCATCATTTTCGGCTTTGTCGCCGGCAGTAAATTCTTTTCGCCCTTTAACCTGTCGCTGATCATGCAGCAGGTGTCGATCATCGGCATTCTGGCCGCGGCGCAAAGCCTTGTGATCCTGACCGCCGGTATCGATCTTTCGGTCGGTGCGATCATGGTTCTGATGTCGGTCATTATGGGCCAGCTTGCCGTCACCATCGGCATTCCAGCGCCGATTGCCATTATCATTGGCTGTATCGGCGGGATCTGTGCCGGGGGACTGAACGGGTTCCTGGTGACCCGGATCAAGTTGCCACCGTTTATCGTGACGCTCGGCACCTGGAATATATTCTTTGCGCTCAATCTTTGGCTTTCGGGCGCACAGTCAATCCGAAGCCAGACACTTGATGAAATTGCCCCGCTTTTGAAATTCTTTGGCGAAAGCATCGCGCTTGGCGGGGCACGGATCACCTATGGGTCGATCCTGATGCTGGTGATTTTCGGGGTGCTTTGGTACATCCTTAATCACACCAGTTGGGGGCGGCATGTCTATGCCATTGGCGATGACAAGGAAGCAGCCGAACTTTCGGGCATTCGCACCAACCGTACCCTGATTACGGTTTATTGCCTTGCCGGTTTGGTTTGCGCGATTGGCGCTTGGGCATCGATCGGACGTGTGGGATCGGTTTCACCTCAGAGTTTTCAGGAAGCCAACCTGCAATCGATTACGGCTGTTGTCATCGGGGGTATCTCGCTGTTTGGCGGGCGCGGATCGATCATTGGCCCGTTGATCGGGGCGTTGATTGTTGGCGTGTTTAATTCCGGCCTTCGCCTTGCGGGGGTGGATGTTCTTTGGCAGGTCTTTGCCATCGGCTGGCTGACCATTATTGCTGTCGCCATTGACCAGTGGATCAGAAAGGTGTCGTCATGAGCAACACTTCCCAATCTGTGCAACCTGTTCTGAAAGCACGCGGCATCGTCAAACGATATGGTCGTGTCACCGCCCTTAACTATGCCGATTTTGATCTTTATCCCGGTGAAGTCCTTGCGGTAATCGGCGATAACGGGGCGGGGAAATCATCCCTGATCAAGGCGCTTTCGGGGGCTGTCACCATTGATGAAGGCAGTATCGAGCTTGATGGCAAGCCGATCCAGTTCACATCCCCGATGGAGGCCCGCGAAGCCGGAATTGAAACGGTGTATCAGAACCTTGCGCTTTCGCCGGCACTTTCGATTGCTGACAACATGTTCATGGGCCGCGAGCTTCGCAAGAAGGGCATCATGGGCAAGTATTTCGGGGCGCTGGACCATGAGGAAATGCAGCGTCTGGCACGTGAGAAGCTGACCGATCTTGGTCTGATGACCATTCAGAACATCAATCAGGCGGTTGAAACCCTTTCGGGTGGGCAGCGCCAGGGGGTTGCGGTTGCCCGCGCAGCCGCATTCGGATCGCGCGTGGTGATCATGGATGAACCGACAGCAGCACTGGGCGTCAAGGAAAGCCGTCGCGTGCTCGATCTGATTGCCGATGTGAAGGCGCGCGGCATGCCGATTGTGCTGATTTCGCATAACATGCCGCATGTGTTCGAGGTCGCAGATCGCATCCATGTGCATCGATTGGGCAAACGTCTTTGCACCATCAAACCCGATGATTACAGCATGTCAGACGCGGTTGCCTTCATGACGGGGGCCAAGGAGCCACCGGCAGAAGACGCCGCATAAAACATCGTACCCCGGATATGAGAACCATAGTTTCATGACACCTGATCTCGACGCGTTGGCAGACGCCATTCGCGCCAAGCACGCCGACAAGGGCCGCATTCTTGTGGCCATCGTCGGCGCACCAGCCTCGGGCAAGTCAACCTTGTCCGACCGGCTTTATCACCATCTGGGGGGTGATAAAGCCGGGGCTGCTGTGGTGCCGATGGACGGGTTTCATTTTGACAATGGCATTCTGGAAGAACGCGGCCTTCTGGCCCGCAAGGGTGCGCCGGAAACCTTTGATGTTGGCGGCCTCAAGCGCACCTTGATGGCCCTGCGTGACACGCCAAACGATGACGTTTACGTGCCGCTGTTTGATCGGACACTCGAAATCTCGCGTGGCTCAGCCCGAATGATTGCGCCTGATCACAAGATCATTCTGGTCGAGGGCAATTACCTTTTGCTTGATCAAACACCCTGGAATCAACTGCAGGGGCTGTTTGATCTTTCGATCTATCTTGATGTGACTGAGGAAAAACTGCGTGCGCGCCTGATGGAACGGTGGCGGTCGTTTGGCTTTGATGATGATGGTGCCCGCGCCAAGGCAGAAACAAATGACCTGCCCAATGCCATAACCGTTGCACGCCTCAGCAAACTGGCCGACATCGTGGTTACGGGCGGCTGATAAAGTCCCCATTGAGGAGAACATCCACAAGCCAGTCCGCAACCGCACGGACCGGTGGCAGGTGGCGTTTGTCCTGATGGGTCAGAAGCCAAACCTCGCGACCAACCGGATGATAGCCATCAAGCAAGGTTAGGCCATCAATCCGCGCGCCCACGCACACCGGCAGCAGCGCACAACAGGCATGGCCTGCCATCATTGATGCCATGATCGACCCACGATTGGCATAGCCGATGGTTTTGCGATCCGGGAAATGATCCGCCAGCCACTTCTGTTCGGGCTTATCGGCAAAGAATTCATCAAGATCGATCCACGGCAGTTTTGTCGGATCAAGTGCCTCCAAAGGCAGCCCATTGGGATTGCAAAAGACGCCATATTCAAGACAGCCAAGACGTCGGATATGAAACGCGCCGGTTTCAGGCCGGGCAAGGCGGATGGCGATATCGGTTTCACGTTGTGGCAGACTGAGATTGCGGTTGGCCCCGATCAGTTCCAGCGCAATGCCTGGATATTGCCGATGCAAGGACGCCATGTGCGGGGCGACACAATCTTGTAAAATCGCATCCACCCCGGTCAGCCGAACGATGCCACTAATTTGCCTGGTATCGTGATCAGCATGAGGATCCCCGACCAAAAGCCCAGATACCGTTTCCTGCATTTGCAATGCGGTCTGTAGCAATGCCTGTGCGCGGGCGGTCGGGGTGACGGCACGGCCATCGCGATGGAGCACGCTATAGCCTACCCAGTCCTCAAGACGCGCAATGCGCCGCGCCACCGTGGTTTGGTTCACCCCCAATTCACGGGCAGCGGCACTCATATTCCCGGCCTGACAGACCAAGGCAAAGGTCCGCAATCCTTCCCAATCAAGGGACATAACAAGCTCCCGATATCTGCGTATTTGCAGATATTAGCCGAAATAACGCCGATAGATAATGCAAATTCGCAGATCAATAATGGGGCATCAAAACGATAACCCAAGGATCCAGACATGACTGCACAGACTATTTTCGATATCGCCGGTGCTGTTCTGCCGACCGGAACGCCCAAGGACGCCGCATTGATTGTGATTGATGCGCAGGAAGAATACCGCGATGGCAAATTGAAGCTGTCCGGGCTTTCGCCTGCGCTTGCCAATATCCAGACGCTACTTGCCCATTGGCGCGATCAGGGTGGCACCGTGATCCATGTGCAGCACCATGCGACGGGCCTGTTTGATCCAAGCGGCCCCTATGCTGCGATCATGCCCGAAGTTGCGCCGCGCGATAGTGAACCGGTCCTCACCAAATCCGTACCGAGCTCATTTGGCAATACCAACCTTGAAGAGCTTCTGACAAAAGCTGGCCTCAAACATGTTGTTCTTACGGGCTTTATGACGCATGTCTGTGTGTCGACCACCGCACGGGTTGCCGATGAAAAGGACTATCAGGTCACCGTCGTGTCAGACGCCACCGCAACCCGCGATTTGCCCGATACCCTCACCGGTAAAACCATCCTTGCGGCAGACCTGCATAACAACGAACTGGCGATGCTGGCCGATGCCTTTGCCAAGATCGTTACGACGAGAGAGATTCTTGCGGCATAACCGCATGCAAGCCCGCCTCCGAAACAAAAAACGCCCCGCAAAATCTGCGGGGCGTTTTGTATTTTGGCCCAATGCCGGTCAGAACATATGCTGACCGCCATTAATCGACAGGCAGGAACCGGTGATGAAGCCCGAATTCGGGCCGCAGAGATAGAGGATCGCCTGGGCGATTTCATCTGCTTCGCCCAATCGGCCGACCGGAATTTTGGAAATAATGCCTTCAAGCACCTTTTCCGGAACAGCCGCCACCATGTCGGTATTGATATAGCCCGGCGCGATGGTGTTGACCGTAATGCCTTTACGCGCGACTTCCTGGGCAAGTGCCTTGGTAAAGCCGTGCACGCCAGCCTTGGCGGCGGAATAGTTGGTCTGGCCCAACTGACCGGCCTGGCCGTTAATCGAGGAAATATTGACGACACGGCCAAAGCCGCGTGCACGCATGCCTTCAAGAACCGGTTTGGTCATGTAAAAGAGCGAGCTCAGGTTGGTGTCGATCACCGCGTTCCATTGCTCGGTCTCCATCTTGTGCATGAAACCGTCGCGGGTGATGCCGGCATTGTTGATCAGAATATCAATTGGGCCGACTTCAGCTTCGACCTTGGCGATGCCAGCGGCACACGCATCGGCGTCGGCCACACTCCATTTATAGGTCGCAATGCCGGTTTCGTCTGTGAAGGCCTTGGCGGCCTCGTCATTACCAGCATAGTTCGCCACAACGGTGTAGCCCGCGTCCTTGAGTGACAGACTGATTGCCTTACCGATCCCACGTGTTCCACCGGTTACCAGTGCTGTTTTTGTCATGGTCGCCTCCCTAAACTTCGTTCATCAAACGTGTCATCATCGCGATTTCCGTAGCTTGCCCTTCTACGACTTGCGTAACTTTAATCCATAAATTGCGTTATATACGTAACTTTATTACTTCTCCATCCTCGAATTCTACAAAAGCGGTTAGTCTTTCGTCGCACTGCAGCAAATTCTGCATCAATGCAAACGGGGCATCCCCATCAAGAGGACGCCCCGCATATGTTATTTTCCGGCAAAAGGTCGCTTAGCGTTCAACGCAAAGCGCAACCCCCATACCACCACCAATGCAGAGCGTCGCCAGACCTTTTTTGGCATCGCGTTTCTGCATTTCGTGCAGCAATGTGGTGAATACACGGGCGCCGGATGCGCCGATCGGATGGCCAAGCGCAATCGCACCGCCATTGACGTTAACCTTATCGGTGTCCCAGCCCATGTCGCGGTTAACCGCTATCGCCTGGGCGGCGAAGGCTTCGTTGGCCTCAATCAGGTCAAGGTCGGCTGCCGACCAGCCGGCCTTTTCAAGCGCCTTTTTCGAGGCCGGGATCGGGCCGGACCCCATGATCGCCGGATCAACACCCGCCGTTGCCCAGCTTTTGATCGTCGCAAGCGGGGTCAGGCCACGCTTGGAGGCCTCAGCCGCTGACATAACGACAAGGGCGGCCGCCCCGTCATTGATGCCCGATGCGTTACCCGCGGTTACCGTGCCTTCCTTATCGAATGCAGGGCGGAGTTTGGCCATACCGTCGACGGTGGCACCGTGACGCGGGTATTCGTCAGCATCAAAGATGGTTTCACCCTTGCGATGCGCGATGGTCACCGGGGCGATTTCATCATTGAAGCGACCGGCTTTCTGGGCGGCCTCGGCCTTGTTCTGGGAGGCGGCGGCGAATTCATCCTGTTCTTCGCGCGAAATGCCCCATTTCTTGGCAATGTTTTCAGCGGTGTTGCCCATGTGATAGCCGTTGAAGGCACACCACAGGCCATCCTTGATCATGCTGTCGATGAATTTGACATCGCCCATTTTGTGCCCGGCGCGCAGATGCGCGACATGGGTTGAAAGCGACATGTTTTCCTGACCACCGGCGACGACGATGTTGGCGTCCCCCGTCATGATCTGCTGGGCAGCCAAGGCAACCGTGCGCAGGCCCGAGCCGCAAACCTGGTTGATCAGAAACGCGGTTGTACGATCAGAGATGCCCGCACCGATGGCGGCCTGGCGTGCCGGGTTCTGACCCTGACCACCTGTCAGGACCTGACCAAGGATCACTTCGTCAACAGCATCGCCTTCGACACCTGCGCGTTCGAGTGCAGCCTTGATGGCAATAGCACCCAGATCGTGCGCCGGTGTATTGGCCAGCGTGCCACTGAATGCGCCGATTGGTGTCCGTGCGGCACCCACAATTACGACGTCGGTCATGAGATCCTCCGATTAATCCTGATTACGTTTCCAAAGATCGGGCGAAGGTCGTTACGAGCCTTGCTCAGATCCTGCCTCAATCTTACCGCGCCGCAGCAAATTTCCAAGCGCTGATACCTACCACTTTCGGGTCAGTCGAATATGTACAACTTGCAAGCGAGGAGCATCAAAGGACTCCCAGCAGGCGATACATAGAGTGTGTGCCTATAGCGGCGAGATCGCAAGCCCTGTGCGCAACTTTAAGGGCAATGTCACGCATAATTTCGCCTTATAAGGCCCGGTCCCATCGTCGGAGCCGGGCCTTACAGGCGGTTAGCGGACGTCGTAGACGTCGGCGGTGTTGTCCTTGATCTGATAGACTTCGAACGGGGCATTCTTGACCCCGCCCATACCGGGCGATCCCATCGGCATGCCCGGCAGGGTATATGCCTTGGCATCCGGACGTTCTGCCAAGATGCGGTCGATGGTTTCAAACGGGACATGACCGGAAATGGCATAGCCGTCGATCATGGTCAGATGGCAGCCCTGCATTTCTTCGGGAATCCCCATCATGCGCGACATCTGAACAACCTGATCGCTTTCGATCACTTCGACTTCATAGTCCCGTGCGACAAGATAATCGGCGTAGATCGCACAGCAGCCGCAATTGGGATCCTTGTAGACTTTTGCCTGCAAGGGATTGGCGTGGCTGTGGCCGGACAAACTCATCGTTGCCAGGCCAAGGGTCAGCATAAATGCAAAGAAACGTTTCATGGTTTTGATCCTGTCGTTTTTCGATTGCAGCTTTGCGGCGGTCAGGCGGTCCGGATGAAGCCGGACATGCCGCCGAATTTGTGTTCGAGAATGTGACAATGAAGCATCCAGTCGCCGGGATTGTCGGCAACAAAGGCGATTTCGGCCTGTTCTGCCGGGGCAAGAAGGACGGTATCCTGCCATTCCTGATAGCGGGTTGGTTGCCCGTCGCGCGAAAGCACCCGGAAGGCATGACCATGCAGGTGGATCGGGTGATACCAGGCCGTGGCATTGGTGACGGTCACGACACAGCTTTCCCCGCGGCCAAGTGAAAATAGCGGGCCGAGATCATCCCGTTCGGGATCGCGGCCATTGACCATCCAGATGCCACCGCCGGTCATCATGCCCATCATCGATTGCGCCATGCCGCGCACTTCACCAAGGAAGCCGGCATCAATTTTGCCGGTTTCGACAAGATGGCGCAGCACGCCACCGCCCATCATGCCGCCGGTATAAAGCAGCTGTTCACGCCGGGCATTTTGCAGATCAGGTTCCGGTAACGGGTTATCGGGCAAGGTCATGCTGGTTTGCGCAACGTCGCCACGCACCGGATCCCCCGCAACCCGTAGGTTTGCCAACGGGTTTTCAAGCCCGTCATAAAAACGGTCGATCAGGGAAAACTGACCACTGGCACCGGGCGGCACATCAACAATAAAATCAGCCCGCATGCCCGGTGCGAACAAAAAGACCGGCAGGTCCGGTACATGCGGTGTGACCGGATGACCATCAAGGGCAATCAGATGCGGTGCCAAACCCGCAAAATCGATGGCAAAAACCCGCGCATTGGCCGTGTTGATCATGCGCACCCTGATCCGTTCGCCGGGGCGTACCGAAATATCGGGATTTGCCACACCATTGATGGTGACAAGCCCGCCCAGCCGCCCGGCATGACCAACATCGTGCCCGGCGTTAAACACCGGATCGATTTCGCCATTTTCCCCAAGACGCCAGTCATCGATCAGCCAGACAAATTCCCGATCGACGCTGACCGGTTCGGCTTCCTCGACGATCAGTGCACCATAGAGGCCGCGGGCAAGCTGGGTCGGTGAATTGATATGCGGATGATACCAATAGGTCCCGGCATCCCGGGCGTTAAAGCGGTAATCGAATGTGTCGCCCGGCGCGA
Organism: Thalassospira sp. CA1; assembly: GCF_059052855.1. Classification (NCBI taxonomy): domain Bacteria; kingdom Pseudomonadati; phylum Pseudomonadota; class Alphaproteobacteria; order Rhodospirillales; family Thalassospiraceae; genus Thalassospira; species Thalassospira sp. CA1. The sequence continues at coordinate 309,041 of NZ_JBZCIA010000004.1, forward strand.
CCGGCTTTTGGGTCAGGCCGGGCACCCCATCCATGGCATTGGGAACACGCACCCCGTGCCAGTGGATGCTGCTGGGCTCCGCAAGCTGGTTTTCAAAGCGGACATGGACGTCTTCGCCCTGTTTGACGCGCAAAAGCGAGCCCGGCACCGTGCCGTTAAATGCCCATACCGGTGTTGGCACAGCGCCCCCGGGGATAAAGCGGGCCGTGGCAGGTGCGGCGGTCACATGGTGGACGCCGCCGGTCTGGGCAGCGTTGGCCATGCCCGGCAGACCGGCAGAAAGGGCCGCGACCGTGACGCCACCGGCACCCAGCGTTTGCAAGAAACGGCGCCGTGACGGGCGCAAAGTGGAAGGAGTCTTCATAAGGATGACTTTCCTAACAGATGACAGTTTCCCGGCATTGCACATGCCGGAATGGTTGGCGCGCAGCACCGTTGTCAGGGCGCGCACGCTTAGCCGGTCTGTGGGGCAATACCGCCACAAGACCGGGTCGGGTCAGGAAAGAAGGCGTGGAGGGGCGATTTCCGGGCGTTGCGTAATGCCAGCAGCACGATGGGCCACGGGCAGGATATGAAGCTGCTTGACCGAAAGGAGGTTTGCCAGCGGTTCCTTACGCGCAATCACGGCCGGGACAGCACAGATGATATCGCAGGCATCGGCCACCTGTGGCGATGCCGCGCAATCATCGCAATCAGCCATCATCTGTTCCATGGTTCCATGAGACATGCCAGCCCCTGCCATCGGCATTGCCGAGGCGGAGGCCGATATATGTGTCATGCCCGCGACCGAGGCGCTGAGCAAACACAGTGTCATGAAAATATGGAGCAGCTTGTTCATAAGCCAAAAACTATCGCGATCCGGTTGGCGCGTCCATGATCTTGATCATATCGACCAATGACATTCACATTCGGGCTAGATCGCCGGTCCGAATTCATCCTTCAGCGTTTCGGTGATGATATAGGTGCGGTACCAGACGATGTTGTCATCGGCATCAAACAGCGTTTCGCAAAGGGCGGTATATTCGGCCATGTCGCGCATTTGCAAAATCATCACCCCGGTAACTTCCCCGGTGACGACATGGCATTGGCGTACGGCATCAAGTTTGCGGACCTTGCGAATAAAATCCTGCCGGAACTGATTGCCATGGCGATGAAATTCAAGATTGATCACAGCACCCAGCGGACGTCCGACCTGGGCCGGATCAATCACCGCGACAGTTTTGCGGATCACCCCTGATTGACGCAGCTTTGCCACCCGACGCAAACAGGCCGAGGGCGACAGGCCGATCCGGTCGGCCAGTTCGGCATTGGGGATATCGGCGTTTTCCTGCAACTGGCGCAGGATTTTGGTATCGATCTGATCCAGTTCGGGCATATCACGCAACTCCACCGCGCCAATCAGCCTAACAACGCTTCTATATTGCACGAAGATGCGCAAATACGCTGCACAAAAATCAAGAACCCGTGGCATGATCGCGGCCTTGAACGACCTTACATGCGCCTACCGCCACCATTAAAACCCTCAATACCTAACCGGATTGCCGCCCCATGCATCGCTACGCCTTTGATCTGATCAACCGCAGCCAGAAACTGTTCATCACCCTGATCAAGGTGATGTTGCCCGTGATGGTAATTGTCCGCATTGCCGAGGAGTTCGGGGCAGTTGAACTGGTATCCAATTGGCTGGCACCGGTGATGGCGCTGATCGGCCTGCCGCCGGAGGCCGGGCTGATCTGGGCGACCTGCGTTTTGGTCAGCATGTATGGTGCGGTCGGTGCCTTTGTCGGGCTGGCAGCGCACCTTGATATGACCGCCGCACAGCTTAGTGCGCTGTGTGCGATGATGCTGTTTGCCCATGGCCTTCCGGTCGAACAGGCGATTGTCAAACGGGCCGGGGCAAGTTTTTGGGCGACCACGGCCCTTCGCGTCGGTGCCGCGATCGGATATGCCGCGCTGGTGACCTGGGTGAGTGACCTGACAGGTTGGCTGTCCGAGCCGGTTGATTTTTCATGGATGGCTGGGGGTGAAACCACGACTGCCGCCAGTGGTCTGGCCGGATGGATCGACTGGTCACTACAAATGGTCAAATCGCTCGTGGTGACCTTTGGCGTGATTGTCGGATTGCTGATCCTGCTTGATCTGCTTGAGAAAACCGGGATCACGGCGCGCATCACACAGGCGATGATGCCGGTCCTGCGTATATCGGGCATTTCACGCGACGTAGCACCGGTAACCACCATTGGTGTGCTGCTTGGCATTACCTATGGCGGGGCGCTGATCATTGATGAGGCGCGCAAGAACAACTATCCGCCAAGGACGCTGTTTCTGTCGCTCAGCTGGTTGTCGCTATCGCATTCCCTGATCGAGGATACCGCGATCATGTTAGCCCTTGGTGCCGATATATGGGTTGTCCTTGTCGGACGTGTGATCCTGACCCTGATCATCATCGCCCTTCTGGCGCGCCTGACCCTTCGCTGGGCGCCAGAGCGCGCCCAACTTGCCACCGAAAATGCCGATTAAAAGCGGGCTTTCGGATTAGCCCGCAAGCCAGTCGACCACCGGCTTCCATGTGGATTTTTCCGCACGCGATCCGACCATCATGCCGATATGCCCGGCAGAGGGATGAAGTTCGGTGCGGAGATCTTCGGGGCAGGCATCAAAGAGAGCCTGCGCGCTTTCGGGTGGGACGATGCGGTCATTTTCCGGGATCACGGCCAGCACCGGACAGGACAAATCCGCCGGGTTGATATCAATGCCGTCAATCTGCCACTGGCCCTTGGCCGGGCGGTTTTCAACATACCAGCCAATCAGGCAATCGACCGCGACCCGACGCGGCAATGGCACGCCATCATTCAGCCAATCTTCGAGGGCGACAAAATCCTGTGCCTTGGTTGAATCCATTGCCATGGCCTGAAAACGCCGGAATTTCTCACCCATCATGAAGGGATCGAGGCTGGCAAACAGGCTTTGCAGCACATCGACCGGAAGCGTGTCATGGATCGCCAGCATTTGCGGCAAAGAGGGCGCAAAGGCCGCAGCAATGCGTGACTGGGTGGGACCAGCGGCCATGAAGTCCCATGGGGTTGCCAGCAGGACAAGCTTTGACACCTGTGCCGGATCGAGAAGCGTTGCCGCAAGGGCGACCACACCGCCCATGCAATAGCCCACCACCGGCACCGGCCCGCCATTGATATCGGCGACGTCCTGAAGGATGGTGACCAGACGGCCAGCGACATAATCATCAAGGCCAAAGTTGGCTTCATCCATGCCGGGATAACCCCACTCGACCAGAAGCGGGCGATAGCCGCATTTGGCGAGATAGCGCGCAAAGCTTCGCTTTTCATTGAGATCAAGGATATAGCCGCGATTGACCAGCGACGGCACAAGCAGGACGACTTCGCCGGTTTTCGCCGCCTTGTTGTCAGACGTCGCGCCATAGTCATATACCCGCGTCGAACCCTCTTCCCAGACGGTCGGGATATCTTTGCGGTCCTGATCGCGCGGGCGGCGATAGGGATGGCGTTGATAGGCGCGCACCCCGTCATGGAACCCGGCATGGCGATCAAAGGCGACCCGGTCAAGCGCCTGGGCGACATCATCAGGGTGATAGGCTTCAAGCTCAGCCAGAAGACTTTCCGCCTGATCCTTCAGTTCCGGCTTCCAGGGCAGCAATTGTTTCAGAAAGATCGGCAATGCGGCGCGCGAGCTGAGCCAGCTCGTCATCTCGACTGCCAGATGCATTGGAAGCGGTCTTGGCCCCGCCCGCCTCTGATTTTCGCGTTTTGGCGGAAGCGGTTTTTGTTTTGGCGGACTGATCATTCTTCCCCTGCCCCTTTGCAGCATTTTTTGCAGCACGTTTGGTTTTGGAAGTCTTGTTGGTTTCATCGGCGGCGGATGGTTGCGCGCTGTCTTTATCGGATGTCTGTCCATCCGCATTACCGGCAGCATTACCAGCAGCATCCGGCTTGGCTTTTGAAGTGTCTGGTTTGGGCGTCATCCCGGCCATACCGGCCATCGCCGACATATCGGGCGCAAACGGCATGCCTGCAAACGGGGATGCCGGCAGTTCGCGTGCGGCCTTGGCCATCTGATCCATCATCGCCTGCAACGGGTTGGCGGCCGCCATGGCATCGCCCATCGGGTTATTGATTGGATTTCCGGGCCCGGCGGCCGGATGTTGGCCCATCGCCATTTGACCGATCAGCTTGCCCCAGGCTTCAAAGCCTTCGCCCATGCGGGTGGTATCGGCACCAAGGGATGCGTAAAGACGTCCGATGGCACTGGCGGCATGGGCGCCATCAGCCGTTGCGGCGACCTGTTGGCGCCAGAGTTCAAGAAACTGCCGGGCAAGTTGGTCAAGCCGTTCGTCATCGGCGTCTGACGATGAAGCCCCTGTGGTTTGTGATTGGTCGGGGTCGTTCGTAGCCTTGGCCATCGGCGATACCCTTATTGTTCCCAGTATTGTTCAGATGCGACGCATATCTGTTGGTAACCACTATAGGAGGTTGAGGGGCGCGGGAAAACGAATTCCCGTGCTGTGGCGCAACAAACCGTATCCAAAGTTGTTTTTCGCACTGCACTTCGCGTTGAATACTGGACACATTGGAAAATTCGCGGCACTCTCACAGTCTTCTGAGCGAATGCAAAATCGAAAATGCTGCGCAACATCGTAAACGCAACAATGTGAATTGCCGGGGCGCAAAGCAGGTGGAACGACACCACCAGAAGGTTCGCCAGACATACGTCCGGGAAACAGGGAAGCAGGAAAGACGCCATGACCAACAAGAAATCAGATGATCAGGACCGCATCGTTATCAAGAAATATGCGAACCGCCGCCTCTATAACACGGCGACCAGTTCCTATGTGACGCTTGATCACCTTTCGCAGATGGTCAAAGACAATACCGACTTTGTTGTCTATGACGCGAAATCGGGTGAAGACATCACCCGTCCGGTCCTTACCCAGATTATTGTCGAGGAAGAAAACAAGGGGCAGAACCTTCTGCCGATCAGCTTCCTGCGCCAATTGATCGGTTTTTATGGCGACAGCCTTCAGGGGCTGGTGCCGAGCTACCTTGAGCAGGCAATGCGCGCCTTTGGCCATAATCAGGAACAGATGCGCGAATATATGCAGGGCACCATGCAGGGCATGTTCCCGTTTGGCCAGTTCGAGGAAATGAACAAACAGAACATCGCGCTGTTTGAACAGACGATGAAAATGTTCTCGCCCTTCATGCAGGATGAAAATGGTGAGCCGACCGGCGAAGGCCCGAAAAAGCCAACAGCACCCGGTGCTGCGAAATCCGATGCTTCGCTTGATGAGCTGAAAAGCCAGCTTGAAGCCATGCAGGCGCAGCTTAACAACCTTGCCGGTGGCAAATCCGGCAAATAAGGCCCCCGGCCCGCATCCCGGGCACTGAGATCAAAAAGGCGAAGCTGCCATAGCGCACTTCGCCTTTTTTCATGCCCGCATCAGATGTTTGGGCCAAGAGCGTGTTGCATCAAATTTGCTTCACTTTGTTTGTTTTTGGCGTGTCGTTTGGCAAGACACAGCGTGCAGAGCGATGCGGCGCATCGGTCAAACGGTGTAACGCCGCGAAACGCCGCCAAAAACAAACCCTGTGGGCCGGGATATTCTTCGGCCCCGCAGCGTCAAGGTCCTTGACCGTAGCCCCGCTACGCGCAGCGGACCTTTCCTTGCCGGACAGAAGGATGTCCTCGGCAAAGTGAGGCAAATTTGATGCAACACGCTCTAGCGGCAAACAATGCCCGTCGAACGCCCAAGCCGTCCGGCACCAATCCTGCATAAATTTTTCGTTAACACTTTCAGAACGCCCGGCACCGCCGAAAGGCGGCAATTTTTGCCGGGTGAATGCCATGACCACGCACCAAAACCCACGGAGTCCCGAAATACACAGGCAACAATGACCCAATAAACCGAAAAACACATGACCGCGATCACACCGATTTCCATGCTCCCGGCCCGCAGGACCGAAACTGCGAGCAGTGGAACCGATGGTCCTGCCGGGATCGGGATCGAGCAACTGGCGCAATTTTCACCTGTGGAAAAAATTGCGCAGGGTGGTGGCGCGTGGCTGCAACCCCATGATCTTGTGGGCAGTGCAGCATTCTGGACCCAGCTTCTGGGTCAGATCCTACCTCAGGAAAACCTTTTGCAACCGCCGGTCATTCAGTCTGCGCATGCCAGCTATGCGCTCCATCACAAACCAGACAGCGTAGAAACGAACGTCTTTTTTTCGCCTTCTGCACTAGACAAAGACAGCTCGATTGACCTATATAGCTAGCTTCTGGCGGAAAGCTGTAATGATTATCTGACCAATGTTCAGGTACAGGTCATCAAAATCGCAGTGCCTGAAAGGTGCCGCGATGGGTGTGACATATCGGGAAAAACAACGAACCCGACAGCATCCGAAGTGGGGAATAATAACTGGCGGTTGATAACGGATTATAAAATGACTGAGAATGCTCAAAACGAAGAACCGAAACGCGCAAACCGCGCCACAGACACTGACCGTTATGTTGGTCAGCGCATCCGCGAACGTCGCATCATGCTGGGCCTTTCCCAGCAGCAAATGGCGGATCTGATTGGCGTTACCTATCAGCAGGCTCACAAATACGAGCGCGGCATTAACCGCATCTCTGCTGGTCGCCTTTATGAGATCTCCCAGGTCCTGGGCGTTCCGGTAAGCTATTTCTATGAAGGCCTGGAAGGCAATCAGGAAACCGAGCTCAATGCGCGTCAGCGTATGTGCCTGGAACTTGCGCGTAACTTCGCAAGCATCAAGCACGAGAAGCATCAGGAAGCACTGAGCCAGATGGCTCGCGCTCTTGCCGATCAGGCTGCTTAAGTCCGCATATCCGGACCATAGTGCCACCGCAAAAAAGGCTGTCCTCTGCATTCCGGAGGCCAGCCTTTTTTATGACCGGTTCGCAGATGCAAAAAAAAAGGGACGCGAACGTCCCCTTCGTATTTTCTGGAATTGTGCAGGGTTTGTGCCTAGCCCTCGACCAGCACCAGATCATCGGAATGAATGATGGCATTGCCGCGTGTGAAGCCCAGGGTTGCTTCGATATCGGCCGATGCATGCCCCATCAGAAGCCGGGTTTCTTCCGCGCCATAGGATGTGATGCCGCGCGCGATCTGCGCCCCGTCAGGCCCCAGTACCCGCACAGCATCGCCATGCTTGAACCGGCCATCGACGCCGGTTATTCCGGCCGCCAGAAGGTTCTTGCCAGCCGCCAGCGCCTTGGCCGCCCCGGCATCGACAATGATGGCTCCTGACGCCTTGAGCGAGGTTGCAATCCAGTGACGACGTGCCGCCAGCGGACTTTCGCTCGGCAGGAAGACGGTATTGGGGGCGCCTTCAAGCTGGGCTTTCAGCGGATGATAGATGGTGCCACGCGCGATGATCATGCGACACCCGGCCTTCATGGCGATTTCGGCGGCCTGAAGTTTGGTCACCATCCCGCCGGAGCTGTACATGGTTGGCGCAACACCGGCCATACTGAAAATCTCTGGCGTCAGTTCGCGGACTTCGGGGATCAATTCGGCATCCGGATTCTTGCGCGGATCGGCGGTATAGAGACCATCAATGTCAGAAAGCAGAACCAGCGTATCGGCCGAAATCATGTGCGCGACCTTGGCACCCAGACGATCATTATCGCCAAAGCGGATTTCCTCGGTCGCAACGGTATCGTTTTCATTGATCAGCGGAATGGCGCCATGGCCAAGCAGGGCATTCAGCGTCCCACGGGCATTCAGGTAGCGACGACGGCCTTCCATGTCCTCAAGTGTGACCAGCACCTGCGCCATGGTCAGGCCATTTCGACCAAGCGCCTCCTGCCAGACCTGTGACAGGCTGATTTGGCCGGTGGCGGCGGCGGCCTGCTTGTCGGCGAGACTGATCGTGCGGTGATCAAGGCCAAGCAACCGACGACCAAGCGCGATCGCACCGCTGGAGACCACAATCACCTCGACCCCGCGTTCGCGCAGAAGGGCGATATCATCGGCCAATGCTTCAAGCCAGGCACGACGCAGCTTGCCGGTATTTTCATCAACCAGCAGGGCCGAGCCCACCTTGATGATCAGGCGTTTTGCATCCGCCAGGGCATTGCTTGTCACGGCTGGAAGCCCTCTTCTTCGCGGCCTTCCCTCGCCCGGCGTTCACGTTCGCCTTCGATATAGGCGCGGATTTCGCGATGGATTTCCTTGAGCCCCTGCTGGGTCACTCCGGACACGATATAGACCTTTTTGCCGATACCCTTTTCAAGGATCTGGCGCTGCTCCTCGACCATTTCAGGCAAGAGCTGATCAGCCTTGGACAGGACGACGATTTCGGGCTTTTCGACGAGTTCTTCGGCGTAGCCTTCAAGCTCTTCACGCACCGTCTTATAGGTTGCGACCGGATCTTCTTCGGCGCAATCAATCAGGTGGACCAGAACTTCGCAGCGTTCGATATGGCCAAGGAAACGGGTGCCGATGCCCTTGCCTTCGGATGCGCCTTCGATCAGGCCGGGAATGTCGGCCAGAACAAATTCATGATCATCGATATTCACCACGCCCAGCTGCGGATGCAAGGTTGTGAAGGGATAATCGGCGATTTTCGGACGCGCATGCGAGGATGCAGCAAGGAAGGTAGATTTACCGGCATTCGGCAAGCCCACAAGACCGGCATCGGCGATCAGCTTCAGGCGCAGCCACACCCACATTTCTTCTGCCGGCCAGCCTTCTTCGGCACGACGCGGTGCCTGGTTGGTGGAGGATTTGAAATGCGTGTTGCCACGGCCGCCATCGCCACCCCGGCAGAGCAGATAGGTCTGACCCGGTTCGATCATATCGACAATCAGGGTTTCGCGATCTTCGGCCAAGACTTGCGTTCCGACCGGGACCTTAATCGTGATGGATTTGCCGGACCGGCCGGTACGCTGCCGACCCATGCCATGCATGCCGACTTCGGCCTTGAAGTGCTGCTGATAACGGAAATCAATCAGGGTGTTGAGGTTCTCGACCGCCTCGAGGATGATATCGCCACCGCGGCCGCCATCGCCGCCGTCCGGCCCGCCATACTCGATATATTTTTCACGGCGGAAGCTGACCGAACCGGCACCGCCGCGGCCACTGCGCACATAAATCTTGGCTTCATCGAGAAACTTCATAACCGGTCCTTCGGGCGCACCCGTTTATCACTTTATATTGGCTCCCCGGTGCGCGAGGGACGCGCAGCGACGGGGTCCGAAATTCTATATCACATAAAACAAGGGAGGAATGATTGCTCATTCCTCCCTCCAGGGTCAGTTCCCATCAATTTCATGCAATTCTGTTTCAGACAAAGTGTTCAAGCGAAGTGGGCGATTGCGACGAACAGGTTGGAACCTTTTCAAGCGGTCGACTATTTCGATTGTGCGCTTTGCCTGAAACCCTGCGGGCGCGGTCATAAAAGACCTCTGAGTACGTCACGCCTGCTTGAATGCTGAAAAGCGTTCTGCGCAGCCGACTTCTTCTCAGATGTCTTTATGACTGCGCAGAATGGATGAGATTGATGGGAACTGACCCTAATCTTGCTACGTATCGCGCAGCCGACGGGAGGCTTACGCCTCGGCCGGAACGACGGTTACGTAGGTACGACCCTTGAAACCCGACTTGAACTGGACAGAACCGTTCACAGTCGCAAACAGGGTGTGGTCTTTGGCGAGGCCAACATTGTCACCGGCATGGAACTTGGTGCCACGCTGACGAACGAGAATGTTGCCTGCAACAACTGCCTGACCACCGAATTTTTTAACGCCGAGACGGCGACCTTCGGAGTCACGACCGTTGCGCGAACTACCACCAGCTTTCTTATGAGCCATGAAACTCTCCTAAAACTGCATCTCAACCTGATAAATCAGGCCTTGATGTCCTTGATGCGCAGAACAGTCAGGTTCTGGCGATGACCATTTTTACGACGGTAGTTATGCCGGCGCTTTTTCTTGAAAACGATCACCTTGTCGCCCTTGGCCTGCTCGAGAACTTCTGCGGTAACAGAAGCACCTTTGACCAACGGAGCACCAACCTTCGGCGCACCGTCGCCAGCAACCATGAGAACTTCTTCAAGTTTCACGGTATCACCGGCCTGGGCAGCGATCTTTTCGACTTTGATAACGTCGTTGGCAGCAACTTTATACTGTTTGCCGCCAGTTTTGATGATTGCGTACATCTAAAAGTTCCTGAAAAACATTCTGGAAACACAAACGCGCAGCTCGGTGCCGCTGCTAACAGATACCGAACCGCTGCGAAGAACGGGTGAATTACCGCTTTTGCCCCAAAGAGTCAACCACAGAGTGACCTTTTACGCCGCCGGGGACGGCATGGCAAAGCCGCAGATTTGCGCGAACCTACACGCCTTGCGAACCGGGGCAAACAGCGCGCCCCAAAAGCCCATGCAAAAGAGTCCGTGAAATTTGAGATTTCCCTCTTGCAATCTGGCGCTCATCCCGGTAAACACCGCCTCGAACGCCAAGACCACACATGCGGAGAGGTGCCGGAGTGGTCGAACGGGGCGGTCTCGAAAACCGTTGTACTAGCAATAGTACCGTGGGTTCGAATCCCACCCTCTCCGCCATTCAGCGAATGTACTCGCTCTCCAGCCGTTTATAGCGCACGAGTTCGCTGCGCGAAACACCTAACTCCCTCCCGGAGCAATAAGCAAGAGTTAGAAAACCCGAATGCTAGTAGCATATCTCGAGTTGCAAATTATTCTTGACGAATGCTATAGCCGCTGGGTTGAATCGTTTACCAGCCATAACATAAACGACCCACCCAGAAGAAGAACATAACGTGAACTATTCCGTTTAAATTCACACACTTTGTAGAAGCGAACTCAGAAGAATGAAAAAACTACTGATCAATAAACTCAATGATAAGTCAGCAAAGATTGGTGTATTTGGACTTGGTTACGTGGGACTTCCCTTGGTGCTTCGTTACTCTCAAATTGGATTTAAGGTAATAGGTTTTGACGTAGACTCGGAGAAAGTCAGAAAACTCAATAAAAATGAGAGCTACATTGAACATATTGAATCAAAAAAAATTTCTGACGCATCTTTAAATGGATTTGAGGCTACGGAAGATTTCTCAAGAGCAGATGAAGTGGATGCTCTTATTCTTTGCGTACCCACTCCATTGAACAAATACCGCGAGCCTGACTTAAGTTTTGTTACCAACACTACTGACATGATCGTTCCTTATTTGCGTGCTGGGCAAGTTCTCTCACTCGAGAGCACAACTTACCCAGGCACGACAGAGGAGGAATTGGTGCCACGTGTGACATCCAGAGGCTTATCAGTTGGGATCGATTTCTTCGTGGTTTATTCCCCCGAACGAGAAGACCCTGGGAACTCACAGTTCGAAACTAAGACCATCCCCAAAGTAGTTGGAGGGCACACGGTCTCATGCTTGGAAGTGGGAAAAGCACTGTACCAACCAGCAATAGACAAAATCGTGCCCGTATCTTCCACCAAAGCTGCTGAAATGACCAAGCTGCTCGAAAACATTCATCGAGCTGTCAATATCGGGCTCGTCAACGAAATGAAAATAGTGGCAGATCGGATGGGGATTGACATACATGAGGTAATAAGAGCTGCTTCAACAAAACCATTTGGTTTCACACCGTATTATCCAGGCCCTGGACTCGGCGGTCATTGCATTCCAATTGACCCCTTCTACCTGACGTGGAAGGCAAGAGAATATGATCTGAACACCAGATTTATCGAACTTGCCGGTGAAGTGAACACGAGCATGCCACGTTGGGTTGTAAGCAAGACCATGGACGCGCTCAACGAGCGCGGAAAGTCTCTTAAAGGTGCAAAGATTCTTGTGCTTGGCATTGCTTACAAGAAGAACGTGGATGATATGCGCGAATCCCCAGCCGTTGTTATTATGGAGCTTCTACAAGAGAAAGGAGCGGATATCGAATACTCAGACCCTCACGTTCCTTCCTTCCCGCATATGCGGGAGCATAATTTTGATCTGAGTAGCGTTGCTTTATCCCCTGAAATTATTTCTAGTTACGATGCACTCATTCTCACAACGGACCATCACAAGTTCGATTATCCCATGCTCCAAGAGAATGCGAAACTTATCGTGGACACCCGCGGAATCTATCTAGAACCTTGCGAAAATGTAGTGAAAGCTTGAGTATGCTCCCTGTCATAAATGAGAGAAAAATTCGGACCGCAGTCGTTGGATGCGGCCGTATTTCCCGAAATCATTTCGGCTCAATCGAGAAATATCCGAATGACATAGAGTTGATCGCTATTTGTGACAGTGACCCCGTTGTCTTGCATCAACAGGCTGAAAAACTGGGTGTCCCTGCATATAGCTCGATGGAAGAGCTGCTTACGGGAGAGGAAATCGACCTGGTGGTGCTTTGCACCCCGAGTGGAGTTCACGCTGACCAGGCCGAACTGGCAGCTAAATTTGGCGTGAACGTCATGACTGAAAAGCCGATGGCAACACGTTGGCAAGATGGTGTTCGCATGGTTCGAGCATGCGACAACGCAAATGTTCACCTATTTGTCGTAAAGCAAAACCGTCTAAACACTACTTTACAACTCCTCAAACGGGCTGTTGATAAAAAGCGGTTTGGAAAAATTCACATGGTACATCTGAATGTATTCTGGACCCGCCCCCAATCTTATTACGATCAAGGTAAATGGCGTGGTACTTGGGAGTTCGACGGCGGAGCATTTATGAACCAGGCAAGCCACTACGTGGATTTGCTTGATTGGCTGATTGGTCCCGTCGACAAGGTCCAAGCCATGATGAGCACCACTCGCGACATCGAAGTCGAGGATACAGGGGTCTTGAACGTAAAATGGCGAAATGGTGCACTAGGATCTATGAGCGTAACAATGCTCACCTATCCGGAGAACCTAGAAGGAAGTATTACAATTCTAGGTGAAAAAGGATCTGTGCGCGTCGGCGGCGTAGCGGTAAACGATATCCAACTTTGGAAATTTGACGAACCAGAGGACTGTGACAAGGATATCCAACAAGCAAATTATGAGACAACCTCAGTTTACGGCTTTGGGCACCCTTCATACTATAAAAACGTCATTGAAACACTTAGAGGAGAGGCCGAAGCTGAGACAGATGGACGAGAAGGCCTGAAATCTCTAGAACTTCTCATCGCTGCATATCTTTCGGCACGTGACGGAAAGACAATATCTTTGCCGCTGGAATACTGAAATGAATACTCAAATACACTCAACAGCTATCGTAGATCACGGCGCACAGATCGGTGACGGTAGTAGAGTTTGGCATTGGACTCACGTGTGTAGCGGCGCAAAAATTGGGTGTGAGACATCTCTTGGGCAGAATGTCTTTGTAGGTAACAATGTTGCAATCGGGGATAATTGCAAAATCCAGAATAATGTTAGCATCTATGACAATGTCTTTATCGAAAATGATGTCTTTTGCGGCCCAAGCATGGTTTTCACAAATGTTTACAACCCACGGGCACAAATTAATCGAAAAGACCAGTACCTCAGCACTTTAGTAAAGAAAGGCGCTACGCTTGGCGCTAACTGCACAATCGTTTGCGGGATCACAATAGGTGAGCACGCATTTGTGGCAGCAGGTGCAGTAGTAAACAAAGATGTACCGCCCTATGCTCTTATGGTCGGGGTCCCTGCTCGGCAAATAGGCTGGATGAGCCAGTATGGCGAACAAATCCCATTACCTCTTGAAGGTGAAGGGACCTTTAAATGTCCTCACATGAACCTAGAGTACAAACTGACAGGATCCGAATTGAAAGCCTATGAAGTATGAGTATACGTTTTATTGATTTGCAAACGCAATATCATCAACTTCGCGATCAAATCGCAGACCGAATAAACTCTGTTCTGGAACACGGCCAGTACATAATGGGCCCAGAAGTATTGGAACTTGAGAACAAGTTAACTGCGTACTCTGGTGCAAAGCACTGTATTACGGTTGCCAGTGGTACAGAGGCATTGTTAATCAGCCTAATGGCGATAGGGGTTTGCCCGGGCGACGAGATTATCACTACGCCGTTCACGTTTGTCGCAACAGCAGAAACAATCGTTCTCCTAGGTGCAACACCCGTGTTTGTCGATATTGAGCCGGATACGTGCAACATGGATGCAGCTCTAATTGAAGACAAGATTACAGAAAAAACGAAAGCTATAATGCCGGTCAGCTTGTACGGGCAGCCATGTGACATGGATGCGATCAATGCCATTGCTGCGCGAAACGGCAACATCCCTGTTATTGAAGATGCAGCCCAAAGTTTTGGCTCGACTTACAAGGGTAAAAAAAGCTGCAATCTAAGTACAATTGGTTGCACAAGCTTCTTCCCAAGCAAACCTCTTGGGTGTTACGGAGATGGCGGAGCGATTTTCACGAACGACGACTCCATAGCTCAAGCCTGCCGTGAGATCCGTGTTCATGGACAAAGCAGACGCTATCATCACACACGTATTGGTGTCGGCGGTCGCATGGACACGTTGCAGTGTGCAATTGTGCTTGCAAAGCTGGAAAGATTTGAGTGGGAAGTCGACCGACGAATGGAGATTGGGAACAGATACAATTCTCTACTCGACTCAGCAAAAATCGACCGAGTGCAACAAAGATCGGGCCGGACCAGTGTCTTCGCACAGTACACCGTACTTTTAAAAGATCGTGAAGTCGCTCAGGAAAAGATGAATGGTCACGGCATCCCAACTGCAATCCACTACCCAGTACCTATAAACCAGCAACCTGCATATAGGCACCATGGTAATTCGACAGCTACACCTATGTCGGAACGGGCCTCTCTAGAAGTGCTGAGTCTTCCCATGGGCCCAGACCTAACAGAAAGTGATCAAATGTACATCGTTGAAAAACTTCAATTCAGGTAAGAAATTGAGCTCTTTAAAAAAGATTCTTGCGCTACTAACAACAAGTGAGCGTAGAAAAGCGCTCCTCCTTCTGGGGATGGTGTTTTTGATGGCATTAATAGATGCCATTGGCGTTGCATCAATTATGCCGTTTATTGCTGTGTTAGCAAACCCAAGCCTTGTGGAAACGAATAATATATTCTCATCCGTATATTCCTATTTTGAATTTTCTGATACGCAGTCTTTCCTTTTCTACTTAGGCGTTTTTGTTTTTGCACTTCTGATTATATCTCTCTCATTTAAATCCATAACAACTTACTTACAACTCCGCTTCACTTTAACAACAGAATACAGCTTAAGCAAAAGACTTGTTGAGGGATATTTACGACAACCTTACAGCTGGTTTCTACACCATCATAGTGCTGATTTGGGTAAAACTGTATTATCTGAGGTCAGCGATGTTATTAATTATGGCATGATGCCTCTGATGACATTTATTACTCAGGGGGTTCTCTCTGTATCATTACTTGCACTTTTGATGATTGTTGACCCTACAGTGTCAATTATTGCAGGGACGACTCTTGGACTGATCTATGGCCTAATATACATGCTCATAAATAACTTCTTGTCACGTATTGGATCAGAAAGAGTAGAGGCGAATAAGGCACGTTTCATGGTTTTGAATGAAGCGTTCAGCGCGATCAAAGAAGTAAAAATACGTAACTTGGAAAACACTTACACTCAGCGATTTTCCGTCCCGGCAAAGACTTACGCAGTCAACCAAGCTTCTGTTCAGATCATAGCTCAACTTCCGCGCTTTGTACTGGAAATGATAGCGTTTGGTGGAATGATTCTGCTGGTGCTAGCCCTAATGGCAAGGAGCGGCGATTTTCGTACTGCCATACCTTTAATCGCTCTTTATGCTTTTGCCGGGTATCGCCTGATGCCTGCACTGCAGCAGGTATACGGAAGCTTTTCCCAACTGCGCTTCTCTAGTCCAGCGATCGAACTGGTGCATCGTGAGCTAACGAGCTTAGTTAGCTCACCTCCTTCAGGAACCGACACGAGTTCATTCTGCCCAATTAACGACATTGAGTTGACCAATGTAAGCTACAGGTACCCAAAAGCAGGGCGCACCGCCCTTACCAACATTAACCTCAAGATTGTTGCAAATAGTATTGTAGGATTAGTTGGCACCACCGGCGGCGGAAAGACAACAACAATTGATATTATTCTTGGTCTACTTGAACCTCAAGAAGGCAGACTAAGTGTTAATGGCAAAGCTATAACTGATAACAACCGCCTACAGTGGCAAAAAAGTATTGGTTACGTACCCCAACAGATTTATCTCGCAGATGACACCATAAGTGCTAACATTGCTTTTGGCATTCCCGCCGCCAACGTAGACCACTCAAAAGTTGAGAGAGCGGCGAAAATTGCTAACTTGCATCAGTTTGTTACTGCCGAACTACCTGAGGGATATTCTACCTACGTGGGCGAGAGTGGTGTGCGCCTATCCGGTGGTCAGCGTCAGCGGATTGGGATTGCACGCGCACTTTACCACAACCCAAGAGTGTTGATCTTGGATGAAGCCACAAGTGCGTTAGATAATCTAACTGAACAGGCTGTAATGGAAGCAGTAAACAATCTCGGGCATGAGATCATAATCATTCTGATTGCACATAGGTTAACTACCGTTCGCGATTGCGACCAAATTTATCTTCTGGATAAAGGGCAAGTAAAAGCCCATGGTACGTACGATGACCTCATTCGACGCAGTGAGACCTTCCGCTCAATGGCGACTAAATAACCAGATTACCCGAACCAACGGCTAATATTATGCTTACAAACTCAACTATTCTTGTTACTGGCGGCACAGGTTCGTTTGGACACGCTTTCATCCCGATGACGTTAGCCAAATACAACCCCAAGAAGATCATTGTCCTCTCGCGTGATGAAATGAAACAGTGGGAGATGGCAAAATTATTCTCAAATGATCCGCGCATCCGTTTTTTCATCGGTGACGTTAGAGACAAGGATCGACTGTACAGAGCTCTGGATGGTGTGGATTTTGTAGTCCATGCTGCGGCAACAAAAATTGTTCCGACGGCCGAATACAACCCCTTTGAATGTATTAAAACTAACATTAACGGGGCGATGAACCTGATTGATGCGTGCATAGACCAAGGCGTGAAACGTGTCGTTGCACTGTCAACAGACAAAGCAAGTAGCCCAGTCAATCTGTATGGTGCAACCAAACTAGCATCAGACAAACTCTTTGTGGCAAGCAATAGCTCATACGCCTTAGGCCATAACACTAGCTTTTCAGTTGTTCGTTACGGAAATGTTATGGGCTCTCGCGGCTCAGTAATCCCATACTTCTTGTCCATCCGAGACTCTGGCGTATTACCGATCACTGACACCCGAATGACTCGTTTTATGATAACCTTGGAGCAGGGAGTTGAACTAGTATGGCATGCATTCGAAGATATGGTGGGCGGCGAAATCTACGTAAAAAAGATCCCTTCAATGACTATTGTCGACATTGCAAAAGCAGTAGCTCCTTCAGCGAAGCATGAGATTATCGGAATTCGCCCTGGTGAGAAATTGCATGAGCAAATGATCAGCTCGGAAGATTCACATTTCACTTATGAATACCCGGAGCACTACAAAATTCTTCCCCAAATCAATGATTGGGGAAATGATGCGAAACGCATAAAAGACGGTATAAAGGTTCCAGAAGACTTCATATATGCCAGCGACACAAATACCGAATGGATGAGCCAGCAGTCGCTAAAGTCTTGGGTGAATGACCATCACGACACCATTGGAAAGATCTAACTTCATGATCCCTTATGGCCGTCAGGATATTTCAGAAGAAGACATTAACGCTGTCGTGAACGTGCTGCGCTCTGACTGGCTGACGCAGGGGCCATGCGTACCGCGATTTGAAGCTGCTTTATCCGAATACACAGGCGCCGCACATGCAATTGCTGTAAACAGTGCAACCAGTGCACTCCATATCGCGTGCTTGGCCCTAGGAGTTGGGCCTGGCGATTGGGTGTGGACAAGCCCGAACACTTTTGTTGCAAGTGCAAACTGCGCAGAATACTGCGGAGCAAACGTCGACTTTGTCGATATAGACCCCGAAACCTACAATATGAGCGTCACCAAGCTAGAAGATAAGTTGAAACATGCTAGCAAAACAAACACTCTCCCCAAGGTAGTAATTCCCGTTCATTTTTCGGGACAATCTTGTGATATGGAAGCAATACATGAACTATCCCAAAAATACAGTTTTCGTATTATAGAGGACGCTTCCCACGCTATCGGTGGCCGATATAAAGGTGAACATGTCGGTTGTTGCAGATTCAGTGACATCTCCGTCTTTAGCTTTCACCCGGTAAAAATTATAACGACGGCAGAAGGCGGCGCCGCTCTAACAAACGACCCGCAATTAGCTTCACAATTGAACCTTTATCGTAGTCACGGAATAATTCGAGAAAACGCAAATAGAAGAACGGATGGTCCTTGGCAGTACAAGCAAATTACTCTTGGCTACAATTACCGAATGACAGACCTACAAGCCGCCTTAGGGATTAGCCAAGTTAACCGTCTGGATTATTATATAGACGTTCGAACAGCCCTTGCCAAACGTTACGATGAAAAGCTTGCTGGGACCAATTGGCGCTTACCAAAACAACAAATTTTTCAAACATCAGCACATCACCTTTACGTGCTCAGACTTCCAAATGATAATATCGAAGAGAAAGCGCAATGTTTTGCTTATCTTCACAACAATGGAATTGGAGTGAATGTTCATTACATTCCTGTTCACACGCAACCCTACTATAAAGAAAAGAGCATTAACTATGGGCAACTAAAAAATTCGGAACAGTACTATAAAAGTGCGATCACAATCCCGCTTTACCCAAGCCTTACTCATGATGAACAAGATTATATTATTCAACACTTAAAGCTGGCACTACAACTAAAAACAATGAATAAATAGATGATAATTATTCCCGCAAAATATTCGTCATCCCGCGCCCCACAGAAGAACTTCAGACCATTTTTCAATGGATTGTCACTTCTACAGATCTCAGTTATTAGAAGCGTAACTGCGAATATTGGACCGGTAGTGGTGAGCACTGAAAATATCGAGTTTGCGCGAGAGCAGATAACATCTTTGCCGATGGCAGTGAGAAAGAGCGTCTCTCTTCACAAGCGCCCTCTGTCATTGGCTCACGATCCTGCCACTATTCTAGACGTTCTTGTTGACTGCTTATTAACATACAACACGACTCTTCCTACTTATATTTCTGTTGTACTACCAACATCACCTTTCAACAGTGTAAGTTCGATACAGAACGCACATGAAAAGTTTATTAGCACCGCCAACGCAGAGAAACTAATTAGTGTATCACCATCTTCTAAACCGCCATACAATGCGTGGATTGATGCCCCTAGCACCGATCCCGACCGACTAGAACATGCGTTTCCCGACAGCCCATACGCTCTTAGACAATCCACATCATGCCCGATGACATACTTTTCTAACGGCTGTATTTCAATTTATTCTGTTGCCCCTCTACTAACGGACAAACAATTTAATTCAACAATTGGATACAAAATGCCAATTTTGTCTGGAATAGATATTGATTTTGAACATGAATTCGATATAGCTCGACTTTTATTTCCAGATTGGTCTGAAGATTTGAATCTATTCACCTCTTAGCCTCTTCCTCCCAACCCCTAGCTAATAACCCGATCACTTTTAAAGGACCTCGCAAATGAATGACCAAGAACTGTTTTGGATGGGAGAATTCGGGGATGAATATGCTGAGCGCAACAATGGCCTGGAACTCGTCGCCGCCAAGATTGATATGTTCAACAAGTCACTCAAATCAGCTGGCGAAATAAATACGATAATAGAGCTTGGAGCCAACAGAGGATTAAATGCTAATGCGCTAAAGAGCCTATTGCCCAACTCCAATTATACTGGTGTTGAAATTGGAGAAAAAGCGTTTTCATTGCTAAAACAAAACTTAAATGTGGACCAGTGTCACCATCGGTCAATACATGGTTTTACCGCAAATCAGCAGTATGATTTAGCGTTGATATCTGGCGTAATGATCCACTTGAATCCAGATACCCTTTCAAGTGTCTATAAACTTCTAGACACTCTCTCACAGCGATATGTTCTTATATCCGAGTATTACAACCCCACTCCAGTAGAAGTTACTTATCGCGGACACCAGGGGAAACTTTTCAAACGAGATTTTGCTAAGGAATTTATGGATCAAAGCGGAAGAAAACTAATTGACTACGGTTTTGTCTACCGTAACGATCCAAAGTATAAACATGATGACATGACATGGTTCCTTTTTGAGTAGTGCAATGATCTACCGGTGCTCAACATGCCTAAACCTCTCAACTCGGCCCAACTCTAATTTTGCTATAGGCGAACAGTGCGCTCCGTGTAGGTACTCTAAAAACACTGAAGGTACCGATTTTACGCAAAACCTTGATGCCTTTTGGAGTCATATACAATCACTCTATCCATCGCGAGATGTAATGTCTCTTCGATATGTCCTTGGTGTATCCGGAGGAAAGGATAGCTTGCGACAAGCTGAGTTCTGCCGGCAGGTACTCGGTATAGAGCCAGTACTAGTGAGCGTTGGCCTACCGCCATCTCAGACGAGCGAGACAGGAGTTTTGAATATTCAAAACCTATATGATCGCAACTATGAGGTTCTATTGGCCTACCCAGCTACAGAAACCCTAAAGCGACTAACCAAATATTGCTTCTTTACCCTTGGAAACCTCAAGGTCGCATCAGAAGTTGCACTATTTAACGGGGCCGCGCGAATGGCCGACTTTGCTTCGGCCGACGTTATACTGTGGGGTGAAAATCCGGCATACTCGGTTGGCGACACAGCTTCCGCCGGTCGATCCTATTTCGATGGCGCATCAATATACCAAATTAATACACTATCTCAGTGCAAACAATTACCAAAACAGACTGTTGCTCTTCACGATTTCTTCTATGGTATTGAAGATGGGCTACGCAAGATAGCTCCTAAAATTGTATTTATGGGAGGGATTATCCCCAGGTGGTCGAACCTCAGCAATGGCCTCTTCTCACTTCTAAGCGGCTTCAGCGCCAGAAATGAGACTGATGCTGACTACCTAAATATTAGCGCTGTTGATGAAGACTTCGTTTTAATAAACCAGTATATAAAATATTTGAAATTTGGTTTTGGTAGAACCACGGACATCCTTAATGAGATGATCAGGAGCAACACTATCTCCAGAAACGATGCTCTTGAATTACTACCAATACACGAACCTTATATTCCAACAAATGAAATACGCCGTTTTGCACACTTTATCGGG
The DNA here is from genome assembly GCF_059052855.1 of Thalassospira sp. CA1. Lineage (NCBI taxonomy): Bacteria > Pseudomonadati > Pseudomonadota > Alphaproteobacteria > Rhodospirillales > Thalassospiraceae > Thalassospira > Thalassospira sp. CA1. Next base: position 330,338 of record NZ_JBZCIA010000004.1, read on the forward strand.
GTAGATGAGCATTCTGTATGGGTTGAAATCCTCAAAAACACAAATAACGATTTGTTTTTTACTCAAGGCTCCCCGCCAGTTGCAAAACCACTGTTAGCTCAAGCTCGATGAAAATACTAAATATCCCAGGAAACATCGGCGCATTGCGATCTTGGCTGAGTCAGTTTACAAGTATCGAGATGATGGATGCTAATCAAATCTCCCAACTTGGCGCTGGTGAGCTTCTTGTATTACCAGGTGGAAATGTTGGGGGATTTAGCAAGAGGATTTCGGATGCAATACGTGAATCAATCGACAGAGACTGTAGAATTTTAGCAGTATGCGGCAGCTTCCAGTCGCTGTTTACCGGCACCGAAGAAACCAACAATCAGTTTTGCCTACAACTTTTCTCTGGGTATACTACTAAATTACCGTCTCCTAGAATAGGTCCTGTCGAAGTTAAAAGCCCTTGGTTCAGCGGCTCACCCTACTTCAACCACAGCTACGCAGTTTCCGTGCCGGAAACAAGCAAAGAACTAATGCATTTTGCATTGGACGATTCCGGAATGTGCTGGGGTGTCAAAACCAGGCAAATTCTAGGTGTTCAGTTTCATCCCGAACTATCCCAAAATACTTTTGATATGGCGTTCACTGAATGGCTTCGAGACGACTAGCTAGTATTCTAATAATAGACGGCACTACCTGCATAAAAACAGGGGAGACAATATTACCGTTATGGAGACCACAACCCCATATCGATTATATGCTGGCGGGGACCTGCACAGATTTAATTTTAGCGAGTAACAATCCAAATACTTTGATTAATTTGGATATTGACTGCAGAATAAATATGATCGCAGCCCTCGGCTGGTCCGGCGTTACTCACATAGAACGGCTCTTCAACGCTGGATACTCTAAAGTATTCTTCGGAGGAGCACGAAGGGCGGCGCCGTCAGAGATAGAAGAGCAGATTTTTTGCGAAATGGTTGGTATTTATGGCGCCTCTAGTTTCGGTTATTCTATGCATCTTCCCTGTCCGGAACCATATATCCCAAGGCATCTGTCAGATAGCTTTAATGAGGTTCTAATTATCGATAGCGAGCTTCAACTGCTTCCTGATCCTGCTCGTACAGAGCATATTGCCTACAGCATATCCAGAAATATGTCCACCAAGGGCAAAGAAATAAACTTCTCTGCGCCGCACATCAATTATGAGCATTTTGAAAAATGTGTTAATTTTCCAGTAAACTATGTGAATTACTGCGAGCACGGAATTGCCAAGTACAGATGAACTACTGTCAGAAATGTATATTAACCAAAGACCACCCATTCGGAATATACAAGAG
>NZ_JBZCIA010000005.1:0-295993 GCF_059052855.1 Thalassospira sp. CA1
AACCAGTACTAATTGATCGATCGGCTTGATTGATCCCTCTTGCTACTGATCTGCATATGACTTGCGCAGCGGTAAAACCAGCAAGACCAATACGTCACAACAATCAATAGTTCGCATAACATCACGATCTTGCAAAGATCTCCGATCTCTTCGCTGTGTTTGGACGGCCCGGTGGCCATAGCGGCCGGGAACCACCTGATCCCATCCCGAACTCAGAAGTGAAACCAGCCTGCGCCGATGGTACTTTGTCTTAAGGCACGGGAGAGTAGGTCACCGCCGGGCCTTCCAAATACAGCATCCATATTCCCTATATACACACCCCAAACATCCAACGCCGCTTCAAACTTGAGCGGCGTTATCTGTTTAAAGCCCAGCGCCTAAACAGAATACACCCACTGACGCGGGGTGGAGCAGCCCGGTAGCTCGTCAGGCTCATAACCTGAAGGTCGCAGGTTCAAATCCTGCCCCCGCAACCAACATTAAATAAGCTCGCCCTTGTGGCGGGCTTTTTTAATGTTCGATTGTCGGGTGCATATGGATTGGAACATCGCAAACAGGCCAATGCCTGTTTGCATAAGGTTCTTTGCGTAGGCCAAAGGCCGGAGCTGAGCGAGCAAAGCGAGCGCTAATCCTGCCCCCGCAACCAACATTAAATAAGCTCGCCCTTGTGGCGGGCTTTTTTAATGTTCGATTGTCGGGTGCATATGGATTGGAGCATCGCAAACAGGCCTATGCCTGTTTGCAGGTTCTTTGCGAAGGCCGTAGGCCGAAGCTGAGCGAGCAAAGCGAGCGCTAATCCTGCCCCCGCAACCAAAACAACAAACCCCGCCAGTGGCGGGGTTTTGTCGTTTTAGTCTTGGGTCAGCATTCGAACCTGCAACCTTCCTTGGCTTATGAGCCTTCTCATAACTTGAAGGCTGAGGCTGTGAAGAAATCGCTCCAGTGGAGCGATTTTAAGCCGAAGGTCGAGCACGGCGAAGCCGCACGCAGACTGCGCAGGTTCAAAACGCGCCACAAGCTCACTCCCCCTCAACCACCCCATCGACAACCCCGGCCTCTATCAGCTCCGCCACCTCCGGGAACCAGATCCCGGAATGCGGGGCGAGGAAGGCTTGCTTAAGGAAACTCTCGGCAATGCCCTGGCTGCGATAGAAGGTGATTTCCTTTTCCTGCTGGCCCTTGATGTCATAAAGCGGGACGGGGTAGTCGAGATCGATCTTGTATTGATGAAAGCCCAGCCGGGCATCGGGGCCAAGGTAACGTTTGGCACCACCGATAAAGGCGGTCGTGCAGGCGGAGCTACAGGCCTCAAACACATAGGTGTCCAAGCCCCGGTCGCGGATCAGGAAGCCAACACCACGCCCTTCATAGACATGCCCGCCAACACTGTGCAGGACGATGCCGGTGACACCCGGATTTTGATCGAGCAAGGCGGTCAAGCGCTGCGCCATGCCAAGGGTAAAGGTGCCGGTGATCTGAATGCGGGTGTTATCCGGGCTGAGTGTGAGCGCATATTGGCTGGCGCGGGCATCTTCAAGCTCGGTCAGGTTGACCGGCATAAACCGCTCCGGGGTAAGCGCACGGAAAGAGGCCGCGATGCTGAGTACGGTAAAGACCAGACAAAGCCCGATCACCCCATAGGTCAGAACGGTCCAGATATTGGCAAGAATGCTCGATTGATGTTGGGTGGCGCGCAGCACACCGACCACCTGCCAGACAAAAACAACGCCATGAAAAAGAAGGATAAACGCAACCGTCGCGATCAGCGCCGGGATGCGATCAGCGATATAGGGCGGGAGCGTAAAGCGATCGGCAAACAGGATCAGAGCCCGGATCAGGATCAGGTTGACACACAGCGCGAATAACAGCGCGTGCTTTCCTTGCCAGTGATCCCGGATATATCGCAACTCATCTTCCCCTAAGTGTTAGGTCCGACGCTTGTCAGCGCAATGTTCTCCAGAAATCTAACAAATCGCTAGTTAAGCGTAGAGCGGATTCTTATATAGGTGTGCTACCTAGCCTAAGTGTATTTTTTGGGTGGAACGTGCAATATCTTCTAACGATTTGCAGTGGTGATAGTTCGCAAAAGGTGCGTATTCTTCTCCTGCTGTACTCCAGATATGTTCAAAATCATAATCGCCAAATAGTTCAATTCCTGTGAGTAAAATCACTGGATTGGTAGGGTGTCGGTTTGATGAGAAACGATTAGTCCATTTCACTAAAGAGCGAATCAGGTCTGTTTCTGTCGCTGTAAACTTGTCTCGAAGAACTGTGATTACTATTACAGCGTCAGGGAAATAAGTGGCGACCTTCTTAATCTGAGAGATATCTTTCTTTTTTATCAGTTCGCCATCACCGAACGATTTTGCTTCTCCTATCACAATTCTCGGGTTGTATTTCTCTCCATACAGCTTTTCTGTGATCCACCCAAAATAATCGACCTCACATAGCTCACCGTTTGGCAGCTTTATACTAAGTGCCGGAGAGAATGTAGAGGTGTTTTCGAAACGGTGGTAGCCGCTGAGAGTGTTGATCGCGAGTAGTGCGCCATAGGAACCGCGTGCATAATCGTGGACAGCAAAGGGACCTATTACCCGATAGCTCCAAAGCACATCATTCGTATTTGCGGTTCCCTGTGGGAAAGGATAGGTGGCGAGGCATCTTTCGCATGTTAATTTATAACTAAGTTGATCAAGGTCATGCCAGTTGGCTTCGGTGCAAGATGGACACTTGGTCGTGGTTCCGAGCCGAATAATACTGCAATCAGTAAATTTAGAAATGCTAACTCGCGATGTCGGGTCAGCTTGTTTGCGTGTCTGAACTAATTGAACCCATCTATTAGCTGGCTTTGCGCGTGGCCCAAATAGCTCTTCGTCGATATAATTCTCTTTATCATGTCGCCTTCGGCGCCCGGCCATCTCATTCAAGAGGCGTAGTGTTTCTTGGTGCTTCAGCAAGTAAATGCCCCATAAGCCACCAATATGATGAAGCACTTGTTTTGCGATATGACCCGGTTCAGATAATTTGGCCTCAAAGCCTAATTCGACGAGGTAAGAGATCACAGCGTCTTCTTGTTTCGGAAGTTCAATGGATGTTGTGGAGTCTACATACGATTGAGCGATAGACCAGCCACTGCGGCCAATAACAATTGCTTCTCGCCCAAAGGTTAGTCGAGGGTAAAAAGGATTGTTGACGTTAAAGGGATACGACGTGGCGTAGACCTCGTTGGTGCTGGTTAGGTCGACCTCATTAATCCATCTGGTGTGATGTCCTCCGCCTGCAATGGTTGCAAAACTAGGTTGCAATGAAGCGAACTCAACCATCGAGTAATCTTGTTTTTTGATTTCTAGCGTTGTTCTGCGCTCTGCTGCTCTTAGATTAAGCCGATCATACTTTGGGCCAACGTTTGGCCGCCGTTCTCGCCAAATCTCATTGCGGAAGAGTTTGGCGGCCCATGATCTATCCGGTAGGTTTTGATCAATTTGAGCAAGGACCTCTTTGATTTGATCTTCTGATAGTGAACGAGAGAGCTCTATCGTTGTGTTGTGCATTATACCGTGTGGGTTACCCTGTAAGGGACGGTATTGATCCCGAATAAATTCGTTTATGTCTTTAACAAGTTCATTCCACCAAGTAATTGGGACAGGTAAGACCGGGGACGATTCAAGGCGAATATTCCAAAGATCAATTAGGTCAAGCGTACTCTCTGGATTGAATACGTAGACAATTGGGTCATTTTGCCAGCCACGATCGAGTTCTATTTTGTAGGAAGTGGAGAAGAGTGGAGTTTCTGCATGTTCTTGATAGACTTTACGCCAAGTCTCTGGCGAGGCAGCTACTTCGGATGGATTGAATACGCTGTGGTAAATATCGTAGAAGTACTTGGAAGCTTTCTCCGATGGATAAAGACCAAACATTGCTTCAACAAGTCCGTTCGCACTCTCTTCTTTGACATATAGGCCCTCATTTTTATCGCGCAAAACGAACTGGCGTTCTCGTTCGTACCGTTCGTGCAAAGCATCAGTAATTGAATGGCCCATGGCTAGTTCGGAATAGGAGCGATAGCTCTCAGGCTGAAGCATTCTGTTTAAGCTAACAGCTCTGGAACCAATTGAGTTCTTGTCCTTAAAAGCATCAAGCCCACACCGCTCCAGAAGTCCTGGTTCAGCCTCCACATATGCATCAGGTTCGAAAAAATTTAAGTATCCCTGAGCAATTGTTTTGCCGCTAGGTTTTGGGCTGTAGGTATTTCGCCAAGCAGGTGGTGCCGATCTGAACACCGGAATAATTGGATTAAATCTACCACCCCACATGCAGCAACAAATGCGCATGAATTTTCGAATGCTCGTTAAATCTGTTGGGCGCACCAGTAGTGCGATTCTAGTTGGTCGAAGGCGAATGGTTGCGTGTAGATCAATCAATTTTCACCTCGGTGCGGGAAGGCGTCTATTTTTCTAAATTTCGCATATCATGATGTATACCTTGGGTGCTGCGCAACTAAAGATGGAGCCTAGGCGAAGATGGAAAGCTATGGAAAAGGAGATATTTTCACGCGAAGGATAGCAATAAAGACATTGAACGCATGGGAGCCATACACTGACTGCGTTTCAATTCTTTTTTCTTTTCAATACCTTGATGTAGCAGATGGTGAAGACGAGTTGCCGGAGTGGCGCATATTCTGGGTGGCCGGTCTAACGCTCTTAAGAACTATTGGTCACGTCTTGGATAAGGTAGATAAACCGGTGTCTTCTAAACACGCTGACGTTATTGGTCGCAATTGGATGCGTATAAAGACGGATCGTCAGCAAAATCGGATTTTTTGGGATTTCGTTGAAGACGGAAGAAATAATCTTTTAAAAACATATTCATGGGGAACAAGCTTAGTAAAAGACGAGCACGGATACTTCGTCGAGTACAAAAGCGGCGATGATGCATTTCAGTTGTTTCGTGAAGCTGTCTACTGGTGGCGGTATCAACTTGAGAAAATCGAGTCTGAAATAGCTGAATAGACCACTTGGTGCGTGTAGTAAGTGGTCGCTATGTTTCCAAGATGTTTGGTCCTGAAAAAAAAACACCCCCGGCGATCCAACCGGGGGTGTTCTCTTTCCGGAACCCTAAAGCTCCAAATCACATCAAGCGATCAGCCCTCACGCCAGATCAAAGCGATCCGCGTTCATGACTTTGGTCCAGGCGGCAACGAAGTCCTTGACGAACTTCTCGTGGTTGTCGTCCTGGGCGTAGACTTCGGCATAGGCGCGCAGGATCGAGTTGGAACCAAACACCAGATCCACGCGGGTGGCGGTGTATTTGGTTTCGCCGGACTTGCGATCAACGATGTTGTAAAGGTTGTCGCCCGCCGGTTTCCAGCTGTAGCCCATGTCGGTCAGGTTGACGAAGAAGTCGTTTGACAGAACACCAACACGATCAGTGAAGACACCGTGTTTGGTGCCACCATGGTTGGTGCCAAGGGCCCGCATACCACCGATCAGGCAAGTCATTTCATGGGCGGTCAGGCCCATGAGCTGTGCGCGATCGAGCAGCATTTCTTCCGGTGAGACAACATAGTCTTTTTTCGACCAGTTGCGGAAACCATCCGCAAGCGGTTCGAGGACATCGAAGCTATCGGCGTCGGTCATTTCATCGGTTGCATCCCCGCGGCCCGGTGCGAACGGGACGGTGATGTTAACCCCGGCATCCTTTGCGGCCTTTTCAACCGCAGCCGTACCGGCGAGCACGATGAGATCGGCAATCGAGACTTTCTTGGCAAGACCAGCCTGGAAGTCTTCGAGTGCCTTCAGGACCTTGGAAAGGCGTGCGGGTTCGTTGCCTTCCCAGTCCTTCTGCGGGGCCAAGCGAATACGTGCGCCATTGGCACCACCACGGCGGTCCGACCCACGGAAGGTGCGGGCACTGTCCCACGCGGTGTTGATCAGATCGGTCGCGGAAACGCCAAGGCCGAGCAGTTTGGACTTGAGATCAGCAACTTCGGCATCCGAAAGGGTGTAGTCAACAGCCGGGATCGGGTCCTGCCAGATCAGGTCTTCTGCCGGAACGTCCGGGCCGAGATAGCAGGCCTTCGGGCCCATATCACGGTGGGTCAGTTTGAACCATGCACGGGCAAAGCAATCGGAGAAATAGTCAAAGTCGTTATTGAATTTCTCGATGATGGCGCGATAGGTCGGGTCCATCTTCATGGCCATGTCGGCATCGGTCATGATCGGCATGCGGCGGATCGACGGATCTTCGACGTCAACCGGCATGTCTTCTTCTTTAATGCCGATCGGTTCCCACTGGTTGGCACCGGCCGGGCTTTTCTTGAGCTCCCACTCATAACCAAGCAAAAGCTTGCAATAGCCGTTATCCCACTTGGTCGGGTGGGTGGTCCAGGCGCCTTCGATGCCTGAGGTCACGGTATCGCGGCCAATGCCACGCTTGGTGTGGTTCATCCAGCCAAAGCCCTGTTCATGGACATCGGCGGCTTCGGGTTCGGCCTCAAGCAGGGATGCATCGCCATTGCCATGCGTCTTACCAACCGTGTGACCACCGACGGTGAGGGCCGCGGTTTCTTCGTCATCCATTGCCATGCGGGCAAAGGTTTCACGCACCTGGGCGGCGGTCTTGAGCGGGTCTGGCTGACCATTGACCCCTTCCGGGTTCACATAGATCAGTCCCATCTGGACTGCTGCCAGCGGGTTTTCCATGGTGTCAGGCTTGGAGACATCGTCATAACGATTGTCAGATGGGGCAAGCCATTCGCGCTCAGCCCCCCAATAGGTGTCCTTTTCCGGGTGCCAGATATCTTCGCGGCCACCGGCAAAACCAAAGACCTTAAGACCCATCGACTCATAAGCCATGGTGCCGGCCAGAATGATCAGGTCGGCCCAGGAAAGCTTGTTGCCGTATTTCTTTTTGATCGGCCAGAGAAGACGGCGCGCCTTATCCAGGTTGGTGTTATCGGGCCACGAGTTCAGCGGGGCGAAACGAAGGTTGCCCTTGCCGCCACCACCACGGCCATCGGCCAAGCGGTACGACCCGGCAGAGTGCCAAGCCATACGGATCATCAGCCCGCCATAATGGCCCCAGTCGGCCGGCCACCAGTCCTGGCTGTCGGTCATGAGATTTTTGATGTCGGTCTTGACCGCTTCAAGGTCGAGCTTTTTGAATTCTTCGGCATAGTTGAAGTCTTCACCATAGGGGTTCACCTTGGTGTCGTGCTGGTGAAGAATGTCGAGATTAAGCGTCTTTGGCCACCAGTCGCTTACTGATTTGCCCGTCTCGGTCATGCCACCATGCATTACCGGACATTTCCCTGCGGTATGTTTTCCGTCCATTTTTTCTCTCTCCGTCGTGGCTGAGATGTTTTAAACAGCTCCTGGACCCGTATCGCGTGTATCGCGCGGTCGTGGGACGCGTTGGTGTGTTGCGTCCGTTTGTTGTTTCTCCCTGATCTAGTTTAACCAAAACCGGCACGATGAAACCAGAAGTTATGCGTGACGGTTTAATGTTGAAGGTAATCATCAACTCAGGGATCGCAATGCGACACGGGGTAATCAATTTTGTGCAACGGGTTTCCCATCGCTTTGAGAAGGCTAACAACGATACAGGTTATAGGGGAAATAGTTATTTCATGTGTTTTCGATAGTTTTTATCGATGAATTGATTTGGGGTGGTGAAAGTGCCGGTTTTGGCCAGGCGCGGTTGGGGCCGTGACATTTGCAATCAGTCGGGTAGACTGTGTTCGAGTTCACAGTCTTAAGGCCTTAAACATGCGGGGTTTTCCTGATCCCGAATGTTGCTAGGCCAAATCATCGCCCCACAGAAAGCGGAAATCCCCATATGTCTCATTCTTCAAAAGGTGCCATCTATATGGCGGCAGCGGCCAATTTTCTGATTGCTGTGGCCAAGTTTGGCGGGGCGGCGATTACCGGATCGGCCGCGATGATGTCAGAAGGCATTCATTCGCTTGTCGATACCGGCAATCAGGGGCTTTTGCTTTTGGGGCTAAAGCTTTCGACCCGTGAACCCGATGAACGGCACCCGCTGGGCTATGGCAAGGAAACCTATTTCTGGTCGTTTCTGGTGGCGGTGATGATTTTTGGCCTTGGTGCAGGCGTTTCGATCTGGGAAGGGGTGGACAAGGTCATTCATCCGCATGCGCTTGATGTGCATGTGGTGGCAACATTTGGCGGGTTTGATATCCGCACCTATCACGTGGTGTTTTCGATTCTGGTCATTGCGATTGTGCTCGAAGGCCTGGCGTTTCGCACGGCCTATATCACCTTCCGCGCACAGCATCCGAACGTGCCGCTGATCAAGGCGGTGCGCAGCAGCAAGGACCCGACGGTGTTCGTCATCCTGTTTGAGGACTCAGCAGCGCTTTTGGGGCTTGTTGTGGCGTGTGTCGGGATTGCGGCGGCCTATTTGCTTGAAATGCCGGTTCTCGATGGTTTGGCATCGGTGATGATCGGGCTTATTCTGGCGGTGACGGCCTTTATGCTGGCGGTTGAGTGCAAGGGGCTTTTGATCGGCGAAAGTGCCAATAGCCAAAGCCGCAAGAAGATCAATGATATGGTCGCGGCCATTCCCGGCATCCTTAAGGTCAACGAGATCATTACCCTGCATCACGGGCCGCAAAGCCTGATTGTGTGTGTCAGTGTTGATTTCGAAGATACGGTCACATCGGTCGCCTTGGAGGCCGCCGTATCGCGGCTTGAAAGCGATATTCGCGCCGAAATTCCCGAAGTATCGAAAGTGTTTATCGAAGCACAGAACTGGCGGGCCCATCAGAAGCTTCTTGATGAATTGGGCAGCGACCCCGATGCCGCCCCCTTAACCCACCCGGCTTAAAGCTTCGGTGCTATTGGCGTGTGCGCTGGTTGCAGTTGAACTGGCGTGCGCGAAATAGTATGAGGAATAAAACCAATAAGCAATTTCACGGGAAGGGATGCGTTCGAACATGACTAAAAAGATCTTCCCGACTTGGATCGCGGTTGATTGGGGGACCTCAAACCTGCGCCTTTGGGCGATGGATGATACCGCGAACATCCTTGGTTCGGCGGAAAGCCCACTGGGCATGAATGCGATTGCAGGCGACCCGAAACTTTCGTTCGAGGCGGTTCTGATCGACCTGATCGAAGATTGGCTTGGCGCTGCCCCGGCAAAGCTGCCGGTGGTGATTTGCGGCATGGCCGGGGCCAAGCAGGGCTGGATCGAGGCGCCTTATTGCGATGTGCCGGCACGGCCATCTGATCTGGCCAAGGGGGCGGTGACACCAAATGTGAGTGATCCTCGCATTTCTGTTTTTATCCTGCCGGGGCTTTGTCAGCGCGGTGACCCTGATGTCATGCGCGGCGAGGAAACCCAGCTTGTTGGCTTTATGGCGCAGAACCCGGATTTTTCCGGCTGGGTCTGTCTGCCCGGCACCCATTCGAAATGGGCACATGTCGCCGATGGCGTGATCAAGGCGTTTCGCACCTATATGAGTGGCGAGGTGTTTGCCTTGCTTTCGCAGCAATCCATCCTGCGTCATTCGGTGGATGATGGCTGGGACAATGCTGCCTTTGCCGATGCGGTGCGCAAGGCATCCGAACAACCAACCGCCTTCCTGCACAGCCTGTTTACCGTGCGGGCCGGGGCGTTGGTGGCAAAGGCTGATGCATCTGTTGCGCCGGGGGCAGCGGTTTTGTCAGGCACGGTCATCGGGGCCGAGATTGCCGATGTTTTAAGGCGCCTTGCACCGGGGGATGACATTGCCCTGATCGGGGCGGGCAAGCTGGCATCGCTTTATCAGGCGGCCTTGGCGGTTCATAACCACAAGGCAACGCCGCAGGACGGGGCTGCGATTACGCTTGCCGGGCTGTCGCGTGCTTACGGCGTTGTGACGGGCTAAATCCCGATCTATTCAGGCCCCGGATGCATGACATGCAAGCGGGCTTAACATACAGGAAGACAGTTATGGCTTATCCGACATCCGTCAATGATCAGATCACCGATAGCGTTTCAGGTGCCGGGCACCGCAAACTGATCGCGATCCTGCGCGGCGTGCAGCCCCATGAGGCCGTTGATATGGCGCGCGCGCTGGTCGATGCCGGGATCACGATGATCGAGGTGCCGCTCAATTCCCCCGAACCGCTTAAAAGCATTTCTGCCATGAAAGAGGCAGTCGGGGATGCCGCGATGATCGGGGCGGGCACGGTTTTGACCACGGATGACGTTGCCAATGTAAAGGCGGCGAACGGTGAATTTGTCGTATCGCCCAACTGCGATATCGAGGTGATCGCCAAAACCAAGGAAGTTGGTATGGGCTCCTGGCCCGGAGTGCTCACACCCACCGAATGCTTTGCCGCGATCAAGGCCGGGGCAGACGGGCTTAAGATTTTCCCGGCCAGCATCATCGGCGCTGAGGGCATCAAGGCAATGCGCGCGGTCTTGCCAAAAGATGTGCCGGTTTATGCCGTTGGCGGTGTCGGCCCGGATGATTTTAGCGTCTATGCCAAGGCGGGCTGCGATGGCTTTGGCCTTGGTTCGGGCATCTATAAGCCCGGCATGACGGCGACTGATGTCTCACAGGCCGCCATTGCCTATGTCAGCGCGCATGATGCGGTGTTTGGCTGAAGGGCCCGTTCCGGAATATTCGGTTTTGAAATAATTCCAAATTATGGAAGTGCGTTTGACCCTTGGGGGCGTGCGGGCTAAATTCCTGCCATTGTCTGAATTCCTGAACATGGGAGGATCCATTGGATCTTGGAATTAAGGGCCGCAAGGCCATCGTTTGTGCGTCATCCAAGGGGCTTGGTCGTGGCTGCGCGATCAAGCTGGCCGAAGCCGGTGTTGACCTTGTGCTCAATGCGCGTTCCGAAGGGCCGCTGAATGAAACCGCGGAATATATCCGTGATACCTATGGCGTGAATGTCACAACGGTCGCGTGCGACATCACCACCGAAGAAGGCCGTAACAAGGTTCTGGCTGCTGTCGATGCGCCGGATATTCTTGTGAACAACGCCGGTGGTCCGCCCCCGGGTATCTGGTCCGACTGGGGCCAGAAGGAATGGGAAGCCGCCGTTCAGTCGAACATGCTCACCCCGATCCTGCTGGCGACCGCGGTTCTGCCGGGCATGATTTCGCGCCAGTGGGGCCGGATTGTGAATATTACGTCGGGTTCGGTCAAATCGCCGATCCCGCATCTGGGGCTTTCGAACGGTGCGCGTGCCGGTCTGACCGGCTTTGTCGCGGGGACTTCGCGCCAGGTGGCCAAGGATGGGGTGATTATGAACAACCTCCTGCCGGGCCAGCACGATACGGATCGTATCAATGCGCTGATGACCAACAAGTCCAATGCCGAAGGCATTTCGCTGGAAGAGGCACGCACCAAAACCCAGGCGGGTCTTCCCACGGGCCGGTTTGGCGATCCGCTTGATTTCGGGGCGACCTGTGCATTCATGTGCAGCGAGCATGCGAAATTCATGGTCGGGCAGAATGTTCTGCTTGATGGCGGAGCCTTCAACTCCACCATGGGCTGATATGTCGCCTTTCGTCACAGGACGGTCTGCAAACACCCATTTGCTGCGCTTCCGGTGCTCACGTACGTCAAGTACGCTGCGCGCCGACTCTCACAAACAGGCATTTTCGACACGCCCTGTGACGAAATCCAACATATCACCAAGTGCCCAACACAAAGGGTGGTGCTAGCATGGCGTCATTCACCTTTGTTTATGTGCTGCGCGAATGTGATTTCAGGCCGGGGCAGGGCAAGGCCGCTTTGCCCCGGACCTATGTTGGCTGGTCGACCGATGTCGAGGCCAGGCTTGCCACGCATAATAGCGGCAAGGGGGCCAAGACGACGCGCGGACGGCAGTGGGAACTGGTTTATGTCGAACGGTTCCGCACCTTCGGGCAGGCGATGAGCCGGGAATGGCATCTTAAACGCGATCGCAAGCTGCGCCGGATGCTGGCGGGTGGATAGGCTGGTTGATTTGGAGACAAATCAGGGCTTGCATCATTGCGCCAAGTGACAGATATGTCCTTGCAACAAACGCATCTAAACCGGGGTATCCTTCATCATGGCATTCGTTCGCAAAAATCCACTGAAACTCAATAATCTGCAGCTGCGCACTCTTGTGCTGGCACAGGTGATTGCCAAGGACCCGAATTCGGGCAAGATTGACGAGGCCACCGGCGAAGCAACGCTTTTGCGTGTCCCCCATGCCCATGGCGACCACGTTCATGTTGGCAAGTTTACCGTGGCCGCCCGCGATGCCAGCGGGTTCGATAATCCGGCTGTCTGGGTTGCCCTTGCCCGCAAGGGGCTGGTCAAGGAAGGCTATCCGGCCAGCATCGTTCTGACCAAGGAAGGCATGGAATACGATACCGGCCTTGGCGATCATTTCCTGGAAGAAAGCGATCACTAGGGTCGGTTGATAGCGATACCAACCTGAGACGAAAAAGCCCTGCATGTGCAGGGCTTTTGTTTTTGCAATGATGTGCGTTGTTTAGTCGACACGGATGAATTTTCCGTCCTGGATGGCCACGAAATAGATGTTGCGGTTGCCATCGCCAAAGGCATCAAACACCAGTTCCTGATGCAGCCCCTGCTGCGGTGGCAGATTGGTCAGCGCATCGGCAAGCGATTGATCCGGGTGCTTGGTGCGGAGTGCGGCAAACAGGACGGTCGCCGCGTCATAGCCCAGAACCGCGGTATAGCCGGGCTGACGACCGAACATTTCGTTGAACGCCGCGACAAATTTCTGGAAGCGCGGATTGGTGTCATAGCGGTCATAGGCCTGTGCCAGTTCCACGCCCTCGACCGCCTCGCCACCGACCTCGATCAGGGCCTGTGAACCTGCCCATTCCGAGACAGCCAGCGGAACGCTTGATGACAGCTTGCGGATTTCCTGCGCCATCATCGCGCTGTCTGTGCTGTTGGTGATCAGAACGATCGCGTCTGGATCTTCGGCTAACAATTGGCTTGCGGCTTCGGCGTGGGTGATATTGTCGGTGTTGATCCAGATTTTGGAGATGACCCGCCCGTCAAGGGCATCAAGTTCCAGAAGGAACTCGCGATACCAGCTGTCGGCAAAGGCCTGGTTTTGGCCATCAAGAGCAAGGGCGACCCGTTCATAGCCCTGATCGATGTAGCGACGGGCATAGGCACGCGCATTTTCACGCGTCGTCGTGTTCATGCGAAACAGGTTGTCACGAAAACCGGCAAAGTCGGCCGCCGAGACCGTCGGCGAAATGGTCACGACACCCAATTCATTGATCACCGGCAGCATAGCCATGCCGATCGAGCTGATGATCGGGCCGACAATCGCATCAACGCCAAGGCGCTTGAGCTCGCGCACATGATTTTGGGCTACTTCCGGGGTTTTCAGATCATCACGCGGAATGATTTCCACCATGCGACCATTGATGCCGCCATCGGTATTGACCTGTTGGGCGGCCAGTTTCAACGCATCAAGCGCGTCCGTTCCGGCATCGGATCCGGGGCCGGACAGGCCGGCAATGAAACCGATTTTGATCGGGCCTGATTGATCACAGGCAACCAGCAAGAAGCATCCGACAAAGACAGAGCACAGAAACCTGATGGACCGCATTTTATTCCTTGCAGTTTTTCTTGATCGGCCCGATAGGCTGGCCCTTTGTTATTGCCTTATCCTGTCATGATCGTCAGCGACAAGGCGACAAATCCGATATGGCAGTTCCCCGAATGTGTTTCAAGCGGTTGATATTGCGATATTTGCCGCACCAACCCAAATCCCGATCCTAGCCCAAGTCCTAGCCAAAGTCGCGTCTGGCCTGAAGCACCCGTCCCATCGTGGTCATCAGGCACAAGGCACCGAAAATGGCGGCGATCATGTTAAACGAGGCCGGGAAGATACAAATAAGACATAAGACCAGTATGGTCTCGCTGCCTTCGGTGATGCCGGTCAGATAGAAGAAGCTCTTCTTGCCTTGGGCTTCGCCATCCGTGCGCCCCTGTTTGGCGGCAATGATCGCATAGGCCAGAAAACTCGACCCGGTGCCGACAAAACAGAAAATCAGAAACGCCGCCATCAGGGCATGTTCCGGGCGACCAATGGCAAAGGCCAGAATGATGCCCGAATAAAACAGAAAGTCGGACACGATATCGTAGTAACCGCCAAGATCGCTTTCCTGACTTTTTGCATTGGGATGGCGCGACCGTGGGGCGGCATGGCGCGCAACCGCGCCATCAAGCCCGTCCATGAACCGTGATCCAAGGATAAAAACAAGTGCTGCGTAATCAAGTCTCAACACAAGACAGCCTGCCCCCAGCAGGCCAAGGAAAAAGCCAACGCCGGTGATGAAGTTGGGCGTAATGCCCGTGCCCGAAAGCGTACGCGCAATCGCATTCAATGGCATATCAATCAGCGGGCGCAGGCGGGCATCAAACATCTGGTGTTTCCGGTTATCTCGTTGAAACAGCGACTATAAGCGCAAGTTCGATGGAATGAAAATCACCAGTTTGTTGATTGCGGGTGAGATGGCTATTCCCCGGCCGGGATCAGTTGGTAATAGGGGCTTTCTTCAAGCACGGCGTCATCGACGGGGCTGAGTTTGTTTTGTCGAATGACGGCCTGGATTTCTTCGATATAGACATTGCCGCGTTCGGAATATCGGGTCAGTGTTTCGGCCAGAACAGATCCCGAAAGGGGGGCCTGATCGGCGATTATTCTGGCGCGCAAATCGCGAAATTCCGTGTAGGCCGACCCGGTATTGAGGTTCATCATATAGGCCCGTACCGAACCGAACGGTGTTTTGAAAGCCGCGATCTTGTAATCACCAAGATGCTTTCGCTGTTCTTCGGGCGTGATGCCATCGCCGCCATAGGTCCATTGACCAAACAATGCATTGCCAAGGGCTGCAAAGCGTGATGTGCCCCAGCCGCTTTCGATGGCCATTTGAGCCATGGCAAGCGACGGGGGAACCGGTGCAATGCGTTTTTCAAGTTCCGCGATGGTTGCCGGGTCTTCGAGGGCTGTTTCAACACGGTATTGTTCGGCCAGTTCAGCAATGATCGAAAGATCGTTGGTGCGGATCGCATCGCGAAGGACACTGCTTTGCAGGGCGATTTCCTCGTTCGCAAGCAGGGTCAACGGGCCGAGTGTCCGGAAAAATGTGCGTTTTTTGGCCGTGACCGTCAGTTGATCGGCAAGTTCGTCACGCCATCTCGTCGGGATGGTTTGCAGGAAAAGCCGGGGAACGATGCGTTCCCCCGCGTTCCAGCGTTCTGCGGTATAGCCAAGATCCTCAAACAGCTTTTCAAGCTGTTCATAGCCATTCAGTTCAATGCGGATAACGTCGCTTTGGTCGGGCGTTGGCAGAAGGATATCCGCCCGTGCAGCGGGAAGGACACCCGCGGCCATCCCAAAGGTGGCAACCGCCAGAACGGAAAATATGCGTATCAGGACACGTTTAAACATGATGTGCCTCGCTGATCTGACCTGACATCGGTGCAGGATCAGAATGCTACCATGCTTTGGGGTTTAACGGCGAAAATCTTCAAGACGTTTGCGCTGTTTTCCAGCCTCGTCAAAGTTATCTGGTGCCAGCCACGCCTCGAACGCGGCCTTGACGGCAGGCCATTCTTCAACGATGACGGAAAACCATGCGGTGTCGCGGTTGCGCCCTTTGTAAACCATGTGGTTGCGAAACGTGCCTTCATAGGTGAAGCCATACCGTGTGGCGGCGGCACGCGACGGGGCGTTTTGATCGTCGCATTTCCATTCGTAGCGGCGATAACCCAGCTCATCAAAGGCACGCTTCATCATCAGATACATCGCCTCTGTCCCGCCGATGGTCTTTGAAAGGGCCGGGGCATAATTGATATTGCCGATTTCGATCACGCCATTGTTGGCATCCATCCGCATGAAGGCGGCAACGCCGACGGCCATGTTGGATGACTTGTCGATGATGGTATGGAGCATCGGGTCGTTACTGGCGTTCATGCCGTCGAGCCAAGCCTTATAGGCGGTGAAATCGGCAAATGGTCCGGTCGGAAGGTATGCGAAGCGCGACCCATCGGGCACCTTGCTGTTGGCATCAAACAGTTGCGTGGCATCGCGGGCAACATCAAGCGGACTTACGATGACGTGGCTGCCGATCATGTCGTTGCGCGGTGGCATTACGCACCCGGTCCAGTTTTCAACCGGGTGGCCGACGGGTTTGCCAAAGATGTCTTTGTGGGGCGTGGTCATGGTGGTTCCTGTTGGTCTGATAAAGTGTGGTTTCAGATCAGCAGGATGGTTGGAATTGGTCCTCTGTTCCAGTGCCAGTTTTGCAAATGTGATGGTGCCAATCGTGGTAGTCAATCAATCAATGGAAATCATGGCTGTCGATCTTAAGGCGCTTGTGACTGGTGGTGGGTGTTTCCGGTTTTGAGCCCAGCTGATCCAGATCACCCGCGTGCCGAGGTGCTGTGGGTGATGTGGCTTCCCCGGTTGGCAGGGCGGTGCGCGGGCTGGCCCAACGCAGGTTGCGCGGATGGTTGTTGGCATCGCGCGCGATTTTGGTGTTCTCGCTCATTGATTGCAGCATATGGCTCAGATCGACCAGCTTGTCGGCAATGATGTGGGTGACACCATCTTCGCGTTGCAATTTGCCGGTCACGCCAAGGACCGTGGCGGTCATCACCTCGCGGCGGTGTTGTTCCATCACCTTGCTCCAAACAACAAGGTTGGTGATGCCGGTTTCATCCTCTAACGTGATGAAAACAACCCCCGATGCCGTGCCGGGGCGCTGGCGGACAATCGCAAGTCCCGCATGGGTCAAACGATCCCCATTTCGCACATTGGGCAGATCACTGGCGGTGCACACCCCGGCGGCACCCAATGCATCACGCAGCATCGCCATCGGATGGCCCTTAAGCGACAGGCGCAGGCTGGCGTAATCTTCGATGATCTCTTCGCCCGGGCCCATGATCGGAAGATCCACCGGCGCCTCTGCGCCGAACTCGGCCGACACCCCCATATTGTGGTTAAAGTTCTGGGCTGCTTCAAACAGGGGCAGGCTTGCTGGTGCCTTGCGTCCCTTGCCAAAGCGGCGCACGGCCCAAAGCGCTTCGCGCCGTGACAGGCCAAGGGAGCCAAACGCATCGGCCTCGGCCAGTTTTTCAAGGGCGGCTGGCGATAAGCCCGTCTGACGCGCCATCAGATAGACATCCTGAAACCCGCCTTGGGGCCGATTGGAAATCAGGGCAAGGGCATCAAGCTCGCCAAATCCCTTGATCTGGCGAAAGCCAAGCCGCACGGAATGATATCCTGCCGTGCGGCCCAGTTCGCGTTCAAGCTGATTGTCCCAGAAGCTGTGATTGATATCGATTTCAAGCACGCGCACCCCGTGATTGCGCGCATCATTAACCAACTGTGCCGGGGCATAAAACCCCATCGGCTGGGAATTCAAAAGCGCGCATAAAAACACATCCGGATGATGGCATTTCAGCCAGGACGACGCATAGGCCAGAATGGCAAAACTTGCGGCATGGCTTTCGGGGAAGCCATAATCAGCAAAGCCTTCGATCTGTTTGAAGCAGCGTTCGGCAAATTCCATGTCATAGCCATTACCCCGCATGCCATTGATGAACTTGGTGCGATGTTCGCCAATGGTGCCGGTGCGCTTGAACGTTGCCATGGCGCGACGCAGGTTATCGGCCTCTCCGCCGGAATAGCCAGCGGCGACAATGGCGATCTGCATCGCCTGTTCCTGAAACAGCGGCACACCGCAGGTGCGTTTCAATACCGCTTCGAGTTCCGGGGATGGATATTCGACCTTTTCGCGGCCCATGCGCCGTTGCAAAAACGGATGCACCATGCCGCCCTGGATCGGGCCTGGGCGGACGATGGCGACCTGAATGGTCAGATCATAAATGCTTCGCGGTTTTAAACGCGGCAGCATGCTCATTTGCGCGCGCGATTCCACCTGAAACGTGCCGATACTGTCGGCCTTTTCCAGCATGCGATAGGTGGCAACGTCTTCCTTGGGCAGGGTGGCCAGATCGTAATCAATGTTCTTGTGATTGCGCAGCTCATCCAAGGCCTTTCGGATGCAGGTCAGCATGCCAAGGGCCAGGATATCGACCTTCAGGATACCCAGCGCATCAATGTCATCCTTGTCCCATTCAATGGTGGTGCGATCCGCCATGGCGGCATTGGCAATTGGCGAGAGTTCGCAAAGCGGCCCGCGCGTGATGACAAAGCCGCCAACATGCTGCGACAAGTGGCGCGGAAAGCCGGTCAACTCGCCCGCGATATCAAGAACGGCCTTCAGGCGCGGTTCATCGGGATGAATGCCCGATTGGCGCATCATATTGTCATGGGCGCCCTTGCTGCTGGATCCCCAGATGGTTTTGGTCAGTTTGACGATGGTGTCTTCCGACAGACCAAACACCTTGCCAACATCGCGAATGGCACTGCGCGATCGATATGAAATCACGGTCGCGGTCAGCCCGGCCCGTTCACGGCCATAGCGTTCATAGATGAACTGAATAACCTCTTCGCGGCGTTCATGTTCAAAATCGACATCAATATCAGGCGGTTCATTACGTGCATTGCTGATGAAGCGTGAAAACAGCAATTCCACCTTGTTGGGATCGACCGAGGTGACATGCAAACAAAAACACACCGATGAATTGGCCGCAGATCCGCGCCCCTGACACAAAATGCCACGGGACCGGGCAAAGGCGACAATGTCATGCACGGTCAGGAAATAGGGGGCATAGCCCAACTCGTCGATCAGTTTAAGCTCTGTCTCGATCAGGTTTTTGACCTTGCCCGGCACACCTTCGGGATAGCGTTTATGTGCGCCTTCCCAAGTCATGCGGATCAGACGTTCCTGAGTGCCTTCGCCCGACCCGTCATTTTCATCGGGGTATTCATAGCGCAACTCATCAAGGCTGAAGGTGCATTGATCGGCAATCTCGACGGTGCGTGCGATCCAGTGCGGGTGACCCGGAAACAGGCGGGCCATTTCACGTGGCGATTTGATATGGCGTTCGCCATTGGGGAATAAACGGTATCCGGCATCCTCAATCGTGCAGTGATGGCGAATGCAGGTCAGGACATCCTGCAATGGTTTGCGTGACCTAAGGTGCATATGGACGTCATTGGTCACCACGGCCGGAATGCCAAGATCAGCCTCGACCATTTCGGTAAACTCAAGACGTTCGCTGTCAAACCCGTCCATGAACCGCCCGATGGCCAGCCAAAGGCGATCTTCGAAATGCGATTTCAAGCTGATCAGTTCAGTGCGAAAGGCGTCATCGGGGACCTGGGGTGGCACGGCGATAAACAGCAGGCCTTCGCTGTGCGTGACGATATCGGCGAGATAAATTTCGCACGATCCCTTGGGCGCGCGACGCTTGCCAAGGGTGAGCAACCGGCACAGCCGGGCATAGGATGCGCGGTCGGTCGGATAACACAGCAAGGATGGACCATCCATCGGATCAAGCCGACAGCCGACAATGTAATTCAATCGGTCGGCATAATTGCGATGGGCGGTATGGCCGCGCACCACCCCGGCCAGCGTGTTGTGATCGGTAATCGCAATCGCGTGCAGGCCCTTGGTGGCGGCGGTCAGGACCAGTTCCTCGGCATGCGATGCGCCGCGCAGAAAGGAAAAATTGCTACTGACATGCAGTTCGGCATAGGCCGGATCGGCTGTACGGGTGGTTTGTTTGGTCATGGCATCATCCGGCAAACAATCCATGTACCGACCAGATATCCTGCCCGGCATGGCCACTGCGAAACAGCCAGATCAACCGGCCTTTCTGATCGCAGATGCGGAAATAATCGCGTGTCATCTGCGACAGGGCGTAATGATCCCGGTCCAGATGGCTCCACCATTCCGGGCAGATGCGCTCTGGCCCGTCGGCCCGCAACACATCAATCATCATCTTGCGCCAACGCAGTTTTGTCGGCGCGCCGTTGGCACTGCGTTCCATGACATCAACCGGTTCGGGCGGATCAATCAGCCGCACCGGGCGTTTGGGCAACGGCGCATCCGCAAGACGTGCCGGTTTGGCAGCCCCGGTGGGCGATTGCCGGATGGCGGCCCGTTCGGGCAGGTGGCTGGCATGATGGGCCGGGCGATATAAAATGTCCTTGGGGCCCAGATGATGGGCAATGCGATCAAGCAGTTGGGCAAGGGCGATATGATCGCTGCTGTCATCCTGTTTGCGATCAAGGCGGACCTGACGAAAGGCAACATGTTCGACCCAGGGGGCATAGACAATCACCTGTTCGATGCCAAAGCCGGTATCAACCCCGGGCATCTTTTCTGCGAGCAATCGCAAGGTATGGCTTTCGGACTGGCAGGGCGTGCCGGTTGTGGTCGTGATGGTATGGGCATGGCCATCGACCCGAATGGACCGGACGATCAGGCGCCTAAGACCAAGGTTTTCATCGCGCAGTTTGGCACAAAGTTCCGCCACCATGCTTTCAATCGCATGCGCCAGCGTGTCAGCACTCCCCAATGGTTCGCCAAAGTTCTGTTTGATTAGCCACGGCGCATCGGGCAGCTCGAAATTCAGATGTTCGGGCAGGCGGCCATAAAACTGATCAAGGCGATGCAGCACATCCGGACCAAGGCGGGTGGTGATATTGGCACGCGGCAGGGGTGTGATATCGCCCAGTTGTTTCAGGCCAAGGCGTGCCAGAACCGCGATGATGTCATCAGATAGCCGCAGACACGATACCGGAAACCCGGCCGCAATCCCGTGATCGCGTGGCAGGGACAAGATGCGCTCACCGGATGCGCCCGGATGGCAACGCGCCGCCGCCCATGCCGCCCCGGCGGTATCGGCAATGGCCGCGCGGGCAGCAATGTCTTGGGCTTTCATGTCGCGCAGGATTTGTTTGATCATGGCACTTTCGCCACCAAACAAATGACTGCCGCCAGTGATTTCAAGCCACATTCCCGCATCCCCATTAAGCCCATGCGCATGCAAGTCCCGATCCGGTGCGATCCATGGGCTATAGCGGTCCATGAAGCGCACCAGACGGGCAAATTTGCCATCACAC
Organism: Thalassospira sp. CA1; assembly: GCF_059052855.1. Lineage (NCBI taxonomy): Bacteria > Pseudomonadati > Pseudomonadota > Alphaproteobacteria > Rhodospirillales > Thalassospiraceae > Thalassospira > Thalassospira sp. CA1. The sequence goes on from NZ_JBZCIA010000005.1 coordinate 21,033, forward strand.
AGTTCTGGATCTTCGGGGCTGTCCTGAAGATCGGGCAGGATGCTGCGCGCATCAGAAAGGCGCATGCCGCCATGAAGTCCTGCCTTTTGTGCCGCTGCATTCAGGCCGCAGACGAGCACGCCCTTGTGGTCACTGCGCGTGATCACGTGCGGGGTGGCTTGTGCTTTCGGGGCAGTTTTCTGACTGTCAACATCGCGGGGCAGGTCAGGCGTGGGCGTGCCTGTCTTTGGGGTTGTCTTCTGACAGTCGGTTTTCCAGTGGGTCAGCCACAGATAAAGAAAACGTTGTTGCATCGGTTTTGACTTTCCAGCTTCCCGGTCGGACCCCGCGTCCCCCGATCAGGCTGAGATGATGGTCGTTTCCTGTTGGTCGTTCTGTTGGTTCCAAGGCGTTTACAGGTGTGATTTGCCAGCGCGTCCAGGCGCTTGAGGTCGGGATGCGCCCGTTTCTGGCAAGCGGGCGCAAAACAATGATGCGCGTGCCACCACTTTCACAGGCCAGTTGCAGGCGCCGGGCGGTGGTCAGGTCATAGTCGGTGGTTTCAATGATCACCGCACGGACCTGACCGGATTTTGCCACTTCCTCGCAGGTCCAAAGGGCGGTGGCCTGTTGATCCACCGTCATCATCAACGGTTCGGGTTCAAGGGCCGTCATCGGCAGGGACAACGCATAAAACCCGCCCTGATCAAGGGCGCGACGCTGCCGGATCCAGAAGATGCCCTTGCCGGGGGGTGGGGCAGATGGAGCATCAGAGGGCGCATCCACAGACAATGTCGCCAGATACCACGCCAAAAGGGACGCCGCGCAATCATCATGGCCGCACAGAACTTCATGCAGGCCAGTCGGGGCAAGGCCGCCGATGCTGATATGATCGCGCAGGAACGTGCCGCCAAAGGCACGCGCAATGACCCCGTCTGCCCGATCTGGCCCACCGGACAGACAGGAAACCTGAACTTTCCATTGTTGCTCGGCACGCGCCAAAGCTGCGCGTGCCTGATGAATGCGTCTGTCTGACATTTTATTGTTCCTGTTTTGTTCTATTTTATGTGGTCAAAGCGGAACAGGAGTCAATAGGTGCATTCTAGCAGATGCTTGATATCAATTTAGTCGGTGTCAGAAGGCAGTTCAGTCGAAGAACTGATTTGTTCATTTTGCCAGTCTGCATAGGTCTTATTCGTGCCTGCGACGCGCCAAGTTGTACGGCCATTATCAGGGCGTCCAAAAATAGTTGCAGATGCGGCACTCGGACTGGAAAAAATTGTATCCTCTTTGAAATAAAGAATTCCGTCACGCTCAGGAACCAGACGCCCTTCTTCAATGAGTTGTTCATGAAGACTACGGTAGCCACCAGCACTGCTATCCCACGATGATCTTGCATGAGAGCCCGCTAGTACAACAAAGTCGCCGTCAACTTGCCGTGCTTTCGCGGTCAATTTGTATTTTGGGCTATAAATTTCAAATGTGGGAGATCTTTCAGTGGAGGCCTCTTTTATGAGCGGGGATTCTGCTGTATTTGGCTTTTCTCTAAGGAAATCCATACCCAGAACAGGCATCACAATTCGAATTTGCTCGATAAAAAATTCCATATCGGCAAGGTCTGCTTCTGGTAGGTAACCATACTCAGGTGCTGTAGCGTTAACGAGATTAATGCGCCCAGTGCTAGCTGCGATAGAAATTAAGCGGCTCTCCAAATACCTTGCGTGGGCTTTGGTAAGGTTTTGGTCTTTGCTGGTGATTACGAATGTTTTGTCCCAAAATTCTTTTGATGCATCATTGTTGTGACTTATCAGGCGTCGCGAAACGTTGTCACTTTCCCCTATGTAGACGAGAGTTTTGTTTGGGTTCTCTGGGTTTGGACCTGAGAGGAAGTAAACACCCGTTCGGGTAACTTCATGGCGTTTCAGTAAGTGGGGCAGGTTGATCCTTGGTGCGGAGATAATATGTCCAGTCCAATTCATTATCTCGGCAGTAATAATTCCAGTAGGTGTACCATCTACAAGGAACAATCTGATACTTCTGCCCATAGCCATAAGATGTGCATGCCTTTGCTAATGCGTGTATAGGTAGCTTTAGTTTAAGCTTATTCGTTTAATGGCTGTCAAAAGAAAACCCGGCATTCGCAAATGCCGGGTTTTCCTGAATATATGTCTGAATGCAGATCAGATTTCCGGGAACCAGGCCCCGAGAACACCGAATTCTTCAAGCTTGGAGACAATCGCCTCTGCGGCTTCTTCGGCGGTTTGATCGGATGTGTTGACCGTAATCTCGGCGTTTTCCGGCCGCTCATAAGGGCTGTCGATCCCGGTGAAGTTGGCGATCTCGCCCGCACGGGCTTTTTTATAAAGCCCCTTAACATCGCGCTGTTCGCAGACTTCAAGCGGGGTGTCGATAAACACCTCGATGAACTCGTCTTTCTCAACAAGGCTGCGCGCCAGTTGGCGTTCGCTTTTGAACGGCGAGATAAAGGACACCAGCGTAATCACGCCCGCATCGACAAACAGCTTGGCGGTTTCACCAACACGGCGGATGTTTTCCACGCGATCGGCATCGGTAAAGCCAAGATCCTTGTTCAGGCCATGACGCACATTATCGCCATCAAGGGTGTAGGTATGTTTGCCAAGGGCATGGAGCTTCTTCTCAACCAGGTTGGCGACGGTGGATTTGCCCGCACCCGACAGGCCGGTGAACCACAGAATGACCGATTTCTGGCCTTTCTGATAGGCACGTGCCCCCTTGTTGATATCCATTTCCTGCCATTTGATGTTGGTCGCACGACGCAGGGAATGGTTGACCATGCCCGCCCCAACGGTGGCGTTGGTAAAGCGGTCAATGATGATAAAGCGGCCCGAATGACGGTTCTGATCATAGGGATCAAACGCCAACGCCTTGTCGGCCGAGATATTGGCAATCCCGACTTCATTAAGCTCAAGCGTTTTTCCGGCCACATGTTCAAGCGTGTTCACATTGACCTTGTATTTAAGGTCGCTGATCTGCGCATTGGCAACCTGTGCGCCCATCTTGATCAGATAGGGGCGGCCGGGCAGAAGATGATCTTCATGCATCCAGATGATGCGGGCTTCGAACTGATCGGCAAAGTCGGGTTTGGCATCCGCATGTGCCAAAATGTCGCCACGCGAAATGTCGATTTCATCTTCAAGGGTCAGGGTAATTGCCTGACCGGCAATGGCTTCATCTAGGTTTCCATCAAAGGTGACGATGTCCTTGACCTTGCTGGTCTGACCCGATGCGGTCACGACAACCTCGTCACCCGGTTTGACGCGGCCTGATGAAATGGTGCCGGAAAAGCCCCGGAAATCAAGGTTCGGGCGGTTGACCCACTGCACCGGCAAACGGAACGGCTTTTCAATCGCATCCTGTTCGACCTGCACATCTTCAAGATGGGCCAGAAGCGTCGGGCCGGAATACCAGGGCGTATTCGCGCTCGGCTCGATCATGTTATCACCACGCAGGGCCGAAAGCGGGATCGCGGTGATCGAGCTATAGTTCAACTGTTCGGCGAATTTCAGATACTCGGCAACGATCTGATCAAACTTGGATTGGTCATAGTCGATCAGGTCCATCTTGTTAACGGCCAGTACCACATGCTTGATGCCCAAAAGCGATGTGATGAAGCTGTGACGACGGGTCTGGGTCAGAATGCCCTTACGAGCATCAATCAGGATCACGGCAACATCAGCAGTCGAGGCACCGGTCGCCATGTTACGGGTATATTGTTCGTGGCCGGGGGTATCGGCGACGATGAATTTGCGCTTGTCGGTCGAGAAGAAGCGATAGGCAACATCAATGGTGATGCCCTGTTCGCGTTCGGCCTGCAAACCATCAAGCAGCAAGGCGAAATCAATCTCGCCGCCCTGGGTGCCGACCTTGCGGCTATCTGATTCAAGGGCGGCCAGCTGATCTTCAAAGATCAGTTTGGAATCCCAAAGCAGACGCCCGATCAGGGTCGATTTACCGTCATCCACGCTGCCGCAGGTGATGAAACGCAGAAGGCTTTTTTCTTCCTGAGCCTTGAGGTAGCCGAGAATATCATCGGCGATCAAATCAGACTTGTGTGACATCAGAAATAGCCTTCCTGCTTCTTCTTCTCCATCGACCCGGCCTGGTCGTGGTCAATCATGCGGCCCTGACGTTCGCTTGAACGAGTCAGGAGCATTTCCTGAATAATATCGGGCAGGGTGGCTGCCTCGGACTCGACCGCCCCCGTCAGCGGGTAGCAGCCAAGGGTCCTGAAACGCACCGATTTCATTTCCGGCGTTTCGCCCGGGTTCAGCGGCATGCGGTCGTCATCGACCATGATCAGCATGCCGTCGCGTTCGACCACCGGACGTTTGGCGGAATAATACAGCGGCACAATCGGGATCTGCTCGAGATAGATGTATTGCCAGATATCAAGCTCGGTCCAGTTCGAGATCGGGAAAGCACGGATGCTTTCACCCTTGTTGATCCGGGCGTTATAGATATCCCACAATTCCGGGCGCTGGTTTTTCGGATCCCATCGGTGGGTTTCGGTCCGGAAGGAAAACACGCGTTCCTTGGCACGTGCCTTTTCCTCGTCACGGCGTGCACCGCCAAAGGCGGCATCGAACTTGTATTTGTTCAGCGCCTGTTTAAGCGATTCCGTCTTCATGACATCGGTATGCAGGCTGGAGCCATGGGTGAACGGTCCAATGCCGCGCTCCACGCCGTCCTGATTGATGTGAACAATCAGATCAAAGCCATATTCAGCCGCCATCCGGTCGCGAAATTCGATCATTTCGCGGAATTTCCAGGTGGTATCGACATGCATCAATGGAAAGGGCGGCGGGGCCGGGTAAAACGCCTTGCGCGCCAGATGCAGCAGAACTGATGAATCCTTGCCGATGGAATAAAGCATCACCGGCCGCTCGAACGATGCCGCCACCTCGCGGATGATGTGGATACTCTCTGCCTCAAGCTGGCGGAGATGGGTCAGATTAGGCTGCATTCTCTTTCCTGCCGATCGATCATAAATGTGGCAATCAACACATAATTTAGTGTTTATAAAAGTATTTCACTTAGCTTTGATGGGTAATATGGAACGCCCCGCAACGCAAGTGTGATTTCTATTTTTACACAAAATTTTGTAGTCGAATGACTATCAACACCTTTAATAGTGTTTAATTCGAAAGGCGTGGCAGGGCAAGTTTATTTGCATCGCAGGGCCTTTGTTTTGGTAGGGAGACCTCAATCATACCTTCCGAGCTGGATTAAGCCAGATGCATTGACCAGATACCCCATTCATCGCCATATCAATCGCACGCAATTGCGGCGGCGATATGTGGGGGGCGATGAACGGACACGCACAGCCATTCAAGACCTGGATTATTCAGGATGGTATGGCCCTGATGTGGCAGGGGCGGGGCATTGTTGCCATTTCGGTGTTGCTGACGGTTCTGATCAGCGGGCTTGGATCTGTCATGCCCGGCCCGGCATTGCTGGACGCTGAAGGCACGCCCAACCTGACGGGCGCCATCTGGCAAGTCATCTGGTTTGCGGTTTATGCCATTCCGCTGATCCCCGTTGCCTATGTCAGCCACATCGCTGTCCTGAGGGGCGAGGTCGGGTTTGCGGCCATGCTATCAAACGGTTTGGCCGGGGTGCTGCATTTTGCGCGGGGCATGATGGCTGCAGCATTGGTGGTGGCGGTTTTGGGCACGCTCTATCAGCTTGTGTTTGTGTCTGATCTTCTATTGATGAGTACAGGCCGCGTTGATGCGTCGGCCGCTTTGCGTCTTGGTGCGGGGGCTGTGGTGGCCCTTCTGGCCTTTGTCCTGTTTGTGCTGTTGGGCGCATGGGGTGCGATGATCGTTCAGGCGGGGCAGGCAAGGTTTGGCGATGTTCTGGCCGTTGGACGGCGATGCTTCTTCTATCTGCTTGTGCGACTCTTGGCGGTGGTTCTGTTCCTGCCCATTCTCTCAGCCTTGGTGTTGCCAGTCATGGGGCAGGTGGTGGCGATACTGGTTGCCATCGGCATCCCCGCCGATCCGGCATTTCTGATCGTCAGTGCTGTATTTTCCGCGTTGATCGGCTGTTTCGCGGTTGTGCTGGTTTCCGTGGTCTTTTGTCGGGCCTGGCTGCTGGCAAAATAAAGGGCACAGAGCAAAACCGCATGGGGCTGTAACAAGCTTGGCGATAGACCAAATTGTAATTTTATTTCAAATTTAGATGGTTCGATAAAATAAACTTGATTTAGGTCAGTGTTGCTTGCCAAATAACGGCAATGTTGCTGACCTAAAGAGTGCTGCCATGTCTGTTCAATGGAATGAAATGATCGTCGCCGATGCCCGTGCCCTGCGGGCGTCCGAAATTCGTGACCTGCTGAAAGTGGCCGAACGGCCAGAGATTATTTCATTTGCCGGTGGTGTGCCCGATCCCAAGCTTTTCCCGCTTGCGACCTTTAATGATGTTTATGGCGATCTGACCGGCGATGAGCAGGCCGGGCGTCGCAGTCTGCAATATTCCATCAGTGAAGGCCTGCCCGGGCTGCGGCAATGGATTGCGGACGATCTGGCGGCGACGGGGGCTGTGCGCGATATTGATAACATCCTGATTACCTGTGGCGCGCAGCAGGGGCTGGATATGCTCGCCCGCCTGTTGCTGGAACCGGGGCGCGAGATCGTTCTGGAAAAGCCAAGCTATCTTGGCGCGATGCAGGCCTTTTCCATGCGTCGGCCAAGCTATGTCGGCATTGCCATGGATGATGAGGGGCCGGTGATTGCCGAACTTTATGCCGCCTTTGCCAAGGGGGCCCGGATTGCCTATCTGTCGCCGGATTTCCAGAACCCGACCGGGCGATCCTATTCGCTTGATCGCCGTTTGGCGGTGCTGGAGACTGCGCGCAAATATGGCGCGGTGATCCTTGAAGACGCGGCCTATTGCAAGCTTGCCTATGAAGGTGAAAGCCTGCCGTCGCTTTTGGCCCTTGATGACACCCATGGCGATCCGGATGCCGGAACGGTTATTCAGTTGGGTACCTTTTCCAAAACGCTGGCACCGGCCCTTCGTATCGGCTGGATCACGGCACCGCGCCCGGTGATCCGTCAGCTTGTTTTGATGAAGCAGGCGGGGGATCTGCATGTTTCTACGATCAATCAGGAAATCGCACTGCGTGCCGCGTCGAAACTGTTCCCAAGCCATCTGGAAACCCTGCAGGATGCCTATCGCGCCAAACGTGATGTGATGCTGGGCGCGCTTGAGGACTTCATGCCCGAAGGTGTCAGTTGGTCGCGCCCGCAAGGGGGCATGTTTGTCTGGTTAACATTGCCCGACAACATCAACAGCCGCGAACTTCTGATCGATGCGATGGAGGATGCCAAAGTCGCCTTTGTCCCCGGTCAGGCATTCTTCTGTGATCAAAGCGGCATCAATACCGCGCGCCTGAGCTTTGCCACCGAAAGCAACGAACGTATCCGCGACGGGATTGAACGTTTGGCCCTGCTGATCCGGCGCAAGGACAACCAGTAAGCAAAAAAGAACCCGGCAGCGGGTGGGGAGTGCTGCCGGGTAGAGACCTGCTGTCGGGGGTAATGAAGCAGGTCACGGGAGTTTGCATTCGTCAGGGCATGTGCATGGTCATGCCTGCCCCATCAGGGCGCGCAGCAGTAATGATGCTGCGCCAAGCACGACAACCCCGCCGACATAAAGGCCGACAAACCACAGCCATCTGCGGGCTTTTGGGGATTTGACAGGTGATTTGATGCTGGCCATCAGTGATACCCCTCATCCCCGGTCTTGCCGCGAAATACCCAATAGGCATAGGCGGTATAGGCCAGAATGATCGGCAGCAGGACCACAGCCCCCACCAGCATGAAGGCAAGGCTGTTTTCCGGGGCGGCCGCATCGCGGAATGTGATCATCGGCGGCACGATATTGGGATAAAGCGTGATCCCGAAGCCAAGATAACTCAGGAAGAAAATGCCAAGCGTGATGCTAAACACCGTCTTTTCACGCTTCTTGACCGCGTGCCACAGCCAGTAGAGCAACCCGACCGTCACAAGCGGAATGGGGGCGAGATACAGCATGTTTGGCAATTCAAACCAGCGCTGGGCATAGGCCGGGTTGACATAGGTCGTCATCAGCGACACCACGCCAAGATTGGCCGCCATCCAGATTACGGCTGGTTTGGCAAGTTTGCGCAAGTTGCCCTGAAAATTGCCTTCCATTTTCATGATCAGCCAGCCGGTGCCAAGCAGGGCATAGCCCACCACAACTGCCGTGGCGCAGAACACCGAAAACGGGCTCAGCCAATCAAACGCACCGCCAACAAAACGCCCGTTTTCAACGGCGATGCCTTCGATAAAGCCGCCCAGCATCGCGCCTTGCATCGCGGCTGCGATGATCGAACCGGCGGAAAAGGCAAAGTCCCAGTGTTTCTGGTGGTTCTTGCTTTTGAACCGGAACTCAAACGCCACACCACGGAAAACAAGCGCCAACAGCATCGTGAAGACCGGAATGTAAAAAGCGGTCATCAGCAATGAATAGGCCTGCGGGAAGGCGGCATAAAGCCCACCCCCGCCCAGGATCAGCCAGGTTTCATTGCCATCCCACACCGGGGCGACGGTATTCATCATCCGGCCGCGATTTTTCGGGTTCTTGATGAAGGGAAACAGGATGCCAATGCCAAGGTCAAAGCCATCCAGCGTGACATAGGCAAAGACGGCAACAGCAATCAGCAGAACCCAGATCAGTTGATAATCCATGATCATTCTCCTGCCACGGGCGGATGTGCGGCGGTCGATTGGCGACCACCCGCCCGCAAGATTTCGGTTTCTTCAGGGATGTGGGCGCTGCGCGGGTCCTTGACCATGGCGCGCAGGATATAGGCCGTGCCGACCCCGAACACGATGGCATAAACCACAACAAAGGCGATCAGCGATCCGGCAATGGCAGTCGGGGCGACGGGCGACCCGGCCTCGGATGTTCGCATCAGGCCATAGACCACCCAGGGCTGCCGCCCGACCTCGGTGGTAAACCAGCCCGCCAGAATGGCAACAAAGCCACTTGGCCCCATCAGAAGGGCAAAGCGATGCAGATAGCCACAGCTATAAAGCTTCTTGCGCAGGCGTGCGATGACACTCGCAATGCCCAGAAGTGCCATCAAAACACCCAGCCCGACCATGATCCGGAAGGTCCAGAACACAATTGCCGCGTTCGGGCGATCTTCAGGCGCGAAGTCCTTCAAACCCGTGATCTTGCCATCCCATTCATGGGTCAGGATCATCGACCCCAGCTTGGGAATTTCGAGTGCGTATTTGGTTTCTTCCTCTTCCATGTCGGGCATGCCAAACAGGATCAGGGGTGCACCTTCGCGGGTGTCAAAATGCCCTTCCATCGCGGCCACTTTGGCCGGCTGATGTTCAAGGGTATTAAGCCCGTGCAGGTCACCGGCAAAGATCTGGATCGGGCCGAGGATGGCCGCCATCCACATCGCCATGGAAAACATGATCCTGGCCGCCCGGTTTTCGCGATCACGCATCAGATGCCATGCGCCAACCGCACCAACCACAAGGGCGGTGGTGAGGTAAGCCGCCAGCACCATATGCACCAGACGATAGGGGAAGTTCGGATTGAAGATTGCGTCGATCCAGCTTGAAACAACCGCCCGGCCATTTTCGATCACATAGCCGTCAGGCGTTTGCATCCAGCTATTGGCCGACAAAATCCAGAAGGCCGAGAAAAGGGTGCCGATCGCAACCATGGTGGTAGCGGTAAAGTGCAGCTTCGGCCCGACACGGTTCAAGCCAAACAGCATGATGCCAAGGAACCCGGCCTCAAGGAAGAAGGCGCTCAGCACCTCATAGGCCAGAAGCGGGCCGATCACACCGCCGGTAAATTCGGAAAACGGTCCCCAGTTCGTGCCGAACTGATAGGACATCACAATCCCGGATACGACGCCCATGCCAAAGGCCAGGGCAAAGATTTTCATCCAGAATTTGTAAAGCGAAAGATAGGTCTCGTCCCTGGTGCGCAGCCACAGGGCTTCGAGCACAAACAGGAAGCTTGCCAGTCCGATGGTGAAGGACGGAAAGATAATGTGGAACGAGACGGTAAAGGCAAACTGTATGCGCGCCAATAGTTCTGCATCAAGCATTGGCAGGGTCCTCTAAGGTGGCGAAGCCTCTGGACAACTCTGCATCTTCCGCGATCGGAAGTGCCCTTTGACGGATGCATGTGTCGTTGGTGGGTGGCGCATGCACAGGTTGCCCTGTCAGACCGACCATTAGAACCGACCCCGAAATGCTGCATTGCGAATGCGCAATTTACACTTGGAATATTTTTAAATTCGATTGTAGCGATCTAGGTGCTCGGTGGCGAAAGGCACAGTTTCTCAAGTGCTAGCGAACTTTGCGTTTGCTGGCGTTCTTTATGGCGCAGCACCATGAATTTGCGCGGTGGGATCGGGAAGTTGGCACGCGCAAGGCGGCCCTGGGCGATCAGCGAGCTGACCGCGAATTGTGAAACGGCGGTGGCGGCGATGCCGTTTTCAACCGCGGTAATCACCGCCTCGTTACTGGGCAGGACAAGTGCGGTGCGCAGGCGCGCGGGGTCAACGCCCAGATCGCGCAAGGCGGTTTCGAATTCCGATCTGGTGCCTGAACCTGCTTCGCGCAGGATCCAGTTGGTCTGGGTGACAAGGGCCTGTGGGTTTAGCGCGCGGCCATTGGCCCAGGGGTGTTTGGGGGAAACAACAATCACCAATGCGTCTTCGGCGACTTCGCGTTTGGCCAATGCCGGTTCATCAATGTCGCCTTCGATAAAGCCGATATCGGCCGCCCCGCCACGCACCGCATCGGAAACGGTTTTGGTGTTGCCAATCGTCAGGCGGATTTCGATGCCGGGATACTGATCATGAAATTTCATCAGAAACGGCGGCAACCAGTAACTGGCAATCGTCTGACTGGCATAAACATTAAGCTCCCCGCGTTGCATGCCGCCCAGTTCCGCCAAGGTCAGTTCTGCTGCCCGTGCACGGGCCAGTGTTGATTTGGCTTCATCAAGGAACAATCGCCCGGTCTGGGTCAGCTCAATCCGCCGTCCGACCCGGTTAAACAGCGCCACACCATAAAAGCCTTCAAGATTCTTGATCGCGGAGCTGACGGCCGATGGCGTCAGGCCAATGGCCTCAGCCGCGCGGGTCAGATGTTCGCGTTCGGCAACCGCGACAAAGATCTGAAGCTGTTCAAGTGTCATCATGGTTACGTTCAACCGTTCAATTTAATTGAATGAAACATGAGTTTTTATTCGATGGAAGTAAATGGTTGGGTGTGGGATTTTCTGCCTGTGATCAAAACACAGGAAAACCATGTTTTTTAACACCCACCTCAAACCGATCTTGCCCGGGCTTGCTGTAACCGTTCTGGTCGCACTTGCCGCCAAGCTGGCCGAACATGCCGAGCGTATGTTGTTCGGGCGTGGCTGGGTGGAAAGTCTGGTTTTTGCCATTCTGATCGGGGTGGTGGTGCGATCCGTGTTTGGATTGGCGCCGCGCTATTTTGCCGGGGTGCGGTTTTGTGCCAAGACGGTGCTTGAAATTGCCATTGTACTTTTGGGGGCGTCGATTAGCGCGCAGGCCATCGGGTCGGCCGGGGGCGGGTTGGTTGCGGCCATCATCGCGGTGGTCTGTATCAGCCTGTTTGTCAGCTATCACATCGGGCGCGCACTTGGCCTATCGAACCATCTTTCGATGCTCGTCGCATGCGGCAATTCAATCTGTGGCAATTCGGCAATTGCGGCAACCGCCCCGGTGATTGAGGCACAATCAGATGATGTGGCGGCCTCGATCTCCTTTACGGCGGTTCTGGGGGTACTGTTTGTTTTTGTTCTGCCGATGCTTCATGCCGGGCTTGGATTATCGGCAACCCAATACGGGATATTTTCAGGGCTAACCGTCTATGCCGTGCCGCAGGTTCTGGCGGCAACCGCCCCGGCTGGCACCCTTGCGGTTCAGGTCGGCACGCTGGTCAAACTGATCCGGGTTCTGATGCTGGGGCCAGTGATCTTTGCGCTGGCCGTGATTGGCGGTCGGGCACGTGAAACCAAGCTTCCGATTGCCCAGGTCGTGCCATGGTTCATCATCGGCTTTATCGCCATGATGGTGGGCTGTTCGTTTGATCTGATCCCCGATATTGCCCGCGCGCCGATCAAAACCACATCGTCCTTCCTGACCATCCTTGCCATGGCCGCTTTGGGATTGAGTGTTGATATCCGCAATATCCTGCATGTTGGCGGGCGGGTGGTGATGGCGGCCCTGTTGTCGCTGATGTTTCTTTGTGCCCTTTCGGGGGTGGTGCTTGTGGTGCTGGCATAAAAAATGCCCGCTGCCCAAATGGGGGGAAGCAGCGGGCAAGGGGGAAGAAGCCACCCATGCGCCGGATAAGCTGGCAGCTTCTTATGGCGTTTCGCTGGGGGTGGACACCATGGGAGGAGATGTCGAAAACGAAACGCCCGGGTAGATCCAGGATCGAAAAGCGTTGGCTTTGCTAATCCGTGATTGGTGCCTTTTCTTCATGCGCCTTAAGCGCGTTCCATTCTTCGTCGCTAAAGATGCGCGATCGGGTCAGGAAGCGTTTGCCCTCTGGTCCTTCAAGCGAGAACATGCCGCCGCGCCCGTCGACCACATCAATGATCAGCTGGGTATGGCGCCAATATTCGAACTGTGCGCGCCCGATATAGAACGGGCTGCCTTCAATCTCGCCGAGCAACACGTCCTGATCACCGGTTTTGAATTCCCCGTCGGGAAAGCACATCGGTGCACTGCCATCGCAGCAGCCCCCGGACTGATGAAACATCACCGGCCCGTGGATATCCTTGAGCTTCCTGATCAGTTCAATCGCGGCATCTGTCGCAACCACCCTGTCAGGCGCGTTTTCTGATCCAGTCAATGTCACCTCCTTCTTTGCGAAAGGCGACCGGACGCAAGACGGTGCTTGCGTCCGGCTGTGAAGAGGATCGGATCAGAAGAAGCCCATCGGTTTCGGATCATAAGAAACCAGAAGGTTCTTGGTCTGCTGATAGTGGTTAAGCATCATCTTGTGGTTTTCACGCCCGATGCCCGATTGCTTGTAACCACCAAAGGCCGCATGCGCCGGATAGAGGTGATAGCAGTTGGTCCACACACGACCGGCCTTGATATCACGGCCGAAGCGATAGGACCGGTTGGCATCGCGGGTCCAGACACCAGCCCCAAGGCCATACAGCGTGTCATTGGCGATATGAAGGGCCTCGGCATCGTCCTTGAACGTGGTGGCCGAAACGACCGGGCCAAAGATTTCCTCCTGGAAAATCCGCATGCGGTTATGGCCCTTGAAGATGGTTGGCTGGATATAGAAACCATCGGAAAGGTCCCCACCCAGATCGGCCTTGTCACCGCCACACAGGACTTCGGCACCTTCCTGTTTGCCGATATCCAGATAGGACATGATTTTTTCCATCTGTTCGGTCGAGGCCTGTGCACCCATCATGGTGTCGGTATCAAGCGGGTTGCCCTGTTTGATGCTGGCAACGCGCGACAGAACGCTATCCATGAACTTGTCATAGATGCTTTCCTGAATGATCGCGCGCGACGGGCAGGTGCAAACTTCACCCTGGTTCAGGGCAAACATTGCCATGCCTTCGGCGGCCTTTTGGCGGAAATCATCGTCCGCTGCCATGATGTCTTCAAAGAAGATGTTCGGCGACTTGCCACCAAGCTCCAGGGTGACCGGAATGATGTTTTCCGATGCATATTGCATGATCAGGCGGCCGGTGGTGGTTTCCCCCGTAAAGGCGACCTTGGCGACACGGTTGCTTTGTGCCAGCGGCTTGCCGGCTTCCACGCCAAAGCCCTGCACAACGTTGACAACGCCCGCCGGGATCAGATCGGAAATCAGTTCCATCAGAACACAGATTGATGCTGGGGTTTGTTCGGCCGGTTTCAGAACCACACAGTTCCCCGCAGCCAGTGCCGGGGCCAGTTTCCACACCGCCATCAGGATCGGGAAGTTCCATGGAATGATCTGACCAACCACGCCAAGCGGTTCATGGAAGTGATAGGCGACCGTGTTGTCGTCAATCTCGCCAAGCGAGCCTTCCTGTGCGCGAATAGCACCCGCGAAATAGCGGAAATGGTCAATCGCAAGTGGAATGTCGGCTGCCAGCGTTTCACGCACGGCCTTGCCATTGTCCCAGGTTTCGGCGACGGCCAGCATTTCAAGATTGGCTTCCATGCGATCAGCAATCTTGTTGAGCATATTGGCCCGTTCCGTGACCGAGGTCTTGCCCCAGGCCGGGAAGGCGGCATGTGCGGCGTCAAGTGCCTTTTCAATGTCTGCAGAGCTCGATCGTGCAACTTCGCAGAACGGCTTGCCATTTACCGGCGAGACATTTTCAAAATACTGACCCTTGGCAGGGGCCACCCATTCACCGCCAATGAAGTTTTCATAACGGCCTTTGAAGCTGACCTTGCTGCCTGCGTCATTTGGATTCTTGTAGATCATTTGGGTTCCTCCGAGATAACGGGCGATTTGCCGCCCGCATTTTTGATTATGACGATCCGTTACCCGCAAAGGTCGTGCCACTTGGCGATTTCCGTGCCGGCTTGTCAGAAAGAACCTGTTTTTCAGATGGTTGCGGGTTTCCCGTTGAACCGGGTGTTTTGTGCCATCGGTATGACTGGAACAGGGCGATTGGCACAAATTGTTCCAAAAATGGAACACTCATGGTTTTGCCGGAATTGGCGGGCGAAACTGTTTGGCGTGGGGGACGTCAAATGTGTTACGATTTCGCCTGTGATCGCCTGTGATCGCCTGTGATCGCCTGTGATCGGCTGTGGCAAAAGTCACGCACCGGAAGAATCCGGTCCAAAATAATGGCAAAAACACCGACACAAGGGAGATAGCGTCTATGTCAGGAAACCTTCCCGGCGGACGGATAGAAGCAGCCCTGCAGCTGAGCGGTGGGGCGCAAAATCGTGCGGTGCTTGAAAGCTGGCAACGGTGTGAACAACGCTTTGGTCTGGCTCATGACACCTTGCGCCGTCCCGAAGTCATATCTGAAAGCCAGACCCGGCAATTGCGCGATCGCAACGGGCGGCTTTATCACCATGCCCATGACCTTGTGCGCACGCTGTATCGCAAGATCGATGCATCCGGCTATGCGGTGTTTCTGACCGATAATAGCGGCGTGATCCTTGATAGTGTTGCGGCCCATTCCCTGTTGCCATCGTTTCGCACCAACGGCCTGCTCCCCGGTGCGGTCTGGAGCGAGGAACGCGAAGGTACGAACGGCATTGGTACCTGTATTGTCGAAGGTCGCCCGATCACCATCCACAAGGACGAACATTTCCTGGCACAGCATTCGGTTCTGACCTGTACAGCAGCCCCCGTCTTTGATCCTGATGGCAAGGTGTGCTCGGTCCTGGATGTATCGGCTGTGCGCGAAGATATCAAACGCCCCGATTGCCTGCGCGTGCGCGGCATGGTGGCCGATTATGCCGATGCGCTTGAACGTATCCTGTTTTTTGATGAACGCGCCGGTGATGTGATTGTCCACCTTCATCCCGATGCCCGTCATGTCGGATCAACCCGTGATGCGATGATTTCGATTGCGCCAGATGGCACAATCAGCGGGGCGACATCGACTGCGCGTCGCATTCTGGCGGCGTGTGATAATTCCGCCGATATCGCCGATATGTTCGAGATGGATGTCGACAACCTGATTGCCAAACTGGCAAGCCCGGACGGGCAGGGCACCTCGGCAACCCCGCTTAATATCGCGGGCGGCGGGGTTTTGTTTGGCAGTGTCACCATCCCGCAACGGATGCGCCGCCGTTATGTCGGGCGCTCAACACCGGTGGCGCGCAAGGCGCCATCCCTGCCAGCCCGACGCACGACTGATATCCCGGACAAGGACGCCGCGTTGCGGCGCATTTTTGAAATCGGCACGCGGCTTCATGCGCGCGATATCAATGTCCTGATGTCGGGTGAAACCGGCAGCGGCAAGGAATATCTCGCCCGCCACATTCATGATGCCACCCTTGGCAAATCAAAGGCCTTTGTTGCGATCAACTGTGCCGCCCTTCCCGAAGGACTGATTGAAAACGAACTGTTTGGTCATGCCGGTGGCGCCTTTACCGGCGCAGCTCGCGACGGGTTTGGTGGCCGCATCCGCGAGGCCAATGGCGGCACACTGTTTCTCGATGAAATCGGCGATATGCCGCTGGCCGCCCAAGGCCGATTGCTGCGTGTGCTTGAAAGCCGCACGGTTGAGCCGCTTGGCAGCACCAAGTCCGTGCCGGTCGATTTCCGCCTGATCTGTGCGAGCAATGTCGATTTGAATGCGGCGGTAGCCGAGGGCAAATTCCGTGAAGACCTGCTTTATCGCATCAAGGGCGCGCGCCTTGCCGTGCCGCCGTTACGTGAACGCAGTGACCTGGCTGATCTGATTGGGCGGCTTTTGGCAGCGTTGTCGGATGAGTATGTCGCATGCAGTGATGATGTTCTGGCACTTTTGACCCGTCACGCTTGGCCGGGCAATGTGCGCGAACTGATCAATGTGTTGCAATATGCCGCCGTCTTTGCCGAAGACGGGGTGATTGACCGTCATCATTTGCCCGATGATTTCCATGCAACGCAGGATAATGCACCGCCATCGCCGGGCCAGACCATCGCAAGGGCGGAGGCCGATGCCCTGCGCCAAGTCCTTGATGATCAGCAATGGCACATCAGCAACACCGCCAAGGCACTGGGCATTGGGCGCAACACGCTTTATCGCCGGATGGCGCGGCTTGGGATCAATCGGCGTTAAAAATCGTCGAATTACCCGGCTTTTGCGAATGTTTTCATTGTAGGGCACACCGTTATTGTTTTAAGTAACGGCAGGGCTTTACAGGATATTTTCATGTGTGGAATTGCCGGTTTATGGCTGTCTGAACAAGCTGATGCAACGCGCTTGGGCGATCGTGTGTCGCGCATGAATGACGCGCTGTATCACCGTGGCCCGGATGGCGGTGATGTCTGGCTTGATGAGCAAGAGGGTATTGCCCTTGGGCAGCGCCGCCTTGCCATCATTGATCTTTCCGATGCTGGCAAACAGCCGATGCATTCCGCCAATGGCCGTTATGTCATGGTCTATAATGGCGAGATCTATAACGCCCCGGAACTGCGTGAAAAGCTGACGTCGGCCAATATTACGTGGCGCGGCCATTCCGATACCGAAGTCATCCTTGAATGCATTGCCCATTGGGGCCTGCGCGACACCATCAAGCGCCTGATTGGCATGTTCGCCATCGCGCTTTGGGACCGCCAGAAGAAAAAACTGTTCCTTGTGCGTGACCGGCTGGGCATCAAGCCGCTTTACTGGTCGCGTTATGACGGCCATATCGGTTTTGCGTCCGAGGTCAAAGGACTGCTGGCAGGCGATGCCATCTCGCGCGAGGTCAACCAGACCGGCCTTGATGCCTATTTGCGCTTTGGTTATGTGCCATCGGGGCTTTCGATCTATGCCCATGCCAAGATGCTGAAACCCGGCCATATCCTTGAAATTTCATCGCATGATCAGGCGACCGAAAACGCCTATTGGTCGGTCGAAGATGCGGTGCTTAACGGGCAGACACATGCCTGGAGCGGCGATGATCAAAGCGCAATTGATGCGCTTGAAGATTTGCTGCGCGATGCGGTGCAACGCCGCATGGTGGCCGATGTGCCGTTGGGGGCGTTCCTGTCGGGCGGGATTGATTCATCAACCGTCGTTGCCCTGATGCAGTCGGTTTCAGACCGGCCGGTCAAAACATTCTCCGTCGGGTTCGAGGACGAGGCCTTTAACGAGGCGGCCTTCGCCGGTGAAGTCGCAAAGCACCTCAAGACCGACCATACCGAGCTTTACGTGACACCCAAGGATGCGCTTGATCTGGTGCCGAAGCTTTCGGAAACCTATGACGAGCCGTTCTTTGACAGTTCTGCCATTCCGACCTATCTGATCTCGGCCCTGACCCGCAAACACGTTACCGTGGCCCTGTCGGGCGATGGCGGGGATGAAACATTCGGCGGCTATAACCGCTATCTGTGGGCCAAGCAGCTCAGTCGCGCGGCTGGCAGCATTCCATTTGGCAGTGGGCTTGTGTCGCGTGGCCTTAAAATGCTTTCGCCCGATCATTGGGACAAGCTTATCGGGCTGATGCCGGGCAAGAAATCGACCAGTGCGATTGGCGATAAAATCCACAAGGCCGCACCGCTGCTGGCGATCCGCGATGATATTGATCGCTATCATGCGCTGATTTCGCTGTTTGATCCGGACAAGCTGCGCGGCAAGCATGCATCGAGCAAGAAATTCCGTGTGCCGGGCGAGAAGTTCTGTCGCAACCGTCATCTCGATTATGTGTCCTCGATGCAGGCCATGGATACGATGATGTATATGGTCGATGATGTGTTGACCAAGGTGGACCGGGCATCGATGGCCAATTCGCTTGAGGTGCGCGTGCCGTTTATTGATCATCGTGTGATCGAGTTTGGCTGGCGTTTGCCCGCCCGGCTTAAGATGAATGGATCGGTCGGCAAATATGCCCTGCGCCAGATCCTGTATAAATATGTTCCGCGCGAAATGATTGACCGGCCGAAAACCGGCTTTGGCGTGCCGCTGGCCCAATGGCTGCGCGGGCCGCTTCATGAATGGATGGGCGACCATCTGGCCAATGAAGCGCTTTATACCGACTTCGGTCTGGATCGCCGCCAGATCGAAAAGCTCCGGTCAGAACATATGTCGGGCAAGCGCAATTGGGGCCATCAGCTTTGGACGATTGCCATGCTGTCTGACTGGCAGAAACGCTGGCTGGCCTGATCTGCCCTGACATATTGCGTGTTGCGCACACTTGATCCCCGTCTGAACCTCAGGCGAGGTTTTTCATTTTCGTTCACGAATGAACGTTTTCTTTCCTGTGGTTGATTCGGGTTTATCAAGCATAACTGAAGCATGTGCGTGCAAGAGGCGCATGGCTGTGTCGAATAAATGTCACAATTCGAAACTTGAAAATTTTCGAAAATGAACTATTTTCTCATCAAAGAGTTTCCCTTCTGCGATGAGAGGCCCCCATGGCTGGCACTTCAAACTATGATCTAATCATTATCGGCGGCGGCATTAACGGTGCCGGGATCGCGCGCGATGCGGCGGGCCGGGGCCTTAAAGTGTTGCTGTGTGAAAAGGATGATCTGGCCAGTGCCACCTCGTCGGCCAGTACAAAGCTGATCCATGGTGGGTTGCGCTATCTGGAGCATTACGAGTTCCGTCTGGTGCGCGAAGCGCTGACCGAACGCGAAGTATTGCTGGATAATGCGCCGCATATCATCTGGCCGCTGCGCTTTGTGCTGCCACATCGCAATGATCTGCGTCCGGCCTGGATGATCCGTCTTGGATTATTCCTGTATGACCATCTTGGCGGGCGCAAAAAGCTTCCGGCGTCCGAGGGCATTTCATTTGCCAAGCACGTTTCGGGTGCGCCGCTGCGTGACGAGATGACAAAGGGCTTTGTCTATTCCGATTGCTGGGTCGATGATGCGCGGCTTGTGGTTCTTAATGCCATGGACGCAAAGGACATGGGGGCAGAGATTTTGACCCGCACTGAATGTGTCGGGGCAAATCGCACAGGCGATGGTTGGAATGTGACGCTGCGCGATCAGGAAACCGGCGAAAACCGTGAGGTATCAGGGCGCATGCTGATCAACGCCGCTGGGCCGTGGTGTGCCGATCTGATCAATCCGGAAAACGGTGTGGTTAAATCCGACACCAAGGCCAATATCCGTCTGGTCAAGGGCAGCCATATCGTCGTGCCCAAGATGTTTGACCATGATTTCTGCTATATCTTCCAGAACGGTGATGGCCGCATTGTCTTTGCCATTCCCTATCAGGATGACTTCACCCTGATCGGCACCACCGATGTTGATTTCAAGGGCGATCCGGCCAAGGTCAAGATTGATCAGGATGAAATCGATTACCTGTGCAAGCTTGCCAGCGGCTATTTCAAAAAGCCGATCGCATCTGATGATGTCGTCTGGACCTATTCCGGGGTGCGGCCGCTTTATGCCGGTGAGGGCGCGGAAGCAAACGCCTCCAAGGTGTCGCGTGACTACACCCTTAAACTTGAAGCCAACGGTGATCATGCCCCGGCACTGCATGTGTTTGGTGGCAAAATCACCACCTATCGCAAGCTTGCCGAACATGCGCTTCAGATCATTTCAAAGGAACTGGGTACCAAGGACACCCCGTGGACGGCCAATGCTGTGCTGCCGGGTGGGGATTTCCCCAATGCATCCTATGAGGCAGCCTTTGCTGATTATGCCGCGCGCTATGACTGGATGGATGCGGTGATGCTCAAACGTCTGCTGCGCGCTTATGGCACGCGGATCGACCAGATTGTTGGTGATGCAAAAACTGTTGGTGATCTTGGCAAATGTTATGGTCATGACTTGTATGAGGCAGAGGTCCGCTATTTGATCGAAAACGAATGGGTGCGTGATCTTGATGACCTGATCTGGCGGCGCTCGAAGCTTGGTCTGCGGTTGTCTGGTGATCAGGTTGCGGTCCTGCGCGAACGTTTGGCACAGGAAAAGTCAGACCATAAATCGGTTGCCGCCGAATAAGCCATTGATCGCCTGCGAGCTGTCAGGCCTGATCACCGGATTGTTGGCCGGGCGCGGCAATGGGCTGGGCTAGGCTCGTGGAATGTCTGCCACCTGACAGTTTGGCAAGGGACTAAACATCCAATTGGGTTTCGTCCCCAAACTGCGCTATGGTCGGTTTGTTTTCAACCGATTACCTCGACCGGTGCCCAATGCCACCCATCCTGAAATCCATCCTTGCAAGCACGCTCTTGCTCCTTGTGACCCACTCGACTGCATGGGCGGCGGACGACGCGCCATCGCTTGATACTTGGTCGATGGCCATCGGTTTGGTTGGCGGGCTTGCGCTGTTTTTATACGGGATGGATCACCTTGCGGGCGCGCTTAAAACCCTTGCCGGGGCAAGGCTGCGCCGCGTCTTGTCTGGCATGACGCGCAATCGTATTTGGGCAGCCGTTTCGGGTGCGGTCATTACCGGGTTGGTGCAATCTTCAAGTGTTACGACCGTGCTGGTGGTCGGCTTTGTATCCGCCGGACTGATGCCGTTTGCGCAATCGATTGCCGTGATCATGGGGGCCAATGTCGGTAGCACCCTGACCGCGCAGATCATCGCCTTTCGGATTGATGCCATCGCCCCGCTTGTCATCGCGATTGGCTTTGCCATGACGATGCTGGCCGATCGCAAGCGGTTTACGCTGATCGGCAAGGCGGTGCTGGGCATGGGGATGCTGTTCTTTGGCATGGGTATGATGAGTGATGCCATGGAACCGCTTCGGACCTATGGCCCGTTCATCGATGTGATGGGCCAGATGCGCAATCCGTTTCTCGCCATGTTGGTCGCGGCGGCCTTTACCGCGCTGGTGCAATCAAGTGCGGCGACCATGGGGATTGTCATTGTTCTGGCCGGGCAGGGGTTGGTGCCCCTTGATAGCGGGATCGCGCTTATTTTCGGGGCCAACATCGGCACCTGTGTCACGGCCCTTTTGGTGACGATTGGCAAGAACCGCGATGCGTTCCGAACCGCCCTTGGTCATATCCTGTTTAACCTGGTCGGGGTTTTGATCTGGCTGCCCTTTATTGATCATCTGGTGACGCTTGTGGAGTTCATCACCACCGGGCGCACCGCCGAGACCGTCGATATTGCGCGTGAAATTGCCAACGCGCACACCATTTTCAACGTTGCCAACGTCATCCTGATGATCGGCTTTGTGCCCCTGATCGCACGCCTGATTGAAAAGCTGGTCCCGGCCGAAATAGATACCGAACCGCGCCTCAGCCCGGAGCCGAAATATGTCATCCACGAACTGACCATTGCCCCGGCAGCAGCCCTTAGTTTGCTACGCAATGAAGTCATGCATATGGGCGATGTGGTGATTGATGTCGTGCGGCGCGGGCGCGAAAACCTGCGCAACCCGACACGACCGAAGCTTAAAAAGCTTGGCGAACTGGATGACGGGGTCGACAGCCTGCAAGACGCGATTGCGCTGTTTGCGGCAAAGCTGCCGCGTGCGGAACTGCTGGCAGCTGACCTCAACCGCATGCAGAACGAGCTTGCGGTCAGCAACCATCTTGAAGCTGTTGGTGATCTGATCAGCGAGGAAATGGTCAAGCTGGTTGGAGAATGGCTTGATATTCGCCACATGCCATCAGACGAAAACCGCCAGAAAATGGCAGAGCTTTATGAAATCGCCGAAGATTGCCTGAAACAGGCGATGACCGCCTTTTCCGCTGAGGATCTGGAGGCCGCCAATCGTGTGCTGGGCCGCAAGGCGGAGTTCACCACCAAGCTTGATACGACCCTGCGCAAGGTCAGTGATGAAATCGGCCCGCGCGATCTTGATATTCGTCGGTATCGGATTGAGGTCGCGATGGTCGAACGCATCAACCGCCTGTATGAGCGCGCACGCCGGATCGCCCATGCGACCATCGCGATTAAAAATCAGCAGGAACCAGCACCGACGGAACAAAACGCGGCATCGACCATTGCCGATGCCATGTAATGTTTTGACGCCTTAGCGGTCGGCAGGCGGGGTGTTGATGTCTTTTTGCATCACCGTGACGTCGCAGGCGCGATAGCCAAGATGGTGATAAAAATCCTGTGTCGCATGGTTATCCGCACGCACCATCAATTGCATCCGCCAGACACCCTGATCGCGCAGCCAGTTTTCCCCGACCTTCATCAGGCGGCGACCCAGCCCGGATTTCTGCATGGTTGGTGTGACGGCCATATAATAGACCCAGCCACGGTGCCCGTCATGACCCGCCATGATAGAGCCGATAATGTTATTGCTGTTATCTTCCCAAGCAAAAAGGGTGGCTTCCTTGCTTTCAAGAGCAAAACGCACATCCCATTCTGGCGGATTATACGGGCGATAAATCCCAGTTTCCTGCCAAAGGGCTGTTAATGCGGGGATATCAGAAAGGGTGGCTGTTCTGGGCTGGGACTTTGGGGTGTTGGTCGTCATGGTGCTTCTTTCATGGGGCTGTTTATAGAAGCGCGTAACAATGCTTGGATTACGCAAGGCCGTCAAACCCAATTGCGTGACAAGCCGATGAAGTTAAACGCCAAAACGCAAAACGCCCCCAAGGGGAGCCTTGAGGGCGCAGGCGGGTCCGGGGTATCGGTTGGGATGGGGGAAGTCCCCGGACCGGGGAAGGTCAGGTTTGACGGACCGATCAGCTGATCGGGCGTCCGGTCACGCTGCTCAGTTCCATTTCGCGGACGATGTCACCGGCCTGATTGGAAACGGTGGCGGTATAGGTACCGCGCGGGGTTTCGCTGATGTCACCCAGTTTAAGCTCACCATTGCCAAACCGGATCACCATCGCATTGGCCAGAAGCGTCATCTGATCAGCGGTGAATTTGCGATCAAAACGTGCGGCCTTGTCTTTGTTCGGTTTACCGATCAGTTTGCGCAGGTCATGACGGGTGCCGCGATCCATGCGGCCGGTTTTTTCATCAAATTTCAAAACCTCGACCACATCACCACTGGCATTCAGCAAGACAACATCAATCTTGCCTGCCTGTTCGGATGCCTTTGCATCACCGGTTTGGAGGTTGGCTTCACCCATTTTCAAAAGCATCGCATCAACCAGCGTGCGGGCTTCGTCGGTGGTCAATGGCACGGCGCGTGCGCGGCCTTCGCCATGGAACATGCCGCCTTTGCCGTACTTGCCATGTTCGCCGTATTCACCGTGTTCACCCCGCATATATTCGCCTTTATGTTCACGTTCGCCGGGCGATGCATAAGTCGCTGCAAACGGGGTTGCGATCATGGTGGTGGCAATCAGGGCCGCGGCAAGTTTAAGGGTGGTTTTGCGTTTCATCGGGGACCTCATCAGGTTTTTGGGGGATCAATGTGTTGAAGCCCGTTATCGCCTATGATTGTCGCGAAATGATCCCGGTGAACCGGCAAAATGGTCGCAAGCTTTGCCAAAAGGCCGTTTTGCGACAATCTGATACAAATTGCCGTTTCTGCCGGAAGTGCCGACGCGTTACCTTAGCCGTGGAACAGAATTTTGATTTCAGGACCGCATATGAGCGACCAGCCCCACATTCTTGTTGTCGATGATCACCGTGATATCCGTGACCTTCTGGGGCGGTATCTGCGCCAGCATGAATATCGCGTGACGCTGGCATCTGACGGGCGCGAGTTGCGAAAGCTGATGGCGGATAACATCGCACCCGACCTGATCGTGCTGGATCTGATGATGCCGGGCGAGGACGGCCTGAGTTTGTGTCGCTGGCTGCGTGAAAATTATGATGTGCCGGTTGTGATGCTGACCGCCCTTGGCGAGGAAACCGATCGTATCATTGGTCTTGAAATGGGCGCAGATGATTATCTGGCCAAACCGTTCAATCCGCGCGAATTGCTGGCCCGGATCAAGGCCGTGATGCGGCGGGCGCAAAGTCTTCCGGTCGGGCGCAAGGGGCCGCTTCCGGGCGGGCAGGTGCATTTTGACCGTTGGGTGCTGGATCGTACCCGCCATGAATTGCGCGATGCCAATGATGTGGTCGTGCCACTCAGTGCCGGGGAATATGGCCTGCTTTGTGCCTTTGTCGAACATCCCAACATGGTGCTTAACCGCGATCAGTTGCTTGATCTAACCCGTGGGCGCGAAGCCGTGCCGTTTGATCGCAGCATCGATAATCAGGTCAGCCGCCTGCGCAAGAAAATTGAACATGATGCCAAGAACCCGACCCTGATCAAGACCGTCTGGGGCGGGGGATACATGTTCACCTGCGAGGTGACCGAAAAATGACCAAGCGCCGCCTGATCAAACGCCTTTGGCCGCAAAGTCTGACCGCGCAGCTTGTCTGTCTGCTGTTGGGCGCAATCATCCTGACCCACATCGTCCTTGGTGTCATGCTGGCCGAAGAACGCCGGGATGCGGTGGCGTCTGAGCGGCGCGGTTATGCCCTGTCACGGGTGGCGGCAATTTCGCGCATTCTGACAACAACCCCGCGTGATAACTGGGCCGATGTGTTGCGCGTGGCGCAATCACCGCAAAACCGCCTGCGGCTGGTGCCGGAAAGTGATGTGGTTTCCGGTGACGGATTTACCTCGGACACGCTGAGCCAGCGTTTGAACGAGGCACTGGACCTTGAAACCGGGGTTCCGGCTCGGGTTGAAATCCTGTCCGAGGATGAATGCTGGACGGAACGTAAAACACTCCGGCGTGAAAAGGATGCGTTTCTGGAACGTGACCGTATGGAGCGATCCGGCCACGACGATGATCATCATGATCGCGATGATGACCGTGATGATGATCGCCGAGCCCCTTGGTCGTTGCGCTACCTTGATCGGTTTGATTGCGATACCTCGCCGGTGATGCGCCTTGTTGTGCCGATCAGGATCCTTGGTCTGGACGGGGAGCCAACCGGCACAGCGCCCGATGTCTGGCTGGAAGCCATGATCGGCGGGGTGGTCTCGCCACCGTGGTTTGTGTTCGACAACCTTTTGCGTGTTCTGGCATCCGGGCTTGTCATTGCCGTGATTGCCTTCTTGCTGGCGCGCCGGATTTCCCGGTCGTGGGACGTTTTGACACGGGCAGCCGACCGTGTCGGGCGCGGGGATTATCCCGAACCGGTGCCTGAAACCGGTCCGATTGAAATCAGACGCGCCACAAGGGCCTTTAACCGCATGACTGCCCGCCTCAAACGCTTTGTCGAGGATCGCACAAGGATGCTGGCCGCCATTTCGCATGATCTGCGCACACCGATCACGTCGCTGCGTCTGCGCGCCGAGTTTGTCGATGATCCGGAAAACCGTGCACGCATCATCGAAACCCTTGATGAAATGGAACAGATGGTCGAAGCGGCGATGACCTTCGCCCGCGAAGAAACCGCGAACGAGGAAACCCGCAAAATCGATCTGACCGCCCTTGTTGAATCCGCGGTCGAGGATCTGGCGGAAACCGGACGCCCAATCAGATATATTGGCGAGGTCGATACCCGGGTTTATCCGTGCCGGCCGCTTTCGATCAAGCGCGCCTTTGGCAATCTGGTGTCCAATGCCCTTAATTTTGGCGATACGGTCGAGGTTGCGGTGCGCGATGCCGATGACGGCGGCCTGTGGATCGAGATTGCCGATGACGGGCCTGGGATACCGGTCGAACAACGCGAACAGGTGTTTGAACCATTCTTCAGGATTGAAGCGTCACGCAATCGTGATACCGGCGGTATTGGTCTTGGGATGGCAATCGCGCGCACAGCCGTCCGGGCGCATGGTGGCGAAATATACCTTGAGGACTCCCAGAAGGGCGGGCTTTTGGCGCGTATTTACCTGCCGCCGGCACAGCCGCAATAACGTTGAATTCAGTCGTTTTGAGACTGCGTAATTCCGGTGCCGGCAAAGTGCGACAGTTTTTTGACAGATAGCCCTTGCGTTTTAAGTGACCAATAGTCATTTGTTTGCCGGAAAATAACTGTTTCCAAATCAATAATTGCTAAATTGCATTGCTGTTCTATTTAGGGTCTGGATTTGAACCAACGGCAGTGCGACAATCAAGCAGACGAACGGACGGAGCGTGCCCATGACCAATAACCAGTCTTCATCCGGCGTGGTAACCCCGCTTCCCGGAACCAACAACGCGCAAGCCGCGCGTGGCTTTGTGCGCTCTGTTAACGACTGGCTGATGGAATGTGCGCTTGATGATACCGACATCAGCGAACTTCTGTCAGGCATGGCCAGCCGTCTGGTCGCATCGGGAATCCCGATTGATCGCGTTATGGTCGCGTTCAAGACCCTGCATCCGCTGTATGAAGGTGTTTCCTATATCTGGACCAAGGAAAACGGCCAGGTTGTGCGTACCACCCACATGGGCGATGACGAAAAGGATCGCGATTGGGCCGAAAGCCCGATGAAATGGATGCTTGATAGCGATGTCAGCTTCATGCGCCGTCATCTTATTGGCCCCAGCGCGGTTGTCGATTTCCCGATCCTTGAAACTTTCCGCCGCCAACGGGGCACAGACTATTACGCCCTGATGACCCCGTTCGTAACCGACAGCGACAGTACGCTCAATAGCAACCGCATCTTCATGACCTATCTGACGCGGCGTCCCAGTGGTTTCTCGGACGAGGATCTGGCGATCCTGTCAGGTATTCAGCGCCGCTTTGCCGTGTCGTGCAAAATGCGCATCAACCACGAAGAAACCCGCACCATTCTGGAAACCTATCTTGGCACCGATGCCGGGCAACGTGTCCGCAATGGTCAGATCAAACTGGGCGACAGCACCAAAACCCGCGCAGTAATCTGGTTTTCGGATATGCGCAACTCGACCTCGGTTGCGACCCATGTCGGTGATGATGCGTTTCTGGGCGAAATGAATGATTTCTTTGGCGCAACAGCCGGTGCCGTGCTTAAGCACGGTGGGCAGGTTTTGCGCTATATCGGGGATGCGACCTTGGCAATCTTCCCGATTGGTGACGATGAAAACAATCTTGAACAGGCATGTGTGTCTGCCGTCTATGCCGCTGCCGAAGCACAGCTCAATATCGATGCACTTAATGCCAAACGCGAAGAAGAAGGAAAGCCATCCTTTGATTATGGCCTTGGCATGCATGTTGGCGATGTCATTTACGGCAATGTCGGCGTCTCCGAACGCGTCGATTTTACCGTGGTCGGCCAGGCTGCCAACGAAGCGGCCCGCATCGAACAGCTTACCAAGCAACTTGGTCGACGTGTTCTGGTCAGTTCGACCGTGGCCCGGTTCATTTCCTGCCCGACAGAGGAAATGGGCGCCTATGAGCTTCAGGGGACAGGTGTCAGTCTTAAACTGTTTGCCCCGGATTTCTCAGAAACCTGCCACCGTATCGAGCTGATGCGCAGCGCCTGAGCCTGTTTAGGCGAGGCTGTCAAAATCCTTCACCACCGAACTGGCTGACGTGCCGACCTTGGAAAAGGTTGTCTGGGCGTCACTGACCGCATCGGTCGCAGCCTTGATGATCTTGGAATAAGGGTCGACTTCCTTTGTGGCCAGCATCTGTTGCATGGCGACACCGGTGGTGGCGGAGGCCATCGACATGATATTACGCAGATAATCCGTGGAATCCTGCACCGCATAGGCGGCGGCCTGGGCAACCTTTTGATAGGCGACACCATTGGCACCGGGGATCGCACCGTTCAGAACCGCATGGTTGGTCGTGCCGACAGCTTGCACGATCTGCGGGTTCAATGCCGTGCTGAGCGGCGGGGTGCCCGGCGGATTGTCCGGAGCTGCGGGATCAGACGGGGATGCCGGTTTGTTTGCATCATCCTTGTCATCGGCCTTTTTATCGCCGTTCGCAGCGCCACCGTCCTTCGCGTCCTTGGTGTCTGCGGCGTTTTTGTCGTCGTCACCACCCTTGTCGGCGGGGGACGCGGCTTTGTCCGGCTCATTGCCCTGATCTTTGTTTTCAGCTTTCGGATCTTCGTTCTGTTTTGCGTCGTCGTCTGCCATCGAAAACCTCATATGCAACGAGTCAAAAGACCGGTTTGATTATCTCTGTCGGGACGGGCCAGGAGCCATAAAATCTGCGGGCGCGTTATTCGCCGCTTTTGCCGCCGCCCATGCCACCGCCAGTACTTTCCAGGATCATACGGCAGGCGCTTGATGTGACGGCGTTGCCGATCTGCTGCAGGCCACCTTGGGTCTGCATGGCGTTTTGCATCGACAAACTGATGGAATGTGCCATCGTCTGATACACAAGCCCCATGGCATGTGCCGGTGCTTCGCCCAGAACCTTGACGTTGTTCTGGGTCACTGCATCGGTGATTTGTGAGTTTACAGGGGTGTTGTCTGCCATTTCACGCCCTCATGTTTTGACCGTATTTGGTCCGGGCAGGACCAGACGGATCATGTGCCTAGCGGCGGGTTGCTGCCAAAATTACGAGTAGTGTCAAAAGCGCATCGCTGTTGTCGGACCGGCCGAGTTTGGCTGTTGCCTGCGCACCCGCCATGGTGTTGACGGAATAAAGCTGCATCACGCCCTGATTGGTGGCGGCTTGCGAACACATCGATGCCTGTTGCTGTGCCTGAACCGCGTTCTGGAACAGGATCGATGTTGAATGGGCCGCACTTTGGTAAATCGCACCCATCGCATTCGCAGGCGCGGAACCAAGAACACTGACCGCACTCTGGGTCACAGAGTCTGTAATCTGACCATTCACCGGGGTTGGAATTGCCATGTTATCCTCCGAAAAAGCGATCGGTCTGACCGCACATCTCTAGACGTCGCACGGACGTGATTGTGATCAATTAGAGTCTGTTGCGCCTAGCCCGCCTGGGCGGTGATCAGGGCAACAAGCTTTGACGTTGCTGTATTGGCAACCTGTTGCATGTTGCCTTGTGTCAGGGTTGCGTTTTCCATGGCTAGGCCGGTGGCATGTGAATGCGACTGCATGGCCATGGAAACCGCCTGTGCCGGGCTTTCACCCAGAATTTTGACGTTGGTCTGGGTGACAGCATCGGTAACTTGCGGGTTTACGATATCACTCATGTTACGTCCTTTGTCTGTTCGCCCTGGGCGCTGGCGGCGTAGTCAAACTTTTCCTTGTAGTCCG
This sequence comes from Thalassospira sp. CA1, assembly GCF_059052855.1. Classification (NCBI taxonomy): domain Bacteria; kingdom Pseudomonadati; phylum Pseudomonadota; class Alphaproteobacteria; order Rhodospirillales; family Thalassospiraceae; genus Thalassospira; species Thalassospira sp. CA1. The sequence goes on from NZ_JBZCIA010000005.1 coordinate 50,704, forward strand.
ATCCATCCCCCATAAACATTGGGTCGGCCTGGCCAAGCCAAGAACTGGTTTCGGTGTTATCTTGACCTTCACCTTTCTGATCGCCGGATTCTTGTGAATCTGCGTCTTCGAGGGACACGGTATCCGAATCCCCTGTCGCATCGAGGCCGTCGTAAGATGCTATTTCCCCTTCGTCCCAGTCTGCTGTGTCGTAAAAAAATTTGGCTTGTTGTCCTGGACCGACAGGGTGGCCTTTGCGCATTCCATGGTGGTTGCAAGGCTTGCGACCGCCTGTTGCTGCTGTTCATTGACCATGTTGGCAAACAGGATCCCCTGTGCCTGGGCCTGCGACAGATAGGTCTGCATCGCGCCCATCGCCGGGCCATTGGCAATGACCGATGTGTTGGTCTGGGTGACGCTGTCGGTAATTTGTTCGTCGACTTCGTTCGGATTGCTCATCGGGGTGATCCTTATTAACTACGACGTTTCATCATTTGCAGAATGCTCTGGGTCATGGTCGTCATGCCGATCATGGCATTCTGCTTTTGGGCCGAGACCATGTTCGCCATCAGGATGTTCTGCGATTGCGCCTGACCCATCATGGATTGCAACGCGGCGAAGCCCGGACCGGCCCCCATCGTGGCAACATTGGTCTGGGCAACGCTGTCAGTGATCTGATCTGAAACCGAGCACTGATGTTCATCTTCGTGGTGACTGGCGGGGTGGTGCTGGGATTTCTTGCCGTCTTGCTCAGGTGGTGCCGATGGCATGTCCGTCTCCTTGTCTGGAGGAATGGGCTGGCGGAAGTGCTACGTATCGGTTTGACGCCGAGCGCGGGCATTTGTGAAAGAAAAAGCCCGGCAAGCGCATGCATGCCGGGCGGGGTTGGCGGCGAAACCAGTGGGGATGTTTAGGACACGGCCGTACCGGTCGTGGCCTTAAGGGCCGACAACAGCGAAAGCATATTGTCGGGAACGTCGCTTGCGGCGAGTTTCGAGGTCGCAACGGCCCCCGCCATGGTGTTGACAGAGTAGACCTGGATGACGCCCTGATTGGTGGCCGCCTGAGAGGAAATGCCCACCTGATGCTGGCTGCTGACAGCGTTCTCATAGAGAATGCCATGAGAATGCGCCAGCGACTGGTAAAGCGAGCCCATGGCCATTGCCGGCGCATCACCCATGACCTCGACATTGGCTTGGGTGACGGCGTCGGTAATCATACCATTGACCGGAGTGTTATCAGCCATTGTGTATCTCCTGGTTACCTAAAGAAGTGCCGGAAGGAACGTAAGGCCCCGAACCGACCCTTTCCGCATGTCCTGCGGTCAGACAGATGACGGGGGACTTGGTGTCTTGTGACGATGGGCTGGCAAAAACTTGGATTGCTTGCAGAACCGTCGCCACAATGAAAACGGGCGGTCGCAGATCAATACGACCGCCCGGTGTGATATTGGCTGGACGGGCCGAAACCCTGATCAAAATCAGTTTCTGGTTGCCTGAAGCGTCGTCAGAAGCGTCAGCATGTTGTCGGGCACATCGCTTTTGGCGATCTTGGAGGTCGCAACGGCGTCAGCCATGGTGTCAACCGAATAGATCTGCAGGATGCCCTGATTGGTCGCGGCCTGCGAGGTGATGCCGTTCTGCTGCTGGGCGCTGACGGCGTTCTGATACAGGATGCCCGTCGAATGTGCGAGGGACTGGAAGATCGAACCCATCGCCATTGCCGGGGCGTCGCCCAGAACTTTCACGTTCGCCTGGGTCACGGCATCTGTGATCTGACCATTTAGCGGAGTGTTATCAGCCACTGTTTATCTCCTGTTTGCCTAGGGAAATGCTGGAAGGAAAAGATGTTCCAAACCAGCCACTTTGCGTGTGTTGCGGTCAGACAGATGACGGGGGGCTTGGCGTCTTGTGACGCCGGGCTTTGCAAAAGAACCGATTGTTTTGCAAAGCCTTGACCAAATGAAATCGGGCGATCGCTGATGATTGCGACCGCCCGATTTGAAACTGGCTTTGGGGCCAAAGATGTTTTGAGAATCAGCCCTTGGTTGCCTGAAGAGCGGTAAGAAGCGACAGCATGTTGTCGGGTACGTCGCTTTTGGCAATTTTGGAGGTCGCAACAGAGTCTGCCATCGTGTCGACCGAATAGATCTGGATGACGCCCTGGTTGGTTGCGGCCTGCGAGGTGATGCCGATCTGCTGCTGTGCGCTGACGGCGTTTTCATAAAGAATGCCGGTGGAATGTGCGAGGGACTGGAAGATCGAGCCCATTGCCATTGCCGGGGCGTCGCCCAGAACTTTCACGTTAGCCTGGGTGACTGCATCAGTGATCTGACCATTTACCGGGGTCGGAATCGCCATTGTAAAGTCTCCTTCGTTACGCTTTGCGGTGTGCTGCTTGCTGTTGTGTTTCTGTCGGGGTTTCGCCGTCCCGTTTTCAGTCTATCGACGCTGGTGGTGTATCGTTGTGACGCGTCTTTTTTGCGAGTTGGTCGTTTTTTTACGCACGTATTCTTATTGAATGCCCGAAGCCCTCAGGTGTTCGCGGGCCAGCTGAACACGTTTGCGCACTGCGCAGTTGCTTAAGCCCAGGGCCGCTGCAATCTCGTCATAAGTGCGGTCCTGAACACAGCGCATCAAAAGCGGCTTGCGCAGTTTTTCCTGCATCTCAAGAAGGGCCGCTTCGAGCTGATCCAGTTTTTCGCCAGCGAGATATGATTCCTCGGGGCTTGGTGTGATCGGGGCTGTCATCGGGGATGCCGGTGTGTCAGCCGCCCCATGGGTTTCTTCGCGGTATTCCGCCTTGCGCCGGTTTTGCCGGTGCAAATCAATGCAGGCGTTATGGACAATGCGCGACAGCCAGGCGCGATGGTTGCGGATTTCATCCATGGATTCTTCGAATTTGGTCGATGCCTTGACCATCGCCTCGGACAGTGCATCTTGCGCATCATCCATATTGCCTGACATCAGTTTCAGGCATTGTTTCAAAAGCGTGTCTTGCTGATCAATCCACAGCGGCCAGAAATTCGGTGCCGCCGGGCCCAAATCGGCATCCGGTTGCGGATGCGTTTGCGGCGTGGATTGCGGGGAGGAATATTGTCCGTCATCGGGGGTATTTGGTGTCCCCGGTGCCGTCGGTGTTTGCCGGACCGGCATATGGGGCACCGGTTGGCGCAATGTCGGGCTTTCTGCCCCCGGCACAAGACCACGCAGGATATCAAGCGGGTCGGTCGGTGTGCCGCCAGGCGTGCCAAGCGCACCGGCAATGATGTCTTCGGGGCTCGGGCCGCTCCGCGATGGTTCAAGGCCCGGGAAGCCTGCCAGCGGGTTGAAGTCTGCCGGGTAACCGGGCGGCGGGCTGTATCGTGGCTGGCCCTGGTTTGTTGCCGTGCCGGGGTTTGCGGTTGCGGCGGGGCGGGTGTCTGCCGGCTTTGCCGCGGGTGCCATCGATTGCATGATGGCGCGTGCATCAAGGGCGCTACTTGCCGGGGGCGTCAATCTGTCGTGACCGGACTTTTGATCGGCTTCTTGATCTCCGGGGTCGTCGGTCGCGGCAAGCTTTGCCAGATAATCTTCGGCAATGCGCGCCCGTTGTTCGGGTTTTAACCGGGACCAGATTGACGTCACCTTGTCATCATCACCCAACGCCAGCGACAGGCTTTGTTCAAGACTTTTGGCAAAGCTGATCTCGGCTTCTGTCAGGGTTGCCTCATCCTGCGGACTGTTCTTTTCGTTCTGCACTATGGACCCCTCCGGTTGATTGAATGCAACCATAGGCTGATTAAGTTTTGCGGTAATCATTATGACGTAGCCGCAAAATAATTGTGAATAAAAGTTTCTATACATCCTATAGTTGTGTTTTCGTGCGCAACGGCGCAGCCGTCGCGATGCGGGCTGAGGATAGGTTGGGGACAGATCGTCGCGCTTTGATGCGCTTGTTATTGCCGTTCCTGTTCCGGGCGATGCCCGGTTGCAGACATCAAGCTAGGGTCAGGACCTACTAATTTGGTTCGAATGGCAGACGTTATATTTGTGAAATCCAAGGAAACGCCCGCCGGGCGGGCTGCTATCCCGGCCAAGGGGGCTGACGCAGGAGTTTGCAAATATAACGTCTGTCCTTCGGATTTACCGGATTTGCACGGGCTACTTTGTCGCAAAGCCTTGAAAGATGTATATCTTCCTGCGGTTTTGCTTCGCGTATCCGCACAAATCCGGTGAACCATTCAAATCAAATTAGTAGGTCCTGACCCTAGGTCTTTTTGCCGGATGTCTTTTGCTGGGGCGCGGGACCTGAAGATTGGGGGTCTTGTTCCTTTTTCGGATCCCTTGGCGGGAAGGCTTCGGCGAGGGCGGTTTCCACCTTCTCGGACAAGGCCTGCATGCGCAAGTCAATCTCGCGTGCGATGATGTTGCGGATTTCATTTGCGATATCGAACATGACCTGCTGGCCGTTTTGCATGTTTGGATCCGATGCCATATGCGGTGCCCCTTGTTGTGCCGCCTGAGGATGTGGGGTGGCTTGCCCTGTTTGCTGGCTGCCGATTGCGGGCTGCGGGGCCTGTGCGCCGGATTTCACGTTTTCGGCATGATTGGAAATGGTCTGTTTTTGATCAAGAACCTGGGCGCGGGCCCGTTCGGCGGCTTGCGCCATGGCCTGCTGGGTTGCCAGATATTCCTGATTGAACGCCTTCCGGACCGCGTCCTTGCGATCACTTGCCGTGGTTACATCGTTTCGCGCCTGCCCAGACATCAGGTGCCTCCTTTGCTGCTATCAGTGCTGCCAGAGTTGTCACTGTTGTCACTATTGCCGTTCTTGCCTTTGCTTGTGCCCGGTGACGATTTGGCATTGCTGCTGCTGCTGGTTTTGCTGCTGTCGCTGCTGTCTGCGTCACCATCATCGCCCGGATCGGATGTTTTTGCCGCTGCGCCGGATTTCGCCGGCGTGGGTGTGGGCGCAGCTTTTGCTGTTGTCGACGTCGAACTCGGCGCTGATGCTGGTGCGCTTGTGTCTGCATCAAGCATAAAGGCCGGTGGAATGAACCCGTATTTTTCAAGATCGGCGGCATCCGGATCGGTTGGCAGACCGGTCAATCCGGTTTCAAGCCGTCCTCTGCTATCAGAGATCATGCTGGCAGCCCGGCAGGCCGATTGATCATGCTGGGCATTGCAGCTCAGGATCGCGGTTGGGGTGCTGGTTCTGGCCTGGGTCATCAGCTGGGCGGTGACATCAAAGCTGGTCTCGGCTTCATAGCGCACCAGAACAACAAGACCAGCCCCCTTGTCGCCTTCGCTGGGCGGGGTGATCTGGACCCAGAACGGGATGCTGGAATTGGGGGCGACCATCACATTTCCCGCAACGATGGGGCTTGGCAGGGTACCGACATATTCCAGATGGATCGGCACCGGCGCACGATCAGCAAAGATCAGGCGGATCAACGCCACATCCGGGGTTGCTTCACTCCCCGTCGCGCCAACCGTCTGTTCAAGATGGATGGCATGCGGTGCGCCGCCATAAATCGGCACTTCGGACATCTGGGGGGCAGCGCCATTGGCATCGATTGCATCAAACAGAAGTGCGCGTAATTGTGACGGGGCTGCGTTCGGTGCCGTGACAGAAAGTTCGGACTGCGCATCTGTTGATGTGCCGACATGCAAAGACCATTTACACAAGGATTTTGGCACATCCGGTGCCAGCATTTTCGCAGAAATGGCTGTTTGCGCACTGGTCTTGGTCGGCGACAGGGGATAGCCCTGTTCCATGCTGATCGCCCAGTCCGGCGTATCGGCGGTGGTGTCTGCCTTTCCCTGAAGGGTCGGCATGGCGGTGCGGAACATGTCATCGCGGATGACGGGCCCCGTCATGTCGGTTGTGCTGCCGTCCGCATGGATCGTGGTTACGCCCCATTGCGCGTCCGTGGTGCCAGACTGGGTATTGGTGGCAGCCGAACCACTGTCAGTACTATACCAAGGGTCCATGTTTTCAAGCGGGCTGGCGTAGCCTTCCGTCGGCGCACTTGCGGTTATTGGGGTTGGCGATGACGTCCCGCCATCAAGCAGATAACGTTGAATGATCTGAAACGCGGTTTCCATTGGCTGTGACTGCTGTGATGGCTGAGCCTGACCGCTCGATGCAGCTTGCTCAAAGCCCGGCAGGCCAAAGTCACGGCAAAGGGCTGCCATCATATCAACGGCGGCCTGCTCGGAGCTGATCGCGTCCGGGGCTTCGGTTGGTTCGCGCAGATTGTTTTCGGCGTCTGCCGCACCCGCTTCGGATGACGGTTGCCCGTTATCGGAATTGTCGGTGGATTTGGTCGAAGCCTTGGCTGGTTTGGGCGCGTCACTATCGGTCATGCCTGCACTCCCCAATGGTGTCTTGCAACACTCAAAAGGGCCGCCATCATGCCGCCCCTGATCTGCAAGAAGTTATAACGGTTCCTTGCAAACAGACGCATCGGGTAGGGGGAATGTGAAAAGATTGCGCTGCAAACGGCCAGAAAACACAAAACCCGCCAAAGATGCAGCAGGCTGCGTCTTGGCGGGTCTTTGTTTTACAAAATGGTGCTGGTGATAGGATTTGAACCTACGACCTACGCATTACGAATGCGCCGCTCTACCAGCTGAGCTACACCAGCACGATTCATTTTGTGGCGCGGAAAATACGGACAATCACCCGCCTTGGCAAGAGGTTTGTTGTTCTTTTTGCCAACAAATGCCGGACTTTCAGCCATGCCGTGAAATCAGGACAGAGACACACAATATCACATTGACCATGCTGTGATTATTCGGCTTAGATGTGCGCGATCAAAATTCATGTGCGGGGGCAAATCATGTGTCGTTGGCTGAGCTATATCGGGGATCCGGTTTATCTGGAAAAGCTGGTCTTTGAGCCGCGCCATTCACTGGTCGAACAAAGCCTGCACGCCGAACAGGCCAAAACGCCGACCAATGGCGATGGCTTTGGCCTTGGCTGGTATGACGAACGCCCGACACCGGGGCTTTATCGCGAAATCCTGCCCGCCTGGAATGACCCGAACCTGCGATCGCTTGCCCATCACATTCGGTCCGGCCTTTTCTTTGCCCATGTCCGCGCCTCGACCGGCACCCACACCAGCCGCACCAACTGCCACCCGTTTTCCAACGGCCAGTATCTTTTCATGCATAACGGCCAGATTGGCGATTACCCGCTGGTGCGCCGATCCCTGGAAATGATGATCGAAGACGAATTTTACGAAGGCCGACAGGGCTCCACCGATAGCGAACTGATCTTTTGCCTGATGCTGACGCTCGGCCTGCGCGATGACCCGCACCGCGCCATTCGCCGCACGATCGAGGTCGTTGAAAATGAAATGAAGGTACGCGGTGCGACGTCACCGTTCCGCTTCACCGCCTGCCTGTCCAATGGCAAAAGCGTCTGCGCCATCCGCCACGCCAGCGACGATAAGCCGCCATCACTTTACTGGCGCAAACGCGATGATCACGTGATTGTCGTCTCTGAGCCGCTTGATACCGAAAGCGATAGCTGGAAGGCCGTCGCGCCCAACCACACCCTGCATGTCGAAGGTGACCTGACCATCAGCGAAGAAGCCACGCTTGCCTGCTGATTAAGACACCACAACAATCTGACTGCGCGCCTTGACCAGTGCGCGTTGCAGGGCGTCGCTTGGCGCGGTGTTGAGTAATACAGTCTGAAAATCGCTGGCGTGGCCGTCGCGGCAGAGTGCTTTGCGGCCAACTTTTTTCTCGTCGATCATCAGGATGGCGTGATCGCAGCACGATACCAGTGCCCGCCTGGCGCGGACTTCGTCCATGTTGAAGTCCAGCAAATCACCTTCGTCACTCATGCCGCCAACACTGACAATGCCGAAATCGGCCCGCATGCTGCCGAAAAAGTCAGCACTGTCCGCCCCGATGATATCAAGATCGCGGGTGCGGACCGTGCCACCGGCAAGGCGAAGCGTGACATTGGGTGCATTTTGCAGCGCCATCACCACATGCAGGTTGTTTGTGAGAACCGTTAAGTTGCGATGCGATGCCAGATGCTGGGCGGCGAGCTCGGCGGTGGTGCCGGTGCCAATCGCAATCGTGCAGCCCTCGGGGATCAGATCAGCCACCTTGGCGGCAATCGCCATTTTGCCGGTGCGGTTCCAGACTTCACGTTTTTCATAGGCCGAGTTGTCCGGGTCGGGTGCCGGGCCCGCAAGGCCATGACGGCGAAACACGCGCCCCTGTTCGTGCAGATCGCGCAAATCGGTGCGGATGGTCTGGACCGAGACGTTAAACCGGCGTGCCAGTTCCTCGACCGCCATGAAGCCGGTTGATTTGACAAGGGCAACAATGCGGTCGCGTCGGCGGTCAAGGGGCACTGCATCAGACGTTTTAGTCACGGCTTTTCTTTCGTTCGAAAGTTGTTATTTCGCTTGTGATCCGAGTATAGACAGGCTGAAACACCGCTGCATAGCCCGGTTTTCCTATTGAAACATTTAATTCTTGGTGTTGTCACACAACTGAAATCGAAATCCCGATAGCTTCCGGATCGAAACATTTTCGAACGAAACCTTCTTTTCGATCTATAGGGATGCCGATCATGCGTAACGTTCTTCTTGCTGCGGTTGCCTCTGCCGCGATGATGCTGCCGGTTGTGGGGCAGGCTGCTGAAAAGCTGGTTCTTTATACCAGCCAGCCGAACAAGGATGCCCAGACCACTGTTGATGCCTTTATGGCTGCCAACCCGGAAATTGAAGTTGAGTGGGTCCGTGACGGCACCACCAAACTGATGGCGAAACTGCGTGCGGAAATTGCTGCTGGCGACCCGCGCCCGGATGTTCTTCTGATTGCCGATACCGTGACCCTTGAAGGTCTCAAGCAGGAAGGTCAGCTGCAGGCCTATAAATCGGGCGAGGCAAGTGCCTATGAAGACGGTCTTTATGACGGCGAAGGCTATTACTATTCGACCAAGCTGATCACCAGCGGCATCGTTTACAACACCGCCGTCAAAGCCCCGACATCGTGGAAAGACCTTGCTGATCCGGCGGTGAAAAACCAGATCGCAATGCCAAGCCCGCTTTATTCCGGTGCAGCCCTTATTCATCTGTCGACCCTGACCGAGAACAAGGATCTTGGCTGGGATTACTATCAGGCACTGGCAGCCAACGAAGCCCGTGCCAAGGGCGGCAATGGCGGCACCTTCAAGGCGGTTGCATCGGGTGAAAAGCCTTATGGTGTGGTTGTCGACTTCCTTGCCATTCGTGGCAAGGCCGATGGATCGCCGGTTGATTTCGTCTTCCCGTCTGAAGGTGTCACCTATGTGACCGAGCCGGTCGCGATCATGAAAGACGCCAAGAACGTTGATGCCGCGCACAAGTTCGTTGACTTCCTTCTGTCCGAACAGGGTCAGGAACTGGTGCTTGATATGGGTTACATCCCGGCCCGTAACGACATGGCGCTTCCGGCCGGTTTCCCGGCACGCAGCGAGATCAAGTTGATGGACTTCAATCCGGCCATTGCGCTGGAACAGGCCGAAGCCAACAAACAGAAATTCGCAGACATGTTCGGGGCTGAATAATGCAGGCTACAGGTCGCCTTCGCGGCGTTCTGCCTGGCATAATCGCCAAACCAAATGGCAACCGGTCTTCGGACCGGTTGCTGATTTGGTTGGTGGTGCCGGTATTTATTATTTCGATTTTGCCGATCCTGCGCCTTGGGTTTGAAGGCGTGATGGTCGGTGGTGTGCCTTCGTTTGATTATTTTCGTGACGTGCTGGGCAATTCATCAACCTGGCGGGCCACGGCAAACAGTCTTTATACCGCGGGTCTGGGAACGATTATTTCCCTTCTGATCGGGGGCGCCTTTGCCTTTTTGGTGGCGCTCACCGATATCCGCGCCAAGGCGGCACTCGTGTTCTGTTTCATGATCCCGATGATGATCCCGCCACAGATCACGGCCCTTAGCTGGGTGCAACTGACCGGGCCCAGCAGTGCGCTTTTGAACGCCATTGGCATGGCCCCGCCACTGGGATCACCGCAGCCACTTTATTCGGCAGAAGGCATCGCCCTTTTGCTGGGTATTCAGCATGCCTCCATCGTGTTTCTGACGTTGCGCGCCAATTTGCGCATGTTGCCCCGCGAACAGATCGAAGCCGCCCGTCTGGCCGGCGCACGTGGCGGACGTTTGTGGTGGCAGATCATTTTGCCGCTGACCAGTCCGGGCCTGATTGCCGGAACCGCCATGGCCTTTGTGACCGCGCTTGGCAATTTTGGCATTCCCGCGATGCTGGGCATTCCGGCGGGCTACCAGACCCTTCCGACATTGATTTATCAAAAGCTTGCCGGGTTTGGCCCGTCTGTTCTGGGCGAGGTTTCCGTTCTTGCCATGCTGATCGGCGCGATTGCGATTTGTGGTGTGGCACTGCATCACCGTTTGCTGTCCAAACGTGACTATCGCCTGATGGGGATGGTCGGGCGTCCTTTGGATGTCAAACTCGGTGCACGCCGGAGCTTGGTTGAAATGGTCCTTTGGGCGATATTGGTTGCCATTCTGGTCATTCCGCTTTTGGCGCTGTTTACCACCGCACTGGTGCCGGCCTTTGGCGTCAAACTCACATTCGCCAACGCAACGTTCGAGGCGTTTCACGAAGTCATGTTCGTGCAGCCCTCAACCATTCGCGCATTCCAGAACAGTTTTGTTTTGTCCGTGGGGGCGGCGGTGACGCTTGTTCTGATGTGCTTGCCGCTGGCTTATGTGATGGTGCGCAGGCCTTCGAACCTGACCAAGCTGATCAATCTTCTGGTCGAGGTGCCCTATGCCTTGCCCGGCGTGGTTTTGGCGATTGCCTGCATCTTGCTGTTTATCCGCATTCCGCTGATTGATGTTAGTTTGTACGGCACGCTTGCGATCATTTTTGTCGCGTACTTGGCGCGTTTTCTGGTGATTGCGCTACGTCCGGTGATGAACAGCTTTACCCAGCTTGACCCGGCCCTTGAAGAAGCCGCCCAGGCCTGTGGTGCCGGGTTGTCGCGACGCTTGCGCGATATCTTGCTGCCGCTTGCCGCCCCTTCGGCGGCGGCTGGGGCGCTTTTGGTCTTCCTGACCGCCTTTAATGAACTGACCGTTTCGGCCCTTTTGTGGTCGGCCGGGAATGAGACGTTGGGCGTTCTGATTTTCAATCTTGATGACAGTGGCGACACCGTTCTGGCCTCGGCCGTGGCGGTTCTGGTCGTGCTGGTGGTGATCGCGCTGATGAGCTGTTTTCAGCTTGCCGCGCGTCGTTTGCCCAAAGGAGTTGTACCGTGGCAGACATAAATCTTTCGCGCATTACCAAATGCTTTGGCGATTATCGGGCGGTCAATCAGGTCTCGCTTGATATTGCCGATGGGGAATTCGTGGCTCTGCTGGGCCCGTCCGGCTGCGGTAAGACAACACTTCTAAGGTTGCTCGCCGGGTTCGAGGAACCTGATCACGGCCAGATTTCACTCGGTGGTCAGATCATGGCAAGTCCTGAAAACAATGTCATGATCAGTCCCGAAGACCGCAATCTTGGCATCGTGTTTCAGTCCTATGCCCTGTGGCCGCATATGACTGTTGCCCGCAATGTCGGCTATCCGCTTGAGGTGCGCGGGCTCAGCCGTGCCGATCAGGATCGCAAGATTGCCGAGGCACTCGATATCGTCGCCCTTGGTCCCTATGCCAATCGCAGTCCGTCGGAACTATCAGGTGGGCAGCGTCAACGTGTGGCATTGGCAAGGTGCCTTGTCATGGAACCACGCGCGGTGTTGCTGGATGAACCGCTTGCGAACTTGGACGTCCATTTGCGTGAAACCATGCAGCAGGCGTTTCTTGATTTCCATCGTCGCACCGGGGCGACGATGATTTACGTCACCCATGACCAGTCCGAAGCCATGGCGATGGCCGACCGGATTGCCGTGATGGACAAGGGCCACATCCGCCAGATGGCAGCGCCCGAAACGCTCTATCGCGAACCGGCCGATCTGATGGTGGCGGGCTTTGTCGGGGCGGGGGCGGTCCTGCCGGTACAAGGTGTGACGGTCGGAAGTAACGGCAATTGCTCCGTCCAGTTGGGGCAAAGCAGCATTACCGCACGCATCTGCCCGAAACTGGCCGATGGCCTTGCGACTGCCAATGCCGGTCTTTGCTTGCGGCCCGAGGACGTCTGGGTCACGGATGATGCGCCGTTGCGCGGTCAGGTCGATGATTGCGTCTATCTCGGCGGGCGGTTCCGCCTGTCGGTTCGGATTGGCGCGGATCAGACCTTGCCGGTCTATGCCAACCGCCGTGCACGGATCGGGGAGCAAGTCGGCCTTAAGGTCAATGACGGCTGGGTGTTTGACCGCATGTCGGGTGAGGCCGCCTGATGTCAGCCCGTATGCGTGTTCTTTCAGGTCTTGGTGAAAAGGGACCGGCCTGTCTGCGACTGGAATTCTTTAACCGGCGCTGGCTGCTTGATTGCGGGGTCGGTCCCGAAAGTGATCAGGGATTTGATCCGGCGTGGCTCAATAAAGTTAACGCTGTTTTCATTACCCACGATCATATCGACCATATCGGGGCGGCGGGTGAAATCGTTGCTGCCGGTTTGCCGATCTATTGCACCGAGGTTACTGCGCGTTCCCTTCCCAAGGGCGCCAATGTTATTCCGCTGCCGCCCTATGGGGAAATTCAGGTCGATGGCGTGACGGTGACAACCGGGCGCACCGGCCATTCATTTGGCGGGGTGTGGCTGCATTTCGAACTGGGGGGCGGGGTGCTGTATTCCGGCGATTTTTGTCAGGAATCCGATTATTTCCTCTATGACACGCCGCCTGATGCCGCCACCGTGTTGCTTGATGCGTCCTATGGCATGGAACAACTGACCCAGCAGGTCCGTATTGATAGTCTTTTGACCACCATGACCAAGCTGGATGGGCAAATCCTGTTTCCCGTGCCGCCCAGTGGCCGGGCGGCAGAAATGGCTTTGTTGTTTGAACGTCATGGGCTGACCGACTGGTCGATGGATGACCGCTGTTACGGGCAGGTCAAGCAGGTGCTTGATGCCCATGGATCGGATTACGTCGCAAGTGACGCGATCCGTCAGTTGCGCAGTCTCAAGGACGAGGCAAAGCATTTCAATCCGGATGCACGCTTGCTGTTGTGTCATGCGCCGTGCGCGACCTTTGGCAAGGCGCGTGAACTGATTGATCAGTGGCAGGATGCCGGTCGCATGGGGGCAAGTGCGCATGTGATCTTTACCGGTTTCATGCCGATTGAGGCCCGCAAGATGGTCGAAAAGGGCCATGCCCATTTCCGGCGCTGGAACGTGCACCCATTGGCAAGCCATGTGATTGATCTCGCCAATCAATGCCATGCGATGCAGGTTGTGCCGTTATTCACCAGCCGGCCTGAGGATTTTGGACTTGTCGACGGGTTTGACGGGCGGCTACAGCTTGCAGATCGGTTCTATTTGTAATGCATGCGTTTTCCAACAAAGGTGATGTCCGGTCATGATCTATGCCGCTGAAAAGTTCGATTTTCCCAAACTGCCGTTTGTTTTCATTCGGCACGGGGAAACCGATGCCAACCGGGCGGGCATCATTGCCGGGTCAAACGAACCTCCGCTGAATGAAACCGGGCGCGAACAGGCGGTGGCAATCGCGCCACTGATGGCGATGGCGAAATGGCGTGCAGTTTATGTCAGTCCGCAGGACCGGGCACGCACGACGGCCAATCTGGTGCTGCCGGGTTATGACGCCAGGGTACTTGATGGTCTGCGCGAACGTCATTGGGGCGATCTCGAAGGCCGTCCGATCTCGGAACTTTGCCCGCGCTTTGACACCCCGCCCAATGGCGAGGGGTTTGATGCCATGTGCCAGCGCGTATCCTTTGCCATGCAACAGGCCCTGGCCGAGGTCAGCGATGACCTGACGGTGATCGTTGCTCATTCCGGGGTGGCGCGCTGCATTCTTTACATGACCGGGTTTGAGGCCGATGGCCCGCGTGTGCCCAACGCCACCCCGATCCTGTTCCGCCCGATGGAAATCGGTTGGGAGTATGAAAATTTGACCGAAAACCTGATCAAGGAGATTTCTGCGTGACTGAACCCAAAGCCCGTGATGCGCGTGATGCAGTCGTGTTTGATATGGATGGCACGCTGGCGCATTTTGATGCCGATGCTTTGGGGCATCTGGTTCATGGTGTGGAGAAACAGTGGGATGCGTTCTTTGACGCCATGGACCACGCCAAACCGATTGAAAATATCGAGAAACTGTTGCGCATCCTGCATGCATCCGGCCATGCGATCCTGATCTGTTCGGGCCGCCCGGCGGGCTGGCAGCACCGGTCAGAGGCCTGGCTGCGTGCGCATGATATCCCGTTTGATGGTATGTATCTGCGCCCAATTGACGCCGATCACCGCACCGATGAAGAGGTCAAGGAAGACCTTCTTGCCAAGATCATAGAGGATGGCTTTAACCCGTGGCTGGTGGTCGATGATCGCAGAAGGGTGGTCGATAAATGGCGCGATATGGGGCTTACTTGCCTGCAATGTGCACCGGGTGATTTCTAATCATCATACAAATAAAAAGACCGGCTTCGCACCGGTCTTTTTTGTCTGTTTATTCGAATAAATGACGGTAATCGCCGTATCCTTCGGCCTCAAGATCCTCGATCGCAACAAAGCGAAGGGATGCCGAGTTGATGCAATAACGCAATCCACCGCGATCCTTCGGGCCATCGGGAAAAACGTGGCCAAGGTGGCTGTCGCCATGTTTGGATCGGACTTCAATCCGGCGCATGCCGTGCGTGTTGTCTTCCTTGGCGACGATGTGTTCGGATTGGACAGGCTTCACAAAGCTTGGCCAGCCACAGCCGCTATCGAATTTGTCGCGCGAGGTAAAAAGCGGCTCGCCCGAGACAATATCGACATAAAGCCCGTCTTCCTTATGGTCCCAGAAATCATTGCGAAATGGCGGTTCGGTGCCGCTTTCCTGTGTCACGTAATATTGTTCCGGCGACAGGTCGCGGATGGCATCCGGGTCTTTGTGATACTTGCTCATATTTCGTCACTTAGCCTTCTGAACTTCGGTCTGGCGATTTCCTGTTTGCAAAGATGGTTGGAATATCGCTGTTGTCCAGTGACTTCACACCGAAGTGACATCAAAGGCCAATCTGATCAGCCGTGACACTCAGCCTTGGCACTCAACCTTGGCACCAGGGCTGACGTTTGGTTTTGCCGTCATAGGGGCGGGCGAGGCCGTTTTCGATCAGCTCAAGATCAAGCGGGCTGCCATCAATCTTTACAGACGCCACCACGCGCCCGCCATAGCGACCCCATTCCGGTTCGCAGAACTGCACGGATGTCGCAGCCTTCAGGCGTTGGCGGGCATAGTCCCGCGCCTTTTGCGCCAGTTGCTTTTCACTGTCGCATTGGCCACGCATTTCAGGTGTGTCGACCCCGCGCACGCGCACCGACATATTGGCGATTTCATCCGGCAGGCCAGGAATGGCGACATATATGGTATCGCCGTCATAGGCATAGTTGCCGCGATATTCGCGTAGCGGCCAGTCATAGCAGGCGGCAATGGCCGGCAGGCTGGCGATCATCGCAACTGTGGCCGTGCATGCCATGACGGCACGCTTGGCAAATCGGAATGCGGGTTTGTTTGAGGTCATCTTAGGGCGTGTTTCTTAGAGTTTGAGGCGGGCAAGGATCTGGGCGGCGCGTTGTTCGACCGGGCCTTTACGAATTTCGACCAGTTCATAGCCGCATTCATGATAGGTCCGACACAGCACGACATATGTTCTGACGGCCTCGGAGAAGCTTTGTGTCCGCGCCGCATCGTTTTTGTAGATTTCCGACCAGGGTGGCAGAACGAAAGCAACCCGGTGATAGCGATAGGTATTGATCGCGCGGATCAGATCGGGGTTTTCCGGAAGGCCGCTTAGTCTTCGGTGCGCCAAGGTGTCGGGCAGGCCGCGGTCACAGAAAACCGTGCGCGGATGGTTTTGGATATCTTCCTGCCAGGCACGGATGGAGCGTCGGAACATCAGCCCGGCATAGGCATCATTATCCTCCCACGGCAAGGCGGTGCCGCCGCGTTCAAGCTGCTCTTCAATGATGGCACGCGCCACCTCGGGGCTGGTGTCAAAGCCCCGGTCATCAAGATGATTGATCAATGTGGTTTTGCCCGTACCGGGACCGCCGGTAAGGACAACAAGGTTGGACGTTATGGGTGTTTGCATTCGTGTTCGTGTCTCCGCAAGCACGCCGTTCTGGTCGGGCTTTGCGGCAAGGGGATGGCAATATTGTTGTTGGTTTTGGGTAGTGGCGAGATCTGTATGATCTGCGCAAGACGCGCTTTTACCGGCTTGGCAGGGCAAGTCAACGGCAAAGAAAATGCGGTGCTGCTTGGTTGTCGGGGATTAGACGCAGCCTTCGATCAATGTGATTGCATCGCTGCCAGCATGAATGGCGATGACCGTGCCGTTTTCATCAATCTCAAACCGGATGCCGTGCGTTTTGGCGTCATCCTGCCACCAGGTGACATAGCGCCCGTCCGGGCCAAGATATTCGTTTTCTTCCTCGATTAATGTCTGACCGGCAAAGGCGGCATACACGTCTTCCTTGGTCGATCCGATGGAAAGGCCATTGCGGGTGCGCACGAGGCTTGTGGCAACATCATGTTCGTCACCATAAAGCGACACGCGGGCAAGTTTGCCATCAAGGACCATGTACCCCAGTCCGGACGGATCCAGATCGCGTTGCAAATAGGTGCAGCTTTCATCATCGCCGGCAATAAAGGTATCAAGGTTCGGGCCGATCACGTCGCGCAGTTCATCATCGCTCATGCCGATTTTGGCCGGGCCATAGCCCTGTTCAGACAGGTTGGCGATGCCCGTGGCAATGGCATCGGTAATGACAAGGTCAATGATCGCCGTGCTGCCATCATGGCGGATTTTGCGCGGTGTGACGGTCTGGTGCAGATGGACTTGCGGCCAGCCGTTGCCAGCAATCCAGTCATCTGGGAAAAGCAGGTTGCTTTGCGGTTGCAGGCACAGAAGGTTGGCCTTTTTCAAAACATCCTTGTGGCGCGCCTTAAGCACGAGCGGAATATCCATGCAGATGGTTTGCGGGACATCTTCCATCCAGCTGACCGGGACGCCCGGACCATCGCAATTCTCGGGATCGGGGCGGAGTTCGCAATAGGACGGAACGATATTGTCCATGACGAAATCAAGCCGCATCGGACCTTTGCCCGCTGAAAACACAAGTGTTTCAAGTGCTTCTTCGTTCGGGGCCAGCCACTGAAAATGATTGATCGCCCATGCGCTGCTGGCGCGCATGTCCATGACCGCAAAGGCGGCCGGGCGGTCCATATCGGACATTTCTGCCGTGCTGTCATCGGTCGCACTGGCGTGCGCACCCGATGCGATCAGGGGCGAGACGACGACGAACAGGGCGCTGAGATATCGAAGGCTTGCGGGCATGTTTTACTCTCGGTCACAACATGTCTTGTTTTGTCTCAGAAGCTTACGCCAGTTTTGGAGAGCTTCACAGTGCAAACAATTGCATGACGATCAGCCTAGCCATGCGGTTTTTCGATGCGTGCAAGAATATGATCGGAAACCAGTTGTGCCGAGGGTGAAAGCCGATGGCCGCGCGCGGTGATCAGGCTATAGGGTTTGATTTCAATCCCACCATCAAAGGGCAGTTCGGTAATCAGCCCGCCACTGGTCAGAAGGGTTGTGACTTCCTCGGCCATCGGGGCGATGGCATTGGTGTCCGAAAGGGTCGCCAGCGTCACCAGAAGGGATGCGGAGTTCAAACTCGAATGCGGCAAGGGCAGGTGGCGCGAAATAAACACATCTTCGATCGTGCGGCGCATCAGGTTGCCAGGTGGCGGCAAAATCCATTCGAACTGGGCAAGGCGGGCAAGGGTGATCGGCTTGTTGCTTTCAAGCAGCGGATGACCGGTGCGCACCATCAGGCGGATTTTCTCGCTCCTGATTTCGCGGATGTTAAACAGGCGCGGGTCCATGTCCTCGGGCACGCGGCCAATGACAAAGTCATGATCACCAGCCAGCAGATCCTTGATCAGCAAATGCGAAGGTCCAACCCCGACATGGGCCTCAAGCAAGGAGTTGACGGCCTGGACACTTCGGATGGCGGGCACCACCAGTTCAACGGCCGCTGCGGTCACAGCCCCGATGAAGACGGTACCGCCACCATGTTTGATATCCTCGATCTCGCGTTCGGCTTCGCGGATTTCAATCAGCATACTGCGCGCGCGTCTGGCAAGGGCGCGTCCGGCATTGGTCATCTCGATCCCGCGCGCACTGCGGACACATAACCGCGCCTCAAGGATGGTTTCCATCTCAGACAATAGTCTAGAGGCCGCCGGTTGGGATGTCTTGAGCATGTCAGCCGCCAGACTGATCTGACCGGTCTCTTCCATCGCGACAATCATGCGCAGGTGACTAAGCTTAAGCCCCCTCTGAAACAGGTTGCCAGAGCGGAAAAGCAGGGATTTGGCAGAACTGAGCGGGAGCAGATTGGATGTCTTGGCCATAATGGATTCCTCCGGTATGGCGTGATTTTAGTATATCAATTTTGATATGCAAGTTTCGAAAATGTTTATTTGATTGTTATGTAGGGCGTCTGAATAATGGCGCCGTGTCCTTTGGGAAATAGGATGCAATATCAATTGAAAACAAAGACACGACGTATGCAGGTCACGAATGCCTGTGAAAGTCGGGCGTAAAGAATAATGGCATGTATGCCGTGTCTTTTAGGGAGGATAGCTATGAAACGTCTCGGTGCCGTAATGGCAGGGGTCGCCTTTGGCGCGGCCGCAATGATGAGCCCGATGATTTCCGGCGGTTACGCCCATGCCGATGAAAAAGGCTATGTCGGGATCGCAATGCCCACCAAATCTTCGGCACGTTGGATTTCCGACGGAAATTCCATGGTCGAGCAGTTTGAAGCTGCCGGCTATAAAACCGATCTTCAGTACGCAGAAGACGATATTCCCAACCAGCTGTCCCAGATCGAAAACATGATCGTTAAGGGCGTCGACGTCCTAGTGATCGCGGCGATTGACGGTACCACGCTTTCGAATGCGCTGGAAAACGCAGCAGCAGCAGGCATCAAGGTTTTTGCCTATGACCGCCTGATCGTTGAAAGCCCGAATGTCGATTATTATTCCACCTTCGATAACTTCCAGGTCGGCGTCCAACAGGCCACCTCGCTGGTTGATGGCCTGATTGAATCGGGTGAGCCGCCCTATAATGTTGAACTGTTCGGCGGTTCGCCGGACGATAACAACGCATACTTCTTCTATAACGGTGCGATGTCGATCCTGCAGCCGCTGATCGACGAAGGGACCATCGTGATCAAATCCGGCCAGATGGGCATGGACACGGTCGGTACCCTGCGTTGGGATGGTGCGGTTGCCCAGGCCCGTATGGATAACCTTCTTTCGGCACATTACACCGACGAAGAAGTCGATGGTGTTCTGTCGCCGTATGACGGGCTGTCGATTGGTATCCTCTCCTCGCTTAAAGGCGTTGGTTACGGTTCCGGCGATATGAAAATGCCGATCGTGACCGGTCAGGATGCGGAACTGCCGTCGGTCAAGTCGATCTTGGCTGGTGAACAGTATTCCACCATCTTCAAGGATACCCGTGAACTTGCACGCGTGACCGTTTCGATGGTGGACAGTGTCCTTGCAGGCGAAAAGCCGACCATCAACGACACCAGCACTTACGACAACGGTGTGAAGGTTGTTCCTTCCTACCTGCTTGAGCCGATCATGGTTGATAAATCCAACTGGGAAGAAATCCTTATTGGTTCAGGCTATTACACCAAAGACGAAGTGCAATAAGCGCTTAGGCATTGAAGGTCCCGGCGTTTGCGCCGGGGCCGCTTTTCTTAAGGTTTCTAGGGCAACTCGCCCGACTGGTTTCCAGGAAAACAAAGACCAAAGCAGACGAAGACGCCGTTGCAGTGTCAATGGCAGTGGGAGGACCGGATGGATACCATCCTGGAAATGAAGAACATCACCAAGACCTTCCCGGGTGTGAAGGCACTGGATGATGTCAGCCTCAAAGTTGAACGCGGGGAAATCCACGCGCTTTGTGGCGAAAACGGTGCAGGTAAATCCACCCTGATGAAGGTGCTGAGCGGTGTTTATCCGCACGGAACCTATGAAGGTGACATCCTTTATGATGGCGGGGTGCAGGAATTCAAGGATATCCGCGACAGTGAAGAACGCGGGATCATCATTATTCACCAGGAACTGGCACTTGTGCCGTTGCTGTCGATTGCCGAAAACATTTTTCTGGGCAACGAAATCAGCGAAAATGGCGTGATCAACTGGCCGGCGACCTTTGCGCGCACCGGTGAGTTGCTGTCAAAAGTCGGTTTGAAAGAAAACCCGGCGACGTTGGTCACCAATATCGGGGTTGGCAAACAGCAACTGGTCGAAATCGCCAAGGCGCTTTCGAAAAAAGTGAAGCTGCTGATCCTGGATGAGCCGACTGCGAGCTTGCAGGAAAATGACAGCCAGAAGCTGCTCGATCTGTTGCTGGAATTCAAGGCGCAGGGCATTACCTCGATCCTGATTTCGCATAAGCTCAATGAAATCAACCGGGTGGCAGACCGCATCACGGTTATCCGCGATGGCAAGGCGATTTCGACCCTTGATGCGCGCGGTGGCAACATTACCGAAGACCATATCGTCAAGGACATGGTCGGGCGCGATATGGCGCACCGCTATCCGGAACGCACGCCAAGTATCGGTTCAGGAAAGCTGATGGAGGTCCGCAACTGGTCGGCAACCCATCCGCTGCATCCCGAACGCAAGGTCGTTGATAATGTCAGCATTGATGTTGCGGCCGGTGAAGTTGTGGGCATCGCAGGCCTGATGGGCGCTGGTCGGACCGAACTCGCCATGAGCATCTTTGGTCAGTCCTATGGCACTGATATTTCCGGTGAAGTCCTGATCAATGGCACGCCGGTCGATGTATCGACCGTGGAAAAGGCGATTGCATCGGGACTGGCCTATGTCACCGAAGACCGTAAGGAAATGGGTCTGATCCTTGAAGAAAGCATCACGACCAACATTACGCTGGCGAACTTGCCGGGTGTTTCGGAAAACGGTGTTCTCAATGACGGCGCGGAACGATCCGTTGCCGAGGAATACCGGGAAAAAATCAACATTCGAACGCCTAATGTCGCACAGAAGGTGATGAACCTTTCGGGCGGCAACCAGCAGAAAGTCGTTTTGTCAAAATGGCTGTTTGCGGCACCCGAAGTGCTCATTCTTGATGAGCCGACGCGCGGCATTGATGTCGGGGCGAAATACGAGATTTATACGATTATCAACCAACTGGCAGCCGACGGTAAGGGGGTCATCATGATCTCGTCGGAAATGCCGGAGCTTCTGGGCATGTGCGATCGCATCTACGTCATGAACGAAGGTGAGATCAAAGGACAGCTTGCGGCGAAAGACGCAAGCCAGGAAGCAATCATGCGCATGATCCTGAAAGGCTGAGGAACAGACAATGACGGATACTGAAACCAAATCAATCGGCTACTATCTGCGCACCCACATTCGTGAATACGGCATGGTTGTCGCGCTGGTTGCCATTCTGGCCTTCTTCCAGGTCCTGACCGACGGCATCATGCTCAAGCCGGTCAACCTGACCAACTTGTTCCTGCAAAACAGCTATATCATCATCATGGCTGTTGGCATGTTGCTGGTGATTGTTGGCGGCAATATTGACCTTTCGGTCGGCTCTGTCGTTGGCTTCATCGGTGCGCTGGCGGCGGTGATGATCGTCAATTGGGACTTGCCAACCGTTCTGGTCGTCCCGGTCTGCCTGATTGCCGGGGCCATCATTGGTGCGGCCCAAGGGTATTGGGTAGCCTATTGGCGCATTCCGTCCTTTATTGTGACGCTGGCGGGGATGCTGGTGTTCAAGGGCTTGACGCTAGCACTTCTGGGCGGGGCATCGGTTGGTCCGTTCCCCGACAGCTTCCAGGCGATGTCGTCGGGCTTTATCCCGGACTTCTTTGGTGGTCTGATCGAAGGACGTTTTAACGTCTTTTCGATGACGCTGGGTGTGGTTCTGGCGGCATTGCTGCCGATCCTTGGTCTGCGTTCGCGCGCCAAGCAGGAGAAGTTTGCCGCGGTCGAAGAACCGATGGCCGTATTTGTCATCAAACATGCGGTGGCGGGGATTGCGATCCTGTTTGTGACCTATCTGCTGTCGACCTATCGCGGATTGCCAAACATTCTGGTGATCATGGCGGTTCTGATTGCGATCTTTACCTTCATCACCAACTCGACCACTTTGGGCCGTCGTATCTATGCGCTCGGCGGGAATGAAAAAGCAGCCAAGCTTTCGGGTATTAACACCAAGCGCCTGACCTTCTTTACCTTTGCCAATATGGGCATGTTGGCCGCCCTTGCCGGGCTGGTTTTTGCCGCCCGTCTGAATACGGCAACGCCAAAGGCCGGTCTTGCGTTTGAGCTTGACGTTATTGCCGCTGTCTTTATTGGTGGCGCGTCGATGTCAGGCGGTGTTGGCAAGGTCATTGGTGCCGTCGTTGGCGCATTGATCATGGGTGTCATGAATAACGGGATGTCGATTATCGGTGTCGGTATTGACTGGCAGCAGGTGATCAAGGGCCTCGTGCTTTTGGCGGCTGTGATCCTCGACGTCTACAACAAAAACAAGGCGTAACAACACGATGGCGCGGAACGATACGCATCGGGGGCACACCAACCGGTTTCACCATAATTGGTTTATGGCGCTGGTTGCTGATGCGTGTCGTTCAAAGTCCTGTGTGCGGCCATCCCAACCGCACATCACCGGATCCGTCACGATAATAAGTCAAAAAGGAAAACGGGCATGACGAAGTTCAAACCGGCACCCTGGCCGCGCACCCTCCGCTCGCAAGAGGGATGGTTCGGCGGAACCAGCAAGGACAATATCTATCACCGCAGCTGGATGAAGAACCAGGGCTTGCCATCGGATCTGTTTGACGGACGTCCGGTGATTGGCATTTGTAACACCTGGTCGGAACTGACCCCGTGTAATGCCCATTTGCGCGATCTGGCAGAGCGCGTCAAACACGGGATTTACGAGGCCGGTGGTCTCCCGCTTGAATTCCCGGTGTTTTCCACTGGTGAAAGCACGCTGCGCCCGACTGCGATGATGTTCCGTAACCTGGCCTCGATGGATGTCGAGGAAATGCTGCGCGGAACCCCGCTTGATGGCGTTGTCCTGATGGTCGGCTGTGATAAAACAACCCCGTCGCTTCTGATGGGCGCGGCCAGTGTCGACATTCCGGCGATTGTTGTCACCGGCGGCCCGATGCTTAATGGCAAATGGCGTGGCGAGGATATCGGGTCAGGCACATCGCTTTGGCAGCTTTCCGAGGACCGCAAGGCCGGCAAGATCAGCACCGAAGATTTCCTTGAAGCAGAAATTGCCATGTCGCGGTCGCCGGGCTCGTGCAACACCATGGGTACCGCATCGACCATGGCCAGCATGGCCGAGGCGCTTGGTATGGCGCTTTCGGGTAATGCGGCCATTCCGGCCGTCGACAGCCGCCGTCGCGTGATGGCGCACATCACCGGTCGCCGTATCGTTCAGATGGTCAAGGATGACCTGAAGCCGTCTGATGTTATGACCAAGGAAGCGTTCGAGAACGCCATCCGGGTCAATGGCGCAATCGGTGGTTCGACCAATGCGGTTATTCACCTGCTTGCCATTGCCGGACGTGTCGGCATCGATCTGTCGCTTGATGACTGGGATCGGTTGGGCCGTGATATCCCGACGATTGTCAATTTGCAGCCGTCTGGTGACTACCTGATGGAGGAATTCTTCTATTCCGGTGGTCTGCCTGTGGTGATCAAGGCACTGGCAGAGGCTGGCAAGCTTCATAACGATGCCCTGACCGTATCGGGTGAAACCATGTGGGAACAGGTCAAGGATGTCCGCAACTGGAACGAAGATGTCATTCGCCCGTTCGAAAAGGCCCTGACCGCCAGTGGCGGCATTGCCGTTGTCAAAGGCAACTTGGCACCGAATGGTGCGGTCCTGAAACCGTCGGCTGCAACCCCGGAACTTCTGACCCATCGTGGGCGGGCTGTGGTGTTTGAAGATATCGATGACTACAAGGCCAAGATCTATGACGAGGACCTTGATATCGATGAAACCTGCATCATGGTTCTGAAAAACTGCGGCCCGAAAGGCTATCCGGGCATGGCAGAGGTTGGCAATATGGGCCTGCCGCCCAAGGTGCTGCGCAAGGGCATCACCGACATGGTCCGTATTTCAGATGCCCGCATGAGCGGTACGGCCTACGGCACGGTAGTGCTTCATACCTCGCCCGAGGCCGCGGCAGGCGGGCCGTTGGCCGTCGTTAAGAATGGCGACATGATCGAACTTGATGTCCCTAACCGTCGCCTGCATCTCGATATCAGCGATGAAGAGCTGGCCCAGCGCCTGAAAGACTGGAAAAACAGCGTTCCGGTCCCGGAAAGCGGCTATGCCTCGCTCTATTACAAATCGGTCATTGGTGCCGATCGCGGGGCCGACTTCGACTTCCTCGTCGGTCATCGCGGCAAGGCAATTCCGAAGGACAGTCACTGATTGATCTTGCCGGGATTTGATTTCCGATCACATGTCGCTGGGGGGTGACATGTGATACACGCCAGACCGGCCAGCATTGAATTGCTGGCCGGTTTTGGTTTGTCAGGCCCGATCAATAATGCCGTTTATCGCCGATACAAGGTCGGCATAGCCGGTCACAACCGCGTCTGCGCCAAGCGATTTGGCACGCGTATCATCGACTTCCATCGCAACGGCAATCGCATAAATGTCGGCAGCACGGGCCGCATTTACATCATTGGCGTGATCGCCGACCATGATTGCGGTATCCGCATTCCGATCAAAGCCAAGCTGACCCAGCACAAAGCCAAGGAAACGACCATCGGGCTTTTTGACATCAAAGCTGTCCCCGCCAGCGATGATGCTGAACAGATCGGCAACGCCAAGCTTGGTCAGGATTGCCTTGCACGGGGCTTCGGGCTTGTTCGACGCCAGCGCAATCGTCCAGCCATCTGATTTCAGTTGGCGCAGGACTGTTTCGGCGTTTTCAAACAGGCGGGTATAGGCGTAGTCGGTTTCGACATAGCGCGCGTTGAAATCGATATTAAGCTCGTCAAGCATCGCATCCGTGGGCTCCGATCCGCGTGCGGCAAAGGCGCGCTTGGTCAGCATCCATGTGCCATCCCCCAGCATGACCTCGATATCATGGCGAACAAGCGCTTCATGACCATGGGCGGCCAGCAAATCATTCATCGCAAACAGGATGTCATCGACCCCGTCAATCAGGGTGCCATCAAGGTCGAACAGAATGAATTTGGCCATCGGGTGGGGCTCCTTGGATGTGAATTGGCAGCAGTGGTGACAAGTGCAGCATGGTTTATAGGAACTTAACGGAAACCGTGCCATTAACAATCGGTAACATCTGCTAACAGCCGGTAACAAAACGTGATTCTTTATGGGCTTTTGCTGCCCGGGAATATGTTCTAAGACTTGCTGCTAACGGGAATATTTGCATCACACTTCATCGTGATGGTGCCTGCAAAGGGGATGCTGCGGAATGGCGCAGCCAACAGGGTTATAAATGTCGCTTGAACTAAGTGTTGTTGTTTTGGCCGCCGGGATGGGCACGCGCATGAAAAGCGCACTGCCCAAAGTCATGCACAAGGTCGCGGGCAAGCCGATGGTGGGGCATGTAGTTGACACCGCAGCCCACCTGAAGGCCGCAAAGACCATGGTCGTTGTTGGTCCGGATATGCCGGATCTGATCAAGACCGTTGCCCCGCATCCGACCTTTGAACAAACAGATCGCCTTGGCACTGCGCACGCCGTTCTTGCTGCCAAGGATGGCTTGAAGGGCCTTACGGGCAATGTTTTGGTGCTTTATGCTGACAGCCCGCTTTTTGCCGCTGAAACACTGGCGCGCCTTGTCGCAGCCCGTGAAGAAAATGATCATGCCGTTGCGGTTCTGGGTTTCCGGCCAGAAGACCCGACCGGTTATGGCCGTTTGGTCACAGATCAGAATGGCAACCTGACCGCGATTGTCGAGGACAAGGAATGCAACGACGCGCAGCGTCAGATCAATTTCTGCAATTCCGGTGTGATGTGTTTCCGGGCAGAAGACATGATCGCAACCCTTGAGGCGATTGATAACGCCAACGCCAAGGGTGAATATTACCTGACCGATGCGGTCGAAGTGGCGCAAAAGAACGGCCAGAGCTGTGTCGCGGTCGAAGTGGACGAGGCCGAGACGCTTGGCGTCAATTCCCGCACCCAGTTGGCCGTGGCCGAGGCCATCCTGCAAAATCGCCTGCGCGAAGCCGCGATGGCAGAGGGTGCTACGTTGGTTGATCCGGCGTCCGTGTTTTTCAGTGCCGATACCAAGCTTGGCCGTGATGTCATTGTTGAGCCGAATGTTGTCTTCGGGCCCGGTGTGACCGTAGGCGACAATGTCGTGATCAAGGCGTTCAGCCATCTTGAAAGCTGTGTCGTTGGCGATGGTGCCGATATCGGGCCTTATGCGCGCTTGCGGCCGGGGGCAGAAATCGGGGCCGGGGCACGGGTTGGCAACTTTGTGGAGATCAAGAAGGCCGTGCTTGAGGCCGGGGCCAAGGTCAATCACCTGAGCTATATCGGGGATGCCCGTGTCGGTGCCAAGGCCAATATCGGTGCCGGTACGATCACTTGTAACTATGACGGCTTCCGCAAACAGCATACCGACATCGGGGCAGGGGCGTTTATTGGCTCCAACTCGTCGCTTGTCGCACCTGTCGAGATTGGCGATGGCGCGATTGTTGGCGCGGGCAGCACGATCACCGGTAAGGTCGAAGCAGATGCATTGACCCTGACCCGGGCCGAACGGATCGAGAAAAAGGGCTGGGCGGTCAAGTTTCGCGAAAAAATGCGCGCACTGACCGGCAAGAAATAGGCCAAAACAAAGATTTTGAAATTGCCACTCGCCATCCGGGTGGCCAGACGACACGCGATATAAAGCAGGAAGAAAACCAATATGTGCGGCATTATCGGGATTATCGGCAAAGACAGCGTCAGCGAACGTATTCTGGAAGGGCTCAAACGCCTTGAATATCGTGGCTATGACAGTGCCGGCATTGCAACGCTGGTCAATGGCGATATCGAACGCCGCCGCGCCGAAGGCAAGCTGATCAATCTGGCCAAGCGTCTGGCGGACGAACCGCTTGCCGGTGATGTTGGTATTGGCCACACCCGCTGGGCGACCCATGGTGTTCCGACCGAAAACAATGCCCATCCGCATACCGATGGCAAGGTTGCCGTGGTTCATAACGGCATCATCGAAAACTTTCAGGAAATCAAGGCGGAGCTTTCTGCCAAGGGCCGCGTGTTTGCAACCGATACCGACACCGAAGTGGTCGTGCATCTGGTATCCGACTTCCTTGATCAGGGTAAATCCCCGCGTGACGCCGTTGCCGCCACTTTGCATCGCATCGAAGGGGCCTTTGCCCTGGTGATCATGATTGCCGGACAGCATGACGTGATCTTTGGCGCGCGTCGCGGCACGCCGCTTGCCGTTGGTCTGGGCGAGGGCGAGATGTATCTTGGATCGGACGCCATGGCGCTGTCGCACCTGACCAACAAGCTGATTTACCTTGAAGAAGGCGACTGGGTCGAAATGACCCGCGATAGCGTTCAGGTCCGCGATGAAAATGACGAGGATGTCACCCGCGAAACCAAGCTTTCGGCCGTTTCCGGTGCGATGATGGGCAAGGGCAACTATAATCACTTCATGCAGAAGGAAATCTTCGAACAGCCAGCGGTGATTGGCGATACCCTGCATGCCTTCATCAATCCGGCGACCCAGACCATCAAGCTGCCGGACATGCCGTTTTCCTTTGCCGATGCATCGCGCCTGACGATTGTCGCTTGCGGGACGTCCTATTACGCCGGTTTGGTGGCAAAGCACTGGGTGGAACGCTATGCCGGTCTGGGCGTCGATGTCGATGTGGCATCCGAATTCCGCTATCGCTGCCCGCCGCTGCCAAAGGGCGGTGTTGCCCTGTTCATCTCGCAGTCGGGCGAGACGCTTGATACCCTGGCTGCCCTTCGCTACGCCAAATCCAAGGGCCAGAAGATCGTTTCCATCGTCAACGTGCCCGAAAGCACGATTGCGCGCGAAAGTGACGTGGTGCTTCTGACCTATGCCGGTCCGGAAATCGGTGTTGCTTCGACCAAGGCGTTCACCACACAGCTTACGGTTTTGGCCTGCCTTGCAGTCACCATTGGTCGCGAAAACGGCACGCTTGCCAAGGACGAGGAAGCGGCAATCGTAACGGCCCTGACCGAAGTGCCCAAACACGCCGCCGAAGTGCTTCATCATGACGAAGCGCTCAAACAACTTGCCCTTGATGTCGCCGATGCGCGTGACGTGCTGTATCTTGGCCGTGGTCTTGGTTATCCGATCGCGATGGAAGGGGCGCTCAAGCTCAAGGAAATTTCCTATATCCACGCCGAAGGGTACGCCGCTGGTGAAATGAAGCACGGCCCGATTGCCCTGATTGATCAGTCGGTTCCGATCATTGTCATTGCGCCGTCGGATGAGCTGTTTGAAAAGACTGCCTCAAACATGCAGGAAGCGGCGGCACGTGGTGGCCGGGTGATCTTTATTTCCGATGCGCCGGGGCTTGCCAAGCTGGGCGATATGGCCTCTGCCACGGTTGAGCTGCCCAAGGTTGCCGACTTCGTCGCACCGATCCTTTACACCATCCCGGTGCAGATGCTGGCCTATCATGTTGCGGTTCACAAAGGCACCGATGTCGATCAGCCACGCAACCTTGCGAAGTCAGTTACGGTCGAATAGTGCCGATCAACCTGTTCTCGGAAAGGTGAAATCGGGTTTGGGCGCGGTCGGGCTACCATGTCGCCTTTCGAGACTATAATTGCCCCATCGCATGATGAAGGCTGTTCATCAGATGGAAGGTTTTGCATGATCATACCGCGCTTTTTGTTTGCCGCACTTGCTGTTTCCTTGGGCGCTTTGTCGGGATGTACCGGTTTGACGCCTGATACGGTTAACCTTGAGTCGATGTCGTGCGAAGATCGACTATCCTATGTCGATGCGGTGGTGAGCGATGACGCGGTACAAAGTGCGTCGGCATCCCCGGTTGTGGGGTATCCTTTCCTGCGGGCCAACCGAAATTCTGTCTTGATGGCGCGGCAGCTTGATGCGGATGGGGATGGCAAAGTTGATCGCGCTGATCAATGGGACGCGCTGATTTTGCAAATGCGTGGCCTTGACCGGGCGGCGCGGCAAAGTGAAATCGCCAATCTTCCGGCATCATCGGGCATTTCGTATGAGGCGGTGGAAAACTGTGCCAACGCCATGGTTGCATCCATGACACCCGATCAGTATCAGACACTTTTACCCGCTGTCTTCGTGCCCGATGATTACCTTGATTTTCAACGTATCGCCGGTCTTTATCCCTTAACCGCCTTTCCGGCCTATTTCGGCTATGAGGGTTGGAAGCAGAAGAATTTCGCAAGCTTTGCAGCCAGCGATAATAACCTGATCCATTCTGGGGCATGGCGTGAATATACGGTGGCGTCATCTGAGCCAGGCCGTTTCGATGTTGCAGATATTGACCAGGATGCCTTGGGTCAATTGCGGCCAGGCGAAGATGAACTTGAAAATCTGGCGCAGGCCTATGCCCCGGTATTTCGTGTGCGGGCGGGAAGTGACAGTGACAAGGTCGGGCGACCAACCCTGCTGGCGCGGGGTGCCCTGGCGACGATCGATACCGATAATCCGACGGTGTATTACCGGCTGAGCCATACCTATTTTGCCGGACGTTGGCGGCCACAAATCGTTTATGAAATCTGGTTCCCGGAACGCCCGCCCAGCAGCCCATTTGATATCCTAGCTGGGCATTTGGACGCGCTGATCTGGCGGGTAACACTGGATGACGATGGTTCGCCGTTGATGCCGATACGATCCATGGCTGCGGCTGTTACCACATGTTTTTCCCAAGCAACGGTTTGCAGCGCATTAGTGCCCCAGAGGATCACGACATTCGCGAAACAGTGGAAATGCCCGCCGGTTACCTCGCATCATCCATATTGAACGGCCCCGTGCTTTGGATTGACAAGACCAGCCATTATCTGCTGGACGTCACTGGTGCGGCGACGGGTCAATCGGATGCGGATATTGCCAGACAAACCGCAGTGCTGCGCCCCGCGCAGGAACTTGGCCATTTACTGCTGCTAAACGGGCAGGGCAACGCAAGCCTTTTTGATGAAGACGGATTTGTACCGGGTACGGAGAGGTTGGAACGCTTTATCCTGTGGCCGATGGGTGTGGATAAACCCGGTGCGATGCGCCAGTGGGGACACCATGCCACGGCATTTGTCGGAAGACGGCATTTTGACGAAGCCAAACTGATGGATCGCTATTTCATCAAACGCTGAGATAAGTGGGCGACCTGCGTGCAATTTTGATTTGAAATTTTGGCCGGTTTCGGCAAGAGGGCTTCATGAGAACGTCTTCTTTGCAATAAGTTAACCGAAGGTTCGACACTATCGTTTGCGCAATGTAATCTCGTAGTGACGACGTCGGTTCCAAGCCACAAATTTTCAATGAGAGCAAAATGAAAGTTATCGTGACGGGCGGTGCAGGTTTTATCGGGTCTGCTGTTTGTCGGCTGATGACCGGGTTGAAGGGCTATGAAGTCCTTAATATCGATAAACTGACCTATGCGGGTGATCTGCGGACGTTGGCGTCGATTTCCGCACGCGATAACTACCATTTTGCCCATCAGGACATCTGCAACCGGGACGCCATCGTCAAGCTGTTCGATGAATTCCAGCCGGAGGCGGTGATGCATCTGGCGGCGGAAAGTCATGTTGATCGCTCGATCGACGGACCAGGTGATTTTATTCAGACCAATGTGGTTGGCACGTTTACCTTGCTTGACGTTGCACGTGCATATTTCGATAAGCTGCCGGCGGATAAACGTTCACAATTTCGGTTCCACCATATCTCGACCGATGAGGTTTATGGATCGCTTGGCAGCGAAGGGCTGTTCACCGAAGAGACGGCTTATGCCCCGACTTCCCCTTATTCTGCCAGCAAGGCGAGTTCGGATCATCTGGTGCAGGCTTGGCACCATACTTATGGATTGCCCATCGTCATCAGCAATTGTTCCAACAATTACGGTCCTTATCAGTTCCCGGAAAAACTCATTCCGCTGATGTCGCTCAACCTGCTGCATGGCAAGAAGCTTCCGGTTTATGGCGAGGGCCTGAATACGCGCGACTGGCTGCATGTCGAAGATCATGCCGAGGCCTTGGTCAAGATCCTGACCGAGGGTCGCATTGGCGAGAAATACAATGTTGGCGGTTGTAACGAGCTGACCAACATCGACGTCGTCAAACGCATATTTGATACGGTACAAGAGATCGTGCCCGACATCTCGTTCGAAAGTTTTGACGAAGCGGTTACGTACGTGAAAGACCGCCCCGGCCACGATTGGCGCTATGCCATCGATCCGACCAAAATGCAGAATGAGTTGGGGTGGAAGCCGAAATACGATTTCGAAACCGGCCTTCGTCAAACCATTGAGTGGTATGTGAATAATCGCGACTGGTGGGAGCCGATTCTAAAGAACAAATATGCAGGCGAACGTCTGGGAAGTGCCAAGGGGCAGGCCGATGCCTAAAATACTGGTATTCGGCAAAAATGGTCAACTTGCCAGATGTCTGGCTGCATCTGCGCATGAATTTCCCGATGCGCAACTGACCTTTTTTGGTCGGGAAGAATGTGACCTTGAGGATGCTTCCCAAATCGAGCCCGTTATCGACCGCGTGCAACCGGATATTGTTGTTAATGCCGCCGCCTACACCGCCGTTGATTTGGCCGAGCAACAAGAAGATATCGCGTTCAAGGTTAACTGCGATGCGGTTCGCGCAATCGCGGAAACCCTTGCGAAGCGATCCATCCCGCTGATCCACGTTTCGACGGATTATGTTTTCGACGGGAAGGGAACGAGGCCTTATCGCGAGGAAGATGCGGTCTCGCCCCTGGGTGTTTACGGTAACAGCAAGCTTGCGGGTGAGGTTGCTGTTCGCGAGGCGCATCAAAAGCACCTTATAGTGCGGACATCCTGGGTCTACAGCCAGTTTGGCAAAAACTTCGTCAAAACGATGCTCAATCTCATGGCGCAAAGGGATGAGGTTCGAATTGTCGACGACCAGACCGGGTGCCCGACAAGCGCCCATGATTTGGCACATGCGATTCTGGAGCTTTGTGGTGCGGCGACCTCTGCAGAGTTTGATAAATTCGGCACCTATCACCTGACGTCAGATCAAGAAATGACGTGGTTTGAGTTTGGCAAGAGCATTCACAAGATCGCTTTGCAGGAATGGGGTGAGGATTGGAAAGGCAAAGACTGTGTGGTTTTGCCAATCAAGTCCTCGGAATTTCCAACTGCTGCAAAAAGGCCGGAATACTCTGTGCTGTCTTGCAGGCTTATCAATGATACGTTTGGTATCAAGTTGCCAAATGTTGAGGACAGCCTGATGGCTGTTATCAGAGGGCTTGGGAAGGAAAATGCGGATGCGTAAAGGGATCATACTGGCAGGCGGGACAGGATCACGGTTGCACCCTTCGACACTGGTTGTCTCCAAGCAGTTGCAGCCTGTCTATGACAAGCCGATGATCTATTATCCGCTGACCACACTGATGCTGGCGGGAATCACAGACATCCTGATTATCAGCACGCCCCGCGATGTGCCGCTGTTCAAAGATCTGCTCGGTGATGGTTCGAAATGGGGGATCGGCCTTCAATATGCGGTTCAGCCTGAACCCCGCGGCCTTGCCGATGCGTTTATTGTCGGTGCGGATTTTGTTGGGAACGATCCGTGTTGTCTGATTTTGGGAGACAATATTTATTTCGGGCATGACCTGACCGAACTGCTGAGCAGAGCCACGGCGCAACGCGACGGCGCGACGGTCTTTGCCTATTACGTTCAGGATCCCGAACGGTATGGCGTGGTCGAGTTTGACCGGGATGGTGTGGCCCTGGATATCGAGGAAAAACCGGAACATCCCAAATCGAACTTCGCCGTAACCGGCTTGTATTTTTACGATTCAGATGTTGTCGACATCGCCAAATCAATCAAACCGTCCAAGCGTGGCGAACTTGAAATTACCGACGTCAACAAGGCTTACCTTAAACGTGGCACGCTCAAGGTCGAGAAGATGGGCAGGGGTTATGCCTGGCTGGATACGGGAACGCATGCGGCAATGCTTGATGCCGCCAATTTCGTCCGTACCGTCGAGAGCCGCCAAAGCCTCAAGATTGCCTGTCCTGAAGAAATCGCGCTGAGAAAGGGCATGATCTCGGTCGAGCAGTTTGAAAAGCTGATAAGCGAGTTTGGCGCAAGCTCTTACAAGGTATATCTCCAG
The DNA here is from genome assembly GCF_059052855.1 of Thalassospira sp. CA1. Lineage (NCBI taxonomy): Bacteria > Pseudomonadati > Pseudomonadota > Alphaproteobacteria > Rhodospirillales > Thalassospiraceae > Thalassospira > Thalassospira sp. CA1. The sequence goes on from NZ_JBZCIA010000005.1 coordinate 84,223, forward strand.
ACGGTTCTAAAAACCTACGATATCCTTTAAGTGGGACTAGAATACCGGGTTCTCGCGATAGCTCGCAAAACTCATGGCTTTCTCGTCTTTTGCCGACAATGTGACCTGGCTTTCGTCAAACGGCCAGTCGATGCCAAGGTCCGGATCATTCCACATGATCGCACGTTCGCTTTCCGGAGCATAAGGTGCTGATACCTTGTAGTTCACTTCCGTATCGGGCTCGAGCGTGACAAAGCCGTGGGCGAAACCGGCGGGAATGAATATCTGGTTCCAGTCATCTGCACTGATTTCAGTGGAAACCCATTTCCCGAACGTCTTTGACTTGGCGCGAATGTCGACGGCGACATCCAGAATGCGGCCTCTGATGACCCGAACCAGCTTGTCTTGGGCAAAGGGCGGACATTGAAAATGCAGTCCTCGCAATACGCCGACATTGCTCGATAAAGAGTGATTGTCCTGCACGAACTGTGGATCGATGCCAGCTTTGGCAAAGGCTTCCAGATTATAGGTTTCAGAGAAAAAACCCCGCTCATCGCCAAATTTCTTCGGGAAGATCAGCTTAAGATCGGGAATTTCCAGCTCTTCAAATTGCATCCGTGCTGCCTTGTGCAGGGTAAATTAATTCGTCCAGACTATGGATAGCAGAAGCTTGGCCTTCGTGCATATGCGCATTTTTATAAAATTCTTAGCGTGGCAATTGAATGGGCGGTCGGCTTTATCAAGGTTGCGGCACCCGTCGTTGCGATTATTGATTCTGGGCCTTGCGAAATGGATCCGTTTGCGCGACGAGGGCAGAGAACTTTTTCATGAAGGGGGCGAATTCCGCGCCGAGATAATGATAAAGCGGCAAGACCGAAATCGTCTCCTCGATTACCGGTGCTGGTGTGTTGCCCAGAATGCCCTGTGTCAGCATGTCGTCGATATTGCTATCTGCTGACAGAAGACGCGTGATGCGGCCTTCGGCATAGGCTTGGTGTTTTTCCGTATTATACATCATTGGCATGTGCGTAATGCCGGTTTTGACCGTATCCGCATGGACGTACTTTTCCTGCCATATCACGCCGAGCGTAAAGGCAATCGGCGTTGACGGATCTTGATCGTTCGGATTGCGCCAAAGCCGGTTTGCGATCTCAAGCAGGGCAAGGGATGATCTTACAAACGCGCGGGAATAGTTCTTTTCGGCCGGGATTGCCCTGTATAACTCGCCATCCACGAGGCCTTGGTTGAAATGCAAAAGTCCGCGACGCCCCGGTAGTTTGACGGCCTGAAGCGGGCAGCCGAGATCCGCATAGAGTTTCTGCAAGATCACAATCGACTTCTGCGACATCGGGTCATTTTCGACATAGGCGATCTTTTTGGGGCATTCGACATCAGCCTCATCGGCCCAAGCATAAGTGCTGATTGTTTGCGAAGAAAACAAACCGACAAGGGCAAAAAACAGAAAAACGGGCGCCATCAGCTCTTGTCGTTTATCTGAAGGCCCGGACGGCAGGGCCGATGAATTTTTACTGCACGACATTTTTTGTCATCCGGGTGTTTGCGCGGTCATTGGATGTTGTTTGCGTTCTTTGGCTGGAGCTTAGACGTGAAGTCCGCTTTTTCATAGGTGTTTGAAACAGGCATCTTCGTCACCTGAACCGGATCTGCCAAACAGCCCTTTGACAAAAGCAAGTGTGACAGCCCGATATATATTCTTCTGCGGCGTGGTGTCGGGGCTTGTTTCCGCGGCATGAAAATGTTTTGATCAGCCCGCTTTAAAACGGGGGCGGATTTTTGCTGCGTCCCGGATGCGGAAATCGCCAAAAATCGTGACATTTCTGCGTCTTTTTACATCTCCCTATTGACTTTGAACTGGTACTCCAATAAATGCTGTTAGCACTCGCCGGGGGTGAGTGCTAATACGGGCTCATCCCGGTTAGTCTTAGTTATTAACGAGCCTTAGCTTAAACACGGAGTTGTCTAAAATGAAGTTCCGTCCGCTGCATGATCGAGTACTGGTACGTCGTGTCGAATCCGACACCAAAACTGCCGGTGGCATCATTATTCCGGATACCGCCAAAGAAAAACCGCAGGAAGGCGAAGTCATCGCTGTTGGTTCTGGCGTTCGCAAAGAAGATGGCTCGGTCGTAGCCCTCGACGTCAAAGCAGGTGACAAAGTCCTGTTTGGTAAATGGTCGGGCACCGAAGTCAAGGTCGACGGCGAAGAGCTGTTGATCATGAAAGAATCCGACATCATGGGCATCATGGACTAAGTCAGCCCGTTTGGGTGATTTGTCCACGTTCATCCGTCTCATAGAGAGGAAAGAATATTATGGCTGCTAAAGAAGTAAAATTCTCCACTGACGCACGCGCCAAAATGCTGCGCGGTGTCGACATCCTGGCAGATGCTGTCAAGGTGACCCTCGGCCCGAAAGGTCGTAACGTTGTTATCGAAAAGTCCTTTGGCGCACCGCGCGTGACCAAGGACGGTGTTTCGGTCGCCAAAGAAATCGAACTGACCGACAAGTTCGAAAACATGGGCGCACAGATGGTTCGCGAAGTCGCGTCGAAAACCGCCGATCTGGCTGGTGACGGCACCACGACCGCAACCGTTCTGGCACAGGCCATCGTTCGTGAAGGCAACAAGTCTGTTGCTGCCGGCATGAACCCGATGGACCTGAAGCGCGGTATCGACCTTGCGACCACCAAAGTGATCGAATCCATCCAGAGCCGTGCACGTAAAGTTGCCGGTCGCGATGAGATCGCACAGGTTGGTAACATTTCTGCTAACGGTGACCGTGAAGTCGGCGACATGATCGCAGAAGCCATGGAAAAAGTTGGCAACGAAGGCGTTATCACCGTTGAGGAAGCCAAAGGCCTGCACACCGAACTCGACGTTGTCGAAGGCATGCAGTTCGACCGTGGTTACCTGTCTCCGTACTTCGTAACCAACCCGGAGAAAATGGTCGCAGAAATGGATGCTCCGTACATCCTGCTGTTCGACAAGAAAATCTCCTCGCTTCAGCCGATCCTTCCGCTGCTTGAGTCGGTTGTTCAGTCCGGCAAGCCGCTTCTGATCATTGCTGAAGACATCGAAGGCGAAGCACTGGCAACCCTGGTTGTCAACAAGCTGCGCGGTGGTCTGAAAATCGCTGCTGTTAAAGCACCGGGCTTCGGCGACCGTCGTAAAGCCATGCTCGAAGACATCGCCATCCTTACCGGTGGTCAGGTTGTCTCCGAAGATCTCGGCATCAAGCTGGAAAGCGTCACCCTCGATATGCTCGGTACCGCGAAATCGGTTACCATCACCAAAGAAGAAACCACCATCATTGATGGTGCCGGTGAGAAAGCACAGATCGAAGCACGCGTTGGCCAGATCCGCGCCCAGATCGAAGAAACCACCTCTGACTACGATCGTGAAAAACTGCAGGAACGTCTCGCGAAACTCGCAGGCGGCGTTGCAGTGATCAAAATCGGTGGCGCTTCGGAAATCGAAGTGAAAGAACGCAAAGACCGCGTTGACGATGCCCTGCACGCGACCCGCGCTGCTGTTGAAGAAGGCATTGTTGCTGGTGGTGGTACGGCTCTGCTGTACTCTGTCAAAGCCCTCGAAGGCCTTGAAGGTGAAAACCACGACCAGACCATCGGTGTTGACATCGTTCGCCGTGCCCTGCAGGCACCGGTTCGCCAGATCGCACAGAACGCTGGCGTAGACGGCGCTGTTGTTGCTGGCAAACTGCTTGAGCAGGACGACGTAGAGTTCGGTTATGACGCTCAGAAGGGCGAATACACCAACCTCGTCAAAGCTGGCATCATCGACCCGGCCAAAGTTGTTCGTACTGCTCTGCAGGACGCAGCATCGGTCGCTGGTCTGCTGATCACCACCGAATGCATGATCGCCGAGAAAGCCGAAGACAAACCGGCTGGCGGTGCGCCTGACATGGGCGGCATGGGTGGTATGGGCGGCATGGGTGGCATGGGCTTCTAAGCCTTACCCAACCGACCTATCGCATAAGGGAAGGGGCTCGCCATTGGCGGGCCCCTTTTCTTTGTCTAAACGGCAATAAAAAAGAGCCCGCAGACTGGCGGGCTCTTTGATGAATTCAAAAGGTGTCAGCCAAACAACTTTTTAAGCGTTCTGGGCTGACAGCGCAGATATTGCGGAGCGGCCTTGACCTCGGCGCCCAGCGTTGCGGCGGCATGCCACGGCCAGCGCGGGTCATACAGAATGCCGCGCGCAAGGGCGATGGCGTCGGCCTGCCCGGTAAAGGTGATGGCTTCTGCTTGTTCGGCTTCGGTGATCAGGCCGACCGCAATTGTGGTCATGCCGGTCTCGGCCTTGATGCGGGCGGCAAACGGGACCTGATAATTGGGGCCGAGTGGGATTTGCTGATCGATATGAAGGCCGCCTGACGAAACGTCGATAAAATCACATCGGCGGTCCTTGAGGAGTTTGGCAAGCGCGACGCTTTGATCAATATCCCAGCCGCCTTCGACCCAGTCGGTTGCCGAAATACGGATGCCGAGCGGATAGTCCGTGCCAACGGCCTTGCGGATGGCGTCATAGATTTCGATCACGATGCGGGTGCGGTTTTCAAACGAGCCGCCATATTCATCGTCACGCTTGTTGGCATGCGGGGACAGGAATTGATGGAGCAAATAGCCATGCGCGCCATGAATTTCAATCGCATCAAAACCTAACCGGACAGACCGTTCAGCCGCCTCGACAAAGGCCTGAATGACGTCTGCAATGCGCGATTTTGTCATTGCCTCGGGGATTGGATCGCCGTCACGGAACGGCACGGCAGAGGGGGCTGAGACCTGCCAGCCATTTTCATGGTCCGGGGAAAGGGCATGGCCCCCGTGCCACGGTTTTTCACACGATGCCTTTCGCCCGGCATGGGCCAGCTGAACCGCAATCGGCATGTCGGAATGGCTGCGCACAGCTTTAAGCGTTTTCCCAAGTGCTGCCTCGGTTTCGTCATCCCACAGGCCGACATCGCCATAGGTAATGCGTCCTTCGGGTTCGACAGCGGTGGCTTCGATAATCAGAAGACCGGCACCCGATTGCGCCAGATTGCCCAGATGCATGTCATGCCAATGGGTGACCTTGCCGTTATCGGCGGAATACTGGCACATCGGTGCAATGATAATGCGATTATCAAGGGATAGCTTGCCCAGTAAAAGCGGGGTGAAAAGAGTGCTCATATGCGTTCCTTTAACTCGGACGGTGGCGCGCGGGCGCCAATCAATGGGATCAAGCTAATCCGGCGGCGGGGTGGGCGCCAGTGTCATGTTGGATTTTTCCAGGGAATGGAATGCCAGAAGGGACTTGTCCAAGCAGCCGATCAGAAAAAATCAAAAATTCGCAAAAAAATGCATCGACCCACTTGCAGAAATTTTCACCCGATCTATCTCAAGATTGGAAAGGGGCATGGTGCCCCGATGCGCGTCAAGGTTGCAGCCTGGTCTGGACTGATGGCGCAAGAATACTCGTCTGTAATGGAGGGTACTACAATGACTGGTCTTCAGACTCTTAATGGATCCCGTCGTCCGTCTTTTGCACCGACTTACGGTGATCCTTTCACTCTTATTTCCCGTGACGTTGACCGCATGATCGGTTCGATCTTTGGTCACCGTGCAGCCCCGTCGGCACAGGTATCTTCCGAAGAAGGCGAAGCGGCCCAACCGTTGCTGAGCCCGCGGATCGACATCTATGACGGCGAAGATCACTTTGAACTTTCCGCCGAACTTCCGGGCGTTGAACAGGATGATGTCAATGTCGAAGTGCTTGACGGTGTTCTGACCATCACCGGCGAGAAGAAATTCAGCCGTGAAAGCAAGGATGGCGCCCATGTTGTCGAGCGCAGCTATGGCAGCTTCAAGCGGTCATTCCGCCTGAATGACACCATTGATGCCGACAATATTACCGCATCCTTCAAGAACGGTGTTCTGTTGCTTACTCTTCCAAAGGTAGCAGAACAGAAGCCCGAACCGCGCAAGATTGCGGTGACCGGCTAAGGACTGTCTCTCCTCCCTGAGAAGCTTCCCCTGATAAGACTGACGGGCGGTTTAACCGCCCGTCTTTTTTTGTTCGCAGATTGGTGAGGCTTAGGTCGCCGAACGCCCGGCATAGCCGCTGCAATGATCAAGCGGCATGTCAAAGAGGCCTGTTTCATCAAAGCGGTCGAGTGCATCTGTCCACGGGGTCAGGTCAATATTCTGTGCCTTGAGCCAGTCGGGATTGTAATAGGTATCGCAATAGCGATCCCCGCCGTCACAAAGCAAGGTCACGACCGACCCGGTTTGACCGGCTTTCTTCATTTCCGAGATCAGCGACAGGGTCGCGATCAGGTTGGTGCCCGTCGATCCGCCGCAGCGCCGACCAAGATGCTTTTTCAGGTAATAAAGTGCGGCAAAGCTTGCTGCGTCGGGGATGCGATACATGCGGTCAACCACCGTCGGGTTAAAGCTTGGTTCGACACGCGGGCGACCGATGCCTTCAACGCGCGATCCCTTGCTGTTGGTGACCGAACAATCGCCGGTTTCATACCCATCATAGAAAACCGAGTTTTCCGGGTCGGCCACACAAAGCTCGCAGCCCTGACCAAGGCTTCGGCCATAACGGATATAGCGCCCGATGGTCGATGACGTGCCGCCCGTCCCGGCGCCAACAATGATCCAGCGTGGAATGGGGTGGGGTTCGCGTTTGAGCTGATCAAAGATGCTTTCGGCGATGTTGTTGTTGCCGCGCCAGTCGGTCGCGCGTTCTGCATAGGTGAACTGGTCCATGTAATGGCCGCCCAGTTCGCGTGCCAGACGTTGCGATTCCTCATAAATCTGGCCGCTGTGATCGACCAAGTGGCTTTCGCCGCCATAAAAGGCGATTTGATCGATTTTCTGCTGTGATGTGGATTTCGGCATCACCGCAATAAAGCGCAGGCCAAGAAGGCGGGCGAAATAGGCCTCTGACACGGCGGTCGAACCACTTGATGCCTCGATGATCGGGGTGTCCTTGTTGATCCAGCCATTGCACAGCCCATAGAGAAACAGCGAACGCGCCAGACGATGTTTGAGGCTGCCGGACGGATGGGTCGACTCATCTTTAAGGTAAAGCCCAATGTCACCAAGCTTTGGCAAATCAAGGCGGATCAGATGGGTATCGGCAGACCGGTTGAAATCGGCTTCAATCGTGCTGATGGCATCGGCCACCCATTGGCGGTCATAAGGCATGAAACATCCTGACGTCTGGTTGGATCACTTTGGGCCAAGTTTGGCCCGGAATCGTCATCTGTTTAGGGCAATATAATACAAAAAACGACAGTAAAATTGTGCCGATACATTTTCGGAACTGATCGGCAATCGTCGATTTTATCAGATTGGGCTTGCTAACACTTTTTTCAAAGCTCACCTTTAAGATACAAGCTTCACGATTCTTTCGATTTGACGGGATGGCGCGAAATCATGGCTGACGACGATAAGGACCCGTTTAGCGTACGTATGGGGGCCTCCGACATTGGGGCGGCCTATGACGTGCCTGTGCGTGTGTCGACGGTGATTGGCAAAAGCCAGATCCAGGTCGCGCAATTGATGCGCCTGACCCGTGGTGCCGTGCTTGAGCTGGACCGCCGCGTGGGGGAGCCGGTTGATATCTACGTCAACAACCGTCTGGTAGCCCGTGGGGAACTGGTTGTCGTCGACGAAAATCTGGGTGTGACGATTACCGAGGTTGTCAAAAGCGGCATGGTCATCGAAACCCACCACTAATTCCGAACGCACCGCAATCAACGCATCCCACCGGCTCATGGCTGACGGTGGGATTTTTTTGTCCTCGGTGGAACTTGCAAGGTTTTCAGGCGTTTGTGGATAAACCCCTTTGAAGACTCAAGTTCCGGTCCACTGTCTTTGATGACGGTTGGCGACCTCATTTAGCCGAGGGTTACACCATGATTAATCTAGTGACATCAGGCCTTCTGGCTTTGATCGGTCTTGCACTTTCTGTTGGCGGTGCATGGCTGATTGCGGTCGGCGGGAGCTTCTATTACGCGCTTGCCGGGTTGGCCTTCCTGTTTGCAAGCTTTCTGGCCTTTTCACGCAAGCCCGTTCTGTTGCCGTTTTATGGCGCGTTTACACTGGCAAGTCTGGTCTGGGCTGTGTGGGAGGTCGGGTTTGACTGGTGGCAACTGGCACCGCGCGGCGGGCTGATCATTGTTGTCGGGCTTTGGCTGATGACGCCTGTTTTCCGCAAGACCCTGATCCGGGCGTCGCAGGATGAGGACGGCGCAAGCGAGAATACGACACCGGTTCGGTCCTTTGTGCTTGAAGGCAGCGTCGTTATCGCCGTGATCGTTGCGGTCTATTCGATGATGAACAATCCCAATGCAATTGAGGGCACCCTGCCGACGGGCACTGTTGTCGAAAACCCGCAATATGGCGGGTCTGTGCCCCATGGCGATTGGCATCATTATGGCCGGACGACCTATGGGCAACGCTATTCACCGCTTGATCAGATCAATACCGATAATGTTGCATCGCTTGAACAGGCCTGGGTTTATCAGACCGGTGATCTGAAACGCGAAAGTGACGTTCCTGAGACCACCTATCAGGTCACACCGCTTAAGGTCGGCGAGACGCTTTATCTTTGCACGCCACACAGTTGGGCGATTGCGATTGATGCCAAAACCGGACAGGAAAAGTGGAAATTTGATCCGGGTATTCCGCAAAATCCGGACCGTCAGCATCAGACATGCCGGGGTGTGACCTATTACAAGGATGCGGCCACCAACGAAACCGGTCCCTGCACCGAACGTGTGTTCCTGCCGACATCCGATGCGCGCCTGATCGCCCTGGATGCGGCAACGGGTGAAATCTGCCCGTCATTCGGGGATGAGGGTACCGTGCACCTGGAAACCAACATGCCCTACAATCCGGCGGGCTATTATTATTCAACGTCGCCGCCGGTGGCCGCAGATGGCAAGATCATCATCGGCGGGGCGGTGAATGACAACTATTCCACCAAGTCGCAGTCGGGCGTTATTCGGGCCTATGACATCAATACCGGCGAGCTGATCTGGAACTGGGATTCCGGCAATCCGGAACAAACCGAACCGATCCCCGATGATCAGACCTATACCGCCAACTCGCCCAACAGCTGGTCGGTTTCCAGTGCGGACGAGGCGCTTGGCATGATCTATGTGCCGTTGGGCAACAAGGTCCCTGATCAGTTGGGCATGAACCGCGATGAAAATGTGGAAACCTATTCTTCGTCGATCGTGGCACTTAGCCTTGAAACTGGTCAGGTCCAGTGGGTGCGCCAGACGGTGTATCATGACCTGTGGGATATGGATGTGCCGGCACAGCCAGCCCTGCTTGATATCACCAACGCCGATGGGGAAACCGTTCCGGCGCTGGTCGGGCCGACCAAACAGGGCGATATCTATGTTCTGGACCGCCGCACCGGTGAGCCGATCATTCCGGTGACCGAGGTGCCCGCACCCGGTGGTGCAATCCCCGAGGATCATACCGCCCCGACCCAGCCGGTCTCAGACCTGACCTTCATGCCAGAACCGCTTACTGGTAAGGACATGTGGGGCATTACCCTGTTTGATCAGATGGCGTGCCGTATCGCGTTCCATCTGCTGAAATACGAGGGTCGCTATACGCCGCCGTCTCTGGAAGGGACGCTGGTGTATCCCGGCAACTTCGGGACATTTAACTGGGGCAGTGTTGCGGTTGATCCGGAACGCCAGATCATGTTTGGCATGCCGACCTATCTTGCCTTTACCTCGCGCCTGATCCCGAGGGCGGAGGTGCCACCCCGTGGCAGTGAAAAGGCCAGTGAAATGGGGATTAACCGGAACGAAGGTGCGCCTTATGCGGTTGAAATGGGACCGTTCCTGTCGCCGCTTGGCATTCCGTGTCAGGCCCCGCCATGGGGATATGTTGCCGGTGCCGATCTGCGCACGGGCGAGATTGCCTATATGCATAAAAACGGCACGGTCGAAGACATGACCCCGTTGCCGTTGCCATTCGAACTTGGTGTGCCGGGCATTGGTGGCCCGATCCTGACCAAGGGTGGTGTGGCGTTCCTTGGGGCGGCGGTTGATAACTATTTCCGTGCCTATGACGCCACCACCGGCGAGAAGATTTGGGAAACCCGTCTTCCGGCCGGTGGTCAATCAACGCCGATGACCTATGAAACCGATGACGGGACGCAATATGTGCTGATCGTCGCCGGTGGTCATGGATCGATTGGCACCAAGCCGGGCGATTATGTGATTGCCTATAAGCTTGCCGAGTAAGACCGGCCAAAACAGACCTTAAAGCGCACGGGCACCTGAAAGAAATCAGGTGTTCGTGGCGTATTTGGCGCTTGCAAATTTATCCGGTCGCATCAAGGGCAAGGCGTTTTTCAACCCGTTGAATTTCCTCTGGACGGAGCCTTGGTTCCAGCGCGTCCAGTGCGGTCTGCGGGTCTAGTGGTTCTGCCTCGTTGGCACCTTCGGGAAAGGTGATCGGGCCGCGTGCCGCACGCCTTAGCCAGTAATAGGCATCGGCATAATTCTGTTTCACGCCCCAGCCACGTTCAAGCAAGGCACCGAACATGAACTGTGCGGCGTGCATGTTTTCGTTCGCGGCAATTTCAAAGTAATGGGCGGCCTCGACAAAGTTCTGTCGCACACCGCGGCCATGGAAATATTGCGCGCCGATCATATAGGCGGCATTGGCGTTGTGCGGATCAATGCGCAGTGCGCGCTTGAAGTATTTCGTGGCCTGAAAATGGTCGTAGGGCAGGCCAAATCCGTTGAAATGCATCAGGCCAAGATAATAGGTCGCCCCGCCATGGTTGGTCTTTGCAGCCTTGCCAAACCACTCGGCCGCCATTTCGTATTCGGGTGCCCCCAGATCACCGCGGAAATACAGCAGACCCAGCGCATATTGCGCATACGGGTCGTTTTCCTGTGCTGCCAGATGCCAGAAGGACTGCGCGCGCACGTAATCCCCAGCCTGATAGGCGTAATAGCCTGTCTGATATTCCTTGCTCATGCCTGCTGTGTGGCCCGCTGTTGGCAACAGCAGGCAGGCCAGCACGGCAAGCGCGAATAAGGGGCGTCGGCCCGAAGGGCTGGCCGATGAGGGGCTGGTCACGTGTGGGAACCGTCAGGAGTTTGTTTTAAACAGGGGCACGACCTTGCGGGCGCGTTTTTCGATGGCTTCAAGCACATTGACGATTTCAGCGCTTTGTTTGATGCGCTCACCGCTATGCAGGGCAACATATTGTCCGGCATTTTTGTGCTCGTTACCGAGCTTGATGACCGTGAAAAGAGGGGTTTCGTGGGTTGAACGGAAAATCGAAAACATCGCCATCCCGTCCAGATGATCAATGGCATAATCCTTCCAGGCGCCGCTGGCAACCTGTCGGGAATATGTATTCATGAGTTTCATCAGTTCAGCCCGGTCAAAATGAACAAAGCTTTTGGCTTTGCGGTATTTGGCCAAATCGAACAATGTTCCCATGTGGTACTCCGGCAGCGTGTGTTCGGGGTTGTCCTTTGCCACAACGGGAAAATGACAACCTGATGACACGGTAGCGCGGATTGACCGATGCCTCAAGTTTCAATGGATGAAAAACAGACCGGATTTTAGAGGCTGCGCGAACGGGTTGGTGGCCAATCAACGGTTTGCGATCCGGTGTTATAGGGATCCGGTGTGCGATAGCAGCTGACCGCCGCAAGCGAGCGATAGCAATAAAGCGGCGGTTCCGGCACCGGTTCCTTTTTGCAATAGGATTTGCCGTCAATCTTGCGGATGGTCGAGCAATCCTGACCGGTCGATAGCGAAACCGCATGGTCAATCAGGGTTTTGTCGGAATTGATGATGCTGACCACGTCAAAGGCAATATACCATTCCCCACCGGTAAACAGACTGGTGCCGACAACATCGGACATCGTTGTTCCACAGCCCGATACAGTGGACCCCATCAAGGCAGCAAACAGCCCGGCAAGGATACGCTGTCGGATAAGGCGCCGTTTTGCGGGCTTGGTATGTGCAGTCTCGCGACGTTTCATTGTGGTCTCCGTCCGCTCACCGGGCAAATATGACCGATGACAAGTTCAAATCTGTTCCCTTGGCATTTACCAAAGCAAGCCCTGTGCCGAACTGTGTCCTTGCCCCTGATAAAACGACATGTGGCACTGATCGTGGGCGTTTTCAGCCCTGTGTATCACCGTCAAAAAGCATCCGGGTGCGGTGATGGTGGCGTTCAAACATTTCAAAGCCGTTTAAAACCGGCGATGTCGTGGGGAAAATGTGTGTCTGGCAGGCAATTCTTTCCCGTTGGGTTCCTGTGCCCGAATTGGGCCACATGGCGCTGATATCAGCCATGAAACGGTTATTGTGATCCCGCTTAATCCGAGGGCGGGGCAAAATAATCGTCGGAATAACCGGAATGGTGTCGAGCAGACTTGACCCTGTACCCGCTGGCGCGTTAAATCCTTGCCAGAAATTTTTCAGATAAGCGGGCAGGTTGCCCGCTTTATTGTGACCGGATTGGAGCCGTTTTCGTGGTTGATATTTTCCAGGAAGTCGAAGAAGACCTTAAGCGTGAACGCAGCGAAGAGCTGTGGCGCAAATACGGGAAATACGTGATCGGCGTTGCAGCGGCCATCGTGCTGGGTGTTGCCGGTCGTGAAGGCTGGAAAACCTATGAAACCAGCACCAGTATCGAAAACGGAACCCGTCTTGCCAATGCCGTAGAACTGGCACAGGACAGCGCAACCGACGAAGACGCCGCATTGGCCGCCCTTGATGCGATCATTGCTGATGGCAATGCCGATTTTGTCGCGCTTGGTCATTTCCAGAAGGCAGCGGTTTACCTTCGCGCGGACGCAACGCCGTCTGCAATCAGCGAACTCGAAGCGATTGCCGGAAATTCCGACATTGATCAGGTTTATCGCGATCTTGCGGTGGTTCAGATCGCAATGAACAGTGCCAGTGCCGAAAACGCACAGGACCTGATCGCGCGTCTTGAGCCGATCGCAGTGCCCGAGAATGCGTGGTACTACTCTGCACGTGAAATGATTGCACTTCTGCATATCGCGGGTGGTGAGGTCGAAGCCGCCAAACCGCTTCTGACCGAGATTGCTGACGATAACAGTGCGCCGGCCGGAATGCGCGCACGGGCAAGTGAAATTCTCAAGGCTGTTGGTGCCTGAGGTTCTTCGGGCATCAATGGGTCGCAACCCGCGATCCATATGACGTGAGTTTTTTCAGGGGATACGGTTTTGACCACACGCGGTATTAAGTCACTTCTTTGCGTAATGGGCCTGACGGGCCTTTTGGCAGGGTGTTCAAGCTGGCTTGGCGAGGCAGAAGATCCGCCGCTTCCCGGCGAGCGTATTTCGGTTCTTGCCCTGCAAAGCACGGTTCAGCCCGACATTGAACTGACCGACCAGCGCGTGATTTTGCCCGAACCCGAACCGATGGTCGACTGGCCGCAAAATGGCGGCTACCCGAGCCACGCACTCCATCACGTTGCGCTTGATAACGATGTTCTCGAACAGGACTGGTCGATTGATATCGGCGAAGGGTCGATGGATGACAACCTTCTGCTTAATCAGGCGATTGTTGCACGCGGTGTGATCTTTACCATCGATGCCAGCGCCGAGGTCCGTGCCTTTGCCGCATCATCGGGCAAGCGCATCTGGTCGCTTGAACTCGCCCCTGAGGACGAAGAAGACAGCACGCTTTTGGGCGGCGGTCTGGCCTATGAGGCCGGTGTTATCTATGCCACGACGGGCTTTGCCGAAATTATTGCCATTGATGCGCCAAGTGCCACGATCCTTTGGCGTCAACAGGTCACAGCACCGATGCGTTCTGCGCCGACTGTGCGCGGTGGCCGTGTGTTTGCCATTACCATCGATAACCAGACCGTCGCACTGAATGCGCGCACGGGTGAAACGCTTTGGAACCATCGTGGTGCGTCCGAGGGCGCGTCCTTTATCGGTGGTGCCAGCCCGGCGGTGGATCAGGGCGTTGTCATTTCGGCCTATTCGACGGGGGAACTTTATGCCCTTCGCGTTGAAAACGGTCAGGTGATCTGGTCGGATGCGCTGGCGGCGGCCGGTCGTACCGATGCGGTGTCGGCGATTGCCGATATTCGCGGCCTGCCGGTGATTGATAATGACCTTGTGATTGCGACAAGTAACTCCGGTTTGACGACCGCGATTGACCTTCGCACCGGGGTTCGTGTCTGGGAACTTGAGGCCGGTGGCATCCAGTCACCATGGGTGGCCGGCGAATATGTATACCTGCTAACCAACACAAATGACTTGATTGCCTTGCGTCGACGCACCGGACAGGTTAAATGGGTGACCGTTCTGCCCCGTTTTACCGATCCCGAGGATCAGGAAGGCCCGATTGTCTGGACAGGGCCGGTACTGGCCGGTGACAGGTTGATCGTTGGTAACGAGCAGGGCGAAGTAATGACTGTTTCCCCTTATAGCGGTGACATTCTTGGTGAGGACGAAGTATCCGGGCCAATTACCCTGCCGCCATCTGTTGCCGGTGACAGCCTTTACTTCCTGACTGCGGATGCCGATCTAATCGCATATCGCTGATCAGGATACAGTTTTAGGCAAGGCGATTTGCCTTGCAGGATTTGCGATGCGCCGTGGGTCAATGTGCCCACGGCGCATAACGCCTTTTATTACGAGAGTCTGAAAATCAGATGTCGCTGAAAGTTGCCATTATCGGTCGCCCCAATGTCGGGAAGTCGACCCTGTTTAACCGTCTGGTCGGCAAAAAGCTGGCGCTTGTGGACGATCAGCCCGGTGTGACCCGTGACCGCCGTTATGGCAAGGCACGCCTTGGCGATATGTCTTTTGACATTATCGACACCGCCGGTCTGGAAGAAGCGTTTGATAATTCCGTCGAAGGCATGATGCGCCAGCAAAGTGAAAAGGCGTTTGAGGAATGCGATGTTGCGCTGTTCCTGATTGATGCCCGTGCCGGTTTGACGCCGCTTGATAACCATTTTGCCGATTGGCTGCGCAAACGCGAGAAGCCGGTCTATGTCATTGCCAACAAGCACGAAGGCCGTGATCAGGATCCGGGCCTTTATGAGGCCTATGGCCTTGGCCTTGGCGATGTCGCGCCGATCTCGGCCGAGCATGGCCTTGGGATCGAGTTGCTCTATGACATGCTTGAGCCGCACTGGAAAGAATGGAAAGACCGCGAACGCGTCGCCAGACAGCATGCACGCGAAGCAGCACAGGAAGCTTTGGACGAAGCCCGTGCCGATAGCCTTGCAGACGAAGATTTCGACGACGACGACGGTTTTGCCGATGATGAAGGTGAAGTCTTCCCGTCCTATGAAATCGAATTCAGCGAGGACGACGAAGACGAAGATGGCGAACTGATTGTCGAAGGTGCGCGTGACAATTCGAAAATTCAGTTGGCAATTGTCGGCCGTCCGAATGCCGGTAAATCAACCCTTCTGAATCAGTTGCTTGGCGAAGAGCGCGTCATGACCGGGCCGCAGGCCGGGCTCACCCGTGATTCGATTGCGGTTGACTGGTCCTATGAAGGCCGCCCGATCCGTCTGGTCGATACCGCCGGTATGCGCCGCAAGAAGAAGATCGATGACCGCGTTGAAAAGCTGTCGGTTGCCGATACGCTGCGCGTGATCCGCTATGCGCAGGTCGTGGTTCTGATGATCGATGCGACCAACACGCTTGATAAGCAGGATCTGACGATTGCGCGTATGGTGCTTGAAGAAGGCCGTGCGTTGATCATTGCGGTTAACAAGTGGGATGCGATCATCGACAAAAAGGGCGTCATGCAGGAACTGCGTGACAAGCTTGATACGTCCTTTGCCCAGGCCAAGGGTATTCCGGTTCTGACCTTCTCGGCCCTGACCGGGCGTGGCACGGATCGCCTGATGCCGACCGTCCTTGATATCCACGATATCTGGAGCCGCCGCATCCCGACCTCGCAGCTGAACCGCTGGCTTGAGGCAACCACCGAACGCCATTTGCCGCCGGTCATTTCCGGGCGTCGTATTCGCCTGCGCTATATGACCCAGGCGAAATCACGTCCGCCAAGCTTCTTTATCAACTGCTCCAAGGCAGCCGAACTGCCCGAAAGCTACACGCGCTATCTGATCAATGGTCTGCGCGAAGATTTCGATATGCCGGGCGTTCCGATCCGTATTTACCTGCGCAGCAGCGACAACCCCTATGCCAACAAGAAAAAGAAACGCTAGAGCGCGTCGCGTTTAATCGGCATCATTTTGTTTGTTTTTGGCGTGTCGTTTGGCAAGGCACAGCGTGCAGAGCGATGCGGCGCATCGGTCAAACGGTGTAACGTCGCGAAACGCCGCCAAAAGCGAACCCTTCGGGCCGGGATAACCTTCCGCCCCGCAGCGTCAAGACCCTTGAACGTAGCCCCGCTACGTCCTGCGGTCCTTTCCTCGCCGGACAGAAGGTTATCTCCGGCAAAATGGTACCGATTAGACCCGACGCGCTCTGGTTTCGACTTGTTGCCAAACACAACAAAGCCGCCCGTCGGAAACGAGGGCGGCTTTTTCGTGCCAGATAGCTGCGCAAGGCCTTATTCGAACGCGGCAGACGGACCGTTATCAATGATTTCCTTGATATGGTCGGGAAGGTCCTGTTCGGTGAAGCCTTCCTGGATTTCGCGGCTTTGGACAAAGGCGAAAATGTCGGCAATATCCTGGCCAGAGAAATCAATCTGATAGCCAAGATCGGCCTGCTGAAGGGCCAGCATCTGCGGTGCGCCGCGCCACATGCGGGCAAAGAATTCGAACGGCTCGCGCGCGATATTCATGTTTGACGCATCAAGGCTGGTGGCGACATCGCTGCCAACATTGTTGACCGAATGACAAATCACGCATCCGCGCTCCGCAAACAGGGCCTTACCGCGTTGTGCATCCATTTCCGGCATCGTGGTCGCCAAGGACCCGTTCCCGCCTGCCTGCGCCTCTGTGGTGGGCTGCAGGGTTATCGGTGTTGCAATGATCAGTGCCAAGCCAATAGCCCCCAAGGGGGCAAAGATGCAGTTACGAAGCGCCTGTTTCATGGCAATACCCAGATTGATTGTTGCGGATTGAGGCCATGCTAACGACCCGGGGCGGGTAAATGCAATCAATTGATGGTGCTTGTAAATTTTAAATATTTTCCCGGGTGAGCGGTGGGGGCGAACACCCGGGAAAAAGGCCCGGTATCAGGCCGGCGGATTAAGCAGGGCAAACCCGTCCTGTATGTAATAGGGGTAATGTGGATAGGGAGGCATGCGTTCACTCACCTTGTTCAGACGGGCGATCTGATCGTCGCTAAGTGACCAGCCAACAGCGCCAAGATTATCGATCAGCTGTTGCTGATTGCGCGCCCCGATGATCACCGAGGAGACGGTCGGGCGTTGCAACAGCCAGTTGATCGCGATTTGCGGCACGGTCTTGCCGGTTTCATCGGCAATTTCGGTGAGGACATCGACGATGTCATAAAGCGTTGAGTCATCAACGGGTGGGCCGAACTGACTGGTTTCGTGCAACCGGCTCTGGGCCGGGATCGGGGTGTTGCGACTGATCTTGCCGGTCAGGCGGCCCCAGCCAAGCGGGCTCCAGGCCATTGCGCCAAGGCCCTGATCCTTGCCAAGCGGCATCAGATCCCATTCGTAGTCACGACCAACCAGCGAATAGTAAACCTGATTGGCGACATAGCGTGACAGCCCATGGCGTTCGGCAATCGACAGCGATTTCATGATCTGCCAGCCGGCAAAGTTTGACACCCCGATATAGCGGACCTTTCCGGCCCGGATCAGTTCATCAAGGGTGACCAGAACTTCCTCGATCGGTGTGTAGGCATCAAAGGCATGAAGCTGCAACAGATCGATGTAATCGGTGCCAAGACGCGAAAGTGCCTGTTCGGTGCCGGTAATCAGGCGACCGCGTGCCGTGCCGTAATCATTGGGCCCTTCGCCCATCGGCAGGCCGAGTTTGGTCGAGATCATGACGCGGTCACGCCGTCCCTTGATCGCCTGACCCAGAACGGCTTCAGATGCGCCATCGGAATAAACATCGGCACTGTCAAAAAGGTTCACGCCATGGTCAAGGCAGATATCAATCAGTGATGTGGCCTCAACGGCATCTGTTGTTCCCCAGTTCGAAAAAAGCGGGCCTTGCCCGCCAAAGGTGCCGGTGCCCAGCGACAGGACAGGAACCCGAAGGCCCGAGTTACCCAGTTGTCTGTATTCCATATTCAATCTCCTGACAGGTGATCGTGTGAACTGCTTGGGAATATGGACAGAAGATCGATTTTCAACTAGTAAGACCTATGGAACATTATTTGTGAGTTGAATTCCACATGGTGCGTCTTGACACAAACCGTTCCGGGGAAATGGAAGTCTATGTCCGCGTGGTCGAACGCGGCGGGTTTTCTGCGGCGGCACGTGATTTCAATATGACGCCATCAGCCGTCAGCAAGCTTGTTCGACGGCTTGAAAGCCGCCTTGGCGTGCGGTTATTGAACCGTTCGACCCGGAAATTGCAACTCACCCCCGAAGGCCAGCGGTTTTATGACCGCGCGGTCAGTGTTCTGGCAGATTTGACCGATGCAGAGCACGAGGCCGCAAGTGCCGTGCAGCCGCGTGGCAAGCTGCGCGTTACGGTGAATATGCCTGTCGGGTTGCATCGTATTTTGCCGCTTGTGCCAAGGTTTCAGGCACAGTTCCCTGATATCGATCTTGATATCACGGTCAGTGACAAGGTCGTCGATTTGTACGAGGAACGGGCCGATGTCGCTATTCGCAGCGGCCCATTGCAATCGTCGGGTCTGATCGCGCGCAAGCTTGGGCAATGTCCGATGGTGATTGTCGCATCGCCGGACTATCTGGACGCGTTTGGTACGCCGCATCGTGTTGAGGATCTAAGTGGCCATCGATTGATTGGCTATAACTTCCCGCGCGCGATCAGTGAGTGGCCATTCGATGATCACGGGACAATCAAAACCGTCATGCCCGGTGGCAAGGTCTGTGTCGGGGATGCGGAAAGTGCCCGTCTTTTGACGGTTGCCGGTGGCGGCATTGCGCGTTTGGCGGCTTTCCACGTCAGGGAAGATGTCGCTGCCGGACGGCTGCGTGTGTTGCTGGCGGCATTCCAGCCCGATGGCGGGGTTGATATTCATGCCGTGTATGTCGGGCAGGGCGGGTTGATGCCCGCACGCGTGCGGGCGTTTCTGGATTTCTGTATTGAAAATGTCGATCTGAACTGAAAAAGGCCGGGGGAAACCCGGCCTTTGAATTCGCTGTCGATCCGAAACTTAGTACGCGTTGACCACTTCACCGTGTTTGGTGCAGCTGGCTTCTGCCAGATCGACAAACACGTCGGTGATGCTTTCAGGCGTCGGAAGCGTTTGGGGATCTTCGCCCGGATAGGCTTCGGCACGCATTTTGGTGCGGATGCGGCCCGGATTGACCAGATTGACTTTGACCTTGGTCTGTTCGAGTTCCTGCGCATAGGACAGAACAAGGCTTTCAAGGGCTGCCTTGGTCGACGCATAGAGGCCCCAGAAAGCACGACCCTTGCTTGATGCGTTCGAGGTCACGAAGATTGCCCGGCCGGCCTCAGACAGCTGCAGGAGCTTGTCCGTCGTGCGGATCAGGTGGAAGTTTGCCGTGACATTGGTGGCATATGTGTTCTGGAACACCTGCGCATCAATGTGGCCGACCGGGGCGATTTCGCCCAGAAGGCCGGCATTGCCAACAACGATATCGAGCTTGCCAAACCGCTCATAGATCGTCGGGCCCAGCATGTCGATCTTGTCGAACATGGTCAGATCAAGCGGCAGCAAGGTGATCTTGCCACCTGCATCGGTCACTTCGTCACTGAGTTCTTCAAGCGCGCCGACATTACGACCAATCGCAATCACATGCGCGCCCTCGGCGGCAAAGCGTTTGGCAACCGCACATCCGATCCCGTGCGAAGCCCCGGTGATCAGGGCAACGCGACCTTCAAGACGTTTGGTGTCGGTCATGCAGACTGCCTTTCAACCAACTGGCTGAGCTTGCGGTCCTTGTTTTCGGCATTGTGATCGGTGAGCTTGATCGGGTAGTCGCCGGTGAAGCACGCATCACAGAAGGCCGGGTTGTCGTTGTCACGGCCTTCAAGACCGGTCGCACGATACAGGCCATCAATGGTGACGAAGGCCAGGCTGTCGACGCCGATGATCTTTGCCATGCTCTCGATGTCGTGATTGGCCGCCATCAGTTTGTCTTTGGACGGGGTATCAACGCCATAGAAGCACGGGTTCATGGTCGGCGGGCTGGTGATGCGCATATGGACTTCGGCCGCACCGGCCTGACGGACCAGATCAACGATCTTGGTCGAGGTGGTACCGCGCACGATCGAGTCATCAACCAAAATAACGCGCTTGCCCTTAAGCTTGCCGGGGTTGGCGTTATGTTTCAGCTTCACGCCGAGGTGGCGGATCTGATCGGTCGGCTCGATAAAGGTACGCCCGACATAGTGGTTGCGGATGATGCCCAGTTCGAACGGAATACCGCTTTCCTCGGCATAGCCAAGGGCGGACGGCACACCGGAATCCGGGATCGGCACGACAACGTCGGCATCAACAGCGGATTCACGGGCCAGTTCGCGACCGATATGCTTGCGCACGTCATAGACGCTTGTGCCTTCGACAATGCTGTCGGGGCGGGCGAAGTAGACATGCTCGAAAATGCAGAAGCGCGATTTTTGCGGCTTGAACGGCTTGATGGAGCGCAGGCCATCATCGGTGATTTCAACGATTTCGCCCGGTTCGACGTCGCGGATGAATTCCGCGCCAACAATATCAAGGCCAACCGTTTCCGATGACAGGATATAGGCGTCATTCAGCTTGCCCAGAACCAGCGGGCGCACACCGAGTGGATCCCGCACACCGATCAGTTTCTTCTGGGTCATGACAACCAGTGAATAAGCGCCTTCAACCTGACGGACCGCATCGATCAGGCGATCGACGATCTTTTCATACAGGCTGGTCGCGATCAGGTGAATGAAGGTCTCGGTATCCGAGGTCGACTGGAAGATCGAGCCGCGTTTGACAAGGCGTTCACGCACCGCAAGCGAGTTGGTCAGGTTGCCGTTATGGGCAATCGCCAGACCACCGAATTCAAAGTCGGCAAAAAGCGGCTGCACGTTGCGAAGGCCCTTGCCACCCGCCGTCGAGTAGCGGACATGGCCAACCGCACGGTGGCCGGGCAGGCTTTTGATGACATCTTCTGAACCGAAGATATCGCCAACCTGGCCGGATGCCCGGTGTGCCGGAAAATCTTCGCCGTCATAGGACACAATGCCTGCGGCTTCCTGTCCGCGATGCTGCAGCGCATGCAGGCCAAGGGCCGTTAATGCCGTCGCATCGGGGGAGCCAAAAACGCCAAAGACGCCACATTCTTCACGTAGCTTGTCGTCATCAAATGGATTGGTGGTCAGCATGAGTGGGTTCCGCTCTCTCGCCGGTGGCGCACGGAATTCGTTATTCTTACGAAACCCACACGCCTCACTCGTTAGTGGTCGCCTCAATCAGGCGATCCAAATCATCGCGCGAGGGCCTTGTATACCCGTTTAGGGGCGCGGGTCCAGTCCCTTTTGGTTCCGGACCAAGAAGTTGGCGATAGGTTTTTTCGTTCGCATCGGCCTCACGCTGAGCGCGCTCAAGCTCTTGCGCCGTGGTATCGAAAATTTCGTCAGGTGCCATGCGCATAATGAGGAAGGCACCTTCTTCCAGAACCGGGCGGGTGCGGGCATCACGGACCCAGTCGGGCTGCGAATCTGCTGGCAGCAACCAGGACAGCGCCAGGAAACCGATACAGACGATCAGTGCCCCGCGCAAAAGCCCGAATACAAAGCCAAGCGTGCTGTCGAGGCTATCGAGGCCGGAATTCTGAACCGCCCGGCCAATGCGCCCGCTGATGAACGAGAAAATCAGGAATGAAATCAGAAACAGGCCAACCCCGGTTGCCAGATCGGCAATCAGTTCGGACGGGATCAAATCCCGCACATAGGGCCGCGCAACCGGATAGCCATAAAGTGCGACAAGCCCGGCACCGACCCAGCCCATCATCGAAAGGGTTTCGTGGATAAAACCGCGGAAAAAGGCAAAGATCCCCGATATCAGCAAAATGCCGACAACAATCAGATCAAACACATCACGTGCGCCAAGATCGGGAAGGGCGGAGAAATCCATTTATGCGTAAACCTTGTTCGTCAGTCCGGGTGGCGGGGCGGTCATGCTTTGAAGGCGCCTAGGGTCAAAACTCATTCACATAATCGTTCCGGTCTCCCGGATTTGTGCGGATATGCGGAGCAAAATCGTGGGAAGATCTAAATCTTTCAAGATTTTGCGACAAAATAGCCCGTGCAAATCCGGGTGATCCGAAGGACAACTGATATGAGAGAAAGCCTCTGCGTCAAATCCCTTGAACGGGGAATACCCCGCTCGGCGGGCCTTTCCTAGCTTTTTCTCTCATATCAGTTGCCGGCTCGGTCATGTGAATGAGTATTGACCCTAGTACATGCCTTCGCGCGGACGCACCTTGTCGCGGACATCGTCGCCGAAGAGGTTTACCAAATCCTGAAGATGGCCGATTTCGGTCTGATTGAGGCCCTTGATCGACATCTTCTTCTTACCCTGGGTGCCATTCTTGGGCGTATAGGCATTGCCAAAGCCAAGTTTGGTGGCTTCTTTCAGTCGCGATTCGAGTTGCCCGACCGGGCGAACTTCCCCCGAAAGGCCGATTTCCCCGACGATCACGGTCTCGCCCGGAACCGGCGCATCGGCGACCGCCGAAATCAGTGCCGCCGCAACCGCCATGTCGGCGGCGGGTTCACCCACCCGCAAACCACCGGCGACGTTAAGGTAAACATCAAACTGGCTGAGCGGCAGGCCACAACGGGCATCGAGCACGGCCAAAATCATGTTCATACGCGCAGAGTCCCAGCCAACGACCGCACGACGCGGGGTGGCAAGGGCCGATTGCGCAACAAGCGCCTGAATTTCGACCAGCATCGGGCGTGTGCCCTCAAGCCCGGCAAAGACCGCCGTGCCACTGACCGGGGAATCACGATCTGCCAGAAACAGTGCGGACGGGTTGGGGACCTCGACCAGGCCCGCATCGCCCATTTCAAACACACCGATTTCATCGGTCGCGCCGAAACGGTTTTTGACTGCGCGCAGAATGCGGAACTGATGACCGCGTTCGCCTTCGAAATACAAAACCGTATCGACCATGTGTTCCAGCACGCGCGGACCGGCGATCTGGCCTTCCTTGGTGACGTGACCGACTAAAAGCACGGCAAATCCCTTGCGCTTGGCAAGGCGGATGAGTTCCAGCGCACAGGCGCGGACCTGTGAAACCGTGCCCGGCGCACTATCAAGGGTGTCGGCATACATGGTCTGGATTGAGTCAATCACCACCACGTCGTGGCTGCTGGCTTCAAGGGTTGTGATGATGTCACGCAGGCTGGTGGCGGCGGCAAAATCGACCTTGGATTTTTCAAGACCCAATCGGGCGGCGCGCATGCGGACCTGATCAACCGCTTCCTCGCCCGAGATATAGGCGCATTTATGTTTGGCGGCCATCGCACCGACGGCCTGCAAAAGGATGGTTGATTTACCAATCCCCGGATCGCCGCCCACCAACAGGGCCGACCCCGGTACAAGCCCGCCACCACACGCACGATCCAGTTCGGTGATGCCGCTTATGATGCGTTTGGGGCTGGCACTTTCGCCTTCAAGGGCGACGAATTCGATGGTCTTGCCCTTTGCCCCGCCGGCAATGCCGCCGGTGGCCTTGGGGCCACTTTCAACGCGCTCTTCCTCGATGCTGTTCCATTCGCCGCATGCGTCGCAACGCCCGGTCCATTTGCGGTATTCGGCACCGCAGTTCTGGCAGATGAAACGGCTTTGGGTTTTGGCCACAGAATGCTCCGCAGATCAAAGAAGTGTCAGTAAGGGCGTATATGTCGGTCAGGTAACGCTCAGAGATGCTTGAGATCAAGTTCAAGCGGACCTTCGATATCACCGGCAACGAATTGTTGCAAATAGGGGTTATCGGACGTGTCGATATCAGCAACCGGTCCATCCCAGATGATCTTGCCCTGATAAAGCATGGCAACCCGATCAGCGATCTTGCGCGCACTGGCCATATCATGGGTGATGGTCATCGCACTGGCACCGAGTTCGCGGGTGCATTTGACGATCAGGTCATTGATGACATCGCCCATGATCGGGTCAATGCCAGTGGTCGGTTCGTCAAAGAACAGGATTTCCGGTTCCGTCGCGATGGCACGCGCGAGGCCCACACGTTTTTGCATGCCGCCCGAAAGTGATGCCGGGGACATTTGGGCGATATCAGCCGCCAGACCGACATCCTCAAGCCGTGCAATGGCAAGATCGCGGGCCTTGGCGGGTTTCATGCCCTGACCTTCGATCAGGCCAAAGGCGACATTTTCCCAAACGGTGAGTGAGTCAAAAAGGGCAGCGCCCTGAAACAGCATGCCGGTTTTTGCCAGCATGGCATCGCGTTCGGCCTGTGACGCGGTGGTCATTTCGACCCCGTCCACCTTGATTGATCCCTGATCCGGGGTAAGCAGGCCCAGAACGCATTTCAGCGTAACCGATTTGCCGGTACCCGATCCGCCAATGATGGCAACCGATTCACCTTTGGCGACATCAAGATCAACACCCTGAAGCACCTTTTTCGGGCCAAAGCCCTTGTGAACGTTGCGAAGCGATATCTTGGCTGTGTTGCTCATGATCCTGTCAACCGGCCCTTATCGCGTGAAGAACAGTTCGGTGACGATATAGTTCGAAATCAGGATCAGTATAGAGCTTGAAACAACCGCATTGGTCGTTGCCTGACCAACACCCTGCGCACCACCCCGGGAATGATACCCGTGATAGCATCCCATCAGCGTGATGATAAAGCCAAACACCGCGGCCTTCACCAGGCCCGAAACGACATCAAGCTGTTCGAGATACTGGAACGTGTTGCGGATATAGGACCCGTCATTAAAGCCAAGCTTGTTCACGCCAACCAGATAACCACCCATTACCCCGATGATATCGCCGATCAGAACCAGAACGGGCAGGGTGATCAAACCGGCAATTACGCGCGGCACAACCAGATATTTGAACGGATTGGTCGACAGGGTCACAAGTGCGTCGATCTGTTCGGTGACACGCATGGTGCCGATTTCTGCGGCAATCGCCGCACCAACACGGCCAGCAACCATGAGGCCAGCCAAAACCGGCCCCAATTCGCGGGTCATGGAAATGACAACCACGGTCGCAACCGCACTTTCGGCCGAAAAGCGCGAAAACCCGGAATAGGATTGCAGCGCCAGAACCATCCCGGCAAACAGGGTGGTCATGGCGACAACCGGCAAGGAGAAATAGCCGATTTCACGCATCTGTTTGAAAATCAGGCGGAAATAGATCGGCGGTGTGACCATGTGGCCGATGGTGCGACCCGCAAATACCGTGACGCGACCGACAAGGGCCAAAAAGGTCAGAAACATATGGCCAACCGGCGCAAAGATCGGCATCTGTACTTCGAAGTCCCCTGTTATCGACCTGCCGGAATTGTCTGGCTGGCTATTATGATTTAGCTCTCTGTATAAACCCGCCGGTAGCGATGTCCAAGAGAAGTTAGAATTTCATAACCGATTGTACCAGCAGCAGATGCAACGTCGTCAACCGTCATCTTGTCATCAAGAAGCGACACCATATCCCCGGCCTTAAGCGTTTTGCCCGGAAGGTCGGTGATATCAACCGTGATCGCATCCATCGAAACACGTCCGACATAGGGAACTTCGTGCCCCTTGATGATCAGCTTGCCGGAATTGGACAGTGAACGCAGCCAACCGTCAGCATACCCGACTGCAAGGGTGGCGATTTTCGATTTGCGTTTTGCCTGCCAGGTGCCGCCATAACCAACCCTCTGAGGTTCATCGATTTCGCGGACCTGAAGGACTTTGACCTTAAGGTTCACGACAGAACGCATCGGGTTGGTGGTTTCCGGCGTCGGGTTGCCCCCCCAAAGGGCGATGCCCGGGCGGCAGAATTCCAGATGGTAGTCATCGTTGCGGAAAATCGCCGACGAGTTACAGAACCCGCGCGGGGCCGGCGGCAGGCGACGATACCATTTCATGAACAGGTCGTACTGTTCCTTGGTGACCGGATTTCCGGCCTCGTCAGCCGCAACCGGGTGGGTCATGTAACCGGCCTTTTCAAACCCGTAGAGCAGGGATGAATAGCGGTCGACCAAGTTGCTGACATCAAGCGGCGTCAGGCCAAGGCGGCTCATACCGGTATCAAGATGGATAAAGGCCGGGGCCGGACGTTCATATTCGCGGCACAGGTTTGACCAGCGCTCGATCTGTTCAAGATCATTCAGAACCGGGATGACGTCATTTTCAATAAAGAATTCCTCGTCACCGGGCAGGACACCGTTCAGAACCGCAATGCGACCACCACCACGCAAAACCGGGAACAGTTCGGCGGCTTCGTTGGCTTGCGCCACAAAGAACAGCCGGCATCCCTGCTTTTTCAGGACCGGGACGATGGTTTCAGCGCCAAGACCATAGGCATTCGCCTTTACCACAGCCGCACAGGTGCGCCCGGTATAGCGTTTGGTCAGGGTTTTATAGTTGTCGGCAACTGCTTTCAGATTGATTTGCAGTTCCGCGCACTCGGCAGCACGGCCGACGGCGGGAAGAACGGTCATTCGTAATACCCCGTGGAATCCGTTGGTGGATGGGTGGTTGCCCTATCCTCTATTCATATTCTTCTTCTGTGTGATCAAGATCACCAAACTTGGTGTAGTTCCCGTCAAAGAACAGGCGCACGTTGCCCACCGGGCCGTGACGCTGCTTGGCAACAATAACCTCGGCAGTGTTGTAAACGTGGTTCAGACGTTCCTGCCACTGCGAGTAACGTTCCCCGAACTTGTCGGTGGCTTCTTCCGGGCGCTGGGCCGGTTCGGCACGTTCGAGATAGTACTGTTCGCGATAAATGAACATCACGACGTCGGCGTCCTGCTCGATCGAGCCGGATTCACGAAGGTCGGAAAGCTGCGGACGTTTGTCTTCGCGCTGTTCGACCGCACGTGAAAGCTGCGACAGGGCCAGCACCGGAACTTCGAGCTCCTTGGCAATCGCCTTGAGCATACGGGTAATTTCCGAGACTTCCTGCACACGGCCATCGCCACGGAAGTTGGTCGGCGGTGCCAGAAGCTGCAGGTAATCGACGACGATCATCGCAAGGCCGTGCTGACGCTTAAGACGGCGGCAACGTGTGCGAAGTGTCGATACCGGAAGGGCCGGCGTATCATCGATATAGAGCGGAACGGTATTGAGTTCCTGGGTGGCCAGCAACAGACGTTCGAAATCCTGTTCGTTCAGATCACCACGGCGCATGTTATCGCCCGAAACCTCGGCCGCCTGCGACAACAGGCGCCCGGCAAGCTGTTCGGCCGCCATCTCAAGCGAGAATACGGCAATCGCCCCGGTTCGGGTTTCATCGCGGGTATCTTCGCCCGCTGCGCGGTTCTGATGCGATGCGATGGCGGCGTTAAACGCGATGTTCATCGCAAGGGCTGTTTTACCCATCGACGGACGACCGGCAAGGATCAGCAAGTCAGACGGGTGCAAACCGCCAAGCTTGCGGTCGATATCGCGCAAGCCCGTGGTTACACCGACAACGCGCCCGGCGTTTTTATAGGCGTGATCAATGTTCTCATAGGCCTTGGCAAGGGCGGGGCCAAAGGCGACAAAGCCCGATTCCGCAGAACCGGCTGTTGCCAGCGAGAACAGTTTCTGTTCGGCTCTTTCGATCTGGTTGGTGGCGTCGGTATCAAGTTCGTACTGATAGGCTTCATTGACGACTTCCTCGCCAAGCTCGATCAGTTCGCGCCGCAGATACAGGTCATAGACCAGCTTGCCATAGTCGCTGGCATTGATCACCGAAACCAGATTGTTTGACAGTTCGGCCAGATATTGCGCACCACCGATTTCGGCAAGATGTTCATCCTGCTTGAAATAGGCTTTGAGCGTGACCGGGTTGGCCAGTTGGCCACGTTCGATCAGCTTGCCGCAGGCCTCAAAGATGCGGCCGTGACGCCCATCGGCGAAATGTTCCGGGCGCAGAATATCAGACACGCGCTCGTAGGCTGCGTTGTTATTAAGGATCGCGCCAAGAAGGGCAGCCTCCGCTTCAAAATTGTGCGGCGCCATGCGATCGAGCACCATTTCGGTGTCGGCGCCATGGTCCGGTTCAAGCGGGGCAAAAAGGGCATCTAAATTGGGATCTGTCATGGGCCGAAAAGGTAGCAGGCATCAGCAAGACCGCAAAGAGCTAATCGGTATAACTCATAGCCGGTATTCCGCCAGCGCAGAGGTCGCAAATGCCACAGGCTCCTGAAATGCTTTGAAAAAATCGACGGGCTTTGGCGTTAAGGCAAAAGAAAACGGCACATCCCTGCGGATGTGCCGTTTTCAAATTGTTCGAAGAACCTGCGATTAAGCGTTGGTTTCTTCTTCGTCAGCTTCGATTGCTTCTGCAAGGTCAGCCGGAACTTCTTCTTCGAAGAGTTCTTCAGCGGCTTCGAGGGCTTCCTCTTCTTCCGCTTCCATTTCTTCGATGGTGCCAAGAACAGCAGCACCCTTACGGAGCTGTTCAGCGGCATCTTCTTCGGAACGTGCAACGTTGGCGGTTACCTCAATGATAACTTCCGGGTGCAGGTTGATACGGACCTGATGCAGACCAAGGGTCTTGATCGGCTGATCAAGAACGACCTGGGTACGGGCAACAGTGAAGCCTGCTTCGGTTACTGCGTTTGCGATATCGCGGGCAGTGACCGAACCATAAAGCTGGCCAACGTCGGATGCCTGACGAACGACGGTGACTGCGAGTTCACCCATCTTCTCGGAAACAGCTTCTGCTTCCTTACGGCGTTCCAGGTTGTCAGCTTCAAGCTGTGCTTTCTGTGCTTCGAACACAGAGATGTTTGCTTTGGTTGCACGAAGGGCCATGCCCTGCGGCAGCAAGCGGTTGCGGGCGTGGCCCGGCTTGACAGTGACTACGTCACCCATCTGACCGAGTTTTTCTACCCGCTGGAGCAGAATAACTTCCATCACCGATCCTCCTCATTGCTACGGGTCATCGGTTCTTTCCCCCGCAGCCTGATTAAATGCTCAACAATTCCAAGTCCGGTGATCGCGATAAACGACCAGGTGGACAGAACCGCGACGATGTAAAACACCGTCAGAATTACACGTTTTTGCGGCCATCGGGCTGCCTGCCCATGCACCAGCGCCAATCCCTGAAACAGAAACGGCACTGCCAGTACCACCGCGACGTTGCGCGCCACATAAGCCAGCGAACCATCGGCAAAGCCGACCGTAAACCCGGCCAGGGCAAACACAAACAGTGACCAGCCAGGCAAGGCAAAGGTTGCCATACTTGGTGTCGGACGCAGGTTTTTGCCTGCACGCACCAAAATTGCCTGTGCGATTGCGGCATTGGCGAACAGCATCAATAGCCAGCTCACCGCTGCAATCGCCGGGAAGTAAGTCTGGAACATACCAATCAGACCCTGAACATCGGATGTCATAGGGACACCCATTTCCGAGTACATCTGGCTCAGGAACTTCGCGATGAAGTCCTGAATGTCCACACCTTCCGCCGTCAGTGTTCCGGTAACGAAGATCATTACCGTCGCGACCATGACGGCCATGGCACTTACGACAATTCCGGAAGGCAGAAAGGCAAGATTGCCATTTTGATCTTTCCGGACGACCAGCGCCATGCGGGTCAACAACATCGCCGGTCCGGCAAACACGACCATAAAGACCGTGAAAGGCAGTAATCCCCCCATAAGAACGAGGGCAATACATGCGGCAAATGCCGCAACCAGCAGGCGTTTGGGCCCTTGCCACAATCCCGTAAGGAAAAGCGGCAGATGCCCGAAGTATGAAAGCAAAAGAGCAAACGGATTTCCTGATAGAACCAGCAGGAACAGAACGGCACTGCCAAGTCCGGTCCCAATCGCTATGAGGGTGTCACGTTGCATCATTTACTCCCGGCCCGAGACCTCAAAAGGGTCTCTTGCCGACTGCCTCAGACCTGGTCTGCATATGGCAGCAGCGCCAGGAAGCGTGCACGCTTGATGGCTTTCGCCAGTTCGCGCTGCTTCTTGGCCGAAACCGCAGTGATACGGCTCGGAACGATTTTGCCGCGTTCGGAAACGAAACGCTGCAGCAGTTTGACATCTTTGTAGTCAATCTTCGGCGCATCATCACCCGAGAACGGGCAGGTTTTACGACGACGGAAAAACAGACGACGTCCAGCCATGATATTATCTCCTCGCTATCTGTTAGCCGTTCTGACGGGGACCGCCACGGCGATTACCGCCACGACCGCCGCGCTCGTCGCGGTTGCGCAGAATGGCAGACTGTTCTTCTTCGAACTCGTCAACCTTGACAGTCATCTGACGCAGAACGTCTTCGTTCAGGCGCATCTGACGCTCGTATTCCGCGATCGCGTCTTTGTCAGCTTCGATCTGGAAGAGAGTATAGTGGCCTTTGCGGTTCTTTTTGACACGGTATGCCAGGGAACGCAGACCCCAATATTCGGTTTTGGCGATTTTGCCGCCGAGACCTTCGATGGTCTGGGTCAGCTTTTCGTTCAGACTTTCGACCTGTGCGGTCGAGAAGTCCTGACGTGCGATAAACACGCTTTCGTATTTGCTCATAATACTCCTATTACTCCTTTTGGCTTATCTCTTCCTGCATGACCTCGTGCCATGCAGGCATAGCCGGACAATCCCGGCAAGGAGCCGTGAGACGGCGGAATATACACTTTTCGCCCATGAGTGCAACGCCAAATGCAGCTTTTTGCCGATTACGGGATAGTGCGATGGCTTTGACAGTATCGGCAGAAACCTGCGTGTTTCTGGCTTGGATCTGTCATGGGGTGAGCATTGCAGTTTCGGGATAACCGACATGCACGCGATTGTGAAGGCGGCGTTTGTCCCTGCATTCAATGTATCTTCCGACTTAAAGCGACAGCAGGCCTTGGTTTTCCATACGGCTTCGGCGGTGGAGCTTGTGGATGTGTGGGTGTTGCGTATTGTGCGCTGCGCAACAGCCAGTCCTTCGTAAATGACGCAAAATATGCCATAAACGCGCAAATCGGGTGTCAAACCCGAAAGTCACACTATTGTTATAGTGTGATCGCGACGTGCAGTTTTGGGGCGTAAAAAAATCAAACCAACCGCGTCCATCAGGTTTCAGTTCTTGACAGTGCGCTTGCGCACGCTATCAAGGGTGGCTCAATTTCAAGGGGCCGGTTTTCGGCACAGTCTTCGTAGAAGCGGACAAGGGTTTATTTAATATAATGACACGCGCACTCGTTTTCCCCGGACAGGGGTCGCAAGCGGTAGGTATGGGCAAGGAACTGGCAGACGCATTCCCGGTTGCCCGCGAAGTTTTCCAGGAAGTTGATGATGCGCTTTCGCAAAAGCTTAGCGCGTTGATGTTCGAAGGTCCGGAAAACGAACTGACCCTGACCGAAAACGCGCAGCCGGCCTTGATGGCGGTCAGCCTTGCGGTGACCCGTGTTCTGGAAAAAGAAGGCGGCTTTACCCTGACCGATAAGTGCGATCTTGTTGCCGGTCATTCCCTTGGCGAATATTCCGCCCTTGCAGCAGCGGGCACCTTTGCCATTTCCGATGCCGCGCGCCTTTTGAAAATCCGTGGTCAGGCGATGCAGGCCGCCGTCCCGGTCGGTGTTGGCGCGATGGCAGCCCTTCTTGGTCTTGATTATGTCGATGCGGTTGCGGTTGCCGAAGAAGCAGCACAGGGTGAAGTTTGCACCGCCGCCAATGACAATGCCAGCGGGCAGGTTGTTGTTTCCGGTCACAAGGCCGCTGTGGAGCGCGCGATTGAGATCGCCAAGGAAAAGGGCGCAAAGCGCGCTGTGTTGCTGCCGGTATCGGCACCGTTCCATTGTGCCCTGATGCAGCCGGCAGCCGATCGCATGGCAGAGGCGCTTGGCGCTGTGACCATGAACGCACCGGGCAAGCCGGTCGTGGCCAACGTGACCGCAGAAAAAACTGATGATCCGGAAACCATTCGTAAACTCCTTGTAGAGCAGGTTTGCGGCACCGTGCGCTGGCGTGAGTCGGTTCTTTATATGAAAGAACAGGGCATCACCGATCTGGTAGAGATCGGCGCAGGCAAAGTTTTGACCGGCATGGTGCGTCGTATTGACCGCGATCTGAGCGGTACGGCTGTGAATGGTCCGGCAGATATCGAAGCATTCCTCGGCGCTCTGTAAGAGTGTCCGGAACACGAACGAACCCAAAGGGAACGAAAATTTATGTTTGATCTTGCAGGGAAAACAGCACTCGTAACCGGTGCGACCGGCGGTATCGGTGGCGAAATCGCCAAGGTTCTGGCCGAAGCTGGTGCGAAGGTTGCTCTGTCGGGGACCCGTCAGGAACGCCTCGAAGCGGTTGCTGCCGAAATCGGTGGCAACGCTGTTGTTGTTCCGGCCAACCTTTCGGATAAAGAATCGGTCGATGGTCTGATCAAGAATGCCGAGGAAGCCCTTGGTGGTCAGCTTGATATTCTGGTTAACAATGCCGGAATTACCCGTGATCAGCTTGCCATGCGTCTTAAGGATGAAGACTGGCAGGCAGTTCTTGATGTGAACCTGACCTCTGCCTTCAAGCTTGCGCGTAATTCGCTGCGCGGCATGATGAAACGCCGCCACGGCCGTATTATCAACATCACCTCGATCGTTGGTGTGACCGGCAACCCGGGCCAGACCAACTATGCCGCTGCCAAGGCCGGGATGATCGGTTGGTCAAAATCGCTGGCGCAAGAGGTTGCGGCGCGCGGAATTACGGTTAACTGTGTGGCACCGGGCTTTATTACCACGGCCATGACCGAAGAACTCGGAGATGCCCAGAAAGAAAAGCTTTTGGGCGGTATTCCGGCAGGTCGCATGGGCGACAGCAAAGAGATCGCAGCAGCGGTTCTGTATCTTGCAAGTGACGAAGCTGCTTATGTCACAGGACAGACCTTGCATGTGAATGGCGGAATGGCGATGATTTAACCCGTTGCGGGTTGCCTTCTTTTCTGTTTAAAAGAGGCCGCTATACCAAATATTGAAACTGGCGATTGTTCGTTGCCGGTTTCCGGTTCCCGGGAACTCCTTCAATAGGGGGACACAACGGGTACCACGTGTAAACTAACTGACAGAAAACCTATTGAAGGATTTGAGCTATGAGTGATGTCGCAGATCGCGTGAAGAAGATCGTTGTCGAGCACCTCGGTGTTGAAGAAGACAAGGTCACTGAAAACGCAAGCTTCATCGACGATCTGGGCGCAGACAGCCTGGACACCGTTGAGCTGGTTATGGCGTTTGAAGAAGAATTCGGTTGTGAAATTCCGGATGACGCGGCTGAAAAAATTCTGACCGTTAAAGACGCGATCGACTTCATCGAAAAGGCGGACAGCTAAGTTTGCTGTTAGACATGGGCGCCTAGAGGGCATCCTCAGGCGCCCTTTTCGTCTTTGCTGGATTCATAGAATAAAGGCGTAATGCGGGATGAGACGCGTAGTTGTTACCGGTATTGGTGCTGTTACTCCGCTTGCTAGCGGGGCACAGAATACTTGGCAGAAACTGCTGAACAGCCAATCCGGGATCAAAAGCATCGATACGTTTGACGTGTCGGATATCCCTGCCAAAATCGCAGGCCTCGTGCCGCGCGGTGAGGGTGACGGACTTTTCAACGCTGAAGATCATGTCTCGATCAAAGACATGAAGAAAATGGACGATTTCATCGTCTATGGGATTGCTGCTGCTGATCAGGCGATTGCGGATTCTGGCTGGAAGCCGGAAACCGACGAAGATCAGGAAGCAACCGGCGTTTTGATCGGTTCGGGGATCGGTGGGTTGCCCAAGATTTCCGAGGCAACTGATCTGGTCAATAACGGCAAGACCCGTCGTGTCAGTCCGTTCTTCATTCCGTCTTGTCTGATTAACCTGGTCTCGGGTCAGGTTTCGATCAAACACGGTCTTAAAGGTCCGAACCACGCGGTGGTTACCGCTTGTTCGACCGGTGCACACGCCGTTGGCGACGCATCGCGCATGATTATGCTTGGCGATGCCGATGTCATGGTTGCCGGTGGTGCCGAAGCTGCTGTTTGCCGTCTTGGCATGGCGGGCTTTGCTGCTGCACGTGCGCTTTCGACCAGCTACAACGACACACCGACCGAAGCATCCCGTCCATGGGATGAAGGCCGTGACGGTTTCGTCATGGGCGAAGGTGCGGGCTGTGTCGTTCTTGAAGAATACGAACACGCCAAGGCGCGTGGTGCCAAGATTTACGCCGAAGTTGCCGGTTACGGCATGTCAGGTGATGCTTATCACATCACCGCACCGGCCGAAGACGGCAATGGCGGCTTCCGTTCGATGCGCAATGCCATCCGCAATGCGGGTCTGAACCCGGAAGATGTTGATTACGTCAACGCGCACGGTACCTCGACTCCGCTGGGTGATGAAATCGAACTGGGTGCGGTCAAACGCCTGTTTGGTGATCATGCCCAGAAAATGTCGATGTCTTCGACCAAATCGGCAACCGGTCACCTTCTGGGTGCTGCCGGTGCGATTGAAGCAGTGTTCTCGATCCTTGCGATCCACGAAGGCGTTGTTCCGCCGACGTTGAACCTGCGCAATCCGTCCGAGGCATGCAAAGGCATCGATCTGGTTCCGCTTGAAGCCAAACAGCGTAAAGTCAATGTCGCTCTGTCGAACTCGTTCGGCTTTGGCGGCACTAACGCATCGCTTGTTTTCAAGGCCGTTTAAACAGCAGAGCAACCCCCGGGAGCATTCCCTTGAAGCGTTTTCTGCTTTTTATTGGCTTTCTGATCATCACCGCTGCTCTCGCCACAGGTGGGGCAGCGGTGTATGTTTATGTGCAATACACATCGCCCAGCAATTTGGCGCAGGAACGCGACATCATCATCCCGCAGGGGACCGGTGTTCGCGGTATTGCCGAGATTTTCCAACGTGAAAACATCATCACCGAACCGCTGATCTTCCTTGCCGGGGTTCGCGTCAGTCAGCTTGACCGGTCACTACGTGCGGGTGAATACCATTTCCCGGCCCGGGTCAGCCCGAAACAGGCTGCTGAAATTCTGGCCTTTGGGGATACGGTCAAACGGTTCGTCACCATCCCCGAAGGTCTTCGTTCCGGCGAAATCGTCGATCGGATCAATCTGGTTGACGGATTAAGTGGCGAGATCACTGATATTCCGGCCGACGGAACCTTGTTGCCGGAAACTTATCAGTTCTCGTTTGGCGATACGAAGCAAAGCATCATTGATCGCATGCGCGCAGCTCACGATGAAATGGTCAAACAGCTTTGGCCGGGCCGTCAGGAAGGATTGCCGTTCGACACCATTGAAGAGGCGGTCATCCTGGCCTCCATCGTTGAACGCGAAACCGGTGTTGCTGGCGAACGGGCACGGGTTGCCGGCGTGTTCATCAATCGCCTGCGACGCGATATGCGCCTGCAGTCTGATCCGACAGTTGCCTATGCGCTTAGCCCGGACAAGCGTCTTGAACGTCCACTGACGCGCAAGGATTGGCGTTTTGAGAGCCCCTATAACACCTATGTCACCAGCGGCCTGCCGCCGGGGCCGATCACCAATCCGGGGCGCGATGCGTTTTATGCCGTGCTGCATCCGGCTGCGACCGAAGATCTGTACTTCGTTGCAGACGGGACAGGTGGGCATGCCTTTGCCAGAACCCTTGATGAGCATAATCGCAACGTTGCCAAGTGGCGGCGCATCCGTGACGGGCAGTGATCACCAAAGAGTTTGGCTAAAAAGATAAAGGCGGCATCAATCTGATGCCGCCTTTTTACTTCCTAATGTTCGCCGTGGCTATCGGGCGATGATGTTTTCTTCGGGATCCGGGATGCCGCAAGATCCATCAACCATTGCGGTGTCATCTTAAGCATTCCGATAATCAGGTTCATTTGCCAGGGGAAGGCGATCATGCCCTTGTTGCGTTCAAGACCGCGCACGATCTTCTTTGCAGCCTTGTCGGCCTGCATGAAGAAGGGCATCGGGAAATCATTGGCATCAGTGATGCGGCTTTTAACAAAGCCCGGGCAGATGACATTGACCTTCACGCCATCGGGCGCCAACGCACCACGCAATCCTTCGCCGTAAACCCGGACAGCCGCCTTGCTGGCGCAATAGGCCGGGGCAGAGGGCAGTCCACGCCAGGATGCCTGGGATGCAACCAATGCGACCTGACCCCGTCTGCGCGCACGCATAACCTTGATCGCCGGATCAATCGTGTTCAGGACACCGCCAACATTGGTTGCAAAGATATCGCGAACCTGTTCTGGGCTTTCGCCAAGGCCACCGGTACCGGCCGAAATGCCTGCATTGGCGATGACGAGGCTGAGCTGCGCAATTTCATCGCAATGGGTGACATAGGCGTCCATGGTTTCGCGCGACGTCACATCGAGAACATCGGCATAAACATTGGCCCCGGCGGCGCGACAATCATTTTCCACCAGTTGCAAGCGCGTTTGATTGCGACCGCTGATAAAAAGGGTCACGCCGGTACGTGCGAAATGGCGGGCAAGGGCAGCGCCAATACCCGAACTGGCACCGGTGATCAGAATGGCATCGTACTGAAAAGACATTGTTGCTCGTACTGGGTTTTGAATTAAGGAAATTGATTTTTGCGGAACATGCTGCAGCAATAGGGCAGCATTATGAAATACGGCTTATGTTTACCATATTGTCGTTATCGCGTGATGATCGGTGTTCACCCTTGGCGGGACACGGGCCAATGGTTATAAACGCCCAAACACAAAAGCGAACTGGATGAAAAGATGACCGTTTCAAGCATGACCGGATTTGCGCGCGTTGATGGCGCGGCCGATGGGTTCGGCTGGACCTGGGAACTGCGCAGTGTCAATGGCAAGGGGCTTGATGTTCGCATGCGTCTGAATGGCGGGTTTGAGCGTCTTGAGGCCAAGGTGCGTGATGCGGTTTCCAAGCGGTTCAAGCGCGGCAATATGGGCGTGACCCTGAATGTTACACGTTCCGGTGATAGCAATGCCTATTCGGTGAACCGTGAACTGCTTTCCGAACTGGTCCAGATCGCCGAGGAGTTTGATAATACCAGCAGCCTATCGGCAGGAACGATTGCAGATCTTATGAATGTGCGCGGTGTGCTTGAGGCCTATGAGCCACAGGAAGACGAAGCAACCCGGGACGCCAATGACACCGCCGTGCTGGCAAGCCTGAATGATGCGATTGATCAGATGGCCGCCCACCGGGCAGAGGAAGGCGAGAAACTTGACGCCATGCTGCGCGGCCATGTCGACAACATCGAGGCAACTGTTACACGTGCTGAAAATTGCGAATCAGCGCGCGCAGACGCGATCAAGGATCGTCTGAAACGTCAGGTCGAAGAATTGATGGATGCGGGCAAGTTCGACCCCGAACGCCTGCATCAGGAAGCGGCGATCTTGGCAACCAAGGCCGACATCCGCGAAGAGATTGATCGTCTCAAAGCCCATATCAGCGCAGCACGCGATATGCTGACCAAGGGGGGCGCAATCGGGCGCAAGCTTGACTTCCTGTGTCAGGAGTTCAATCGCGAGGCCAACACGCTATGCTCAAAGGCCAATGATATTGAACTGACCAATTGCGGCATGGAGCTTAAAGTGATCATTGATCAGCTCCGCGAGCAGGTTCAGAACGTCGAATAAGCGGCAGGGAAGGAAACATCATGATCGATCCGCATAACCGCCGTGGCGTGATGCTGGTATTCTGTGCGCCGTCCGGTGCCGGGAAAACGACCATCACCCGTCAGTTGCTTGAAAATGATGACAAGATCTCCTTGTCTGTTTCGGCAACAACGCGTGCGGCCCGCCCCGGCGAAGAAGAAGGCACACACTACTTTTTCAAATCGGTTGATGAATTCAAACATATGATTGCCGATGACGAACTGCTTGAATGGGCAGAAGTGTTTGGCAATTACTATGGTACGCCGATTGGACCGGTTGAAAAGGCACTGTCGGAAGGCCGCGATGTGTTGTTTGACATTGACTGGCAGGGGGCCCGCCAACTGCGCGACAAGGGCGGTGATGACGTGGTTTCAGTCTTTATCCTGCCACCGTCATCGGGTGAGTTGGAACGCCGCCTGCGTGATCGCGGACAGGACGCCGATGACGTGATTATGAAACGCATGGCCAAGGCCGGTGCCGAGATCAGCCATTGGGAAGAATTTGACTATGTGCTGATCAATGATGATCTGGATCGTTGCATCGCCGATGTTCAACACATTATCGGTGCCGAACGGATCAAACGCGAACGCCAGACAGGCTTGCCGGGCTTTGTCAAAAAACTTCTGACAGACTGATACCAGATAGAAAAATGGCCGCTTTACGAAGCGGCCATTTCATCATGAACCTGTGTCAGGCGGACAAAATCCGCAACACTGAGTTCCTCGGCCCGGACAGTTTCCGTAATCCCTGCCTTCGCAAGCAACTCAGTTACATTGATGTTCAGGGTCTTGAGGCTTGCGCGCAGCATCTTGCGACGTTGACCAAATGCGGCCTGGGTAATTTTGGCAAGGCTATCCAAATTGATGTCTGTGCCGCGATCCGCCTTGGGGCGGAGTTGCACGACGGCCGAGGTCACCTTCGGCGGTGGGGTAAAGGCACTGCGGTGGACATCAAACAGGATGTCGCAG
Source organism: Thalassospira sp. CA1 (assembly GCF_059052855.1). Lineage (NCBI taxonomy): Bacteria > Pseudomonadati > Pseudomonadota > Alphaproteobacteria > Rhodospirillales > Thalassospiraceae > Thalassospira > Thalassospira sp. CA1. The sequence goes on from NZ_JBZCIA010000005.1 coordinate 123,075, forward strand.
TCACAAAGATACTGACACAGGACGGACAGACGCCCATAAGCCTTGGTCTTCGGGCGGGCGACGACACGTTCGGCCACTTCCTTCTGAAACATCAGGGTCAGGCTGGCGAACTGATCAATCTGCATCAGCCAGCCAAGCAATAGTTGCGTGCCGACATTATAGGGCAGGTTGGCGACGATCTTGCGCGGGGCGGGGCCCAATGTTGTAACGTCGACCTCAAGCGCATCGCCATCAATGACGTGCAGCGCACCGGGGTAATGATTGCTGATCTGTTCCAGAACCGGTTGGCAGCGCGGGTCACGCTCGATCACGGTCAGGTTCTTCGCACCGTTGAACAGCAACGCACGGGTCAGGCCGCCCGGGCCCGGACCGATTTCAATCACGGTAGCATCATCAAGCGGTGCGGCCGCACGGGCAATGCGCCCGGTCAGGTTCAAATCAAACAGAAAGTTCTGGCCGAATTTCTTTTGCGCGGAAAGATCATGGGTTGCGATCACTTCGCGCAGCGGCGGAAGGCCATCATTGGCAAGCTTGCCAGTATTATCGTTGTCTTCTGACACGTCGGTCAGGCTCCTGTCGCAAGGCGTTTTGTTGCCATTTCTGCCGCCATCTTCAGGGCTGCAATCAGGCTGTCGGGGCGCGCGATGCCTTTGCCGGCAATATCAAGCGCGGTGCCATGATCGGGCGATGTTCTGATAAATGGTAATCCGAGTGTGACATTCACGCCACCATGGAAATCAAGCGTCTTGACCGGTATCAGGGCCTGATCGTGATAGGGGCAGAGCGCCACGTCGTAATTGGCGCGTGCCTCTTCATGGAACATGGTATCGGCCGGAAGGGGACCGATAACATCCACATCTTCGTCACGCAGTTGTTTGATGGCCGGGGCCATGATGGTTTTTTCTTCGGTACCCATCGTGCCATCTTCGCCCGCATGCGGGTTCAGCCCGGTAATTGCAAGGCGCGGCTTGGCGATCCCGAAGGCATTTTGCAGGGACTGATGCGTGATCCGGCAACGCTCGACAATCAGCTCAGTTGTCAGCTGTGTCGGGACATCCTTGAGCGGGATATGGATGGTTAGCGGCACCACGCGCAGTTTGCTGTTGGCCAGCATCATGACGGGTATTGTGCCCGGTCCGGCGAGCTCTGCCAAAAACTCTGTATGGCCGGGATGGCTGAAGCCCGCTTCATACAATGCGCTTTTCTGGATCGGGTTGGTGACGACGGCACTTGCTTTACCGGTAGTCGCCAGTTCTACGGCCTTTGTGATGCTCTCAATCACGACGCTTGCGGTTTTGGGTGATGCTACACCTGAAACGACTTCGGCAGCGCTATCTGTGATTTCCAGAACCGGCAGAGCATCGGTAAAGATGGACGTGGCTTCGTCGATTGTCTGGATCACGCGCACCGGAACATCAGTGCCGCTTCGGATGATTGCTTGAGTGATCATGCTGACAGGCGAGATCAGGCAAAATGGTGCAAGCTCATCCTGCATGCGACGCAGCCATGCCTTGATAGCAAGCTCGGGGCCAATGCCGCCGGGTTCGCCGATCGTCAATGCGATGGGGGCGCGTTCTGTCATCTTGCTATCGGGGTCCTGTAGACCGGATCAGATCCGGATATCAATAAATGCCTGACGGCGCAGTTCACGAAGTTTGCGACGTGCCAGAATATCAAGACGTTCCAACCGCAGACGGTTTTCAATGTCCTGACGGCTGGGCAGGTTGCTTTCTTCTGTGATGTTACAAATCATCACCATCAACGCACCGCCATCAACCTGAATAATGTTGGACGGTGTTCCTTCATCAAGGTTGGTGACGGCTTGGCGGATCGGGCCAGAAAGTTCGCCGGGCGAAATGCCTTCCATCTTGCCGCTCAGATCAGATCCAAGGTCGACAGCGACAGTTGCCATGGCGTCACAGCTATTTGCCGTTTCACGGGTGTTTTGCAGGACTGCGATTTTGGCGTCGATCTGGTCTTGCGGCATGTCACCACTGATCGGGACAAACAGCTGATAAAGGTCCAGTCTGGTGTCGGTAATAGCATCGGCGTCACCAACGCGGCGGTCCAGCAATTTGACGATGTAATATCCGCGGACGGTCTGGACCGGCGCACTTACGTCACCGGGTTGCAGCTGGTTGACCGCCTGCTGCAAGTCAGCCGACATTTCACCGGCATAAAGCCAACCAAGGTCGCCACCATTGGCAGCACTTGCACTGGCTGAGAACTGCCGTGCCAGACCTGCGAAATCCGCGCCCTTGTTCAGGGCATCACGGATTTCTTGCGCGGTTTGGTAAACACGTGTGCTGTCCTGCGGGTTGTCGACAGGCAGGAAGATTTCCTGAACGCGGTTACGCGGCTTGTTCTGGTTGCTGACGATGCGCTCAAGCGTGTCGTCGATCTCTGCTTCGGAAATCTGAACTTCACCGCGCATACTGCCAAGAACTTTTTGCCAGGCGACCTGCGGGCGGATCTGATTTTCAATCGTTCCGGATGCGATTTGCCGTTGCGACAGATACCTGTCGAGCATGCCGTCCGGAAGGCCGGCATTCTGTTCGATCATTGACTTGCCGCGCGCGATGTCTTCATCGGTGACTTCGATGCCACGACGCTCTGCTTCCTGCAGTTGCAGTTTTTCATTGATCAGTTGCTGCAGGATCTGCGGCGCCATCTCGTTGCTGCGCTGAGGTGTCATCTCGATGTTGGAGGACACGGCAACAAGTTTGATGCGTTCAACCAGATCAATGACTGAAATCGGATCATCATTGACCACGGCAGCAACGCCAACTGGCGACTGTGCTCGAACTGGTGCGACCATCATCGATAGTGTGACAGCAATCATCACAGCGCAGATTTTCAAGGACGTCGAAATCGAAATATTGGAAATCATTTTTACTTACAATCCGGCTGCAGATGCAAACTCGCCCAGGGTTTTGAAAACGAGACGGAAAAGGACTTCGTCAGATTCACCTAAATCCTGATCCCGATAGAAGGTCCGACGTACACGACCATCGAAGATGAAGCACTCATCTTCATAAACGAAACCGATACCATATTCCAAGGGGTCGGTTTCATCGAGGTCGTAGCGCCCATACGCTTGACCCGACCAGTACTGATTAAACTGACGTTCCGCGCGGAAGTAGATTTCCTCACGCTCGTCAAACTCTTCGCTGCCTGCTTCATCTGTGAAGTGTAGATACGTCGTATTCAGGCGTAACGTATCAAGTGATCCGACAGTCGCTGTTACCTGATTTCGGCGAGCAGAAAAATCGTCTTTTGAAAGACGGTAGCGATATGTCAAATCAAGATATTGGTTCGGGGCGACAGTCACTCGGCCAACATAATCTGAAAGATGCTCATCTAGTCCAGAGCCTCGGGCAAAAGTATCATTTTCATTTGCGCGGTAGCTTTGACCAAACATCGCGCTGGTATAGCCTCCTTGGGGACCGTAGATACCCCACTCAAGGCCATAACTTGCCCTGAAACCGTCTTCTGCGCGATCCAGGCCGCCAAACCTGTCGTGGGAGAACAGGTTGATATCGTCCAGTTCAAACGATTGCGAGTCCTCATTGGGAATCTCGTCAGGATTGCCGCCGTTCGGAGACCAAGCTGCCATGGCGATTGGAGTAATGACCTGTTGGTAGCTGCCTTGGTTGCTTACGAACGGCATTTGCCAATCAATCGCAGCCAATGGCAGCAGGCGTCCCGTATATCCACTGTAGTTTTCTCTATTAGTGCGAGATACGTCTGAGACGAGGTAGTTGTCACTTCGGACGGAGAGACTGAGTTTGGTGACATCACCCATTGTGCCGACGTGAGGGAGCTCCCAACCGGCTTTGGCAGACACACGATGCGAATTGGTACCCTCGTCGCGGGTCAGGGAGAGGCCATCCAAGTCCAAGGTTGTTATGCTACCGTATTTTGCTGGCACGGATTGTCCGTGAAACTGCAGATGCGGCAATACAATGGGGGTCGTGTCCCGATCATCATCACTCTTTAGGCCTTGGAAATAATATGCATCAGCGCGCGTGTAGCTGGCGCCGCGAAACCCCTCGGTAAACAGGTTCGAGGTCAGGACAGAAGGTGAGCCAAAACCATACCGTGAGAGATAGGTTTTTTCTGAGGCTTGTTCGGCGTCAAAGCCCCAACGCCACGTCGGATCGATGTCAAACCGTCCTTTGGCATCAATATGGCCTTGCCAGTCATCCTCTGTGTCTCTGGTAATGCTATTGACGACGTCGAATTCTCCGCTGTCCAGGCGCTGTCTGTACTCGGTTGCGAGGACAGGACCTTCATCCGTTGTGTAGGTTGGCGTGAAAGTCATGTCCTTGCTATTGTCGATCGACCAGTAATAGGGTTGGCTGAAGTAGCTTCCAACGTGGCTGGTGCTGCCGAATGACGGCGCAAGCAAGCCGGACTGGCGTTTCACTGTCGGGTCAGGATGCTGAAAATATGGGGTGTAGAGAACAGGAATACCTGCGACCTCCAGACGAGCGTCTTCGTATTCCACCGTTTTACTATCTGAGTCATGCAGGACGCGCGCTGCGCGGATGCGCCAAAGCGGTGTCGAGCTGCTGCCATTGTCTTCGCAGACTTTGCAGGGGGAGTACACGGCTTTGGCAATCTCGGTAAAGTTCCCGCCGCTGCGGCGGGCACCAGCTCCGGCAATCCGGGTGTTCTCATCCAACAGTACGTAAATATCCTGAACGATTCCTTCCTTGAAATCACCGCTCAGTTCGACATAGCTAGCGAAGGTGACTTCGCCCGTCGGTTCAGTGATACTGACATTTCCCGAAGCCGTGAGAACATCCTGGGATCTGTCATAGCTTACCGTGTCAGCAAGCAATATACGTCCTACCCGGGAAATTTCGACATTTCCACGCGCAGTGACGGTTTGGAGTTCCTGATTGTAATCGACCTCATCGGCACTGAACAGAATGGCTGGTTCCGGCGGAGGAACTTCTGAGCCTGTTGTTTGTGCCGTGGCTGAATGCAAACTCGCAAGACCGCCACCAACGAAGATCCCACAGCCCAGAATGGTACTGGTCACAAGTCTTTTTATCATTCCCCCCGCCATGACCATAGGCTAGCCATCCTCAAGATGTAGCAATGTAGTAACCCCGAGCAACAAAGAAATTCCAGCTGGAGCCCACGCCGACAAAATCGGTGGAATTCCGCCGGAAACGCCCAAAGCTGAAATCACGTCTGTGCAAAAATATAGAACGAAGCCAGATGCAACACCCCCACCGATAACAAGGGATGCGCGCCGACGTCGAGAAAATTTAAGGCAAAATGCAGCCGCGATCAAAACCATGGCACATAGAAGTAAAGGTCTCGACAACAGGCTGTGAAAATGGATGCGGTGACGGGTGGCGTTAAAACCGGCACGTTCAAGTAGTGTGATGAACGGCTTCAGGTCCCAGAATGACATTGTCTCAGGTGACGCGAAGCTGTCTTGTATCTTGCGCGTCGTCAGATTGGTGGGCAGCATCATTTCTTCTGCAAACGTGCTGGCCTGTCCGGGGACGAAGGTCCATGAATCATAGAAACGCCAAGTTCCCGGTTCGAGAACTGCCCGACCGGCATCGATCCGCATCGTGAAATCATCCGCATCTTCAAAACGGAAGATTGTCACGTTTCGAAGATCAAGTTGGTCGCCTTGCTGGTTGCTGACCGATCGCGCAAAAATAACAGCCTGGCCATCCTGCGTGCCTTGACGTAACCAGAGGCCGCTTGAAGACAGGTTCATGACACTTGCATTGTTCTGCAAATAGCGTGCTTCAAGCGTTTCGTACTTCTGAAGCAGGATTGAGGACAACGGATTGAGTGCGCCTACCTGAAGGCTGCCAAGAACGAGGGCGCATAAGATAGGTGGTAGCATGAACTGCCATGCAGAGACACCTGCCGCGCGCGTCACTACAAGCTCCTGATTTCCGGTCAGTTTCCAGAATGAAAACATCGACCCGAACAGGACGGCGAAAGGTAGGACTTTCTCCGTCATGAACGGAATACGACTGGTGGCCATTTGCAAAACAATGCTCACCGTGGCGTCCGGTTTATTGCCTGCACGACGAAGGAGCTCGATAGTGTCACCGATCAGGATCAGACCAATCAGCAGTGCAAGAATAGACAGGATTGAAATCAGGACATGCTTGCCAAAATACCATGTCAGAAGCGGTGAAATTCTCATGCTTCCGCCTCTTGGCTTATTGCGCGCCTTGCCTTGATAACAGGACCACGGAAAGTCCAGTAAAGCCCCAAGGCAATCGGTATCATTGCATTCATATACATCAATGGCACGAGCGACGGATTTTTGGCCGCAAGGTTTTTCATGGCGATACCGGCTGCCTGAAAAACTACCATGACACCAATTGCGAGCAACAATCTGCCGGTCTGACCACGTCTGGAGAAGCTGCTTGATACAAGCACAGCCAGTGCAATGCTGGCAAATGCGATGGCATTCAGTGGTGAGATCAGGCGGTCATGCCCCTCTGCCCGAAACGCATTTAGGTCTCTCTCAATTATGTCCGGGGGGACGGCAGTTAAGAGATTTTCAACGCTGCGTTCTCGCGCGTCTTGATAGCGAAGGCCCTCGTCGACAGCGCCTTGCGCGATATCAACCGCATAACGATCAAAATACAGGATCGACATGGTGCCGTCGTCGGCATTGACTTCCTGGCGGTTGCCATCAAGCAGAACAATGCGTGGCCCCTCGTCAGTCCTCAGCAAGGCGCCATGTTTGGCCATCATGGTCGTTTGGGCATCGGGATCACGTGCGTCATGCACCAGAATTCCCAGCAATTCGTTATCCCGACCGACTTCGCGAACATAAATGGTCAGGCCGTCAATGTCGGTGAAGCTGCCTTCCTGCAACAGCACCGATGAAAAATCATTGCGGATCGAGAATTGCAGTTCCTTGAACTGCGTGTAGCTGTAGGGAAGGTAGAACAGTGTCAGGAAATAACAGACTGCCGTCGACAGAAGTGCGACAATCAGGGCTGGCTTGGCGAGTGCCCACTGGCTCAATCCCGCCGAGCGCATGACGATGAGTTCGCGGTCCTGGATCAGTTTGTTGTAGGTAAAGACAATAACGAAAAACAGGGCGATCGGAATAATGATCGTCAGAAAGCTGGGCAGCAGCAGGGATGTCAGCTGCAAAAAGACGGAGATCGATAAGCCCCGATTCACAATCATTTCGACAAAGCGCAAGCTTTGCGATAGCCAGATCACACACATAAGTCCCAGTGTGACAAAGACCATCATGATCAGCTGCTGTTTGAGCATATATCGGGTTAAGCGATTCATTGGGCGGATTATAGACAAGCAATCAAAAACCGAAACAGGAAATTGTCGTCAAACCCGTTCAAATCTTGCGGGATTTCCGAATGTTGGTCGGTTGGTGTCGTTAAGATCGGATGGGTTGAATAGGGGCACTAAAAAAGTCGCACCACCGTTCTGCCTTTGCGGCGATGGTGCGACGTCGTCATGATCAAAAAGCGCGGCAAAAATATGACTGTAGTTAAAGCAGTTCCGTTTCCGTGCAATTCCTGATCTGTGTTGCCATGAAAGCGGCCTCAGGCAGGAGTTGAGTGAAAAAGAACATGCAGCTTTTTGTCTTAGCCTTGCGCACGTCTTCCGGCGTTTCGGCGTTATTCACAGCGCCAAGCGAGCGCAGCATCAACCATCCGGAAATGCAAAGCGCGGCCTGACGCAAATACGGGGAGGCAAGTACTTGTGCCATATCAGCATCCGCGACACAGCGTTCCAACACGGACTCCGTAGAATTTTCGAGATCGGTAATGGCGTGATCCAGTTCACGGCGTGCCTTGGCGAGGTCGCTTGTTGCATCGATATCTTTCAGGCCGTGGGTCGTTTCCTTGATATCTGCAAGCATTGCTGTCAGTGCGGTCGCCTGATCCCCAAGCACCTTGCGCCCAATGAAATCAAGCGCCTGTATGCCATTGGTTCCCTCATAGATCGGGGCAATGCGGGCGTCACGAAGGTGCTGGGCTGCCCCGGTTTCTTCGATAAAGCCCATGCCGCCGTGGATCTGCACGCCAAGGGATGCGTTGTCGACCCCGAGATCAGTCGACCAACCTTTGACCAGCGGGATCAGGAGGTCAGCACGCGCCTGTGCTGCCGCGCGATCCTGCTTGTCAGAAAGGTGGTGGGCAAGATCAAGCTGGGCGGCGGCATAGAGCGAAAGTGCGCGTGCGGCATCGGTTGAGGACCTTATGCGCATCAACATGCGCTGCACATCACCGTGGACTGCGATCGGTGTCTCTTCGCCGGTTTTGGCATCTCGTCCCTGTTTGCGTGTGTTGGCATAATCAAGGGCTTGCTGATAGGCACGTTCGGATATGGCGATACCCTGTTGGCCAACGGCAAGCCTTGCGTTGTTCATCATGGTGAACATATAGGCCAATCCCTTGCCTTCTTCGCCAACCAAAAAGCCGGTCGCACCGCCTTTGTCGCCAAACTGCAGAACCGCCGTAGGGCTGGCATGAATGCCAAGCTTGTGTTCAAGCGACACACAGGTGACGTCGTTGCGTGCGCCGATTTCACCACTGTCCGAGACCAGATATTTGGGAACGATAAACAGTGAAATGCCTTTGATACCGGCCGGGGCATCGGGTGTTCGGGCCAGAACAAGATGCACGATGTTCTCGGTCATCTCGTGATCGCCATAGGTAATGAAGATCTTCTGGCCGGAGATTTTGTAGCTGCCATCCTCTTGCAAAACGGCTGTGCTGCGTACTTTCGAAAGGTCCGATCCGGCTTGCGGTTCGGTCAGGTTCATGGTGCCGGTCCATTCACCTGATATCATGCGCGAAAGATACAGTTCACGCTGTTGTTCTGATCCATGGGCAATAAGGGCCTCAATCGCACCGGATGTCAGCATCGGGCAAAGCGCAAAGGCCATGTTTGCCGCCTGCCACATTTCGGCAACCGCCGCGCCAAGCAAGATCGGCAAGCCCATGCCGCCTTCTCTTTCCGGGGCGGATATACCTTGCCAGCCGCCTTCACAGAATTGCGCATAGGCCTCGTTCCAGCCCGTCGGTGTGCGAACAGTACCGTCCTCAAGAAGTTTTGCGCCTTCCTTGTCGCCAACACGATTGAGCGGGGCGAGGACGGAGGCTGAAAATTTCCCAGCTTCTTCAAGGATTGCGTCAACCAGATCCGCACTGGTTTCACCATAGGGCGGCAGGTTGGAAACCGTATCCAGACCAATCACGTCATGGATCAGAAAACGGATATCTGAAATGGGGGGCGTAAAGTCGCTCATAAAAAAAGACGTCTCCCTGAAATGTGAGCCGCCCGCTCGGAACAGTCGGCTTTTTGCCAACCTTGTTTTATTGCCTCGTAGCATAACGACCCGATCCCGCAAGATCGAGTCTGATTCGTGCAGTTGGGCGACAGGACGCATTCAACATTGGTTTAAGTCACGCTTTGTGGCTTTCACACTGGCGAAATGACAAAAGACTACCGATATGTCCCAAAGACCCTAGTTCGATGCCTTAAACAGGTAAAAGTTGCGTGATCTGGCATCTATTATTTGCCAAGGGGTCGCCAATCGAAAAGAGGCAGGCTAGACTTGTCGTTGTTCAAGGCCACTTGATGTTCAATATGCATTTGGTCAAAAAAATCGAAGGACAGGAGCAAGCTGTTGCTGCGTAAAGGAATATTGCCAATTTTGTTTGCGGTGGTGATTTCGTTCGCCGGGACAAGACTGGTGGCCTGTGCCGGACCGGCATGGCCAAGCGATGAAGAACGCAGATTTCTGGACGCTTACCGCACCAGCGTGACCGCTGGCGCGAGCGAAGAACAGTTTGCCCATGCCGACAAGCTTTACGTCGAAGCACTTCAGGTCCTGTCGGAAACCTATGTCGAGCAAATTGATCGCGTGGCGTTTGTTGATAACAGCATTGCGATGTTGGGCGACCTTGAAACCGATGACACTTCGCCGATCGGTGTGGTTGGTGCCGTGCTTGATGATAGCTTGCATGACCTTGATCCGCACAGCGCGTATATGACCGACGATATGTTCCGCCGCCTGCAGGAAAGTACCGAAGGCAGCTTTGCCGGTGTCGGGATCGTCATTGCCCTTGATGATGAAAAGCGCATCCGGATTGTCTCTCCGATTGATGATACGCCGGCGGCACGCGCCGGTTTGCGACCGGATGACCGAATTACACACATAGATGGCTACCAGATGGTTGGCGAACCGATTTCAGAGGCCGTACGTCGGATGCGTGGCCGGGTCGGGGATCCGGTGACCCTGACCATCCAGCGTGTCGAAGACAGTTTTGATGTCACGGTGAAGCGTGCCCGGATTGAGGTGCCCTCGGTCACGGCAAGCATCATTGATCAGGATATCGGTTATATCCGGGTGTCGCGGTTTGACGCGACCACACTCGACCAGACGCAGGAATATTTGCAGGAACTCGAAGACCGCATTGCATCGCCGCGCGGCATTATTGTCGATTTGCGCCGTAATCCGGGTGGGCTTCTTGATAGTGCGGCAGACATCGCCGATCAGTTCCTGACAGAAGGTCTGATCGTCGCCACCGAAGGACGTGGGGAGCGCAAACTGAGGAGCTACGAAGCCGACCGATCCGATTTCTTTGAGAAAGTGCCAATGGCAATCCTGCTTGATCGCGGTTCGGCATCCGGTGCAGAGCTGATGGCAGCGGCCCTCCGTGAAAACGGTCGCGGCATCATCATCGGGGAGCGGTCCTTTGGTAAAGGGTCGATGCAGCGCATCATGCCGCTGACGTCTGGTGGTGGGCTTAAAATCACCACCGGTTACTACACCACACCTGAGAACCATATTGTGCAGGGTCATGGTGTGATTCCGGATATCGAAATTACGCTGGCGGATGCCGAGGAATTCGAACGCGAGATTGATCTGGAACACGCACTGCCCTCGCGCCGTCGCGATCCGCGTCAGTCATTGGCAACCCTTGAGGCCACCAGTTGCGAACAGGACATCGAGATCGAACGCCTCGGTAAATCGAGCCGCGAGAATCTAGAGGAAAATCTGGCAGACGGTGAGGGTGAGAAACCCCTTCGCGATTCCGTTCTTGAATGCGCGGTGGGCTATTTCGATAAAGGGCCGCTGGCAAACTACCGCAATCAGATGGAGCCGCTGCTGCGCGCAGGTCTCTGATCGGTATCGCCTGATATCGTATCAAAAAGCGCGACCTTAACGGGTCGCGCTTTTTGTTTTGTCGGTCTGATGCCAGGCGGCAGTTTAACCGCGTGCCAGCAAATCAATCAGGCTCGAGGTATCCCAACGGTTGCCGCCGCGTTCCTGCACCTGGGCATAGAACTGGTCAACCAGGGCCGTGACCGGCAAACGGGCACCATTGCGTTTTGATTCTTCAAGACAGATGCCCAAATCCTTGCGCATCCAGTCAACCGCAAAGCCGAAATCAAACTTGTTCTCGACCATGGTGCTGCCGCGGTTTTCCATCTGCCAACTGCCAGCCGCACCCTTGGAAATCACATCAAGGACCTTTTCCATATCAAGGCCGGCCTTAACACCGAAATTGACACCTTCGGAAAGGCCCTGAACCAGACCGGCGATGCAAATCTGATTGACCATTTTGGTCAACTGGCCAGAACCACTTTCACCCATCAGCTTGCACGATTTGGCAAAGGCATCAATGACCGGGGCAGCGCGATCAAACGCATCCTGATCGCCGCCACACATGACGGTCAGAACGCCATTCTCGGCACCAGCCTGACCACCGGAAACCGGGGCATCGATAAATGAAATTCCCATATCCTTGGCCGCAGCATAAAGTTCGCGGGCGACATCGGCCGATGCGGTGGTGTTGTCGATCAGGACAGATCCCTTGTCCATACCGGCGAACATCCCGCCGTCGCCCAGCATGACGCTGCGCAGATCGTCGTCATTGCCGACACAGGAAAAGACGAATTCCGCACCCTTTGCCGCCTCGGCCGGGGTAGGGGCGGACGATCCGCCAAACTCGGACACCCATTTTTCTGCTTTGGCTGAAGTACGGTTGTAAACGGTAACGTCGTGACCTGCCTTTTGCAGGTGACCGGCCATCGGATATCCCATGACACCCAGACCGATAAATGCACATTTTGCCATTGTTTGCCTCCCGAAGGTTTATATGCATCCAGTAAAGGTTGCAGCGCGGGCAATGTCAATGAACGCAAATGTTACCGCGACAATGTTTTCACCATCCGGAAGACCAGAGATTGAGCGATCTGGTCAATCCTCATCAAGTTCCTCGGCGACGCTGTGAATGATCCGGCGGTCATATACAAGGATTTCCGGCCGTTTTCCGGGGTATTCAAATTGCGACAGATAGAACCGGATGGCGTTGATGCGCGCACGTTTCTTGTCATCCGACTTCACGATCACCCACGGGCTGTCGGTGGTGGAGGTATGGAAGAACATGTCGCGTTTGGCCTCGGTATAGGAATCCCAAAGGTTCTGGGAGGCCAGATCAACCGGGCTGAGTTTCCATTGTTTGAGCGGATCGCTTTGACGCTGTTTAAAGCGCCGTGCCTGTTCTTTCTTGCTGACCGAGAAATAGAACTTGGTCATGTGGATGCCTGATCGGATCAACATGCGTTCAAGTTCGGGGACGGATTGCAAAAACTCGCTGACGTCAAACATGCTGCAAAAGCCCATCACCCGTTCGACCATCGCACGGTTGTACCAGGACCGGTCAAAAAGGGCGATCTCGCCGCCGCTGGGCAGATGTTCGATATAGCGTTGGAAATACCATTGCGTCAGTTCGCGGTCGTTGGGTTTGCCAAGCGCCACAATCCGCGCACCACGCGGATTAAGGTGTTCGGTAAAACGTTTGATCGTGCCGCCCTTGCCAGCGGCATCGCGCCCTTCAAAAATAATCAGCGATTTGAGGTTTTCCGCCTTGATCCAGTTTTGCAGTTTCAAAAGCTCGATATGAAGCGGGGCAATCAGTTCCAGATATTGCTTTCCCTGCATCTTTTTTGCCCGTGCCTTCGGGTTCAGGTCGATATCGGGTGGAAGCTGATTTTCCGGAATGTTGTGCAGGTTCTGGCTGGTTGTTTTGTTCGGGCCGGAAGGATGATCGTCAATCCGGTCCATGGTCAGGTTTTCGGAGTCCAGCAAGAAGTGGTCCTTTGCCTCAGTATCAAGTTTTGAAAGCGCATCGGTACGGTTGGCCGCAGATCGGCTTTTACCCGTGCGCCGGGTTGCGTCACCGAGCACATCATTGCTGTCCTGCTTGGCTGTTTTCACGGTTTTCTTTGACGTTTTCTTTTCCGAGGTCATGCGCCCGATTCCGCCGGTTGTGGTCAGATGTAACCATAACTTTGCGGGATTATTGAACTCATCGCAATGCAATGGATCAAATTACGACCTGTTGCGCGCTGTATGAATGTGACGCACGAAAAAGCCCGGTCAATGTGAGGGCATTGACCGGGCCAAGGGTGGGTTGTGCGGTGGCACGAAGGGGGGATCTGTCTTGCGCTGTGTTCCGTGGGGGGCGGGGTAATGCAGGACAGATCCCGTGCAGGGTTATCGCAGCGGGAAAGACTGCCGGTATTCTTCTTCAGCCTGGGCACGGGTGATCCCGATGTCCGCAAGCTGCTGATCTGACATTCTGAGCAACATCCGACGTTCTTCACGAACCGCAAGCAACCGTGCAAATCGGTTTGAAAGATCATTAAGGCGGCTAACAAGGGTGGTGACGAACGTACGGATACTTGCTTTGGGCGGGCGCTCCACGGCAGACGGAGCAGGGCTAAGTGAATAAGCCATCATTCTCTCCATGAGTTAATATTGCTAATGCAATGTTTGCTGTTGAAGGCATATTGCGGCTATATTTCGAGCGCGACAAACGAGTATTTCTGATCAAACGGATTAGGAATTCTAATTCATGATGTTGGAGTGATATCCATGCGGCTTCCGCCTTTGCAGTCCGTGCGCGCCTTTGATGCCGCTGCCCGCCATCTGAGCTTTACCAAGGCGGCCGAAGAGTTGTTTGTCACCCAGGGTGCGATCAGCCAGCAGGTCCGCCAGCTTGAGGATTATCTTGGTTTCAAGCTGTTTCATCGGTTGCCGCGTCAGATCCATCTGACCGAAGAGGGCGCGCAACTGGCCCAGGCAACCACAGCAGGCTTTTCATGCATTGCCGAGGAGATCGAACGCCTGACCACGATTGAGGAAGCCGGTGTGGTAACGGTCAGTGTGTTGCAAAGTTTTGCGGTGAAATGGCTGGTGCCGCGTCTCGGGCATTTCCGTGATGCGTATCCTGATATTGATGTGCGCATTCATGCCGATGACCGGCTTGTCAATTTACGGACCGAGGGCATTGATCTCGCCGTTCGGTTCGGCAGTGGCAATTATCCAGGGCTGGTGTGCGAAATGCTGATGCGTGACGAGTCTTTCCCGGTTTGCAGTCCGGCCTATCTCGCCGCCAATCCCGAACTGAAAGAACCGGCCGATGTCGCCGGGCACCAATTGCTTCATGATGCCACCACCTTTATGGATCACCCGCATGCGGCCGATTGGGAATTCTGGCTTAACGGTGTCGGTGCCGAAGGTGTCGATGTCAGTCGCGGTCTTCGATTTAACTCTGGTGATATGGTCATTCAGGCCGCCCTGATGGGGCAGGGGATTGCCATGGCGCGCACCAGTCTGGCCGCCCTTGATCTGGCGGCGGGCAATCTGGTGCGGCCGTTTGCACAAAGCGTTGCCTCAAGCGGGGCCTATTATCTGGTGTATCCGGAAGAGCACCTGAGACGGCCGCGCGTAAAGGCATTTGTCAGCTGGCTTAAAAATGAAGTGGCTGAAACCTTGCGCGAAATTGATCCCGATGAAGCGGACGCGCCTGTGGAGGGCTGAGCTCAGATTAACCCAAGGTCACGCAACTCATCGGCCATATCTTCGGGCAGGGCGTCAGTGCCGCCGCCCTGTTTTTCATCCGGCGGGCATTTATCATCGGGGAAATAGCGCCACCCCTGAAAAGCGCGGTGCGGGTAGGGACGGGTGGCGATCAATTCGTCGTCCAGCACGATGCGGCAATATTTCGTGCCTTCTTCATTGACGTATTCTTCAAGATCAATGACCTGCTGGCGGCAGCGCACGGCCCCCTTGATCACCCAGTAAATCGATCCACCATCAAGAATCTCTGCCTTGCGTTTGGGTGTCATGCGTGTGGTATGGAAAATACGCCCGTGCATGGCCTGAAAATAGGTCTGCCATTCCTTCAGGCTTTCGGGGCTTTCTGTTCCAACACTCAGTTTGATGATGTTCAAAGGCATATCAGGAGGGTTTCTTGTGCGGTGGTGTTCAATGACTGATGAGGTAGAACCCGTACGCCGAGCGGTCAATAGCGGATTATTAAAACACAAAAATAAGTGTAATATATGATATTTCACAAAAAAACTTGACCAATAAGGGGTAATCAGCCAAATTCTGGTGCAGAAAAGGTCCGATACAGGACCAAACCCGAGAGATTTACAGGCTGAGAGAACCGAATGTCCCTGCAAGTTGTCACGGCAAACCGTCTGGAAGACGGGTTGGTGGTGTTCCTGACCAGCGATGGTAGCTGGAGCGAAAACATCAACGATGCCCGCATCGCTGACGGCAAAGAGGCCGCAGATGCGCTTTTGGCTGAAGCCAGTGCACCCGAACTCGATATCGTGATTGTCGGGCCGTATCTGATTGATGTCGAACAGCAGGGCGCGGATATCGTGCCGACAAAATACCGCGAAGTTTTGCGCACCAAAGGTCCGAGTGTCCGCGAAGACCTCGGCTATCAGGCGGTATAAGGAGAGCCCCATGTATCGTTATGACGATTTTGACCGCCAGCTTGTCCATGAACGGACTGAACAGTTCCGCGAACAGGTAAAACGCCGCCTAGCCGGTGATATTACCGAGGAACAGTTCCGTCCGCTGCGTCTGATGAACGGTGTGTATCTGCAACTGCATGCCTATATGCTGCGCGTTGCCGTTCCGTACGGCACGCTGCGCGCTGATCAGCTGCGCCAGCTTGGCATGATTGCGCGGGTCTATGACAAGGGCTATGGCCATTTCACTACCCGCCAGAACATCCAGTATAACTGGCCGAAACTTGATGAGATCCCTGATGCGTTGCTCGATCTTGCGAAGGTCGAAATGCATGCGATCCAGACATCAGGCAACTGCATTCGTAACACCACGACCGACCAGTATGCAGGTGCCGCGGCCGATGAAATCGAAGATCCGCGCCCCTATTGCGAACTGATCCGTCAGTGGTCGACCTTCCATCCGGAGTTCACTTATCTGCCGCGCAAGTTCAAGATCGCCGTGACCGGATCGCCAAATGACCGCGCCGCGGTCAAGGTCCATGATATCGGTCTTCGCATGCATCAGAACGATGCGGGTGAAACCGGCTTTGAAGTCATGGTTGGCGGTGGCCTTGGTCGTACGCCGTTTGTCGGCAAGACCATCCGCGAGTTTATCGGCAAGAACGACTTGTTCTCCTATCTCGAGGCCATTCTGCGCGTTTATAACCGCTTTGGCCGCCGCGATAACAAGTACAAGGCGCGTATCAAGATTCTCGTTCACGAGGAAGGCATTGATAAAATCCGCGAGCTTGTCGAAGAGGAATGGGCTCAGATCAAGGACGGGTCGCTGCGCGTTGATGATGCGGAAATCGCTCATTACATCGAACAGTTCGCCCCTCCGGCATTTGAAACCCTTTCTGACGACGATGCCGATTTCGAACGTCACAAGTCGGAAAACCGTCGTTTTGCCAACTGGGTGCGTTCGAACGTCATCGAACATAAACAGCCGGGTTATGCGATTGCCAACGTATCGCTGAAACCGATTGGCGGCATTCCGGGCGATGCAACCGATACCCAGATGGAACTGGTTGCCGATCTCTCGGAAAAATACAGCTTTGGTGATGTGCGTGTGACCCACGAACAAAATCTTGTTCTGCCGCATGTCAAAAAGGCCGACCTGTTCGCGGTTTGGAGCGAACTGGACAAGGCCGACCTTGGTACCGCCAACCTTGGCTATGTCACCGATATCATTTCTTGCCCGGGCCTTGATTATTGCGCCTTGGCAACCGCGCGTTCGATCCCGCTGTCACAGCGGATTTCCGAACGTTTTGGGGATTTGGATCGTCAGCATGATATCGGCGAGCTCAAGATCAAGATTTCCGGCTGCATCAATGCCTGCGGGCATCACCATGTTGGTCATATCGGTATTCTTGGCCTCGATAAGCGCGGCAAGGAATTCTATCAGATCACGCTGGGTGGCGATGCCAGCCAGGATGCCTCGATCGGCAAGATCGCCGGTGCCGGTTTCTCCGAAGCCGAAGTGGTCGATGCGATCGAAAGCCTTGTGACCAAATATATTGATATCCGCGAAAGCGGCGAACGTTTCATCGACACCTACCGTCGTGTCGGCATGGATCCGTTCAAGGAGGTGCTTTATGGCGATCGTTAAGAATGACAGCGTGATCGAACAGGAATGGATCACGGTTGACGCCGAAGGCGACCTTCCGGCAAGCGATGAAAACCTGATTGTGCCGCTCGCCCGTTTCAAGGAAGAACGTGACAGTCTTCTGGGCCGCAATGGCGGTCTGGGTGTGCAGTTGAACCCGGGCGATGCGCCCGAAGATCTGGCAGATGATCTTGATCGTCTGTCGATCATCACGGTCAATTTCCCGGCCTACACCGATGGCCGTGGATATTCCTATGGCCGGGTGTTGCGTGAACGCATGGGCTTCACCGGCGAACTTCGCGCGGTTGGCGATGTCCTGCGTGACCAGATCCTTTACATGCACCGCTGTGGTTTTGACGCCTATGACCTTAAGGTCGAAGGCGAAGTCGCCCTGAACAAGGTGCGCGCCGCACTTAAGGAAATGTCGGTCTATTATCAGCCGACCGGTGATGGTCGCGTCACCGCACAATCTTTGCGCGAACGTCGTCGCGCCGCTTTGCAGTAACCGACGAAAAGTATCCGGCCTTCGACCATTGTCGAATAAGTCTGAGCCATTTAATCAAGGGTCCCCGAACAGGGGGCCCTTTTTCTTTTTCCACATTGCTCAATGCATTGGAAAGCCTCTAATAAGTGAAATTACATCATTGATTTCACGATAATCTTTCTCCAAATCAAACGTATATATAAGATTATTCTTAAGTTTTATGCTTATACGCAAGGTGTCCTCACAATGAATAGGTCGATATCACCTAACGCATAGTGACGTAATCACGCGTATATCACGTAATGATTGTAAAAATATAATATGATGAATGAGGTGACAGAGTAATTGGGAGAACCTCGTTTATGTCGATGTTTAATCGTCTCAAAATTTCAACAAAAGTATATGGCGGCTTTGGCGTTGTGCTGGTTTTGCTCGTACTAGCCTCTCTCTGGTCGGAGTTCTCGATCAGCAGTGTCGGGGATGACTTTGTGCGGTATCGCCATATCGCATTGCAGTCCAACCAAGCAGGCAGGGTGCAGGCCAACCTGCTTGAAGCACGCGTCTCGGTTAAACACTATCTGCTGACAGGGGACAGTGCTGCGGCAGACAATGTCGATGAGCGTCTGGCGACAGCAATAAAGTTAAATGACGAACTTGTTGCCCTGCTTGATGAACCGCAAATGATTGAAACGGCGCAATCTGCCGGGGCAAACCTGATCGTCTATCGCGATACCTTCGACAAGGTTGCATCACTGCCGGTGGGGGATCCGGCGCGTGATCAGCTGGTGGCTGATACGCTCGATGAAGTTGGCCCGGTGGTTGCCGAAAATCTCGAAGACCTGAAACTGTCGGTCAAGGCGGAACAGGATCAAATCGGCCCGCGTGCGACCAAGGCGGCGTCACAGGCGGTGATCGTTACCGCCATTGTCGGCGGTGTCGCGGTGATCCTTGGTGGTTTTGCCGCATGGATCATCGGTACGGGTATTTCGCGTCCGATCCGTCAGATCACCGAGGTCATGAAGGAACTGGCCGGTGGCAACAAGCAGATTGATATTCCAGGCCAGGACCGCCGCGATGAAATCGGCGATATGTCCAAGGCGGTGCTGGTCTTCAAGGAAAACATGATCAAGGCTGAACAGCTCGCAGCGGAAGAAGCCGAGGCCGTCAAACGTCGCGAAAAAAGGGCCGCGAAAATTAACGAGCTGACCGCCAGCTTTGATCAGGACATGTCGGTTATCCTTAAAACCTTGGCCTCTGCCGCGACCGAGATGCAGTCAACCGCAACTGGCATGAGCAGCACGGCTGAGGAAACAAGTCGTCAGTCGGGCATCGTCGCGGCCGCCGCCGAACAGGCATCGACCAACGTTCAGACCGTTGCCAGTGCGACCGAACAACTCAGCGCATCGATTGCTGAAATCACCCAGCAGGTCAGCCAGTCATCGACGGTTGCCAATCGCGCAGTCGAAGATGCCGAGAAAACCAACATCCAGATCCGTGGCCTTGCCGAGGCCGCGCAAAAGATCGGTGATGTGGTCGGTCTGATCAGCGACATCGCCGAACAAACCAACCTGCTGGCCCTGAATGCCACCATCGAAGCAGCCCGTGCGGGCGATGCAGGCAAGGGCTTTGCCGTTGTCGCGGCAGAGGTCAAAAATCTTGCGACCGCGACGTCACGCGCGACCGAGGACATCACCAACCAGATCACCGGTATTCAGAATGAAACTGATGGGGCGGTGACGGCGATTGGCTCGATTTCGTCCACCATCACAGAGATCAGCGAAATATCAGCTGCCATCGCAAGTGCCGTCGAAGAACAGGGGGCGGCAACCCTTGAAATCACCCGCAACGTTCAGGAAGCCTCCGTCGGTACGACCGAGGTAACATCGAACATCGTCAGTGTGAACGAGGCGGCCGGGTCCACCGGGGCAGCCGCCGAACAGGTGCTTAGTGCCGCGTCAGAATTGTCGCGGGAATCTGAAAGCCTGCGCCACAAGGTTGAAGCATTCCTGAGCGCGGTACGCACTGTTTGACAGGAACGCTATGCGATTTTTCCGGGCGGGGATGTTTAACATTCCCGCCTTTTTTCTTAAAACGAGAAATTCATGCTTTAAATACCCGAAATAAGTGAACTTGTTCACAGGTTATTCTTAATATTATTGGGCCGCATCCCAACATACCCCTAAGTGGCTCATTTCCTAGGGGTATGAAATGAATTCAGCATTCAGCAACCTGAAAATCTCTGCGAAGGTGTTCGGGGGATTTGGTGTCGTTCTTCTGTTGCTTGTCACTGTTTCGGTGATCGGCGTTTTGTCCACTTCTGGCGTCGGCGATGATTTCTTGCGCTACCGTCAGACGGCCCTTCAGTCCAATCAGGCAGGCAGGGTTCAGGCCAATCTTCTGGAGGCCCGTGTTTCACTTAAGGATTATGTGATCACGGGTAGTGACAGTTCGGCCGCAAAAGTCAGAGAGCGACTTTCCTCCACCATGAGCCTGATAAATGAACTTGACGGGATGCTTGATCGGGCGGAACGCAACAAGGTTGTCGCGGATGCCATCGGTCTTCTGACAGCCTATTCAGAGGCCTTTGATGAGGTTGCATCGCTGCCGGCAGGCGATCCAAGGCGTGAAGACCTGATTGCCAATACGCTTGATCGTATCGGACCGGCGGTTGCCGCCGATCTTGAGACGCTTAAACTCGACATCAAGGCAGAGCAGGATGAAATCGGCCCGCGGGCATCGCGTGCGGCCCAGCAATCAATCCTCATCACCGAAATCCTTGCGGTTGTTGCCGTCGTGCTGGGTGTGTCAGCGGCATGGCTGATTGGTGCCGGCATTTCGCGACCGATCCGCGCGATCACGGATGCGACAAATGCCTTGGCAAACGGTAACAAGCAAATCGATATTCCAGGCCAGGAACGTGGTGATGAAATTGGTCAGATGGCCAAGGCCGTTCTGGTATTCAAGGAAAACATGATCCGCGCTGATCAATTGGCAGCACAGGAAGTCGAGGCAGCCAAGGCACGTGAAAAACGCGCCCAGAAAATCAGTGAACTGACATCTGGTTTCGATCAGGAAGTATCTGCTGTTCTTAAAACAGTGTCGTCGGCTGCAACCGAGATGCAGGCAACCGCAACCGGTATGAGCAGCACGGCCGAGGAAACTAGTCGCCAATCCGGCATTGTTGCCGCTGCGGCGGAACAAGCATCGACCAATGTGCAAACCGTTGCCAGCGCGACCGAAGAACTCAGTGCCTCGATTGCCGAGATCAATCAGCAGGTTACGCAGTCGTCTTCTGTGGCAAGTCGCGCGGTTGAGGATGCCGAAAAGACCAATGCTCAAGTCAGGGGCTTGGCCGAAGCGGCACAGAAAATTGGTGATGTGGTTGGCCTTATCAGTGACATTGCCGAACAGACCAACCTGCTGGCGCTGAATGCGACCATTGAGGCGGCCCGTGCCGGCGATGCGGGCAAGGGCTTTGCCGTGGTCGCGGCCGAGGTTAAAAACCTTGCCACGGCAACGTCAAAGGCGACCGACGAAATTACTGCCCAAATCACCGGCATTCAGAACGAAACCGAAGGGGCGGTTTCGGCCATTGCCTCTATTTCCGCAACCATTGCCGAAATCAGCGAGATTTCAGCCACCATCGCCAGTGCGGTTGAAGAACAGGGTGCAGCCACCCTTGAAATCACCCGTAACGTGCAGGAAGCATCTGCTGGTACTTCGGAAGTTACGAGCAATATCGTCAGCGTTAATGAGGCCGCAGGTTCGACCGGCACTGCAGCCGAACAGGTCCTGACGGCGGCGGGTGAGTTGTCGCGTGAATCAGAAAGTCTGCGCCAAAAGGTCGAAGCTTTCCTGAGCGCGGTACGCGCGGCCTGATCCTATACATTCGAACATGGCAAATATGTTCTGACTTAGGGGCACTCGTTTGGGTGCCCCTTTTTCTGTCCGCATGGCGGTTGAAAACTTTAGAAAGTTATTATTTTAGAGTTACTTGAACTGTGCGTCCCGCGAAACCGAGTATCAGTGCCACATTAATCTTTGGTAATATGGGTACGTATAGTTTTCGCCAAAAGGGTAGCGTCAGGTCGCAATATCCTGTATGCAATTAATAGCTGTTTATGTTGGTCTTTGAGACAACCTTTAAGGTTTTAGTTGGCTGTTCTTTGCGTGAAGACAGCAGCCCTTGAGGGGATTTCTGACCGACACCCGGACTTTTCGATATGTGCCATCTTTTGGGCAAAGAAGGTGGTTCTAATCACAGACAGCCGTTCTCTTGATCAAGCGAGGTGGCCGGAACCATAGATGACTACTGTATCGGGACTTGCACATGCGGTGGACGGATGCGTGATTACGCGGGATTTTGCCCGCTATGACCGTGCCTATCACGACAAAGTACAAAGATATAACGATCATCTTGGTGCCATGGCGGGGATATTGCGCCGGTTCAGCGAATATAGCCGCACCATGCTTGCGTCCCAGCAGCTTTATATCTATGCCAAGTGGCTTGCACGTTACACGGCCTATTGGCCGCGGCTCGATGATCTTGTAACGCGCCTTGAAAGCAGTTTTGCCGAAACCGATCAAAGTTACGTTGCGCGCCAATCATCGATCGATGGATCGTGGGGCTGGCAATATACCGAGTTTCATCACAAGTTTGATGCGACCATTGTGCGTCTGCATGAACTGGCAACGGAAAAACGCGCACCGCGCCATCCGCTTCATTTTCTGGAGCCGGTATCGACCATCGCGAAAATGCGGGCCTATCTCGAAGATCTTCTGGTGTCGGATATTGCCGCAACCGGGCGCAACAAGCGTGATGAACTGGGCTCGGTCCTGTGCTGCCTGGCGCAGTTATGCTTCAAGCCGCGCCTGCGCAATTTTGCCCGGGAACATGTGCGCGGGATCGCGCTTGATGATGCCTATATCAAGGCTTTTACCGATTTCCTCGACGACATTCAAAACCCGGAAACCGGTTACTGGGGGCCATGGTATTCATCAGATGGTAAAACCCATCGCTATGACGATCTGAGTTTTACGTTCCACATTGTGTCCTATCGCAAAGGGGATGTTCGCCATTGGCCAAGCCTGATCCGCACGACCCTTGAGCGGCGGGGTGAAGAATATCCGGTCGGCTGGCGGAGCCGCGGCAATTTCAACAACCACAACAATTATGATGTCGCGAAGATATTTCGTCATGGCTGGTCACATATGGCACCAGCCCAGCGCGATTTCGCAGCAAGGCAGCTTGACGAGATGTTGGACTGGTGTCTGACGCATTCGATGCGCAAGGATGGCAGTTTTGTCTTTGACGAACATTTTTATAATTCGCTTGAGTCCTGTCACTATTTCGGCGTTTCGTTTCTTGATGAGATCGGCTATTTCAGGCCGCGCAAACGGTTCTGGACGGACCGGAAATTCCCCGAGGCCAGCCGGGTGCAGCATCATGTGATAGCCCGCTTGAATGAGTTCTGTCCGCAAAATCCAAGCGTCATCGCCGCGAAATGGAAGGCTGGAACGGATCTGAACCTTGCCGCGAAACAACCGGTGTCGGCGACAGAAACAGAACATCTTTCAAGGCGGCAGCGGCACAAGTTCCTTATCAGTGCCGATACATCTGCAAGCTCTTTCAAAAACGATTGATGCCTCGCTCTTCCAACCGTGACGGATCAAACCCAAAATGGCGTTGCAGCAGCAGTATTTTATCGGTGGTTCGGTTCTGCGCCATATCCTGAGCATGGCTTCGACAAGCATGCTTGCACTTGTTGCGATGGTGGCTGTCGATGCGCTTGATCTGTTTTTCCTGAGCCTTCTGGGCGATGTCGATATTGTTGCCGCACTTGGTTTTGCCTGGCCCCTGATATTTTTCACGCTGGCGATATCGCTTGGGGTCTCGACATCAATGACGGCGTTGGTGGCACGGGCCGAGGGGCTTGGCGACCGTGAGCGCGCGCGCGTGATGGCAACGCATATACTACTTTTCGGTGTCGGCCTTTCGGTTCTGATGACGGCGGTGATTTGGTGGGGGGCGCCAGTTATGCTGGCAGCGCTTGGCGCATCAGGCCGCGTTCATGAACTTGGCACCAGTTATCTGCAGATTGTCATGCTTTGCCTGCCCATTCTGGTGCTTAGCATGGCGTCCGGGGCGCTTTTACGGGTGATCGGGGCCAAACAACGGTCGATGTGGGCGAAGATCGCAGGGGCGGTTACCAATGGCGTGCTTGATCCGATATTTATCTTTGGTTTTGGCTGGGGTGTGGAAGGCGCTGCATGGGCCACCGTGATATCGCGCGTCGTGATCATGGTGATTGCGTTTTATGGCGTGCGCAATGTGCATAACATGCTGGGCCGTTTTGATGCTGCTGTATTCGCGCAAGATGTTCGCGAAATTGCCAGGGTCACGGTACCGGTCGGTCTGGCCAAAACCGGCCCGCCAATTGCCAGCGGTTTTATTATGGCATCGATGGCAAAGTTTGGTTCGGACGCCGTCGCGGCAATGGCGATCATTGAACGCATCGCGCCATTTGCCTTTGTCGGTTACATGGCCTTGCCACAGGCTATCGGTCCGATCTTTGGACAGAATTTTTCCGCCAAGCGTACGGATCGGGTGCGCGCCATCTGGCATTCGGTCTGGGGGCTGATTGTTGTTTATGGTCTGCTGGTATCAGCGCTGTTGTTTGTTTTGTCTGACCAATTGTCTGAACTGTTTCGCACCACCCCGGAAACCGCAAACCTGCTGGGCCTGTTTTGTACGGCGATTGCGCCGCTTTACATGTTTCTGGGTCTGCAGTTTTCATCCCATACTTTCTTTAACGTCACCGGGCGGCCTAATTTTGCGATGCTTGCCGATCTTGCCAAGGAGTTTCTTGGCGTGATCCCGCTCGTCTGGTTGGGCAGCATCTATTTCGGGGCCGTCGGGGTTTTGTGGGGGCAGGTCGCAGGGATTGTGTTGTTTGGTGCCTTGACCGGCATCGTCAGCTACAGGCTGGCGTGCCAAAAACCGCGCTCAGACCAATTGTTGCAATCGGGTCCACACAATCCCGTGGTGGGTGGCGGGAACGCAGGGTGATGTGCGATCAGAAAGATCAGCTTTGTTTCTGGTTACGGGCATCAAGCGTCATCAAAAGGCACGGGCCCTTGGCGGTTTCATATTCCCGCCCGGCAACAAACCCGATGGCCTCATAACACCGGATGGCACGTTCGTTTTCCGGATCGGGATCAATCCCGATCATGGGCGCGCCACGTTCAAACAATTGGCGTGTCAGCATCTTTAAAAACATCTGACCATGTCCGCATCCCATCATGTCGGGCACACCGATAAAGGCGTCCAGACAGCGGGTATGTTCCGGCAGGGGATCAAAATGCGCCTGTGGCCATTGATGGGCGTCGTAATGCTGCACAAAGGCAAACGGGCGATTGCGGTATGACACAATCAGGGTCGCCATTTCGGCCAGTTCGACATCTTCGGAAATCAGTTCAAGCTGTTCGGCCGGATCGCCCCACCAGCGGATAACTTCGGGCACGTGCAGCCAGCGGCCAATCATTGGCAGGTCGTTTGGGGTGGCCCGTCTGAAGCTGTATTTTGACGGGCCCATCCATTAGTCCCCGGTCGTTGATCTTTTTGCTGCCAAGGCCAGATTGACCTTCGATGCACTTGATTTTGCTATCTGATCACAAATCCAGCTTCCTGTCTCGGCAAGCTTTTCAAGATCGATACCGGTTTTGATGCCAAGCCCGTTCAGCATATAGACAACATCCTCGGTCGCGACATTGCCACTGGCCCCCTTGGCATAGGGGCAGCCACCTAGACCGGCGACGGAACTGTCGATGTTGGCGACACCCATCTGAAGCACGGCAAGCAAATTCGCCAGCGCCTGACCATAGGTATCATGGAAGTGGGCGGCGAGCTTTTCGGTTGGGACATGCTTGGCAACGGCGGAGATCATCGCCTGTGCTTTGGCGGGCGTCCCGGTGCCGATGGTATCGCCCAGACTGATTTCATAGCAGCCCATGTCGTAAAGCGCCTTTGCGACCTCGGCCACTTTTTCAGGCGCAATGTCGCCTTCATACGGGCAGCCCAAAACGCAGGAAACATATCCGCGTACTGCAAGGCCGGCGTCACGCGCCGCGTCGGCGACAGGGCGGAAGCGATCAAGGCTTTCAGCAATCGAGCAATTGATGTTCTTTTGCGAGAAGCTTTCTGATGCCGCGCCAAATACCGCAACCTCGGTCGCGCCCGCCGCAATCGCGGCCTCAAGGCCCTTCATGTTCGGGGCCAGCACTGGGTATGTCACACCGGCTTTACGGGTGATCTGTGCCATGACATCGGGCGCATCGGCCATTTGCGGCACCCATTTCGGGCTGACAAAGGCGGTGGCTTCGATCACCGATAAACCGGCATCATTCAGGCGATGGATCAACTCGACCTTGGTTGCGGTCGGGACCATCGCCTTTTCGTTCTGAAGCCCGTCACGCGGGCCGACCTCAACGATTTTGACGCGGCTTGGCAGATCGGAAAGCAAGGCCATTATTGGGCCTCCTCAATCGCGATCAGTTCTGCGCCATCATCGACCTGATCCCCGACGCCAAAGAACACTTCCTTGATCGTGCCGGTGACGGGGGCGGAAATGGTGTGTTCCATTTTCATCGCTTCCATCACGACGAGCTTGTCACCCGCCGTGACGGATTGACCGGCCTCTGCCATCACAGCGATGATCTTGCCCGGCATCGGTGCGGTCAGACCACCACCCGTACCTTCGTTGCCACCAGCCGCAGCCAGCGGATCAAAGATGTCGAGACGGTCCGAACGGCCATCACGGAAAATCATCAGACGATTACCGTCACGAAGCACCGACGCGCGTTTGCGGACGTTATTCAGGCTGGCAACGATGGCGCCATTTTCGTCATGCTCGGCACTGGCGATGATAGCGCTACCATCAGGCATATCGATGACATAGCCCTGATCGCGGTAATGCACCTTGACCAGCAGGTCCGATCCGTCATGACGCAGGATCAGGTCATGGTGGTTATCGTCATTCAGCCGGAAACCAGCCGTGCTGTGCCAGGGCGAATAGGGATCGTTGCTTTGGGCAGCATAACGGGCGGCCTCCGCATCGCGGGTCAGCAGGATATCAAGGGCGGCAAATGCCAGCGCCTCGTTATCAGGCGCACTTGGGGCGGGGAGCAGATCATCCTGATAGTTCGGGATGAAACCGGTTTCGACTTCGCCCCGTTCAAAGGCCGGATGACGAGCGATATTGCCAAGGAAGCCGGTATTGGTGGTCACACCAACAATCTGCACATCATTTAATGCGGTCGCCATGCGACGGAGTGCCGAGGTGCGGTCCACATCCCAGGTGATCAGCTTGGCGATCATCGGGTCATAATGAATGGAAACTTCGCCGCCCTCATAAACGCCGGTATCAACCCGCACATGATCGGTTTCAGGTGGCATGCGCATATGTACAAGCTTGCCGGTTGCGGGCAGGAAATCGTTCTGCGGGTCTTCGGCATAGATGCGCACTTCAAAGGCATGACCATTGATCGAAAGGTCTTCCTGCACCTTTGGCAGGGCCTCGCCATCGGCCACGCGCAATTGCCATTCCACCAGGTCTTCGCCGGTGATTTTTTCGGTCACCGGATGTTCGACCTGAAGGCGGGTGTTCATTTCCATGAAATAGAACGCACCCGACGCATCAAGCAGGAATTCAACCGTACCCGCGCCTTGGTATCCAATCGCCTTGGCGGCATCGACGGCGGCCTTGCCCATCTGGGCGCGGAGCTCCTCGGTCATACCCGGTGCAGGGGCCTCTTCAATCACCTTCTGGTGGCGGCGCTGCAAGGAGCAATCGCGTTCAAACAGATAGACCGCATTGCCATGGCTGTCGGCAAAGACCTGAATTTCAACGTGGCGCGGTTTGACGATCAGTTTTTCGATCAGGCAATGATCATCGCCAAAGCTGCTGGCAGCTTCGCGTTTGCAGCTGATCAGGGCATCCTTGAAATCGGATGCCTTTTTAACCGCACGCATGCCTTTGCCGCCACCACCAGCGGATGCCTTGATCAATACCGGATAGCCGATCTTGTCGGCCTCAGCCGCGAGAAGGTCAGGGTCCTGATCTTCGCCGTGATAGCCGGGCACCAGCGGTACTCCGGCCTTGCCCATGATTTTCTTGGCTTCGGATTTCGACCCCATGGCGCGGATCGCACTTGCCGGCGGGCCGACAAAGACGCAACCGGCCTTTTCCAGCGCATCGGCAAAACCGGCGTTTTCCGACAGGAAGCCATAGCCCGGATGAACCGCATCGGCACCCGATTGCGCGATGACTTCAAGCAACCGGTCGGTGCGCAAGTAACTGTCCTTGGGGGCGGGGGCGCCAATGTGATAGGCCTCGTCCGCGTGTTTGACATGCAGGGCATTGGCGTCGGCATCGGAATAAACGGCGACCGTGGCAATTCCCATGCGACGGGCGGTCTTGATCACGCGGCAGGCGATCTCACCGCGGTTGGCGATCAGAAGTTTGCGCGGCATGTTATTTCTTGCTCCAGTTCGCAGGACGTTTTTCCAGAAAGGCACCGACACCTTCGCGGCCCTCGTCGCTTGCGCGTTGATCGGCGATGCGTTGGGCTGTGTCATCAATTACGGCATCTGAAATCGGTTTGTTGGCGACCGCGTAAATCAGGTTCTTGGCGGCATGCATAGCATCCGGACCATTGGCCAGCAGGAGTTTTGCCATTTCCTGTCCACGGGCAGCCAATTCATCGGTTGTGGTGATTTCATGAACCAGCCCGATCTGTTGGGCAGTTTTGGCATCAAACCGTTCGGCGGTCAGGAAATAACGCCGCGCCTGATTGACCCCGATGGCCTCAACAACATAAGGCGAAATCACCGCCGGGATCAGACCCAGCTTGACTTCCGACAGGCAGAAACTGGCACGGTCAGATGCAATTACAATGTCACAGCACGCCGCCAGACCAACGCCGCCACCAAAGGCAGCCCCGTTGACCAGTGCGATGGTCGGTTTCGAGGCAAAATTCAAAACCTTCATCAGTTTCGCCAACGCGCGAGAATCGGAAAGGTTTTCAGCATGGCTATAGCCCGCCATGCGCTTCATCCAGTTAAGATCCGCCCCGGCCGAGAAGCTTTTGCCGGCCCCGGTCAGGATGATCACCCGAACAGCAGGATCGGCATCAAGGGCTTCGATCTTGGCGGTCAGATCGTTGATCAGGACATCATCAAAGGCATTGTGAATTTCGGGCCGGTTCAAGGTGATGGTCGCAACGCCATTGGCGGCGATTTCACAGAGCGCGGCATCAGAAATGTTATCAGTGTTTGCATTGCTCATGATCACCTCACATTCTGAACACGCCAAACCGGGTTTCTTCGACCGGTTTGTTGAGTGCGGCAGACAGGCCAAGGCCAAGCACCATGCGGGTATCAGCCGGGTCAATCACGCCATCATCCCAAAGGCGGGCGGATGCGTAATAGGGGTGGCCTTGTTCCTCGTACTGATCGCGGATCGGGGCCTTGAACGCCTCTTGCTCGGCTTCCGGCCAGTTTTCACCGCGCTTTTCGGCGGCATCGGCACGAATTTGCGTTAGAACGTTCGCAGCCTGTTCGCCGCCCATGACGGAAATACGGGCATTTGGCCACATCCACAGGAAGCGCGGGCTGTATGCGCGACCACACATGCCATAGTTACCAGCCCCAAAGGACCCACCGATCAGGACGGTGAATTTCGGGACATTTGCGGTGGCAACGGCGGTTACAAGCTTCGCGCCATCCTTGGCAATGCCGCCGCTTTCATATTTGCGGCCAATCATGAAGCCGGTGATATTTTGCAGGAACACCAGCGGAATACCGCGCTGCGCGCACAGTTCGATGAAATGCGCACCCTTAAGCGCGCTTTCGGAAAACAGGATGCCGTTATTGGCAATGATGCCGACCGGATAGCCAAAGATGCGGGCAAAGCCGGTGACCAACGTCGTGCCGTACTGTGCCTTGAACTCATCAAAGTCGGAGCCATCAACGATGCGGGCGATGATTTCACGCACGTCATAGGGTTTTTTGGTGTCGGTCGGCACCACGCCATAAATCTCGCGCGGGTCATAGGCCGGTGCGCGCGGCTCGGTCAAAGTCAGGCCGGGGTTCTTCGTCCAGTTCAGGTTCTTGACGATATCGCGCGCAATCGAAAGCGCGTGGCTATCATCCTGCGCATAATGGTCGGTCACACCGGATGTTTTGCAGTGAACGTCTGCACCGCCGAGGTCTTCGGCCGATACGACTTCACCGGTCGCGGCCTTCACCAGCGGCGGACCGCCAAGGAAGATCGTGCCTTGTTTGCGGACAATAATGCTTTCATCCGACATTGCCGGGACGTAGGCACCACCCGCCGTACACGACCCCATAACAACCGCGATCTGCGGGATGCCCTTTGATGACATGGTCGCCTGATTAAAGAAGATGCGCCCAAAATGGTCGCGATCGGGGAACACATCATCCTGACGGGGCAGGTTGGCCCCGCCGCTATCGACCAGATAGATGCAGGGCAGGTTGTTTTCCAGTGCGATTTCCTGTGCGCGAAGATGCTTCTTCACGGTCATCGGGTAGTAGGAACCACCCTTGACCGTGGCATCATTGGCGACGATCACGCATTCAACGCCTGAAACACGGCCGATACCGGTAATGATGCCGGCTGCCGGAACGTCTTCATCGCCATACATGCCATGTGCGGCAAGCTGCGAGAGTTCCAGAAACGGGGAGCCGACATCAAGAAGCTGGCGAATGCGTTCACGCGGCAAAAGTTTGCCCCGCCCGGTATGACGATCACGGGCGCGTTCACCGCCGCCCAGTTTGACCGCAGCAATTTGATCGCGCAAATCCGCAACCAGCTCTTCCATATGTTCGGCATTGTTGCGGAATTCTTCGGAACGGGCGTTCACCGCAGATTTCAGTACCGTCATCGTCCGTTTTCACCGTGTTTTTGTTATGGGCAAATCGGCCCGCGTGCAGGGTGTTTATGGCTGTTGTTATCGGTGAAGTTTACGTAAACGTCAATATTAAATCGGTATTTCAGTACCGAAATTAACTATATGCTATCAAATCACCCATAGCGTTTAGCGCATATGAGGTTGTTTGCAGGTGACCAGTGGTCGTCATAAAATCGCGACCGATCCATATTTTGATCGATCTTGTCTTGGGAATGCGGGCGAAAAAATAATGTCATACCGGCCTTTGATCTGTTTGGTTTTTTGTTCATGTGTTGCTGCTGTTTTCGGACAAAGGCCAGCGCATGCGCAAGATACGCTTCAGGAAATTCATTGGCTTAAGGCAGATGTGCCGCCGATTGGTATTGGCAGCGGGCCGTTGGCGGGCAAGGGGCTTCATGGTGGGATCCTTGACATACTGTTCGGTGCGTCGCTTGATCCCGACATGGTGAAGGGGCATGCCAATATGGCGCGGTTGTTTGCCTTGATGAAAACGGGAAACTACTGCGTGCCGGGACTGATACGGACTTCTGAGCGCGAAGAGGTTGTCTATTTTTCCGAACATCCAAGTGCGGTGCTTGAAAGCAGTCACCTGGTGTATTCGCCGGATAACCGAAAGCTTCGTGAGGCGATTGATGACAAGGTCTCGCTGGCCCAGTTGCTTGACGCGGGCTTTGTCGTCGGAATCGGGGCGGGCATTTCGTATGGCGAAGAAACAGACAGGATCATTCAGCGCTATTCAAACTCAGACAGCGTCGTTCGACATCCCACGCCCAATTTCCTGGCGCCGATGTTGTCGATGATTGAAATGAAACGTGTGGACTTTTCGCTAGCGCCACCCTGGGCGTTGACGTGGTTTCTGATCAATCAAAAGAACGGTCTTGGTGGTGATAGCGCACCAATGATCGTCACCCACCCATTCCGCGAAGCATCAGAAAAAATCAACTACCACGTGGTTTGCACCAAGAATGATTGGGGCAAGAAAGCGGTCGCCATGATCGATGAAGTGCTTGCACGCGATGATATCCGTCAAGCTCTTGCACGCAATGCGCAAACCTGGTTGTCCACCACGAAAGTGCAAGAAAAAGTCGTGAAGTAGAAAGGCTGATCTGCATCTTCCAGAAGAGCTTGTTCTGCATTCAACGGCGACGTTTGACGGTGCTACTGACCGGGGTTGTCTGTTGTGCTGCCAAGTGTGAGTTTTCGCAGCGAAATCCACTGGGCGAGTTGATCAATCCGGTCATTCCCGAAGAAAGGTTCGTCCTCGTAGAAGAAGAAGGGCGAACCAAAGGCGCCCATCTTGATCGCGTCCTCGGTAACAGCGCGGACATGGTCTTTCCATTTCTGGGATTCGACGGCGGCACGCATTTCGGATGCATTGATGGAATGGCGGGTTGCGGCGGCAAAAACGTTTTCCGGGTTGGACATATCAAGCCCGTCGGCAAAATAGCCGCGATAGATGTCCTTGGCGAATTTGCGCGCCAGCATCGGAGATCGCGATTCAAGCCAGTAATAGGCCCGGGTCGGAACCAATGCCGCGTAGGGGAAGTTATTGGGGATTTGGAACGGAATGTTTTGCAGGCGTGCGCATCGTTCCATGTCGTGACGGAAATACGGACCGCGGATCGGCTGATCCAGAAGCGGGCTTTGTCCTGTCTGTTTGAAGGCTGCGCCAATCATGAAGGGGCGCCAGACGACCGTGACGCCATGGCGTTTTTCGAAGTCTTCCATCCGCTCGGCGGCAAGGTAGCCGTAAGGTGACGAGAAATCGAAGTAGAAGCTGACTTCAGACATGTTCCTGCACCCGTTTTCCGTTTTGTTTTCACCAACAACTTTTCCAGCAGATCTGATGTCTGCTTTGATGGATGCGATTTTGATCTATTAAGTTGTTGCGAATCAACAAAAAAAGAAAATCAGGGAATGACGATGCCGGGTCGGACTTTTACTTCTTCCATCACAACATATGTATGAGTCTGACCGACACCCTGAACAGAAGACAGCCGTTCAAGGAACTCGCGATAGGCATACATGTCCTCGACGCGCAGTTTTGCAAGATAGTCAAAACCACCTGCGACCATATGGCATTCTTCGATTTCAGGGAGCTTCTTGATCGCAGCGGCGAATACGTCAAAGACGTCAGGTGTGGTACGATCAAGAGTGATTTCAACGAAGACCACAAGTGACTGGTTAAGCTTGCGCGGATCCAGCGTCGCCATATAGCCGGTGATAAAACCGTTTTGCTCAAGGCGGCGCACGCGTTCCAGACAGGGTGTCGGGCTCAGATTAACCCGGCGTGATAGCTCCACATTGGACATGCGGCCATCGTTCTGAAGTTCGCGGAGGATCTGTTTGTCGATCTTGTCCAAGCTCTTGTGGTTCTTCTGCATTTTAAGCGTCCAGCCAGTATTTGTGACTATGCGAATGTAAAAATCGTGGATGATATATCGTATTTTTGCCAAAAATGGCAGCACATTTTTCGGATGAAATAATATTGTCTGTCGCCATAGAGGTGCAAAAGGCCCCGAAGCGCCTGAAATAATGTGCGTTCTTCGGGATCGGCAAAGTCCAACATCAGGGAGAGGCTTTTAAACATGTTCCGTACCGAACTGCCGCAACCGAATGAAATCCGCCAGACGATCCGTGACACGTATCGCGCCGATGAAGAGGCCGTTGTTGAACGCCTGATCGAAACAGCGCGTCTTTCCCAGGAACAGACCGGGCGCGTTCAAAACCGCGCCTATCAACTGGTTGCCCGTGTGCGCAGTGCCGATAACGGCAAAAGCGGCATTGATGCCCTGCTGCATGAATACGAGCTGTCGAGCAAGGAAGGCGTCATCCTGATGTGCCTGGCCGAAGCGTTGCTGCGCGTGCCCGATGCGGTGACCGCCGACAAGCTTATTCAGGACAAACTGTTTGATGCCGATTGGCAAAGCCATCTCGGCCATTCCGACAGCTTCTTTGTTAATGCGTCGACGTGGGGGCTGATGCTGACCGGGCGGGTGATCAAGTTCGGCAAGGCGGAAAAGGCAGATCCGGGCCGTCTGATCAAACGCATGATCGGCCGTTCGGGGGAGCCGGTCATTCGCAAGGCATTCAACCATGCGATGCGGATCATGGGACGCCAGTTCGTGATGGGTCGCACCATTGACGAAGCTGCCGAGCGTGCCAAGGCGAATGAAGAAAAAGGCTATCGTTATTCCTATGACATGCTGGGCGAAGCCGCCCGCACGATGAAGGATGCCGATCGCTATTATAAGGCATATGAAACCGCCATTCATGATATCGGACGCGTTGCCAATGGCCGTGGGCCGATTGATAGTCCGGGCATCTCGGTCAAGCTTTCGGCGATCCATCCGCGCTATGACTTTGCCAACTATGATCGCGTGATGAACGAACTGACCCCGCGGCTTAAGGAACTGGCACTTCTGGCAAAGAAATACGATATTGGCTTTACCGTCGATGCCGAGGAAGCCAACCGTCTTGACCTGTCGCTCGATGTCATCGGGGCTGTCTTTGCCGATCCGGATCTTGATGGCTGGGAAGGCTATGGTTTGGCGGTTCAGGCCTATCAGAAACGTGCCTATCACGTTCTGGAATGGCTGGCCGATCTGTCGACCAAGGTCGGGCGCAAGATGATGGTCCGCCTTGTGAAGGGGGCCTATTGGGATACCGAAGTCAAGTTCAGTCAGGAAAACGGTTTTGACGGCTATCCGGTCTTTACCCGCAAGGCATCGACCGATGTATCCTATCTGGCGTGTGCGAAATATATGCTGTCGCGTCGCGATGCGTTCTATTGCCAGTTTGCCAGCCACAATGCCCACACGGTGGCATCGGTTCTGGAAATGGCGGGCAATGACCGCACCTTTGAATTCCAGCGTCTGCATGGCATGGGCGAAGCACTTTACGAGCAGATCGTCGACAAGAACGGCGAAAACGTTCCGTGCCGTGTCTATGCGCCGGTTGGCACCCATGAAGACCTTCTGGCCTATCTGGTGCGCCGTCTGTTGGAAAACGGCGCAAACACCAGCTTTGTGAACCGTATTCAGGATGAACAGCTGCCGATCGAGGAAATGATCGCCGATCCGATCGAAAAGATGGCGGCCCTTCCGCGCAAAGGCCATCCGAAGATTCCGGCACCGATTGACCTTTATGGTGCAAGTCGCGTCAACTCGCGCGGGCTTGATCTGACAGATACGCAAAAGCTTCTGCCACTCAGTGCCAAGCTTGCCGAGATCAAGAACAAGACCTGGAACGCCGCCCCGCTGATTGATGGCAAACTTGTTTCGGGCACCCCGATTGATGTCATCAACCCGGCCAAGCTTGACGAGAAGGTCGGTGATCTTGTGCAGGCGACCGAGGCCGATATTGACGCCGCCGTTGTGGCAGCGCTCAAGGGCTATGAAACCTGGAACAAGACACCGGCAAGTGACCGCGCGACGGCACTGCGTCGTCTGGGTGATCTGCTTGAAGAAAACATGGACGAGTTCATTGCGCTCTGTCAGCGCGAAGCCGGGAAGCTTTATTCCGATGGTGTTGCCGAGGTGCGTGAGGCTGTCGATTTCTGTCGTTACTATGCCAACCGGGCGGAGGAAACCTTCCGCGAAGGCAGCCCGCTTGAAGGCCGGGGCGTGATTGTTTGCATCAGCCCGTGGAACTTCCCGCTTGCGATCTTCTTGGGGCAAGTAACCGCGGCCCTTGCAGCAGGAAATGCTGTGATTGCCAAACCGGCAGAGCAGACTTCACTGATTGCTGCCCGTGCGGCAGAACTGATCCTCGAGGCGGGCGTTCCGGGCGCGGCATTCCAACTGGTGCCAGGACCGGGGCGTGTGATTGGTAATCAGCTGATCAATGATCCGCGCATTGCCGGTGTCGCCTTTACCGGGTCAACCGAAACCGCACAGGTCATCAACCAGGCGCTGGCAAAACGTCCGGGAGTTCCGTTGCCACTGATTGCCGAGACCGGTGGTCAGAACGCGATGATCGTTGATTCGACCGCGCTGCCCGAACAGGTCGTGCAGGACGCAATCATTTCCGGTTTCCAGTCAGCCGGTCAGCGTTGCTCGGCCCTGCGTGTGCTGTTTGTTCAGGAAGACATTGCCGACAAGCTTTGTGAAATGCTGGTCGGTGCGATGAAGGAACTACGCGTTGGTGATCCGAAGTTCCTTGATATCGATGTCGGTCCGGTGATTGACGAAAAATCGCGCAAGGTTCTTGAAGCCCATGCCGAACGCATGAAAAAGGAAGCCAAGCTTCTGCATGCTTGTGACATGCTTCCGGAATGCGAAGGGGGTAATTTCTTTGCACCGCATTGCTTTGAAATTCCATCGATCAATGTGCTTGAACGCGAAGTGTTCGGTCCGGTTGTGCATGTGGTGCGCTATAAGGCGCGCGATCTGCCCAAGATCCTTGATCAGATCAATGCATCTGGTTATGGCCTGACCCTTGGTATCCATTCCCGTATCGATACCACCGTGCGCGAAATTTCGCAGAAATTGCGCGTTGGCAACTGCTATGTGAACCGTAACCAGATCGGTGCGGTGGTTGGTGTCCAGCCGTTTGGCGGGCAGGGTAAATCGGGGACCGGTCCAAAGGCCGGTGGTCCGCACTATGTCGAACGTTTCGCCAAGCCGATTGCGAAGGCGAATACCATTTCCAATGATGACGTGTCAGACGATCGTTCACCGATCATCGTCAAGGATGTGATTGCGACCAGCGAATATGCCGCGATGTTGACTGCCCAGGAAGAATGGCAGGCAGCCGATGGCAATGCGCGCGTGACCATCCTTGAAAAGCTGTCGGCCAAGATGGATGCATCGGGCAATGATGCCCTGATGGCGGGGGCCGATCATGTGGCGAACTTTGCTGCCCTTTCGGAAAACGGCTTTGTCGCGCCGACCCGGATGCCCGGGCCGACCGGTGAAACCAACGATCTTTATTGTCAGGGCCGTGGTGTTTACCTGATCCAGGCGGACAAGGATGCGGAACCTGCAAAAATCATCCGTCATCTGGGGGCCGCCCTTGCCGCGGGCAATGCGGTGATCCTTGCCGGTGATCAGAAATGGTTGGCCGACATTCCAGGACTCGCACAGGAGGCTGGTCTTCCGGCCAAGCTGGTCAAGGCGGTTGGCACCAATACTGGTCTGGGTGCGATGTATGATGGTGATATTGCCGGGGTATCGTGCGTGGCATCGCTTGATCGCGTGACGTCGTTCAAGCAGCTTCTGGCCAAGCGCGATGGCGCGATCCTGTCGCTGATTTCCGATAGCGGGGCCGAGGATGACGGTGCACTGCCTGATGAGGCGTTCCTGCATCGCTTTGCCACTGAAAAGACAATCACGATCAACACCACGGCGGCGGGCGGTAACGCATCGCTGATGTCGATGGAAGAAGATTGATCTGCCAGATGAACCTGCTAGATGGACCGGGGCGAAATTCCCGGTCCATTTTTCTTTCTTTTATTCATGATCTCTGATGTAGGATGTGCTCGCCTGAACGCGGTCGGGCTTTTTTTCGTCAAAATTGGCTGCAATAGCTATTGGTCGGAACAGTTGACGTCCTGCGGCGTTTGAACTGACGCAAGAAGATTGACCCATGTCAGGCAGGCATGAACAAGGAGAACAGGAATGATCAAGGTAAACCGCGGCATTGGCCGTGTTCTGAAAACGGTATCGGTATGTGCGCTGCTGGCGGTGCCGCTGGCGGCCTGCGGACCGCTGCAAATGCCGTTGGAAGACCGCACCGGCAATGACCAGTGGCAAGATACCCAGATCAAGTCCGGCATCCTTGGCGAGTTCTCCAAGGTGGATCACACCTATCTGATGGATGTGAATATCGACATCTGGGAACAGAATGTCATGGTCACCGGCATGGTGGACTCCAAGGGCAAGTATTATGACGTCATGTCGCTGGTCAAACAGGATAACCGGATCAAAACGGTGTATGACCATCTGGTAATTGCCGATCAGGAAACGATTGATGCCTATCACCGGGCCGAAGATGAATATGGCAAGAACGCCGTTCCGACCGATTCGGCAACCCAGTCCGTGTCCGACGTCTGGATCGAAAGCCAGATCAAGGCATTGTTATTGGCCGAAAAAGGTGTGAGCTCCGTCAATTATCGTTGGCAGTCGGTGCAGAATGTCGTCTACATCATGGGCGAGGCACAAAGCGATGCAGAGCTTGAAAAGGTCCTGTCGATCGTGCGCCGGATCAAAGGTGTGACCAAGGTCGTTAGCCACATCGCAAAGGCCTGATCACTTTTATCGCCTTGTGATAAAACAGTTTTTCGAAAATTCCCCGCAGGCGTTCGGCCTTGCGGGGAATTTTTTTGTCCGGGTTTGTTGCAAAAGTGTTTGAAAACTATTCGCATTTATCTTAGACGTGGCGATACGTAATTAATAACTGATTGCAATCGCACCATGTATGTCTGCATTTGTAATGCGCTCAAGGAAAAAGACGTCCGCCGTGCTGCCGAGCAGGGCGGGGCGACACGTCCGGCGGAAGTTTTCCGTTTCCATGGTTGCGCGCCGCAATGTGGCAAATGCGCCTGCCACATGCGCGCAGAACTGCTTCAGGCCAAGACCTGCGGCAATTGCGATTGCGATGATGCAGCGGCTGTGACGGCAAATATCGAACCGATCGCCGCCGAGTAAGCTACCTCCAGGCAATTCGTACAAAACGAAAAAGGCGAAGCCACATGGGCCTCGCCTTTGTTGTTTGTGGCTGATGCTGCTTGATCAGTACCGTTACTTTTTCAGGCCAAAGCGTTCCTCGGCCAGGCGGTCGGCGACAAAGCCGGTCGACAGGTTCTGCTGCTTGGCGCGTTCAAAAATCTCGCGCACGGTCTCACCAATGCCTTCGATATGCATGTTGGTTTCGGCAACCGTTTTGCCTTCGCGGCAGTAATAGACTTCGATGACACCGCCGGCATTGATCACGTAATCCGGGGCATACAAAATCCCGGCTTCGCGCAACATCTCGCCATGGCGATCATCTTCAAGCTGGTTATTGGCCGCACCGGCAATCACACCAACCTTGAGTTCCTCGATAGTACGGTCATTGATCACCCCGCCAAGGGCACAAGGGGCAAGGATATCGGCATCAACCGACAGGATTTTATCAACCGGAACCGCGGTTGCGCCAAATTCCATCGCGGCGGCCTTCATGCTGGCGGCATTCAGGTCCGCGACAATCAGCTTGGCCCCGGCCGCATGCAACATCCGGCACAAGTGGTCGCCGACATGTCCCAGACCCTGCACTGCGACCCGCATGCCCGCAAGGTCGTCGCTACCATGTTTGAAGCGCACCGCTTCCTTAAGCCCGATGAAAACGCCATAGGCGGTAAAGGGGGACGGATCACCGGTGCGCTCCGGGTCCTTGCCATCATTGATGCCACCGACATGTTTGGTCTGGCTTGCGATATGTTCCATATCTTCGGGGCTGGTGCCGACATCCTCGGCAACGATATAGCGCCCGCCAAGTTGCTCGACAGCGCGACCCATCGCGCGGAAGAATTCTGGCGTCTTTTGACTGCGCGGATCACCGATAATGACCGACTTGCCGCCGCCAAGCGGAAGGTTGGCGAGGGCGGATTTGTAAGTCATGCCGCGCGACAGGCGTAAAACATCATGGATGGCGTCCTGTTCGCTGGCATAGGGCCACATGCGACAGCCGCCAAGTGACGGGCCAAGGTTGGTGTTGTGGACCGCGATGATGGTTTTCAGGCCGGTGGTTTTGTCGCTGGCAAAGACGACCTGTTCGTGGTCATCAAAGGCGATATCGGAAAAGACGTTCATCCTCTTGCAGCCTCCTGGCAGCATCATTTTTCTGGTGCAGGCTGTTTCCTGCTTATCCCTTTATGTTTGATGCATCCGGCGTTGGATCAATTTCTAATTCCGCGAATGTGCAAAAAAGATCGTTTCGGTTGAGGGGCTGCTTTGGTGTGGAATTATTCGGAGTTTGCCAAAGCTGCATTGTAATTTTATTGCGCGCACTGTGCGCTGCAGCATCTTCGCTGTTTGAAGGCAGGCGGTATTTTCGATCCGACCGAGATTCTTTTGTGGTCGAAATTGGTCGGTTTCAGCCTGGTTTTTATGGTGCAGTGCACTTGCGGCGATTTGTTCTGAATCAGGGCATTCGTCATGCGCCTATGCCAAATTCGCACTTGAAACCGGAGCAATTAATCTGGAAATATCAATTAACCGGATAATTTACGGCTCGTTAAGGTGCGAAACGTAGACTCACGGTTGGGTGTCTTGTGATTGAGATTCCCGGTTCAGGACAGGTTGGCGTCTGGGCGGCGCCAGCGAACAAAATATAAGGAGAGCGGCGGATATGTCTGCATTCACAGGCCATCGCCAAACCGTATTTGAAGTTGAACTGCACAATCAGGCTGTGCGCGAATGTGTCAAAGAGAACCGATCCCACGACCTCTTTGATGACCGCTGGGCTGATGTTCAAACTCATGAAGTTGCGGCCAGCGACGAAACCAAGGCCCTTGCCATGATCGAAAATAGCTATCCGTCAGAAGATGGTTTCGTTGTCGATCACGTCAAACGCCTAGGATAACAGTCACCAAACATATTCGAAAAAAAAAAGCGTGGTCAGCTTTGCTGCCACGCTTTTTTTCTGAGCTGAACCTGCAAAACAAAGCAGGCTTCGTCGGGAAGTGTCGGCCTATGACCTCAACTTGCCCAGCATTTCCCGCCCCTTGGCAACGGCAAATTTCTGTGCCTGCGAGAAGGTCGGGTTTGGCGGCATGATCAGGGCGTCAGGGTCAACCGGGACCTGAATGACGGTTGGCTTCTTGCTTGCAAACGCTTGTGACAGCGCGCTTGAAAGCTCCTTGGTGTTTTCCGCACGCAGGCCAAGACAGCCACAGGCCTGGGCGATGGCCGCCATATCCGGGTTTTTAAAGGCGATTGCATGTTCGGGCAGGCCTTTGGCTTCCTGTTCCAGTGCGATGAAGCCAAGCTTGCTGTTGTCAAAAACAACCGCCGTGATCGGCAGATCGTATTCGGCTGCGGTCAAAAGCTCACCCATCAGCATGTTGAATGCGCCGTCACCCGCAATGGCGACGACCTGACGATCAGGATAGGCAAGCTGCGCGCCATTGGCCCCGGACAGGGCAAAGGCCATCGTGCCGAGCCCGGATGACAGGGTGAAACGCTGGTTGCGTTTTACCCGCAAATGCCGCGCGGCCCAGGCTGTGGTCGTTCCGGTATCAACCAGGAAAATGGCATCGTCGGCGGCATGGTCTCCGATTGCGGACATGACACTTGCAGGGTGAAGCGGGCTTTTGTCGGACTTCTCGATCTTTGACCAATCGTCTTGCTGATCCTTGACCTTGTCGATCCAGTGTTTGCGCTGCGTTTCGGTGTCTTTGGGCGTGACGCGATCCAGAAGGCCTTGCACCGATAGCTTGGCACTGCCGATCAACGGGGCATCAATATCAAGCCGTTTGCCGATTTGGCTGCGATTGCTATCGATCTGGATGGTTTTGGCATCTTTGGGGAAAAATTCCTGATAGGGGAAATCGGCCCCAATGATGCACAGCAAATCGCAATCTTCGACAGAATCCTGACCCGGTTTACCGCCCAGAAGGCCCAGCCCACCAATGCAAATCGGATCGTCGTCATCAAGCCAGTCTTTGGCGCGCAGGGTTCTGACGATCGGTGCATCAATCCGGTGCGCCAGATCAAAGATCTCCTGGGCTGCCTCGGCACCACCGATACCTGCAAGAATGACGGGCTTTGATGCCTGATCAATCAGTTTGGCAGCGTGATCAAGGTTGTCGCTGGACGGGGAAACTTCGCGGGTTGCCAACAAGGTTGAAATACTGATCGGATCATCGGCGCAATCGGCACTGGCGATATTGTTCGGGATACAGACATGGGCGGGTGCTCGATTTTCAATCGCGGCCTTGCAGGCTTCTTTGAGGATACGCGGGGCCTGTGCCGGATTCATGATCGTCTCGGAATAGACAGTGACGTCTTCGAACAGCTTTTT
The DNA here is from genome assembly GCF_059052855.1 of Thalassospira sp. CA1. Taxonomy (NCBI): domain Bacteria; kingdom Pseudomonadati; phylum Pseudomonadota; class Alphaproteobacteria; order Rhodospirillales; family Thalassospiraceae; genus Thalassospira; species Thalassospira sp. CA1. Next base: position 165,020 of record NZ_JBZCIA010000005.1, read on the forward strand.
CAGGTCAACTTCCTGATGATACTCGGTGCCGATAAATTCCGAATCAACCTGGCCTGTAATCGCAAGAACCGGGGCATGGTCATGACGGGCATCATAAAGGCCGTTCAAAAGATGGATGGCACCGCCACCCGCCGTGCCGACACAGCATGAAAGATTGCCGGTCAGTTTTGCCTGTGCGGATGCGGCAAACGCGCCACCTTCTTCATGGCGAACAAGGACGAAATCAATTTCATCCCTGTTTTCAAGGGCAAATGTAATGTCATTGATGGCGTCACCTGGGATGCCAAACACATGTTTGACGCCAAGATCACTCAGTAAATTGATTGCGATATCGGCAACTTTCATGGGGAAACTCCTTGGTTTCAGTCGTGAGAGAGCCGCAAACTACAATCGCATCAACGGCCGGGTTTGATTACGAAAGCCAGAATGCATTCATGGTTTCTGCTACGCGCTTGAACGACGCGAGATTGGCACCATCGCGATAATTGATGATTTTTCCGTCCGGACTGTTTTCGATGCAGTCCTTGTGAATTTTGGACATGATTTCACGAAGGCGTTTGTCGACGTTTTCCGTATCCCAACTCAGACGCTGCGCATTCTGGCTCTGTTCAAGGCCGCTTACGGCAACGCCGCCGGCATTGGATGCTTTGCCAGGGGCATGCGGGATATTGGCGTTGATGAATACTTCCTGTGCCTTTGCCGTCAGCGGCATGTTTGCGCCGTCACAGAGCATCATCACCTTGTTTTCAACAAGCTGCTTGGCGTCTTGTTCATCAAGCTCGTTTTGGGTTGCGCAGGGCAGGGCAATATCGCATTCAAGCGTCCAGGGGTTCTTGTCTTCAAGGAACTCGGAATTCTTGCCGCCGTCAAATTCTGACAGCGATTTGCGTTGGTTGTTTTTCCAGTCATCAACCTGATCAAGAAGGTCGTTTGTCATGCCATCGGCAAAGTGCATTGTGCCTGAACTGTCGCTAAGGCTGATAACCTTTGCATCAAGTTCCACAGCCTTGCGTGCTGCATGCAGGGCAACATTGCCTGCGCCACTGATCGCAATGCGTTTGTCTTTGATTTCCTTGTTTTCCTGATCAAGCATGTGACCAAGGAAATAGATACAGCCATAGCCGGTTGCTTCTGTGCGGCCAGCACTACCACCAAAGTGGCATCCTTTCCCGGTCAGCGCACCGGTCCACTTTTGCGTCAGCTTGATATAGTGACCAAAAAGGATGCTGATTTCACGTCTGCCAACGCCGATGTCCCCGGCGGGCACATCGGTATCTGGCCCGATATGGCGATATAGTTCCTGCATGAATGTCTGACAGAAACGGCCGATTTCCTGCGGGGATTTGTCCTTTGGCGAAAAGTCGGCACCACCTTTTGCCCCGCCCATCGGCAAGCCGGTCAGGCTGTTTTTCAGGGTTTGTTCAAACCCGAGAAACTTGAAGATACTGGTGCTGACCGTCGGGGCAAACCGAAGGCCGCCCTTATAGGGGCCCATCGATTGATTGAACTGAATGCGCCAGCCGCGATTGACCTGTATCTGTTGGTCATCATCTTCCCATGCCACGCGAAACTGCAGCACGCGATCCGGTTCGGTGCAGCGTTCAAGAACCGCATTTTTGCGCATCTCGGTTTGATCAAGATACCAACCGGAAATGGAGCCGACGACTTCCTCCACTGCTTGGTGAAATTCCGGCTCGTTCGGTGTCTTGTCCTCAAGCCGGTTCAGGAAGTCCTTTTGAAAATCAGATGCGCTTTGTGTCATTTAAATGCGGGCTTTTTTACTGTTTCTGCTGCTCTGGTTAACGTGCCAGAGGCGAAAAAGTGCCCGCATAATATTTTGTTTTGCTGGTTTTTAAGGTGCGATGGCGCGCTTGATCAGGCGTTCTGTTGAAGCGTTCGTTCAACAAAATCAAGGCGGTCCTGCCCCCAGAACATCTCGTTGCCGATGAAATAGGTCGGCACACCAAAGATGTTACGATCCCGTGCGGACTGGCAGTTCTCGTCATAGATCTTGGCGATCTCTGGCAGGTCGGCATGTTCAAGATATTCCGTCGAAAGGCCACTTGATATCAGGGCCTCGCGCACGGTCGCGGGCAGCGAAACATCATGTTCACGCAGCCAGATATCCCCCATCAGGGTTTCAGTCAAAGTACTGACGTCTTTGCCATCGTCCTGAACGGCAATGATGGTGCGCGCGGCAAGTGTTTCATCCACCGGGAAATGGGTCGGATGCATATTGATCGGAATGCCGAGATAATCCGACCAGCGTCTCAGTTCAACAAGTCGGTATTCTTGACGCGGTTTCGGGCGTTTTGCCAAGGGCACGCCGCCGCCATGTTCCCAGACATCGGCTGCCCGGCAGGGTTTATGGATAATTTCCACGCCATGTTTTTTGGCGATGTCGACAACGCGGCGAAACCCGAAAAAAGACCACGGTGATTGCACGAAGAAATAGTGGATGATGGGTTCGGACATATAGGCCTCCTGGCGCCGCGATGCAGATTATGTTTTTAAATTGCCGACATTCGACACCCACCACACTGCCCAAACAGGGGTGCTGCGTCAAATGTCCTTGGCGTAATCACGCACAGGTTCAGGTCATATGTTTGTGATGATGGAATGCGAAATGTCTGCGCGACCTAATAGTCAAGCCACCAGGAATATTCATCAATACCCGCCATCAGAACACCGTCAAAGCCGAGCTTCATGATGTTGCCGAGATAGCTGTTTTCGCTGCCAAAGATGATGCTTTGCCATTCGCGTGACCAATAATGCACGTGGTTTTCCTGTCCCCAGCGTGCCATCAGGTTGCCTTCACTGATGAAATCGGGACTTCCGGCGCGCCATCCGCTTTGCCAGTAATAGCGATATGTCTCGGCCGTCGCGATATTGAGATACGAAATCAGGTTCCGTGGTGTTCCGGTCTTCTTGTAACGAAGCCGCTTCATATCATCATAGGTCAGCGGAATGGTCCCGCGATGGAACGGATCAATGATCAGCGTGTCGTAGTTGGTCGCAACCAGCGCATCGACATAGGCGTCCTTGGTGCCATAGGGCGAACTCTCAAGCACCAGGGCAAAGTTCTTTGCCTCGCGGATATTGTCGATCACATGCGGGTTTGCCCCGAAAGGCGTGCTTGGAACCTTTGCCAGCGATGAAAGCTGCATGCCCGGCGGTGGGGCTGCGTAATAAAGTGCATCCAGCCCCCGAAGCTGCGCGCGCGCCTTGTCCATGTCGGATTGATTTTCGGTGTAGTCGACCGCAAGATATTGCAGGCCTTCAAGTTTAAGCCGTTCCAGATAACCGAGGATGTATTTGGTTTCTTCGGCGTTGGTGGCTTCGCCATATTTCTCAAAGCCGTAAAACGGGGCTTCGACCAAAATGCCGTCAAGGGCACGTAAATAGTTTCTGGCCGGTTCCGCGACGCCGCGCGTCGCAAACAGGGTTTTTTCAAGAAACTCGGTCAGTTCCAGGCCATTCATCGCAATGATCGAAAAGTCACTGCGATAGCTTTTTGCCCAACGGCTGATCGCGATGACGTAATCGCGCATTTCCTCGACGAAGTCTTTTTCGGGCTTACCGGTGTCGGTCAGGCCGGGGAGACCCTCGGTCAGGCTATTGGGGGCGGGGATAAAAGGTTCTAGCTGCTGTGCAATTGCGCCAAACGGTGTGGATGCCAATAATGCCCCGCCAAGCCCAGCCGAGCCGGCGCCAAGGAAATGTCGGCGCGAGATGGATTTGGGCGCGGCTTTTCCGCCAGACGCATTTTGCGCCGGTTGTCGGGTCCGCCCTGACGTGCTGTAAGGTTGCTTGGCCATGCCTTTATCCATCGCTGATGATATGGGCGATCTTATGATGCTGCCTTCATTGCGCCTTGCTGTGTGATCAACTCGGTCACCCGGCTGCCAATTGCAAGGGATGCAGTAAGACCCGGTGATTCAATACCATAGAGCATTACAAGACCATTAAGCCCGTGCTGTTTTTCATCAGCAATCATGAAGTCACGCGCCGCTTCGCCCGGGGCCTGAATTTTTGGGCGCACCCCGGCATAGCCTGTCTGAAGCGCACTTTCATCAAGATCGGGATAGTATTTGCGGATGGCTTCGGCAAAGGCTGCCCGGCGTTCTTCGGGGACGTCATAGTTTGGTGCATCAACCCATGTCACGTCCGGGCCAAAGCGCGCCTGTCCCCCCATATCAAGGGTCAGGTGGATGCCAAGGCCTGCCTGTTCGGGGGCCGGATAGATCAGGGTGGAAAACGGTGCCTTGCCCGACAGCGTGAAATAACAGCCACGCGCATAATGCTGCGGCGGGACAGATGCCTGTGGCAGGCCGGTAAAGTTCCGCCCCAATGTCTGGCTGTGCAGGCCACCGGCAACGATTAGTTCCGCGCAGGTCAGGCTCATTTCTTCGCCGTCGGCATCGGTGGTACTCACGGTATAAAGCCCGTTTTCGAAACTGACGGCTGTGACCTTGGTGTTGATCGCAAGTGTTGCGCCGTTGTTTTCCGCCTCACCCAGCAGGGTGACCATCAACTGGTGGCTGTCGACAATACCGGTGGACGGGCTTTCTAGGGCGCCGACACAATGAAGGGCTGGTTCGCGTTCAAGGGCCTCTTCGCGGGACAGCCAGGCAAGGTCGGTGACGCCGTTTTCAAAAGCCTTGTCCTTGATCCCGGACAGTGCTGCCATTTGGTCTTCGGCTGTGGCGACAATCAGTTTGCCGGTGCGTTTGTGTTCGATGCCGTTTTCTTCGCAATAACGATACAGCATCTCGCGCCCGGTGACGCAAAGTTCGGCCTTCAGGCTGCCTTTCGGATAATAAATTCCGGCATGAATGACTTCGCTGTTGCGTGCGCTGGTCTCGGTGCCAATCGCATCATGCTGTTCAATGATCAGGACTTCGCGGCCGGTTCGCGCAAGAGAACGGGCACAGGCCAGGCCGACAACGCCGGCCCCGATGACGATGGTTTGGATATCTGCAGTCATGATCGCGTATATCTTGGTTAGGGTGGTGGGGTTAGTTTGCCTGGCGGAAATAGACAGCCTGTCCTTGGTTGTCCTTGCCATTACCGGTGACAACAGCCGGGGATTCGCTTGTGTAAATACCGCGCGCAAAGCTGCTGTCGTTACAATAGACATACCAGCTTCCGAACGGAAGCGTATCACTTTGATAGGCACCGCCCTCGTGGCGCCAGATGCCCTCGCAATGACGTTGGTCATCATCAAGGATCATTGTGCCTTCGCCCGATGGCTGATCAAAGCGCAGCGTGCCGGTTCCGCGCACCGATTGCCAGTTGGTGATGATATCAATGCCATCAATCGGCGGCGGGGTGGTTTCGCCTTCAGGCTGCTGAAGCGGGGTTTTATCTGCTGGTGCGACAACAGTGGCGGCAATTGCCGAATTTTCGGCGAGCTCAATGTTCAATCGGCCAAAGAAACCGGCAGCAAATTCCTGGGCATCAATCATCGGCAGACCACTGAGTGGTGCACTGCTGCTACGTGTGGCCTGAACCTGTGTCGGGGTGCAGTAATAGCCCAGCAGGCGACTGCCACGTTGGGCCGGTGTTTGCGGATCCCATTGCCCGACAAAGGAAACGCATTGCGACCCGTTGCGGGTAAAGGGCGACAGGGCAATCGGGCCGTATCGGGTTTCCTGCACGAAGCTTGCGCCATTCAGGCTGGTGCGGCCGCGTAGCGCGTCAAACATATCAAGCAACTGCTCGGACGCCATGGCGGTGCTAAACCGAAAACCGGGCGCGGAGGTTGTATAGACCGTTTCTAGGTACAGGTCGCTTGCAGCGGCAGGGGATTCGCTTACCGAGTGCTGCGCATACCAGCGGCCGACAAAGACCGTGCTGTTATCGCGATACTGACGCAGGAAGCTGTTCTGACCCTCGACGTCTGAGGCAAAGACAATAGGGCTCTGCTCTTGCGGGATTTGCTCGAACCCACCGGTTTGCTGTGCGACGGCCATCTGTGGTGTTGCCACCAGAAGGCTTGCAAACATGCTGCCGATCAAAGCCGCCCGATACCTCACATTGCGTCCTTTCTATATGTTTTCAGGCGCATTTTTGTATTGCGCTACCCTTATCTTTACCTTTGTGCATCTAGATTGGCTAGGGGGCAGTCAACCGATGCCTGTTAACGTGATCTCTTTTACCTTGATTTTTGGGTGCAAACGGGCTCATTGGGGAGGTTGGCCTTGGGGACAAAGTCAAAAAGCCTGAAGATACGGAGCATTTTATCATGACGGTGCAACAGACCGGCGCGAACGGGGACAGCGCGGGCCAGCAGACGGCAACGGACAAACAACCGCCGTCCAATCGCGCCCATGTAATCGTGATCGGCAATGAAAAGGGCGGGTCAGGCAAATCGACAACGGCGATGCATCTGATCGTTTCCCTGATGAAGATGGGGTTCAAGGTCGGATCGCTTGATATCGATGCCCGTCAGGGGACGCTGACACGCTATGTCGAAAACCGGAACGCCTTTAACGACCGCAAAGGCCTTAAGCTTCCGGTGCCCGATCATCGACCGATTTATCGCAGTGAATTACCGGACGCCAACCAAGCCAAGCTGGACGAGCGCGAACGCTTTACGACCGCACTTGGTGAAATGGTGATCGGCTGCAACTTCATCGTCATGGATTGCCCGGGCAGTGACAATTATCTTTCGCGTTTGGCCCATGCCTGTGCCGATACGCTGATTACCCCGATCAATGACAGCTTTATCGACCTTGATATGTTGGCGCGGATTGACCCGGACAGCCTTGATATAAAGGGGCCCAGCATCTATGCCGAGATGGTCTGGGATGCGCGCAAGCGTCGGGCGGCGATTGATGGCGGCACGATTGACTGGATCGTCATGCGCAACCGTCTTTCACATCTTGATGCGCGCAACAAACGCGACATTGCCGAAATCGTTGACAAGTTGGCCGATCGCATCCGCTTCCGTCAGGCGCCAGGCTTTGGCGAACGCGTGATTTACCGCGAACTTTTCCTCAAAGGTCTGACCCTGCTGGATCTGCGTGAAAAGGGTGTCGGCATCCCGATGAGCATGTCGCACATGGCCGCCCGTCAGGAAGTCAGATCGCTTCTGGAAGTGATCGGCTTCAAACCGGCGGACGGCGAGGAGTTGCCGATCTGACTGCATCCGGCCTATATCTTGTAGGACGACAAATTGTCCAACCGGAATATGAAGCAGGCAGGTCTCCTTGACGCGCAAAGACATCATTCCAGAGACATCCGACGCCAACGAAGTGGCAGACTTCCTGGGCAAGGCGCGGCAGATGGCTGTCCATGCGCCATCATCCGGGCCGGCACAGGGGCGACTGATTTTTGCCATGGATGCAACCGCCAGCCGCCAGCCAAGCTGGGACAGCGCGGCTGAAATTCAGGCGGAAATGTTTGAGGCGGTCGATGGTGTTGGCGCCCTTGATGTGCAGCTTGTGTTCTTTCGCGGGCTTTCAGAATGCAAATCAAGTGGCTGGTGCCGCAACGCCAAATCATTTCGCGATTATATCACCAAGGTTACTTGCCGTGCCGGGCATACACAGATCGAACGGGTTCTGGCCCATGTCGAACGTGAAGCGGGTGAGAAAAAAATCGATGCCTTGATTTATGTCGGCGACTGTATCGAGGAAAATCCAGATCATCTGGCCCCGATTGCCGGGAAACTGGCGCTTAAGGGGGTAAAGGCATTCATGTTTCAGGAGGGCCATGACCGGGATGCGGCATTTGCCTTTGGCGAAATTGCGCGGATAACCGGTGGTGCCTTCATGCAGTTTGATGCCAGTGCAGCCGGCAAGCTTCGTGATTTGCTGGGCGCAGTGGCAAGCTATGCGGTGGGCGGGCAGTCCGGACTTTCGATCTATCAAAAGAAAACCGGGTCCGAGGAAGTGCTCAGGCTTGGTCATCAATTGCGAAAGCCGCGTTGATGCAGTGGCTTTTGATCGGAATCGCAGCATTTATCGGGGTTGGCTTCTTCATTCGGTGGATGACAGAGGCCGAGCCCAAAGAAATCCGTAAAATTGTCTTATTTCTGATCATCTTGGTGTTGATCATGCTTGCTGGCTGGTTGTTGCTCACAGGCAAGATTGCCGCGATGGGCGCGGCTTTGGCGGCGACTGTGCCGTTTTTGTTTCGGATGATGAAGCTTGGATTTCTGTGGCCAATCTTTCGCAGGATCTTTGCAGCGTCCCGAAAACGCGCCCAGCCGGGAAGTTTTGGCAACCGCACATCCGGTGCGGGATCAAGTTCGGAAATTCGCACTGAATTTCTGCATATGGTGCTTGATCTTGAGACCGGGCAAATGCGCGGTGGCGTTGTCAGCGGTCCCTTTGCCGGGGCCGATCTTGACAGCTTGGGACTTGACGACCTGCAGTCGCTTTATGTTGACTGTTGCAGTGCAACCGACCAAAGCCGGGCGGTTCTGGAGGCCTATCTTGAACGCCGTCCCGATTGCGCGGGATGGCAAAGCTGGCGCCAGAAAGATCACGGCGAAGACGGAGCACAAAACGGAGGAAGCGACCGCAACCATAACGAGCAAGGCCAAGGTGGCAAAAGGAATTCAAGTGCGTCAGGCATGACGGCGAAAGAAGCCCGAGAAATCCTGGGTGTGGCGGATAATGCCACCCGTGAGGAAATCAACCGGGCCTATAAAAAGCAGATCAAGGCGGTCCACCCGGATCATGGCGGATCGGACTATCTGGCCTCAAAGATCAATGCCGCGCGAAGCCTTTTGTTACGGCTATGTAAAGATTAGCGTCAATAATACGTGCGCTTGCTTGATCCGTGTTCTGGAATTGTGGCAGAAGCATATATGCGGGCAATTCCAATACGGACTGGCGTGCAGCGGTTGAAAAAGGAAAGTATTGAATGTCAAAAAGAATCAAGAAGGCAGTTTTTCCGGTCGCAGGCATGGGAACCCGTTTTTTGCCCGCTACCAAGGCAATGCCAAAAGAAATGCTGCCGGTCGTTGACAAGCCGCTTATTCAATACGCTGTCGAAGAAGCCATTGCGGCCGGCATCGAAGAATTCATTTTTGTGACCGGTCGCGGCAAAACCGCGATTGAGGACCATTTTGATCGCTCTGCCGAGCTGGAAGCGATCCTGACCGAGCGCGGCAAGGAAGAAGCACTGTCCAAAGCGCTTGAAATGATCCCGGAAAACGGTCGTGTGACCTATACCCGTCAGGGCAACCCGCTTGGCCTCGGACATGCTGTTCTGTGCGCCAAGTCGCTGGTCGGTGACGAGCCGTTTGTCGTGCTGCTGGCCGATGACCTTATCCAGTCAAAAGTCCCCTGCATGAAGCAGATGGTCGACAGTTATGGCCGTACGGGTGGCAACATGGTTGCCGTCATGGATGTCCCGCGTGAGGAAGTTCACCGCTATGGTGTGCTGGAAATCGAAGGCACCAATGGCCGCCTCGTCAGTGCATGCGGCATGGTTGAAAAACCAAAACCCGAAGAAGCCCCATCGACCTTGTCCGCCATCGGGCGTTACATCCTTGATCCCGGCATTTTCGAGGTGCTTGAAAATATTCCGCGCGGCGCTGGTAATGAAATACAGCTGACCGATGCGCTGGCCGCAATGATCGGCAAGGTGCCGTTCTATGGCTATAATTTCGAAGGCCGTCGTTTTGATTGCGGCAACAAGATCGGCTTCCTGAAAGCCACAATGTCATTTGCCCTTGCCCGTGAAGACATGCGCGACGATGTCCGCAAGCTTATTCACGAATTCGCCGAAGGCGAAGCGGCAGAATAACCATTCATGTCAACAATGTCCGACCGGAATAGCGATGTAATCTGTTCCGGTCGGGATTTACTTACCAGGATAATACCTCCATGCGAGTAGCTATGATCGGGACCGGATATGTTGGACTTGTTTCCGGGGCCTGTTTTTCCGAGTTCGGTACGGACGTTGTTTGTGTCGACAAGGATGTAGAAAAAATCGCCCGTCTCGAAGACGGTATCATGCCAATCTACGAGCCCGGTCTGGATGTTCTGGTCGAAAATAACGTCAAGGCAGGCCGCCTGACCTTTACCACTGACCTCAAGGAAGGGGTAAGGGATGCGGACGCTGTCTTTATTGCCGTTGGCACGCCGACCCGCCGCGGCGATGGGCATGCTGACCTGAGTTACGTTTATGCCGCGGCCGAAGAAATTGCCGAAGCCATGGACGGTTTTACCGTCATCGTTACCAAATCGACGGTTCCGGTCGGAACCGGTCGTGAGGTCGAGCGCATCATTCGTGAAAAGCGCCCGGATGCGGAGTTTGCAGTGGTCTCGAACCCGGAATTCCTGCGTGAAGGGTCGGCGATTGGCGATTTTATGCGCCCGGACCGCGTCGTCATCGGGACCAGTGATGAGCGCGCCCGCGAAGTGATGTCTGATCTTTATCGTCCGCTCTATCTGATCGAAACCCCGATTGTCTTCACCACCCGTGAAACGTCGGAAATGATCAAATATGCGGCCAACACCTTCCTTGCCGCAAAGATCACCTTCATCAATGAAATTGCCGATCTTTGTGAAAAGGTCGGTGCGGATGTCCATGATGTCGCACGCGGCATCGGCCTTGATGGTCGTATTGGCAAGAAGTTCCTGCATCCTGGTCCGGGCTATGGCGGGTCCTGCTTCCCGAAAGATACCATCGCACTCGTGCGCACCGCACAGGAATATAACAGTCCGCTTCGCATCATCGAGACGGTTGTTGATGTCAACGCCAAGCGTAAAAAGGCGATGGCAGATCGCGTGATCGCGGCATGCGGTGGTTCTGTTGCGGGCAAGACCATCGGTATTCTTGGTCTGGCTTTCAAGCCCAATACCGACGACATGCGCGATGCACCGAGCCTCGATATCGTACCTGCCCTGATCGCGGCAGGGGCCAGCGTCAAGGCCTATGACCCCGAAGCCATGGAGGAAGCCAAGAAGCTTCTCGATGGCATTTCATATTGCGACAACGCTTACGATACGGTCGAAGGCGCCGATGCAATGGTCGTCCTGACCGAGTGGAACGAATTCCGCGGTATGGACCTTGACCGCATCAAGGACGCGCTGAAACACCCGATCGTCGTTGATCTGCGTAACGTTTACGATCCGAACGAGATGGCTGAAAACGGTTTCAGCTATTCCTGTGTTGGTCGTGCATCTATCGGAGGCAAATCCTAATCATGACGAATTCCGCCGGACACAAGTTTGATAGCTCCGTTTTGCGCGAATATGACGTGCGTGGCGTTGTTGGCGAAACCCTGCATGCGGCAGACGCCAATGCGCTGGGTAAAGCCTTCGGCACCATGGTACGCAGATCTGGCGGGAAGCGCGTCGCCTTGGGGCGTGATGGTCGTCTGAGCTCGCCAGAATTGGCGGCTGCATTGGCCGAAGGCATTCTGTCGACCGGTTGTGACGTGGTCCGCATTGGTCGCGGGCCGACCCCGATGCTGTATTTCACGGTTTATGATCAAAAAACCGATGCCGGCATCATGGTCACCGGGTCGCATAACCCGTCGAACTATAACGGCTTCAAGATGCTTAATGCTGGCAAGTCGGTATTTGGCGACGCCATTCAGCAACTGGGCAAAATTGCCGCCAGCGGTGATTTCGAAACCGGGCAGGGCACGGCAAGCGACATCGATATCGAGGATCGCTTTGTCGAACGCCTTGTGGCCGAGCTTGACTGTGATGTTCCCAACCCGATGACGATTGTCTGGGATTGCGGCAATGGTTCTGCCGGTGACGTAGTTCGCAAACTGACGGCCAAGCTGCCCGGTACGCATCATCTGTTGTTTGATGACATCGATGGCAATTTCCCCAACCATCACCCTGATCCGACCGTTGAGGCCAACCTCGTTGACCTCAAGGCCGCCGTTGCCAAGCACAACACCGACTGGGGTGTTGCCTTTGACGGCGACGGAGACCGGATCGGCGTGATTGATGGCAAGGGCAACGTCCTTTGGGGCGATCAGCTGTTGCAGATCTATGCCGCAGACGTTCTTCAGCGTCAGCCGGGGGCTGCGATCATTGCCGACGTTAAGGCCAGCCAGACCCTGTTTGACGAGGTCAACCGGATTGGTGGCAAGGCCATCATGTGGAAGACCGGTCATTCGCTGATCAAAACCAAGATGATCGAGGAAAAGGCACCGATCGCCGGTGAAATGAGCGGCCATATCTTCTTTGCCGAACGTTATTACGGCTATGACGATGCGACTTATGCCGCCGTGCGCCTGTATCGCATTCTGGTTCAGAGTGGCAAAAGCCTTGCCGAATGGCGGGCGGCCATGCCGGTTGCGGTCAATACGCCGGAAACCCGTATCGACTGCCCGGATGATCGCAAGTTCGCACTGATTGAAGAAGTCCGTGCTCGCCTGGCTGAAGCCGGTGCAGAGGTCAGCGGCATCGATGGTGTCCGTGTTAGCACCGATGATGGCTGGTGGTTGCTGCGTGCATCCAACACCCAGCCTGCCATCGTGGCCCGTTGTGAGGCGACCGACGATGCCGGACTTGAACGTTTGAAGGGACAGGTGACCGATCAGCTGGTCAAAAGCGGTCTGTCTTCGGATGACTTCTTTGCCCCGGGTGGCGGTCACTAGTTAAGACGTTCAGCGAAGACAATATAAAAGGGCCCGTCAGATTTTCTGACGGGCCTTTTTGTATCTCTGTGCGTTTGGCTTCTAGCCAGCGTCACCCGCATTGACCGGGATGCACGCCACATTTTCACGCTTGAGCGCGTCACAGGCGGCGCGCGCTTCGTTCTCGCCATCAAAGCCCAGCAGACGCGCGCGATAGACAACACCGGTACCACTGGCTTGCTGCTCGACCGCAGCGCGGGTCAGGCGCAGAACGTCCGGTGCGGTACGTGCTGCGGCAAGGACCGCTTCCTGTGCCCGGCGCTGGTCGCTAAATGCGCCAACCTGAATGCCCCAGCCTGCACCGGTTTCCGGCTTCAGGCGGGTCACAACGGTTTGGGTGTCGATCCGGCCCGGCTGTTCTGCTTCGCGAAGCGTGCTGCGCTTGGCAATGAGCAACTGGGCATCTGCGGGCAGGATTTTGTCTTCCGGGCTGATGCGCGGACGCGGAACAACGATTTCACCGTCCTTGGTCAGCTTCATATAGGCCTGATCAAGAAGCTTTTTCATCTGGTCATCGCGGGTGCGGGCCGTGCGACCTCCGAACACAACGCCAATCAGGCGTTTGCCATTGCGATTGACCGAGGCGACAAGGTTGAAGCCCGATGCGTTGATATAGCCGGTCTTGATCCCGTCGGTACCATAATAGGACGCCAGAAGGTTGTTGTGGTTGCCATAGGTGCGGTTACCAAAGCGGAACTTCTGGGTCGCGAAGTAATGATAGTAGCTGCCATAATTCTTGCGCAGCGCCACAGCCAGTTTGATCATGTCGCGTGCGGTGGTCATCTGCCCGCGGTTGGGCAGGCCAGATGCATTACGGAAGGTGGTGCGCGACATGCCAAGGCGGCGTGCCTCGGACGTCATCATCTGGGCAAACTTGATTTCCGTGCCACCAAGATGTTCGGCGACAACAACCGCAATATCGTTGGCCGATTTGGTGACCAGCGCCAGAATGGCATCCTTGACGGAAATGGTTTCGCCCGGCTGAAGACCAAGTTTGGAGGGGGCCTGCCCCCAGGCACGTTTGGAAACCTTCATCCGAGTCGAAAGCGATACCTTACCATGTTCCAAGGCATCAAAGACCATGTAAAGGGTCATGATCTTGGTCAGCGACGCCGGATAGACCTTGTGATCCGCCCGATATTCGTGAAGCGTTTCGCCAGTGTCGCCGTCAATAATCATCGCCGTATAGGTCCGCGCCTGCGCGGCGGACGGCGAGAGAACAGTGAATGAAATAGTCGCAAACAGACACAAAAGCACAGCAACAACGCCACGCATGCTCAGCGAGCGCGTCACGGACAGAGCTTTGGCCATTGCAGTTGGCCCGGAAAGGGTCATTAAACGCATTATATCGGGCTCGGCTTTGAGGTTTCCCCAAGAACTAAATAAGTTCACTGTCGCATCACAGCCTTAAACAAATGTTTAAGAGCATCGAATTTCGGTGGTCGTCACTCGGGCCTTGAGATGGCCATTTTTATTCGCAAGACTGTATTTTATATCTCCAGATTAGCAAAAAATCGAGGATCGAATGTCAGAAAAGACGGCTCCAGTTCACACCACTACGGGGACCCGCAGCGCCAGCTGGGCCAAAGCAGGTCTTGCCGCGCTGGTGATTGCAGGCCTTGCCGGTTGTACCTTTACCCAAACCAGTGACGTCAGTAATCCGCTTGTCCGCAAGGCATCATGGTTTTCTTATCTTAATGCCGATGATCTTCGTCAGGCCTGTGCAGCAGGCGATGCAGAAGGGCAAATTCGCATTATTTATAATGCCGAATATTACAAGGAAGTCCGCGTCTTTGAATTAACGCCGTATCCCGGGTTTGAGGAATTCAATCTGACCACCCGCGTGTTCGGGCCGATACAGGTCAAGGAAATCAATGTCGAGGTCAATGCGCCGCTTGGTGCCTTTGGGGGCGAAGAGGCCGTTGATCGCATCGACCGCGATTCTTATCTTGCCATCACCGATGCGCTGCAGGCCGAAGGTTTCGGAACGCAAAACCGTGATGGTCTGCGTCTGTATTCCGATGATTTTTACTGGGTCGCCATAGGATGCTCTTCGGGTGGCATCACGCTGGGTGCATGGGCATCAGGTGTGGATGATTTACGTGCCCTTAAGTTCCCGGAAGTTCTGGCAAACCTTTCCTCGGTTGAAAAAGACCTTCCTGAGCCGCCTGCCGCTGAAAACGCACGATCGCAATCGGCGGCACAGATGCATCATGTCCAGAACAGCGACTCCGGTGAGTTTTACAGAACCGTGCGCGGAAATATGCTTCGTTAGGGCTCCAATGTATTGCAACCGGGCGATGGCGTGACGTGTTCATGTTATTGCCCGGCCTGCTAAATTTATTGCAATGCAGCAAAACTGTGGGCTAATGCCTTGATCAAGTTGCTGTTTTAAAAATTTCTTGGAATTCCGGCGTTTTCCGATGGAGATGTGCCGGGAAATGTGGCGTTTTTGTCATTAAACTGTACTTGACGCGACGGGGTAATTCCATCTAGGGTTATGTTGCAATGCAACATTGATCCGGATAGATATTCCGGTGATCAGGAGGTTGAGGCAATGGCTGATTCCAAAAAGAAACTAGCCGGGAAAATTGCGACCAAGCAGGCTTCCGCGTCGTCACCCAAAACTGTAGCAGCTTCAGTCCCGTCGGCAGGGGAGTCTGCGCCTGCCAAGCGGAAGGTAATGACATCTTCCGAGATAGAAGCCGCAGCTCAGCAGCCGTCGGCGGAAGCGCAAAAGGCATCGCCTTCACCATCGCCCGATACGGCAAAGACACAGAGTGACGGTGCGTCGACCAAAGCTGCAGGTCAGGCTGCTTCGTCTGAGATGGTCGCGAAGGGTGATGCATCTGCATCTGCTGCCAAAACGCCGGTCAAAGATGCCGCGCCGGCCGATGCTTCCGGAAAAAATGCAGAGTCCCCGAAACCTGCCAAGGCTGAGACGTCTTCGTCATCAGCGTCGGCATCAAAACAGGCTGAATCTGCCACGAAACCTTCCGTTGAGACTTCCCGGGCAGCGCGACCTGCTGGCGAGGTGACTTCGCCAGCGATCAAGTCGACAGCGCCCAAATCCCCCACCAAAAGCGAAAAGGCCAATACTGTGAGCACGAAACCCAAAACTACGGCAACCAGCAAGTCTGCCGCTTCTGCTACCCCGAAAAAGAAAACCGTTGCCAAGTCGGCGCCGCGAAAGGCTGCTGCTGCACCGGCAAGTACGGCATCGAAATCTGCGCCTGCGCCGAAGGCTGCGGCACCCGCGACGTCTGAGAAATCGGCTGCACCGGCAACCGTGGCGGCTCAGTCTGCTGTCTCCAAGCCTGCGGCAACGCCGACCACGACCCAAACCCCATCCAAGTCGACCGCAACCGCAAAGCCGGTTGATGCCAAACCGAAGGCAGAGCCAAAACAGGGCGACGTTTTTGGCTTTGGTGCATTGTTCATCGACGGAACGGGGATGGAGCCCTATTTCGAACTTTGGAAGACGCCAGAGGTCGAAGCAATGGTCACTGCTGGCAATGAAGCCTTCGAAGAGAGTGTTTCTGCTGCCAATGAGGCATTCGGCAAGATCTTTGAAACTATGACCGGTCAGGCCGATGTTTTTTCCGGTGCCGGGTCACGTGTTGCTGCTCAGTATGAAGAGCTGCTTGATACCCAGAAGAAAAGTTTCGAGGAAGTTTGGCAGGCAACCATGGCGATGTTTGAAAAGACCGGTGGCATTGGCACCGAGCTTTCAACCTGGATGCAAAAAGAATTTGAAGCCTCGCAGGAAGATCTTGATGAGCTGACCAAGGTTGAAAGCCTTGCAGACCTTCAGGAGCTGCATTCACGCATCGTCAATCGCTGCTATGAAAGCAGTTTGGCCGAAGGTGAAAAGATGCAGGAACTGATGTTTTCGGCCTTTTCGGACGGCTTGAATGCCATTAGCAAGGCAACGAATGTTGCGCTGAAATGAGGCAATGGATGCATGTTGGATATCCCAGCACCTTCCAATCCCAAGCGGGTATGGCTTTTAGCCATGCCCGTTTTTTTATGTATCTTTTCGCGTCTCGGATAATTTTGGAGTGACAATAATCACGAAGTTTGTCGCCTGATCTTGCAGTGCGTTATTCGCAGCCTAAATGAATCGAAGATGGACAACGAACGAAACTCGGATGCACAATAAATTCCTAGTGAGAACCGCGTAGCGGACTTTGAAAGAGTTTGGCAATGACCTATCATGGAGATCATGCAGGAAATAAGGGTTCCGGTAAGTAGACGATGACTGAACAGGATAATGACGGCACTGATCTGCCGAACACGGGGATCGTAACAAAGACACGGCCCAAGACCAAAAAGCCGTCCATGTACAAGGTGCTGTTGCTGAATGACGACTATACTCCGATGGAGTTCGTCGTTCACGTACTGGAACGGTTTTTTGAAAAGGGACGTGAAGAAGCCACCGAGATCATGCTTCAGGTGCACCGCAAGGGTGTCGGAGTGTGCGGTGTATTCACCTACGAAATCGCAGAGACCAAAGTAAACCAGGTCATGGACCTGGCCCGCCAGAACCAGCATCCGCTGCAGTGTACCTTAGAGAAGGAGTGACATATGCTATCGCGCAATCTTGAGGAAAGCCTGCACCGTGCGCTCGCATATGCGTCGGAGCGCAGGCATGAATATGCCACTCTTGAACATCTTCTGTTATCGCTGACCGAAGATCAGGATGCGCTGGCAGTGCTGAAGGCCTGCCGGGTTGATATTGATCGGCTGCGCTCCGATCTGCTGGAATTCGCCGATAGCGAGCTTTCCGGCCTGATCAGTGCGCGTCTGGTGGACCCCAAACCGACCGCCGGTTTCCAGCGCGTGATCCAGCGGGCTGCAATCCACGTCCAGTCTTCCGGTCGCGAGGAAGTGACCGGTGCCAACGTGCTTGTTGCCCTGTTTTCTGAACGGGAATCGCACGCGGTTTACTATCTGCAACTCCAGGATATGACGCGTCTTGATGCGGTAAACTATATTTCACACGGTATCGCCAAGGCGACCGAACTCAATGAGCGCCGCATCCCGCGCGGTGCCGATGAAGAGCCGGTTGCAGGCATGTCGCCAGAAAGCGACGAAAGCGGTCCGGCCGAGGGCGAGGCGCTTAAGGCCTATTGTGTGAACCTCAATGTCAAGGCGCAGAGCGGCAAGATCGATCCACTGATCGGTCGCCAGAACGAGATTGACCGCACCATTCAGGTTCTGTGCCGTCGTACAAAGAACAACCCGCTTTATGTTGGTGATCCCGGCGTTGGTAAAACCGCCATCGCCGAAGGGCTCGCGCGCCGTATCAATGATGGCGATGTGCCCGAGGTTCTTGAAAACGCAACGATCTTTGCCCTTGATATGGGCGCGCTTCTGGCAGGAACCCGTTATCGCGGGGACTTCGAAGAACGCCTGAAGGCTGTGGTCAAGGAACTTGAAGAGTACGAAGGTGCTGTTCTGTTCATTGATGAAATTCACACCGTGATCGGTGCAGGTGCGACGTCGGGCGGGGCAATGGATGCCTCGAACCTTCTGAAGCCGGCACTGGCAAGCGGGTCGCTGCGTTGCATCGGCTCAACCACCTACAAGGAATTCCGGGGTCACTTTGAAAAGGACCGCGCCCTTGTGCGTCGTTTCCAGAAAATCGATGTCGAGGAACCGTCAGAAGCCGATACCGTCAAGATCCTCAAGGGGCTTAAGCCCTATTACGAGGAGCACCATCAGGTCAAATACACCAACGAAGCCCTGCGTTCAGCGGTTGAATTGGCATCGCGCTACATCAGTGACCGCAAGCGGCCAGATAGTGCAATTGACGTGATTGATGAGGTTGGCGCATCGCGCATGCTGGTCGCGCCAAGCAAACGCAAACGCACGGTGAGCAAACGTGACGTCGAGGAAATCGTCGCCAAGATCGCCCGCATCCCACCAAAATCGGTTTCGACCGATGACCGCAAGGCGCTGGCAAATCTTGAGCGTGATCTGAAAACGGTTGTGTTTGGTCAGGACAAGGCAATTGAAGCAGTTGCCAGTGCGATCAAGCTGGCCCGTGCAGGTCTGCGTGAACCGGAAAAACCGATTGGCAGTTATCTGTTCTCGGGCCCGACCGGCGTTGGTAAGACCGAGGTCACCAAGCAGTTGGCGACGGTCATGGGGATTGAGTTCATCCGCTTTGACATGTCCGAGTACATGGAGCGCCACAGCGTGTCACGCCTGATTGGTGCGCCTCCCGGCTATGTCGGGTTTGACCAGGGTGGTCTTTTGACCGATGCCGTTGATCAGCATCCGCATGCGGTTGTGCTACTTGACGAGATCGAGAAGGCTCATCCTGACCTGTTCAATATTCTTCTGCAGGTCATGGATCATGGCAAACTAACCGATAACAATGGCAAGACGGTCGATTTCCGTAATGTCGTGCTGGTCATGACGACCAATGCCGGTGCATCCGACATGGCCAAGCCGCCGATCGGCTTCAAACGTGAAATGCGTGTTGGCGAAGACGAAGAGGCAATCAAGCGTACCTTCTCGCCGGAATTCCGTAACCGTCTGGATGCGGTTATTCCGTTCGCCAACCTGCAGCCGGAAGTCGTCAAGATGGTTGTCGACAAGTTCATCCTGCAGCTTGAAGCACAGCTGGCGGACCGCAATGTTTCGATCGAACTGACCGAAGCAGCACGGGCCTGGATGGCAGAGCGCGGCTACGATGCGGCCTTCGGGGCGCGTCCGTTGGGCCGTGTCATTCAGGAACACGTCAAAAAACCGCTCGCCGAAGAGTTGCTGTTTGGCAAGCTTTCGAAGGGTGGGGCTGTGCTGGTCGATATCGAAGACGATGCTGTCACCTTCCGTTATCCGGAAGATGAGAATGGCGAGAAACAACAGAAAAAAGATCCGGAAATGGCCGGTTAAAATGGACCTTTTTCGGTTTTCAGGTTGTTGTTAATGATTGGCAGTATAGATTGGTGCCCGGGGATATCGTTCCCCGGGCATAATCATATAAAGAACGCCAGAATATCATGAGCCAGGCTGCACAACGAAAATTTCGGAACGAAGTCGAGGAGTTCCTATCCAGACTTGAGCTGCGTGCGCGAAAGTTGATCGCGCTGGCCAATACGCTTGAAAAGAACGCCGACAAGTCCGACGTCACCGGTTATCGACCGTTTCGTGAGGAAGTCGACAACTTCAAGGCGTTGTCTCTGGTGATTATGGAGCGGATGAACAAGCTCGAATCCCATCCCAAAAAAGAAGAGCTGGAAAAACAGTTTCACAAGCTTCAGGTTGTTATGCTCAGGATTGTCATCAAAACGAGCCTGAAATTCTTCTTTGTCATGAGTGCAAAGGAAAACCTGCCGCTTGGTGCGCGCGAAATGTTCCAAAGTGAACTCAGGACCCTTTATGAGGCAGAGCGGATGATCTCCGATCCGCGCTATATCAGTCAGCTCGACGACTCTGCAAAGGACGACCTTGAGATCGCGAAATCCATTCTCGAGGAAATCATCGAGAAGGCACCAGCGCTCCTGAACTTCAATAATCGGACGAAGAAAAAACGCGCTAAGTAGGTGTATAAGCTTACTGAAAATTACGCAGATCTAATTGTCTCCAGTATATTTTTGCAAAATGCAAACTTATTAATTCGCATTTTGCAATCTTTGCATTTTGAAATGCAAAGATTATCAGGTAATGTATTTCAGTCATGTGGGATGGCGACCGGAATTTCCCGAAAAACCACGGTTTTTTGAGGGAGTTATAAAGTTGGCACGCATCCTGCTTATGACAGCATGGACAGTTGTTCTTTGCAGGGGCGCGTTTCGCGCCTGGAACAACGTAATCTTCTGCAGTTTGCTCGTGTCCCAACCAAACTCAGCGGCGGTTTTTACCGCCGCTTTTTTCTTGCCTGATTTCTGGCTTCCTCCCAACCGCCATGTCTGCCCGGTCGCATGTTGTTTCTATGCGCGCAATCCACATATAGAAAATGTGGAAGTTCCTCCCGCGCGGTCTCACTTTGCCGTGGTTTCTAAAAAAGGTTGTATTCGGATTATGTCTTTTGTATAAGAATCTATACTAAAAGATAGTCTCTATCCGCCGTTGGCATAGACTGGGGAGTGAAACGAATGATATCCAAGAGTGGTGTGGCTTTGGCCGGGATACTCGCAGCAGCAGTATTTGTTCTGCCGCATGCAGCTCTCGCCAAGGCAGAGTTGCCGGGGGATCCAAATGCACTCATTACTGATGACGTGATCAGGGATATCCGGGAATGGTTGGCCAATCCGGTTGTTGAGTTGTCCATCAGTTCGCAGAACAGGCTGCGCAAGGACATGACGCAGGAGCAGATTGATGCGGCCGACCTGCAGTGGCGCGCCGAACGCGAAGCAGAAGATCAGCCTTTGGTTGCCGCAATTCTGACCAATCCGTTGTCGAGCTACCTGACACAAGTCCAGGCACGCTCCGGTGGTATGTTTGCCGAGATCTTTGTGATGGATGCCGTTGGCCTGAATGTCGGGCAAAGCTCTATTACATCTGATTTCTGGCAGGGTGACGAAGCGAAATTCCAGAATACCTATCCAAACGGTCCCGACGCTGTGTTTATCGACGAGGCCGAATATAACGAGGGGGCTGATGCCTGGCTTGCCCAGCTCAACATGACCATGAGCAATGCAGATCGTCAGCCGATCGGTGCCGTGACCGTTGAGGTCAATCTCAATGAACTCGCGCGTCGCCGCGGTCTGTAGGGAGAAATGTGATGAAATTCTTCAAGAACCTCTCTATCCCGGCAAAGCTGATGAGCTGCTTTGCTATTATGATTGCCGTAATCCTGATGGTTGCCGTTGCAGGCGTTTTTTCCACCATGCAAGTCAGCAACGCCAATGATCAACGTGATTACCTTTCTAAATTTGAACGTGATTATCGCGACCTTGACCGTGCCTATCTTGTTGCGCGTCAGGAACTTATCTACTTTCTAACGACCGGTGATCGTGCTGGTTTGTCGGGTTATGAAAACTCGCTCGAAGAAATCGACATTCGCACTGACGTCCTGAAGACCTATGCATCAATCAGTCCAGAAGTTGCTGCCCTGATCGAAGAGATGGACGGGGCGATTGACCGCTGGGAAGAAATCGCCGCGCAGCAGGCTGAGCTGATGCATCACTACCTGACGGTTAACCATGCCCGCGCGATTGAAGCGTCCGGCGAGCCGCGCGAACTTTCTGATCAGGTCACTATGATTGCGGGTGCACTCGCCAAAAACATCGATCAGATGATCCTTGATGTTGAGGCAGAAGTTGCCCAAGCCATGCGAATCTTCGAGGTCACACTCGGTGTTGGTGTTGTTCTTCTGATTGTGATGGCGGTTTTGTTCGGGGGCACTCTGTCACGGATGATTGCGACGCCAATCCGTAAAATGACGGACGCGATGGGTAAACTGGCTGCTGGCAACCTTGATATCGAAACGCTTGATATGAAGCGTACCGATGAAGTAGGTGCCATGGCCAAGTCGCTTGAGGTCTTCCGGGAAAACGCACGTGAACGTGCCCGCATGGCCGAACAGGAAAAAGTCGAAGCCCAGCGTCAGGTTGAACGCAGCCAGCGCATGGGAACGCTTACCAAGGGCTTTGACGAAAAAATCCAGGATGTTTTGCATGCGGTGAATGCCGCCCTTGATGATGTCCGTTCGGCATCCGAGACGCTGACATCACACGCACAACGCGCCAACCGGGATGCGCAGGATGTGGCCGAGCAGGCCCAGGAGTCCTCGACAAACATCGAAACCGTGGCATCTGCGACGGCTCAGTTGTCGGCCTCTATCTCCGAGATTTCCTCGCAGATTGCCCGCGTGACCGAAATCACGCAGGAAGCGGTCGGTCAGACAGAGCGCACCAACGAGCGTGTTGAAAAACTCAATGAAGCGGCACAAAGCGTTGGCGAGGTGGTTAATCTGATCAGTGATATCGCCGATCAGACCAACCTGTTGGCCTTGAACGCAACCATCGAGTCCGCTCGTGCGGGTGAAGCCGGCAAAGGCTTTGCCGTGGTTGCCGGTGAAGTCAAAAACCTTGCATCCCAGACGGTCAAGGCAACCGAACAGATCACGGCCAAGATTGCCGAGATGCAAAGCGAAACCGGCGCTGCTGCCGAGGCTGTGCGTGGCTTTGCCGACACCATCAACAAGATTGATGAACTGATGTCGGTTGTCGCCAGTGCGGTTGAAGAGCAGGGCGCTGCAACCGAGGAAATCTCGCGCAGTGTCGAAGGGGCCGCGAACGGTAACGTTGCCATCACAAATGCAGTCAAAAGCGTCGCCAGTGCAACCACCGAGAGTGGTGACCTTTCCAGTGGTCAGCTTGACAGTGTCGGACGATTGGCGGCCGCCAATGACGAACTTCGCAGTCACGTCAACGGCTTCCTGAATGACGTCCGTACCGTCTAACGCCTAAGACATATCAATCCAAAAGGCGCGGGAATTTCCCGCGCCTTTTTTGTTTGGGGCACCGGTGCTGGGCTACGACCCTGATGGTTCTTTGCGATAGGGACTGTGTTCGGAAAGGATGTAATCGCGGTCCTGACTGATGTGATTGCGCTCCTGGGTCAAAAATTGCGCGACCGCGCGTTTCAGTCCCGGATCAGCAATCAGATGGGCGGAATGGGTTATTACCGGTTCATAGCCCCGCTGGATTTTATGTTCGCCCTGTGCCCCGGCCTCGACGGTTCTAAGGCCATGCTCAATCGCAATATCAATGGCCTGATAGTAACAGGTTTCGAAATGCAGAAGCGGCGTACGGTCAATCGTACCCCAGTTGCGCCCATACAGGGTTTCCGACCCGATCAAGTTAAGGGCACCCGCCACCATTTCGCCGTCATTGAACGCACAAACAAGAACCGTGCGATCACGCATACGATCATGCAGAAGATCGAAGAATTCCCGCGTCAGATAGGCCTGTCCCCATTTGCGATCAGAAGTATCGCGATAGAAATGATAAAACCGGTCCCAATGGTCGGCTTTCAGATCATCCCCGCGCAGTGCCTTGAAACTGTATCCGGCCTCCAGAACCTGCTTGCGTTCCTTGCGCAGGTTTTTGCGTTTGCGCGAATTCAGTGCTCCCAGAAAATCATCGAAATTCTGATAGTCACGATTGCGCCAGTGATACTGTATGCCCGTGCGCGAGAGAAAACCTGTCTGTTCCATCAGTTGGCTTTCATCGCCACTGCAAAACGTGACATGCAGGGTCGCCATGCCAAGCTTTTCAGGCAGTATCGTCATGCCGCTGATTAAGGCGTTGCGCACGCTATCAGGATCTGGGTGATCCTTGGCGACAAGCAGCCTCGGGCCCGGCACCGGGGAGAAGGGCACAGCCGATTGTAGTTTGGGGTAATAGCGCCCACCGGCACGTTCATAGGCCTCCGCCCATGACCAGTCGAAAACATATTCGCCGTAAGAATGGCCTTTGACATAAAGCGGCACAATCCCGATGACATCACCAGTCTCATCTTCTGCGACAAGGTGAAACGGTTGCCAGCCGGTTTCGGCGGTGGTTGATCCGCTGTCTTCCATGGCGGACAGGAAGGCAAAGCTGACAAACGGGTTGTCAAACCCGGCACACTTGTCCCACGGGGCCTGTCCGATTTGATGAATATCGGTGACGGTTTTGATTTCGACAGCCAAATCTGAATTCCTGCAGATGGTCCCCATGGCGCCCGGTTTAACTCTCGAGGCCTTATTTTTATACGCATTAGCCGGTATATGCGTTCAGAAGATAGGCGCAATGCGCATTTACGCAAGGGAAAGCCTTTGACGGAAGCGCATCTAAGTCCTATTTCATTGTGCCACAGGCCATTTGGAATGGGTCTGAAAACGGCTCGGGGATTTTCCCGTGTCGCCCTCGCGAAGAAAAGGATGGTGCGCCGTGAACAGCAAACTTTCGTTGGAGAAGGACAAGATCAAGGTTGTCCTGCTCGAAGGTATCCATGAAAACGCTGTAAAGATGTTCAAAGAGGCCGGCTACTCTAATGTCGACCATTACCCTGCTGCGCTCGACGCGGACGAACTGAAGTCCGTTGTCTCCGAAGCGCACTTTTTGGGCATTCGTTCCCGTACCAAACTGACCGAAGACGTTATCGAAGCTGCGTCCAAGCTGACCTCGATCGGCTGTTTCTGCATCGGGACCAACCAGGTTGACCTGCAGGCTGCCGCGATGCGCGGTATCCCGGTGTTTAACGCACCGTATTCCAACACCCGTTCGGTTGCCGAACTTGTGCTGGGTCAGATCATTATGCTGCTGCGTGGTATTCCCAAACGTAACGCAGCCGCTCATGAAGGCGACTGGCTGAAAAATGCCCATGGCTCATACGAGGCACGTGGCAAGACGCTTGGTATCATCGGCTATGGCCATATCGGTTCGCAGCTTTCGGTGCTGGCGGAATCGCTTGGCATGAATGTCATCTATTTTGACGTTATCAATAAGCTTGCCATGGGCAATGCCAATTCCTGTTCGTCGATGGATGAACTGCTTGCCAGATCCGATGTGGTGTCGCTGCATGTTCCGGCCAACGAGCAGACCAAGAACATGATCACGGCGACTGAGCTCGCCAAGATGAAAAAGGGCGCACACCTGATCAATGCGGCACGTGGCAATGTCATCGTGATCGAAGATCTGGCTGCTGCCCTTGAAAGCGGTCATTTGGCCGGTGCGGCGATTGACGTTTTCCCGGTCGAACCGGCCGGCAAGGATGAAAAATTCGAAAGCCCGCTGCGCGGTATGAGCAACGTTATCCTGACCCCGCATATCGGCGGTTCGACCCAGGAAGCCCAGGAAAATATCGGGATCGAGGTCGCTGACAAGCTGATCACCTATTCCGATAACGGATCGACCCTTGGGGCTGTGAACTTCCCGGAAGTATCACTTCCGGTCAAGGACCGCACCCACACCCGCTTCATGCACATTCACCGCAACGTTCCGGGCGTGCTGCTTAAGATCAACGATGTGTTTGCCCGTCGTGGCATCAACATCAGCGGTCAGTACCTGCGTTCCGAAGGTGGCGTTGGCTATGTGGTGGTCGAGGTCGACGAGGAAATCAAACCGGGCGAGGGCGTTCGCAAGGAACTCTCGGCGATCGAAGGAACCCTTCGCGTGCGCTTCCTGTTCTGATCTGAACCCGCTTAAGAAAACAAGAAAGGGCGGGTGCCAGATGGTTCCCGCCCTTTTTCTTTCTTGGTATCTGTGCTGCTTACAGCTTGCGATACATCACCAATGCATCGGTTTCGCCCAATGTCGGGTGCATGAAGGCACCGGGCAGGCGACCGACAATCTCAAACCCAAGCGTCGGCCACAGATGAACGGCGGCGGCGTTACTGGCGATGACGAAATTGAACTGCATCGCGCGGTATCCAAGATCCTTGGCACGGATCAGCGAATCTTCACACATGCGCCGCGCAATGCCCCGGCCACTGGCCGCAGGGGATGTCATATAGCCGCAATTACAAACATGGGATCCGCCGCCCCCCTGATTTTGGCGGATGTAATAGGTGCCAACGATCTTGCTATCTTCCTCGGCAACCAGTGTGACCTTGTCCTTTCCCATCCAATAGGCAATGACGTCGTCGTCACTCATATTGCTATCAATGGCATAGGTATCCCCGGCCCGAAGGATGGGGGCGACAATATCAAGAATTGCTGGAACATCTTGTTCGGTGGCGGGGCGAATTTGCATGGCGTGCTCGTCTTGGCGTGAAGGGCAATCGGCTCGGTGGAACTCAGGACGGCGAGTGTGGCTTACTATCGCCGCCTGTCAGGGTTTCTTCAAGGATTTCGGGATCGACTTCAAACGGAAGGTTGGCGCGCCCGGTCAATGCTTTCGCCAGTTCGTTGCGATAGCGTTCGCGCGGGATTTCTTCGACCCCGAACTGTTTGAGGTGATCATTGACGAACTGCGTATCCAGCAGGCTGTAGCCCCCCTGACGCATCAGCGCGACCAGATGAACGAGGGCGACTTTTGACGCATTTGTCGCGCGTGAAAACATGCTTTCACCAAAGAACGCCTTGCCCAGACTGACGCCATACAAACCACCAACCAGCTCGCCGTCTTTCCATGCCTCGATCGAATGCGCGCAGCCCATCTTGTGAAGCGCACAATATGCATCAAGGATGTTGCTGTTGATCCAGGTGTCGTCGCGGGTATCGGTGGGCTCCGCACAGGCGCGGATCACGTCGGGAAAGGCCCGGTCGACATGGATCTTGTAGGTACCCTTGCGCACAGCCTTGCGCAGGCTGCGCGGGACATGAAACCCGTCAAGCGGCAAGACGCCGCGCCACTCCGGATCAATCCAGTACAGGGTTGGATCGTCATGGCTTTCGGCCATGGGAAACAGGCCGACGGAATAGGCGCGGATCAAAAGATCAGGGGTCAGCTGGTTTGACATGATCGCAGTGATAATTGCTTTGGTCCTGTTTTTCTGGTGGTTGTTTACATATGTGTGACCCGGTCGCATGCGACAAGGTCGTCACCATTTCCAGTTTGAACCGGTCCCTTATAATAGGGAAGCGCGATTAAATTTTTGATTTAAATCTCAAACGAAAAACGGGAACCCGAAGGTTCCCGTTTGAAATTGGCTTAGGTGCTGATCACAGCGTTTTATTCATGCCCATGAACTTTTCCAGCCAGTGGATGTCATAATCCCCTTTCTGGATGTCCGGGTTGGCAAGAAGCGTTTGATGCAGCGGAATGGTGGTTTTGATGCCACCAATCGCATATTCAGCCAGCGCACGACGCAGACGCATCATGCATTCCTCACGGTCGCGACCATGAACAATCAGCTTTGCGATCATGCTGTCGTAATAGGGCGGGATCGAATAACCGGTATAAATACCGCTGTCGACACGAACGCCCAGACCGCCAGGTGCATGATATTCCTTGATCTTGCCCGGTGACGGGACGAAGGTCTGCGGGTCTTCGGCGTTGATGCGGCATTCAATGGCGTGACCATGAATTTCAAGGTCTTCCTGCTTGAATGACAGCTCAAGACCAGCTGCAACGCGGATCTGTTCACGCACAAGGTCAACACCGGAAATCATTTCGGTGACCGGGTGTTCCACCTGAAGGCGGGTGTTCATTTCGATGAAATAGAACTCGCCATTTTCATAGAGGAACTCGATGGTGCCGGCATTGCGATACCCCATGCCGATCATGGCATTGGCAACCGTGGAACCGATCCGTTCGCGTTCTTCCGGCGTCAGGGTCGGCGAAGGGGCTTCTTCAAGCACCTTCTGGTGGCGGCGCTGCAACGAGCAATCGCGTTCAAACAGGTGAACGGCGTTGCCGTGCGTATCCCCGATGACCTGCAATTCGATATGGCGCGGTTTGCCAAGGTACTTTTCCATGTAAACGGCAGCATTGCCAAAGTTCTGCAATGCTTCCTTACGGGTCATCGAAAATGCTTCGGCAAGGTCTTCTTCGCGCTCGACCACTTTCATGCCACGACCGCCGCCGCCGCCTGATGCCTTGATCAGAACCGGGAAACCGATCTCCTTGGCGCATTTGCGGGCTTCGTCAACGCTGGTGATTTCACCATCAGATCCCGGAACACACGGAATGCCAAGCTTTTCGGCCGTCTGTTTTGCCGTGATCTTGTCACCCATCATGCGGATATGTTCCGGCGTCGGGCCGATGAAGGCAAAGCCATGCTCTTCGACCATGGAGGCGAAATCGGCGTTTTCCGACAGGAAGCCATAGCCCGGATGGATGGCCTCGGCCCCGGTGATTTCAGCAGCCGAAAGAATGGCCGGAATATTCAGATAGCTGTCTTTGGATGCTGCCGGGCCGATGCAGACCGATTCGTCGGCCAGACGCACATGCATGGCGTCCGCATCAGCAGTGGAATGCACCGCGACAGTTTTGATGCCCATTTCGCGGCAGGCGCGCTGAATACGAAGCGCGATTTCGCCACGGTTGGCAATCAGGATTTTGTCGAACATGCGGTTGATACCCCGGCTTATTCAATAATGACTAGCGGCTCGTCATATTCGACCGGATGGCCGTCGGTCGCGATAATCTGGGTGATCTTGCCAGATTTTGGTGCGCGGATCGGATTGAAGGTCTTCATCGCTTCGATCAGCATCAGGGTCTGGCCTTCGGCAATGCTTGCGCCGACCGAGATGAACGGAGCCGCACCCGGTTCCGGTGCAAAATAGACAACGCCGACCATCGGCGATTTAACCGCACCCGGATGGGAGGCGGCATCAGACGGCGCCGCAACAGCCGGCGCGGACGCAGCTGGAGCCGCCGGCGCCACAGCCGGAGCAGCAGCAACCATGGTGCCCTGACGGGCGACGCGAATACGGTTGTCACCTGCGGCAACTTCAATTTCGGTCAGATTGGTGTCGTCCAGCAGCTCGGCGAGCTGGCGAATGGCGTCATTGTCGATGTTGAACTTGCTCATTTCGATATCTTTATGATGGTGTGTGGATCAATCCGCGCATGGCATCCAGGGCGTTCTTGGTGCTCCGGGAGCCAAAGCCGTAGATCATGCCGTTTGCAGCTTTCGAGACGTTTAAATCGTGTCTGAATGCATTCCGCTTTTGAATATTGGACAGATGAATCCCGAATTTCGCCATGAACAATGCGGCGAAAGCTTCAAGGATCGCAACCGATGTGTGCGTATATGCCTTAGCATTGCCAAGAATGCCAGAGTCTTCTTGTCGGTTTTGCTTAAAACCAGTCAACTCGTTCACTTCCATTCTTGCTTCGAAGCATCCATCGCGCATCAGTCCGCAGGGTGTCTCGACCGTTCAGGAATGCCCGAACCGCGAAGCAATCCGCTTCTGAATGCCCAACATTTGGAGTTGCGTTTATAACACGACCAAAGTCTGACGCAACTTTGCATTGGTCTTTGCAACTTGGCCCTGGTGCTTCCGGGGTACATGATTGACCAGCAAGGCGAGCTTGCCGGGGCATCGACACCAAAAAGCCATGCAAGACGGCTTGCTTCGGGCGAGCGTGCTGCGCATACTGCGCGGCAATTGTGAATAATTTGATACCACATGGATGAAACGGAAAGATGCGTCTTACGATCAACGGTGAAGACCGCACCATCGAAAATGCTGGAAACGTTGCCGAACTTCTTGGCGAGCTTGGAATCGCCCATACCAAGGTCGCGGTCGAACGCAATCTGGAAATCGTTCCCAAGACGGCCTATGGCGAAACCCGGCTGGCCGATGGCGACAAACTTGAAATCGTGCATTTTATCGGCGGTGGGTCACATGAAGCAGGCCTGGCTGCGGCAGATGACGACGGTTTCGTTGTTGCAGGCAAGAAATTCTCGTCCCGCTTGCTGGTGGGCACCGGCAAGTACAAGGATTTTGAGGAAACCAAAATCGCGATCGAGGCATCCGGTGCCGAAATCGTCACAGTTGCCGTGCGCCGCGTAAACCTGACCGACCCGAACCAGCCGATGCTGGTCGATTATGTCGATCCGAAAAAATACACCTATCTGCCCAATACGGCCGGCTGCTTTACCGCCGATGATGCTGTGCGTACGCTGCGCCTTGCACGCGAAGCAGGCGGCTGGAATTTGGTGAAACTCGAAGTACTGGGCGATCAGGCCACACTTTATCCCAATATGCCCGAAACGCTTAAGGCGGCCGAAGCCCTGATCAAGGATGGCTTTGATGTCATGGTGTATTGCAGCGACGATCCTATTCAGGCCAAGATGCTCGAAGATATGGGCTGCTGCGCGATCATGCCGTTGGGCTCTCTGATCGGTTCTGGCATGGGCATTTTGAACCCGGTCAATATCGCGCTGATCAAGGAAAACGCCAATGTGCCGGTTCTGGTTGATGCGGGCGTTGGCAGTGCATCCGATGCCGCCGTTGCCATGGAACTGGGCTGTGACGGTGTCTTGATGAATACCGCAATCGCCGGGGCAAAGGACCCGATCCGTATGGCGTGCGCCATGAAACATGCCATCATTGCCGGGCGTGAATCCTTCCTGGCGGGTCGTATGCCGAAAAAGAAATATGCCGATCCGTCCTCGCCACTGGCCGGGATTATCTAGGCGATATTCTTGCGTTAAGCTGTAATGAAAAAGGCCGTTTCGATAATGAAACGGCCTTTTGCTTTTTCATTAAGACGGCGAAACAACAAAACTGCACATGTGGGCGTTTTGTGTTTGGTCAGGTGGTCTTGATCAGGATGCGTCTTTCAGTCCGGCATCGACCAGCGCATTTACACGCTCCATGTCTGCACCCGAAACCAGCGTGCCATTGATCAGGAAGGCAGGTGTGCCGGAAATGCCAACGGCGCGCGCCATGCTCGAATACTGTGCCAGCATGCCGGTGATTTCGGGCGCCTTCATGTCTTCAAGCATCTGTTCGACATCGATGCCAACACCCGCTGCCAGTTCATTGATACGTTCCTGATCAAGCAGGCCACGGTTGGTCATGAAGGCTTCGTGCGCTTCCATGTATTTGTCCTGCTTGTCGGCGGCAAGTGCGGCACGGGCGGCAAGGGTGCTTTCCTCGCTCAGGATCGGGAATTCGACAAAGATGGTGCGAACCTTGCCATCACTGTTTTCGGCAATTTCCTTCACGCCATCAAAGGCGCGCTTGCAATAACCGCAGTGGTAATCAAAAAACTCAATCACGGTCACCGGCGCATCAACCGGCCCGACCGAGGGAACGGAACTGTCAGCAACCAGCGCATCCCAGACAGGGGTGATGGCCGCAGCCTGCTGGCGGGACTGCTCTGCGGCCTGCCAGGATTGGACATTCTGGATCGCGCGCAAAAGAACATCCGGGTTATCAAGCAGATATTGTTCAATAACGCCTTCGATTTCGGTTTTCTGTTCAGTGCTCAGGCTATCCTGCGCGAAGGCAGCCGGCGCGCCAATCAGCATGCCGATACCAAGTGCTGTGCCAGCAAGAAAGCGTTTTGCGATATGGGAGTTCATTGGACGTCCTTTTGTCTCTGGCCAGTGTGTAATGCTGTGGTCCTGACCCTGATGAAATGTGATGGTTTTTGATACGTGATCTCGTTGCTAACGTGAAAGTAAAATATGCGTTAGATGTATCACACTATTCTGTGCGGCGATGTGATCATCGCCCGAAACAATGCCAATCCATACAAGGCGCACCTCGTCGGCCTGAGCGTCGGGCCAATATCGACGATAAAGTGTTGCCAGATCAAAATATTCGCGGTGCCATTCACCGTAGCGCACTTCATACTGGCCAACGGCGATGCGGACTTCCTGATCCATGGTTGGTTTTCCGGATCCAAGGTCGCTTTCTGTCCAGCTTCCCTGTGCCTGTCGTCGGAAGCCAAGCACCAGTTCAACATCCCCGACTTGGGCGGCGCTGTTGAATTGCCAGTCAAACGACAAAAACGGTGACGCCAGCACGATCACATTTGTCCGCCGACCGATTTCAAATGCCCCCATCCCGGGGCGCGCGGCAAGGGCGATGCGGCCGTCCTTGTCCTCCCAGCCAAGCGGGGCAGGGTTCACGTTAGACTTTTGATTGACCTGCCAATAGCGCGGCGGGTTGGACAGTGAAAAAGGCGCATACAGAAGTTTCAGGTCACCACTGACATTCACACCAGCACCGGGCAGGCTGCAACTTGTTATGCTCAGCGATCCCAGCACGACCATTACAGACGCCAAAACCCTTCTGGATGTGAAGACGCGCGGGGCCCGTGGCTTGGCGCGCAGTGCGGGCGAAGACGTCAATTGGCGGCGTCCTTGCCCGGTACGCCATCAGGATTGGTCGCCTGAAGAATGTCTTGCGCACGAACCCATGTGGCCGTGCCCTTTTCAAGCTTCCGGTCGGCCTGAACCGCATGATAGCTCGCCGCTTGCCGGTCACCGGTCAAAAGGCTGTATTCCGCCTGTGACAGGGATGCTTCGCCTTCATTGCCAAGACGGTTTTCAACAATAGCGCGGAACCGCCATGCCGATGCATTGCCGCGTTCGCGCGACAATACCCCGATCAGGTTTTCCTTGGCCGGGGCCAGATACGCCTCATCGCCGGTTTCGATCATCGCATGCGCCAGAAGAAGTCGGATCAGCGGCGCACCGTTTGAAAGTTCGGCCGACTTTTGCAGTGGCGGGATGGCATCGCGCGCACGCCCGAATTCCAGAAGAATCTGGCCTTTCAGTTCTTCGAAATACGGATTGGACGGTTCCTCGGCGATCAGCCCTTCGATAATCTCAAGCGCGGGCTCAAGCTGTGAATCCCGGTAATAGGCGATCGAGCGGGCATAGCGTGCGGCAATGCTCGTATCGCTTTCGGGATAAGTGCGCATCGTATTTTGAATATGGTTGGTAAAGGCAAACAGTTTGGCGCGCATGCGGGCATGGCGCTCATACATATCCGGGCTGACCTTGGCATCCTTGAGTGACGAGTTGGATACATAGTTTTCAAGGAAATCGACACGTTCGACGGTCAACGGGTGGCTGCGCAGATACGGGTCCTGGCTTGCGGTACTCAGCAATTCCTGACCTTCAAGGGTCTGCATGAATTCCAGCATCCCGCGCGACGAAATGCCTGCCTCTGTTAAATACTTCACACCGGCCTGATCGGCACTGCTTTCCTGGGTCCGCGAATAGGCAAGAAAGTTACGGGTGGCCACGTTCTGACCGCCCAGAATGGCAGCAGTCCCAACGTCGGATCGGCCCGCCGCAACACCGGCAGCAACACCGGCAATTGTGGAAAGAATCGAGATTGCAGACGCATTGCGCAACTGGTCATGAACACGTGAAAGGTGGCCGCCCGATATGTGGCCGGTCTCGTGGGCAACAACGCCGATAACCTGTTCGGGAGTCTCTGCTTTTAACAACAGCCCAGTATTGATAAAAAGCTTTTGGCCCCCGGCAACAAATGCGTTCAAGCTGTTGTCGGAAACGATATAAATGGACACGCCATTCGGATCGAGGCCCGCTGCCCTGAAAATGGGCGTGGCATACATCCGAAGGGTTTCCTCGATCTCTGTATCGCGGATAAAAGAACGACCCTGCGCGAAAACCGTGCTAGGCAGGGCAACAAGGAAAATGGCAGTGAGAGTAATAATGCGTCTGAGCAAAATGTGCGTTCCATATTTTCGTTCGACTGATGTCGGTTCCGTGCCGACGCGCAAGCCATCATGGCGGATCGCGGTCGCAATCGCAATGACTGCCGGTCTTGCCGCATGTAGTGCTAATGAAACAGAAAATCTTGGTCAAATAGGGGCAGTGTCCGGTTATTTCGGTGGTGTGGTCGCTGATGAGCCACGTGCCGTCCGGAATGCACGGGATGTTTTGTCTGCCGGTGGTACGGCTGCGGACGCTGCTGTGGCGCTATACGCCACCATGACCGTGACCAAGCCATCCGTTGCCGGCATTGGCGGTGGCGGGGTTTGTGTTGTGCATGATCGCGCAACAAAAAAGGTCGAAGTCCTTGATTTCTGGCCACGTCCGGGCACGCGTACCCGTTCCGATCAGACGCCAACCACCATCCCGACCGTTCCGCGCGGCCTCTATGCGCTGAGCGCACGTTATGGCCGTTTGCAGTGGGGCTCGCTGATCAGTGCTGCCGAACAATATGCGCGCCTTGGCGTGCCGGTATCGCGTTCACTGGTTAAGGATATCGAGGCAAACCGTGCCCGGATTGAAGCCAGTCCGGCATTGCGCGCCACCTTTATGCCAGATGGCAAGATGCTTGAAGTCGGCGACCGTATCCGTGCGGTTAATCTGGCGGCGCTTCTGACATCATTGCGCGTTAAGGGACCGGGCGAGTTTTATAGCGGTGCGTTGGGGGCTGATATCGCCAATGCTGTCACTGCGGCGGGCGGCACACTTACCGCCGATGATATGCGCAACTATCGCCCGCAGTGGAAAACCGCGACCGAGGTCAAGGTTGGTAATGAAACGCTTTATCTGGCCTATCCGCCGCGCTCCAATTCCAGCACTTCGGTCATTACCGACGGCAGCGAACTTGCCGATATCCTGAACCGTTATCTGGCGGATATCGCATCGGGTTCTGAAGCCGCACAGGCTAGTGCCGGACGCAGTGGCTTTGTCGTTGTGGATCGTGCGGCCAATGCGGTTGCCTGTGTCACCACTATGAACAAGCCGTTTGGTGCGGGTCTTGGCGCGGATGCGTTTGGCCTTAACCTGGCTGCGGGGGATGCGAACATGATTTCTACCCCGCTGATGGGGCCGGCATTGATGGTGAACCCGTTTGTCTGGGAATATTATTACGGCATTGCTGGCACGGGCACGCCGGCTGGTGCGACCAAACAGATCGCCACCATGGCCGAAGACCTGATTGGCAATGGTGCTGCATCGGGTATTGCGATGAATTCCGACGGGGCGTCTTCGGTCAATGTCATCAAGTGCCTCGAAGGCACGCCACCCCATCCGGAAAGCTGCCAGTTCCTTGCCGACCCGGCAGGCGGCGGCATGGCCGGAACCCGATAATAAAGAAACCAACCAACAGGGCAGGGGACATCCTGCCCTGTTGTTCTTAAACACATTTCAGGACCCCACAAATGGCATTGAAACAATCCCTTCGTGGTGCAATTTCGCCCTTTATCGTGATGGATGTGATGCGTGCGGCCAATGCGCGCGAAAAGGAAGGCAAGGCTGTCTTTCATCTTGAAGTCGGCCAACCCGGAACCCCGGCACCGCGCAAAGTGCGCGAAGCTGCTGCAAAGGCGCTCGAGTCCGATTTGATCGGCTATACCAACGCCATGGGCATCGATCCGCTGCGCGAAGCCATTGCAGGTCATTACAAAACCAAATTCGGCGTGTCTGTCGATCCGGCGCGGGTTTGTGTTGCCAGTGGCTCTTCATCGATCTTTGTACTGGCGTTTTTGGCGGCCTTTGATGCCGGTGATCGTGTTGCGATGGCAGCCCCCGGTTACCCGGCCTATCACAACATCCTAAGCGCGCTTGGTATTGATACGATCAACCTGCCCGCCGGACCGGAAACCCATTATCAGCCGACTGTGCAGATGCTGCGCGATCTGGATGAACCGGTTGATGGTCTGATCGTTGCCAGCCCGTCCAACCCTGCGGGCAGCATGATTGATGTTGAAACCTATCGCGAACTGGCAACCTATTGCCGTGAAAACGGCATTCGCCTGATCAGTGACGAGATCTATCAGGGCATTTCATTTGGCGATGTGGCCGAATGCACCGCGCTTGAGTTCGGTGATGAAGCCATCATCATCAACAGTTTCTCGAAATACTTTTCCATGACCGGCTGGCGTCTGGGCTGGGCGATTGTGCCGCCCGATCTGATGCGTGCGGTCGAATGTCTGCAGCAAAACCTGTTCATCTCGGCCCCGGCGCTTTCGCAGTTGGCGGCAGTGGC
Organism: Thalassospira sp. CA1; assembly: GCF_059052855.1. Lineage (NCBI taxonomy): Bacteria > Pseudomonadati > Pseudomonadota > Alphaproteobacteria > Rhodospirillales > Thalassospiraceae > Thalassospira > Thalassospira sp. CA1. The sequence continues at coordinate 200,975 of NZ_JBZCIA010000005.1, forward strand.
CGCCTTTGAGTGCGAGGATGAGCTACAAGCCAACATCGCGGCCTATGCGCGCAATCGTGAAATCCTGCTGGATGGTCTGCCAAAGGCCGGTTTCACAAAATTCGCCCCGGCTGATGGTGCGTTTTACCTCTATGCCGATGTGCGCGATCTGACCAATGACAGCGAAGCGTTCTGTAAACAGATGCTCGAAGAAACCGGCGTTGCCACGACACCGGGGACGGATTTCGACCGCATGCGTGGCAAAGGCTATGTCCGCTTCTCGTTCGCGCATAGCGAAGACACCATGATCGGTGCGGTCAAGGCGCTTCAGAACTGGAAACGCTGATCTTTCAATAGATAACGACGAAAAAAGGGCTGCCTGATGGGCAGCCCTTTTTGTTTGTTCAGATGCCCGATCTTAACGACCGAGGCTCCACCAGCCGCGTTTCTTCGGCTTCGGTTTTTCGTCTTTTGCCGGCGCAGGCGCCGGTTCAGCTTTCTCAGCCTTGGCAGGCTCAGCGGCTTTCGGCTCGGCCGGTTTTTCTACAGGCTTCTCGGCAGGTTTTTCTGCCGATTTTTCGACCGGGGCTTCTGCCTTTGGCGTTTCTTTCTTCGGTGCCGGTGCGCTGACTTCTGCCGGGGCAGATGCCGGTGCGCTTGCGGCTTCCGATTTCGCTTCCGCCTGGGTTTCAGGCTTTGCTTCCGGGGCCGGGCCCGACTGGATCGGGATGTTTTTCACATCACCACGATCTTCATCACCGTCAGTGCTATCAGAACGGCTGTTGCGATCACGGCGATTGCGGCGATTGTCATTGCGATCACGACGCGGACGGGCCGGGGCCGGGGCAGTGGTGCTGCGCGCACGACCGGCACGAACGCCTTCCTGATCAAAGCTGTCGGCATCCTGACCTTCGCTGTCGGCGTCGATCACGGTGTTTTCATCCGTGCCGTCCGGTGCTTCGTGATCACGATTGCGGCGTGCAGCCGTCAGGGCCGGATCATCTGCCGGTGAACGGGTGCGGTTGCCATCAAAGTCCTGACGACGCGAACGACGGCGACCACCACGCTTGCCACGACGGCGGCGCTTGCGATTGCTTTCGTCATCATCGTCATCATTATTGTTGCCATCTGCATTATCAGATACGCCATCGCTGTCGTCTGATGCTTCCTGCGGTTGATCATTGTTGCGATCATCGCGGTCATCATTGCGGCCACGGCGACGACGACGGCGACGACGGCGCTTGCCGCCCTGATCGTCGTCTTCGTTGCGTTCGATTTCGTCTTCTTCTTCTTCGAGATCAACCGGGTTTTCGATCGCGGTCAGCGATACACTGTCGGTATTAAGAACCGCAGAAACCTCTTCGACCTCGTCACCTTTTTTCGCGCGAGTACGCTCGATGCGGTGATCAGGTGAAATCAGGCTGTCATCGCCAAAGATCATGACGCTGAAGCCATAACGGCTTTCGATCTCGCCAAGCGAGTCACGTTTGCGGTTCAGGATATAAAGCGCGACTTCACTGGCAACATGGACGGTCAGCGCGCCTGAACGGCGACGCATGCCTTCTTCCTCGATCACGCGCAGCAGATGAAGGGCTGCACTTTCAATCGAACGGACAAGGCCGACACCACGGCAGTGGGTGCAAACTTCAAACGCGCTTTCGACCAGCGACGGGCGCAGGCGCTGACGCGACATTTCAAGCAGGCCAAACGGGCTGATACGGCCGATCTGAAGACGAGCACGGTCGTTGCGCATTGCTTCCTTAAGCTTGCGTTCGACAGATGCCTGATTGCGGTGATCTTCCATGTCGATAAAGTCGACAACGATCAGACCGGCAAGGTCACGCAGGCGCAGCTGACGTGCTAGTTCTTCGGCCGCTTCAAGGTTGGTCTTGTAAGCGGTTTCTTCGATGTTGCGTTCGCGGGTCGAACGGCCGGAGTTAACGTCAACCGCGACCAGTGCCTCGGTCGGGTTGATAACCAGATAACCACCGGATTTAAGCTGTACGACCGGGTTGAGCATCGCATCAAGCTGGCTTTCCACCTGGAAACGGTGGAACAGCGGCACGCCCTGATCTTTGTAGGGCTGCACGCGCTTGGCATGCGACGGCATCAGCATCTTCATGAAGTCTTTGGCAACCCGGTAACCATCGTCACCTTCGACCAGAACTTCATCAACATCACGTGCATACAGGTCACGGATGGAACGCTTGATAAGGTCGGCTTCTTCGTAAATCAGGCACGGTGCCTGGCTCTGAAGGGTGGTTTCGCGGATACGATCCCACAGGCGCATCAGATAATCGAAGTCGCGTTTGATTTCGGCTTTGGTGCGTTCTGAACCAGCGGTACGAACGATAACCGCCATGCCGTCCGGAATCTCAAGCTCGGCCAGAATGGATTTCAGGCGCTTGCGATCCTTGGCATTGGTGATTTTGCGCGAAATGCCGCCACCACGCGGGGTGTTTGGCATCAGAACGCAATAACGACCGGCCAGCGACAGGAAGGTCGAAAGAGCCGCACCCTTGTTGCCGCGTTCTTCCTTGACGACCTGAACCAGAATGATCTGGCGGCGTTTGATCACTTCCTGAATTTTGTAGCGTTTCTGAAGCTGACGGCTGTGTGACTCAACGAACTCGTCACCGTCGTCATCACCACCCATATCCTCGATGTCTTCTTCAACATCGGCGGTTGCGTCAAGCGCGGTTACTTCGTTGGCCTCGTCATCGACATCAACTTCAAGCTCGGCGATTTCCGCAGACATCGCGGCATTGCCACCGGTCGGGGTATCGTCACCGTCCGAGCCGTTGTCATCATTGCCGTCAGAGGATGCTTCTGCGTCGGTGCCAGATGCTTCGACATCATCGCTTTTCTTGCGACGATTGCGCGGGCGACGGCGACGCGGCTTGGCTTCTTCTTCCTCGCCTGAACCGGCATTGTCGGTTGCGGCATCTGACGGGGCAGCGGCCTCGGCCGATACAGCCGCGTCGGTGTTTTCTGCCTCGGGCGTGTCGGATGCTTCGTCCTTGCTCTGGGCGCGCGGTTTGCGGCGCGAGCGGGAACGCGACGGTTTCTTATCTTTTTTCGGGCTGTCTTCGGTATCGCCGATATTGTCTTCGACGATTTCGGCGTCCTTGACCTGTGTGTTGCTCTGCTGGGCAAGAGCTTCACGGTCGGCAACCGGGATTTGATAATAGTCGGAATGGATTTCGCTGAACGCAAGGAAACCATGACGGTTTCCGCCATAGTCAACAAAGGCCGCCTGAAGCGACGGTTCTACCCGCGTGACTTTCGCGAGATAGATATTACCCTTGATTTGCTTTTTTGTCGAAGTTTCGACGTCGTATTCTTCTAGGCGATTTCCGTGAATAACAACGACGCGGCTTTCTTCCGCGTGCGTTGCATCGATAAGCATACGTTTGACCATTCGGAACCTGTTCCTGGAGGCCCCGCCAGTTCAATGCTATGGGCGCAATTGCGCTGATATGCAAACAAACCGGCGTGTCCGGAGGCGCCAACCATAAAGGTCGCGATATGTCCTGTATGTATCTGGGTCATCGCGTGTCGGCTGCTCTTCCGGTTGGACCTGGTTTTGGTGTTGAAACAAAAAGAATTAGATTGCGTGTCTTCGAGCGCGCCAAGACAGCCTTTTTAAGGAGGGCTCTATCGGGAGCGGGAATTGCCGCGTCACCGAGACACCGACCGTAAGAACTGCACTCGTCGCGTCCTCAGCCTGGTGGCATTTTGGTTGCTTACCACAAAGCATAGGAATCTCGGGTGCAACATATCCCTTTTATGCGTATGCTACAAACAGTTTTGTTGCGTGATGTGACGACTTTCTGACAGTAATGTGTAAAAACACACAGAAATCCGCGCGATTTTCCTTTTGATGATTTGGTTCGGGCAAATATATGAAAACACACTGTTTTTACGGTTTTGCTCCATGTCATGCCCATCGCGGAAAGTTGAAAGGTCTGTCATGCAAGTTCTGTCGTTGGTCAATTGCCCGTTAACCAACGCATTGCTATAAGCGCTTAACAGATGCTCTTGCAGGGTAACAGGCGCTGAAACGACAGATGTATTCACAGCACGCGACTTCATTTTCCACGCCGAAAAACGCACCATCGCGATCGTTGCTGGTTAAAATTGCCAGAACGATGATGGTGGTGTTTGCGCTGCTGTGTGCGTCCCAGATCATCGTATCAGGGGCGTCTGCCCAAACGGCCAAGGTGCTTGGTGCGCGGCTCGGAGTTTATCCCGATTACACGCGCTTTGTGATCGATCTCGATCAGGAAGTCGACTTTACCTATTTCCTGCTGCCCGATCCGTACCGCATCATCATTGATATGCCGGAAATTGACTGGAACGCCCCACCGGGCAAGGTGACCTCCGGTGGCGGGCTTATTTCCGGTCTGCGGTATGGCCTGTTTAAACCGGGCACCTTCCGTGTGGTTCTTGATGTTGCCCAACCATCGCTGGTTTCAAAGATTTTCTCGTTGCCGCCCGGCGGCGGGAAGCCCAACCGTCTGGTGGTTGACCTTAAACCGACACAGCGCGATGCGTTTCTGACCGCATCGCGCCAGAGCATGGAAGCTTATTCTGCGCGCAGCCGTAACGATACCAGTGCGACCGAACAAAGTGTCGATGTCGCGGTGCAATCGGGCCGGGGTGGCGAAGAAAAGCCGCTGATCGCGATTGATGCCGGGCATGGCGGGGTCGACCCAGGCGCGATCGGGGTTGGTAATGTCTATGAAAAGGACCTGACCCTTGCCGCGGCACGTCAGTTGGCCGAAACCCTGACCGCGTCGGGGCGATATCGCGTTTTGTTGACGCGTGACAAGGATGTGTTCCTGAAACTGCGGCAACGTGTGGACATCGCGCGCAAGGCCGGGGCAGATTTGTTCATATCCCTGCATGCAGATTCAATCGGCAATCCCAAGCATCGCGGCGCTTCGGTCTATACCCTGTCTGAAAACGCATCGGACAAAGAAGCCGCTGCACTGGCGTCCAAGGAAAACAAGGCCGACGTGATTGCCGGTATTGATCTTTCCGATGAAAACACGCTGGTGCAAAGCATTCTGATCGATCTTGCGCAACGTGAAACCATGAACCTGTCGGCGACCCTTGCGGCTAACATGGTCAGTCAACTTGCCCAAAGCATCGAACTGCAACGTCGCACTCATCGCTTTGCCGGTTTTGCGGTTCTGAAGGCACCGGATATCCCTTCGGCCCTGTTTGAAATGGGATATCTTTCGAATGCGACAGACGCCAAGTTGTTGCAAAGTCCGGCTCATCGCAAAAAGATTGCCGATGCGGTCTTGCGGGCAATTGATATCTATTTCGAGAAACACAAATTCTAATAGTCGGGCATGATGCCGATGATTTCGCTGGGTCCGAAACGGGCAGCGAAGTCCTTATGCGCGCTGTGCCATGTATAAATGCTGTCTGGCGTGGCGGCTGTCACAACCTTGTCATTATTTTGCCGCTATAATGCGGATACATCCGTTTTTTCGGCACAGACAGGCGAAATGTCTGCCGGGACATTGCATTTCCGGTAAGAGTGCATGAATATGCGCCCCTACCGGATCAGGCCAACAAAATGAAAAAGACCTGCTTACATGCGAATTTTACTTAGTATTTTCGGCTTTCTGTTCTTGATGGCGGTTGCGGGCGGCGCCGGTATGCTGGCGATCTTCTGGCACTTTGGCCAAGGACTGCCCGATTACACCCAGCTTGAAAATTACGAGCCCGAGGTCATGACACGTGTGCATGCATCCGATGGTGCGCTGATTGCCGAGTATGCGCGTGAAAAGCGTGTTTTTGTCCCGATTTCGGCCATCCCGCCCAAGGTGGTTGATGCCTTTGTCGCGGCCGAGGACAAAAACTTCTTCTCCCACCCGGGGATCGATTTTGCCTCTGTCTTGCGTGCGGCTGTGACCAACGTTGTGAATATGGGCACAGGTAAACGCCCGGTTGGTGCATCTACCATCACCCAGCAGGTCGCCAAGAACTTCCTTTTGACCAACGAAGTTTCCTATGAACGCAAGATCAAGGAAGCCATTTTGTCTTTCCGGATCGAGCGCGCCTTTTCCAAGGAACACATTCTCGAACTTTATCTGAACGAGATTTACCTTGGCAGTGGCAGCTATGGTGTGGCCGCCGCAGCCTTGCGTTACTTCGACAAGTCGCTTGATGAACTTAATATCGAAGAAGCCGCCTATCTGGCAGCCCTGCCAAAGGCACCCTCGAACTACCACCCGGTGCGTAACCACGACGAAGCCAAGGCGCGTCGTAACTGGGTGATCGGCCGGATGCTGGAAGAAAATTATATTACCGAGGCCGAAGCACAGGCCGCATGGTCGGCCCCGCTTCAGGGCAAAAGCCGTGAATCGGTTGATACCTATCAGGCTGATTTCTTTGCCGAGGAAGTCCGTCGCCAGCTGGTTGATCGTTACGGCGAAGGCATGCTGTATGACGGTGGCCTTTCGGTGCGTTCTACCGTGGTTCCGCGTTTGCAGGATATCGCCGACAAGGCGCTGTTTGACGGCTTGGTCGAATATGATCGCCGTCATGGCTGGCGCGGTCCGATCACCAATATCGACCTGTCGGGCAACTGGCAGCAGGCCTTGCGCGAAGTTGAAACACCCGCCGATATCCCATGGGATCGTGCGGTTGTTCTTGATACCGACGCCAACGAGGCAAAACTGGGCCTGATGAATGGCGAGCAGGGCCGCATTCCGCTGCGCTTCCTGACATGGGCACGCCCGTGGCAAAAGGGCCAGACATTGGGTGCGGTCGTTAACCGTCCGTCAGATGTCCTGAAACCCGGCGATGTCATTTACGTCAAACATTTCGCCGAACTTGATGGCGAGACGCTTCCGCCCAATACCTATGGCCTGCGCCAGATCCCGAACGTCAACGGTGGTCTGGTGGCGATGGATCCGCATACCGGCCGCGTACTGGCGATGTCGGGTGGTTTTTCACATGATCTTTCGAAATTCAACCGCGCGACACAAGCCCGCCGTCAGCCGGGTTCGGCCTTCAAGCCGTTTATTTATCTGGCGGCCCTGGACCAGGGCTTTACCCCGTCAACACTGGTGCTTGATGCGCCGTTTGTGATTGATCAGGGGCCGGGGCTTGGTAAATGGAAACCGGGCAACTATAGCGGCCAGTTCTATGGTCCTTCGACCATGCGCCTTGGTATCGAAAAATCGCGAAACCTGATGACGGTGCGTCTGGCCCAGACCATCGGCATGCCCACGGTTGTCGATTATGCCGAACGGTTTGGCATTGTTGATGAAATGCCAGATGTCCTGTCGATGTCGCTTGGCGCGGCTGAAACGACGGTGATGCGATTGACTGCGGCCTATGCCGAACTGGTCAATGGTGGCAAGAAAATCACGCCGACCCTGATTGACCGTATTCAGGATCGTCGCGGCAATGTGATTTATCGTCGTGACGAACGCGAATGCACCCTGTGTCAGGATGTGGAATTCCGCAATCAGATGCCGCCTGATCTGCCTGATACCCGTGAACAACTGACCGATCCGGCCAGTGCGTTCCAGATGGTCCACATCATGGAAGGCGTTATTTCACGTGGTACTGGCCGGACAATCGCCGAACTTGGTTATCCGCTGGCCGGTAAAACCGGTACGACCAATGATTCACGTGATGCATGGTTTGTTGGCTTCTCGCCCGACCTTGCCGTTGGCGTTTATGTCGGCTTTGATGACAACCGATCCCTTGGCGACAAGGAGCAGGGCGCAAGTGCCGCTGCCCCGATCTGGAAGGAATTCATGCGCGGTGCGCTTGAAGGCACCAAAGCCATTCCGTTCCGTACACCGCCGGGCATTCGCATGGTCCGAGTTGAATCGCGTACCGGCCTTCCGGCTGGCCCGGGTGCTCAGGACGTGATCTGGGAGGCCTTCAAGCCCGGCACCATCCCGGCATCAAATGACAATGTGATTGATGGTGGTTATAGCGGATCCGGAAATTCGGATAACAGCGCAGGCGCTGTGTCCGGGCCGGGTGGCATTTACTAGGCCGCGCGACAACCATCATATAGTGGCGAAATCCGCCGCTTAAATATCAACAAAGCCGGATGTGATCAGCATCCGGCTTTGTTCGTTCAGGGATGTGTTCATCTGAAAGAACTTATTTTCAAATCAGGCCTTTCGCGACGTTGCGCTGTCATCAAACAATGACAAAACGATCAACCGGCTGACATCGCACTGTCATTTGATTTTGTCATTCTCCTCAAGGTGATTTTCATACCTTGAAGAGGGTTTCGTTATGTCGTTTCGACTTTCCCGTCGCAAATTTCTTGCCACCAGCGCAACAGCAGGTGCTGCATCCGCCATGGGTGGTTTCTTTATGCCATCTATTTCCCGTGCTGCTGATCGCCCGATGATTACCCATGGGGTGCAAAGTGGTGATGTGACCGCCAACACCGCCTGCATCTGGGGGCGTGCGGATCGTGCATCACGCATGATTACCGAAATCGCAACCACAGAAGGCTTCAAAAATTCGGTCCGCATCCCGCATGTCGATGTGCTGCCGGAACGTGATTTCGCCGGCAAGCTTGCGCTGGCAGACCTGCCAGCCGGCCAGGATGTTTTTTACAAGATCCATTTTGAAAACCTTGATGACGCACGCGCATCGTCCGAGCCGGTTATTGGCCATTTCCGCACGGCACCGGCGGCCAAACGCAATATTCGGTTCGGTTGGTCAGGCGACACCGCCGGGCAGGGCTGGGGCATTGATGAAGACCGTGGCGGCATGAAAACCTATGCCACGATTGCCAAGCACAACCCTGATTTCTTCATCCATTCCGGTGATACCATCTATGCCGATGGTCCGTTTGCCGAAACCCAGAAAACTCCGGATGGACAGATTTGGAAAAACATCACCACCGACGACACCGCCAAGGTTGCCGAAACCATTGACGAGTTTCGCGGCAACTACAAATACAACATGCTTGATCAGCATCTGCGCGAATTCAACCGCCTGATCCCGGTCTATTATCAATGGGATGACCACGAAGTTACCAATAACTGGTATCCGGGCGAGATACTGCTTGGCGATGATCGCTATACCGAAAAATCAGCATCCCTTCTGGCAGCACGGGCAAACCGTGCATTCCGCGAAATGTTGCCCGTCACCGAACACGCATCCGAACCGGGGCGGGTGTATCGCAAGGTATCTTATGGTCCGTCCTTGGAAATCTTCTTCCTCGACATGCGGACCTATCGCGGCACCAACGATGCCAATAACAGTGCAACCCCGACCGACAATACCGACTTCCTTGGTCGCGCGCAGATGGAATGGCTCAAACGCGGTCTTTTGAATTCCAAGGCGACCTGGAAAGTCATCGCGGCTGACATGCCGATTGGCATGATTGTCTATGATGACTGGAAAAACAAAAGCACGTTTGAAAACCTTGCCAATGGCGATGGTGCACCTGCCGGGCGTGAGCTTGAAATTGTTGAACTGCTGCGCTTTATCAAGAATGCCAAAATCAACAATACGGTCTGGTTGACGGCGGACGTGCATTACACCGCCGCCCATTACTATGACCCGAACAAGGCGCAGTTCCAGGACTTCGAACCGTTCTGGGAATTTGTATCTGGCCCGCTTCATGCCGGGACCTTTGGCCCCAGTGACATGGACAACACGTTCGGTCCACAGGTGAAATTCACCAAACATCCAACCAAGGAGCAGGGCGTTAACTTGCCGCCATCCTATGGTTTGCAGTTCTTTGGTCTGGTCGATATCGATGCCGAAACCGAGCAGTTCCGCGTGTCTCTTCGCGATGTTGCCGACGAAGAACTTTATACCGTAACGCTCGATCCTGTTTTTGGCTGATCACCATATTCGTTGATCACGGCTTTGTTGCGAAACCCGGCACAAATTCTGTGTCGGGTTTTTGCATGGTTGCAGGGGTTTCAAGCGGGACAAAAACTGTTATAACCCACGCCGACATTGCTACATCTTTGATGTGGCAAAACAGATTTTCAGACGAATAACGGAGACATCAATGCGCGCCGAAGCACAGGCATTGGTCGATGAAATCAAGCAGTCGATGGCACTGCTGAGGAGGCATCTTTGACTGGGATAACGCTCTTAGACGCCTCGACGAACTGAACGCACTTGCCGAAGACCCGACCCTTTGGGACGATGCGGCAAACGCGCAAAAAGTCATGCGTGAACGTACCCAGCTTGATGACGCCATCAATGGTTATAAAAAGCTCGCCCAGGAGCTTGAAGACAGTGTTGGTCTGATCGAACTCGGCGAAGCCGAAGGCGACAACGAAACCGTTGAAGAGGCCGAAGAGGTTCTGCGCTCGATCCGTGACATCGCGGCAAAGCGCGAACTTGAAAGCCTGCTTTCGGGCGAGGCCGATGGCAATGATGCCTATCTCGAAATTCATGCCGGCGCTGGTGGGACCGAGGCCCAGGATTGGGCATCGATGCTGGCGCGCATGTATTATCGTTGGGCGGAGTCAAAGGGCTACAAGCTTGAGATGCTTGAAGAAAGTGATGGCGAGGAAGCCGGTATCAAATCGGTGACCTACAAGATCACGGGTCATAACGCCTATGGCTGGCTCAAGAACGAGGTGGGTGTGCATCGTCTGGTGCGTATTTCGCCCTATGACAGTTCCGCACGCCGTCATACCAGCTTCTCGTCGGTTTGGGTTTATCCGGTGATTGATGACGATATCGAAATTGAAATCCTTGATAAGGATCTTCGTGTCGATACCTATCGCGCATCGGGTGCCGGTGGTCAGCACGTTAACAGAACCGATTCTGCTGTGCGTATCACCCATATCCCGACCGGCATCGTCGCCCAGTGTCAGAACGACCGTTCGCAGCACAAAAACCGCGACACGGCGATGAAGATGCTGAAAGCCCGCCTGTATGAGGCAGAGCTGCAAAAACGCGAAGCCGAGGCACAGGCTGTCGAAGACAGCAAAACCGATATCGGTTGGGGCCATCAGATCCGCTCCTACGTCCTGCAGCCTTATCAGATGATCAAGGATCTGCGCACGGGCACGGAAACGTCTGATACCCAGGGCGTTCTGAACGGTGATCTCGATGCCTTTATGGCCGCAGCCCTTGCCGCCAAGGTCACAGGGTCGGCCGGGGAAATCGAAGATATCGACTGATCAGCTGTCCTGAACCACCTGCATTTGAAAACACCCCGTCCGGATCAGGCGGGGTGTTTTTTTTGTTTTGTGATGGCCAAACCGGCAGAAAATCGCAAATCGAGCGCAAATATCCCATTTCTGTCACAGAATTGCCGGATAGCTCTGCAACAGTGTGGTCAAGCGCGATCTGTCGCATACAACAAAACACCCGGGTAATACGGGACACGGGCAGGTCGTGCGGAGCAAACATCCATACTCTCACGGGAAGATCCAAATGGCCCATCAGTCCCATGGTCCGGTCGCGGTCGGCGACCAGTTCAAACTCGCTACACCCAACGGTCCGATTTTCGAAGTCATCAAAATCCGCGAAATGGCCCCGGTTGATCATGCTCTGATCACCAAGGTACGGGATCAGAAATCCCCGACACTGATTGCGATCACCACCTTGCTTGATCGTGATTTCTATATTCCGGTTCCGCCGGAAAGGCGCCAGATGCCTGATAATGACGGCATATTGCGCGGTCTTTGATTGTAAAGCGTATCGATAGGCTGTTTAGCGCCTGTTGATATGAAAAACAGGTTGGCTTGGCGGCCCGGACGCGATGAAATAGCAGCATGTAAAATCACCGCTATCCGGGACCGCCAACATGACCGATACCAACGCTGATCAGAATATCCTCGACCGCCTGTTTTCCGTGCTGGAGGACGACATTCTGCCCAAAACCCGTGCCGGCGTATCGGGCGGCAACAAACTGTTTGGTGCGGCGATCCTGCGCAAGGATGACCTTTCGCTGGTCATTGCCGAAACCAACAATGAAACCGAAAATCCGCTCTGGCATGGTGAGGTCCATTGCCTGAAGCGGTTCTATGAAATCCCCGCAGATCAGCGCCCGGCAACATCGGAGCTGATTTTTCTTTCGACGCATGAGCCGTGTTCGATGTGCCTGTCTGCCATCACCTGGGCCGGGTTTGATAATTTCTATTATTTCTTCTCGTATGAAGATTCGCGTGATGCCTTTGCCATTCCCCATGATCTGAAAATCATGAAGGAGGTCTTCACACTTGAGGACGGCGAATACAACAAATCCAATGCCTTCTGGGATAGCCATTCGATGATGGGCATGGTTGCGGAGCTGCCGGAAGGTGAGAAAGCAACCTATGTGACACGCGCCAAGGTAATTTCGGATGAATATGACCGGTTGTCGTCCCAATATCAGGACAGCAAATCTGATAACGATATCCCGCTGAACTAGGCCCGACGCAAAGCCCTAAACGCACAAAAAACGCGGCCCACCTTTAAGCGGGGCGCGTTTTAGTATTTTCGGGCAGTTTGATCAGGCGGCGCGAACCGTTGCGATGAAACTGTCGACTTCTTTGCCAAGGCGGGCGGCCGATTTTGAAAGCTCTTGCGCGCTGGCCAGGACCTGGGTCGCGGAATGGCTTCCTTCGTTTGCTGCCTTGGTGACATCGCCAATCGCATTGGTCACTTCCTGTGTGCCGTTGGCAGCCAGTGCGATGTTGTGGCTAATCTCGTTCGTGGCGGCGTCCTGCTGCTCAACTGCTGCTGAGATCACGGTCGAGCTTTGCTTGTTGTTTTCAATGACATCGCTGATTTCATCAACTGCGGTGACCATTGTGTTGGTAATGCCCTGTACCTTTTCGATCTGGGCGGTGATGTTTTCGGTCGCACGCGCCGTCTGGTTGGCCAGATTTTTGACTTCCTGTGCGACAACGACAAACCCCTTGCCGGCATCCCCTGCGCGTGCTGCCTCAATGGTGGCGTTCAGGGCCAGAAGATTGGTTTGCTCGGCAATGTCCTGAATCAGTTCCACCACGCTGGAAATTTCGCGTACAGCACCTGCAAGCCCGTTTGCTGTTTCGCGGGTCGAACTTGCCGTTTCCGTGGCCCGGGTGGTTATGTTCGTCGCGTTCTGGACCTGCGCGCTGATTTCGCGAATGGATGCGGCCATCTCTTCGCAGGCAGATGCCACCGTTTCGACATTTGTGCTGGCAAGGCCAGACGCATTTGAAACAGATGTTGCCTGTGCATTGGTCTGTTCCATGATCGCGGTAAGGCCCTGGGCGGTTGCTTCCAGTTCGGTTGCCGCAGACGCCACAACTTTGACAATCGTGCCGACATTGTCCTGAAACGCATCGGCAAGCTTGTTCATTTGTTCGCGCTTTTCTTTGGCGGCCTGCACCTTGGCTTGCTCGGCTTCGGCCTCAAGTTCCTTGGCCCGGATCATGTTCTTTTTAAAGACTTCCGTTGCCTTGGCGATGTCGCCAATCTCATCAGGACGATCGGTGCCAAAGACTTCGGTATCAAGCTTGCCATCGGCAAGGGTGCCAAGGTTGCCGACAATTTTTTTGATCGGTTGGGTCACCGAACGGGCAAAGAGGATACTCGCCGCGATGCCAAGCACTGCTAAAAGGCCGACAATCACGGCCGCAATCATCAGGGCACGATAAACCGGTGCAAATGCCTCGGCGGTGTCAATCTCGCCCAGAACAATCCAATCGACGCCATTGAACTGGATCGGCATATACGCCGAAATGACCGGCACGCCGCGGTAATCAACAATTTCGTGAATGCCACTATTGCCTGCCAATGCATCGCGGGTTGCATCGTCGTTCACACGGGTTTTAAGGATCGTACTTTCTTCGGAAAATCGGGAGTCACTCCGCATCAACCCGTCTTCACCAACGATATAGGTTTCACCACTTTCGCCCATACCAACCGATGCATTCATGATGCTGTTGATGCGTGAAATCGGCATTTGGAAGGCAATCACGCCAAGCAATTCGCCTGCTTCAGACAGAACTTGATGGGCGATGAAACTGGCCGGTGCATCGGCACTGGGTGCATAGGGGCTGAAATCGGTAAAGGCGATGTCCTTGGGGGAACTCAGCGCCAATGTATCGCGAAATACGCGACCCAGATCGGTCTCCGCCCATTCACCTGTTTTGAGGTTGGTGGCAAAGTCCGCCTCCTTGAAGACGGAATAGACAAGCTCCCCGTCGGCACGGATCAGGAATATGTCGTAATAGCCTTTGAGTTCAAGAAACTCGCGGAAATGCGGGTGATAGGTCCGGTGGGCCTGGCTCCAGTCCGAGCCATCCCCGGCATTGGTCAACAGATGCTTTTCGCCAAGCGGATGGCTGTTCTCGGTGATGTAAAGATTTTGCAGGGTGGCCATCGGGTTACCATCCAGCTGTTCCCAGCTTCGGGAAAAAGCGTTTAGCGCATCGCGGGTAAAGCCACTATCTGCCTCAATGATCAGGTCTTCTTCAATCGATGTCAGGTAGGACTGGATCGACTCTTTGCGCGCATCCGTAAGCGCCAGAAGTTTGTTCTGCACCTCGGTTTTCTGGGTCACCCAAAGTTCAAATGACAAAATTCCGCCAGCGCTCAGCGCTGTCAGCAGGATCAGGCCTGCAATGATCGTCGGTAGCTTCACCGAAATACGTTTCATGACATTTCCTCTCGCAGTGCCGTTGCCCTGTTCCAGAGTTCTGGTCGGCTTGCACCCGTGGCTTAAAGCAACAAAATGTGCCGCGGGTTTCTTTATTCGCTTTTTTGACGACGCGAAAATATCCCCATTTGGGGAAAATACTTGTTTGTTGAGTATTTAATCATTAAACGCAAAAGTTGAAGTGTGATTAATTATACTCTCAAAAAGGTTTTAAAATGTCTGAGTCCGAATCTGGCGAGTTTTATCGAGCGGTTCTGCTAAACTGCGCGGCATGGAACAGCTCAATAACGATATTTGCTATCAGGCACTCAAAACCCGGGACCGTCGGTTTGACGGGCGGTTTTATACCGCTGTGCGGACCACCGGGATTTTCTGTCGCCCGATTTGCCCGGCGGTCACACCCAAGCGCGACAATGTCGAATTCTATCCCAGTGCCGAGGTCGCAATTGCCCATGGTTTTCGCCCATGCCTGCGCTGCCGTCCCGAAGCCGCACCGGGCAGCCCGGCAAGTGCTGGTGTGCATGCGACGGTCGCCCGTGCGGTGCGCCTGATTGATCAGGGTGTGCTTGAAAATGGCTCGATCACCGATCTGGCCGACCGGCTTGGTGTCGGGGACCGGCATTTGCGGCGCATATTCAAGGAACATACCGGTGTCACGCCGCAAGAACACGCCAAGGCACGCCGTCTGTTGCGGGCACGTCAGTTGATTGTCGATAGCAACCTGACCATGACTGAAATCGCCGATATCGCCGGTTTCGGCAGTTTGCGCCGCTTTAACGATGCGATGAAACAGGCCTATGGGCAGGCCCCGACCGCCTTTCGGCGCGGTGTCAAAACCGTGAGCCCGGGAAAACCGGGCTCGGATGATCCGTTTGCTGCGCGAAATGATGATTTGATTTTACGTCTGCGTGCCCGCCAGCCCTTTGATGCCGACTATCTTCTGAGCTTTTTCCGCGCACGTGCCATTCCGGGCCTGGAAACCGCTCGTGAACGCACCTATGCGCGCGGTTTCAAAATTGATGGCAAGCTCGGCTTGATGATCTGTCATTTTAGCGCCGACCAAGCCGGCGTGGATGTCATCCTGCGCGGCCCGGCCCGGGAGGCGGTGCTTGAAATCGGTGCCAGGGTGCGCAGGCTTTTTGATCTTGATGCCGATGTGCCGTCCATCACCGCACAATTTTCCGACGATGCCTTGCTGGCACCCTTGGTGCAAAAACGCCCCGGTCTGCGCGTGCCCGGATGCTGGGATCGGTTTGAACTCGCCCTTCGGGCCGTTTTGGGTCAACAGGTTTCGGTGGCGGCGGCACGTACCTTGGCCGGGCGGCTTGTGACCCGCTTTGGCGATGCCTTACCCGATGATCTGATCAATGGGACGGGGATCTCCCATGTTTTCCCATCACCCCAAAGTCTGATCGGGCAGGAACTGATCCCGATTGGTTTGACCACGCGCCGGGCGCAAACCCTTGCCGATGTGATTGATCTGTTTGCCAGACCGGATTGTGACCAGATGTCTGGGGATGACTTGATTGCCGCCATGGCCGCGATCAAGGGCATTGGCCCCTGGACATTAAACTATTTTGGCCTGCGTGGCCTTGGTGATCCGGATGCCTTTCCGGCAGCCGATCTTGGCATCCTCAAGGCATCTGGTATGGGCGGCGGCCCGGACAAGGCCAAGGCACTGGAAAGCATTTCGGAAAACTGGCGGCCATGGCGGGCATATGCCGCGCAATATCTTTGGTCCGCATTGGAAGGAGAATGACGATGTCCACCCAAATCAACGTCGTGCGTTATGCCAGCCCGATCGGGAAACTCTCGCTCGCCTCGATTGATGGCAAACTGGTGCATCTTGATTTCGAAGACAACGATGATCGCCTGAAAACCATCCAATCACGACGGTTCAAAAACCTTGAATGGAAAGAGGGCGGCTCGGCACCAGCCCCGATCACTGACTGGCTGGATGGCTATTTCGCCGGATCCGTCGGCGTGCTGCCGATCAATGCGATCAACATGGTCGGAACACCATTTCAGAAATCGGTTTGGGATGCCTTGGTCAATATCCCGAGTGGTCAAAGCGTTTCATACGCCGGGCTGGCTGATCAGCTTGGCAACCCAAGGGCGGTTCGGGCGGTGGCGCGGGCCAACGCGCTGAACCCGGTATCGATCATTGTGCCGTGTCATCGGGTGATCGGATCGAACGGTACATTAACCGGATATGCCGGCGGGCTTGCGCGCAAGAAATGGTTGCTCGATCACGAAGCCGCCATGCTGGCCAAGGCGGCCTGATCCCAAAAAAAAAGGCTGCCGAATGGCAGCCTTTTTAACTTTGACGTGATGTCGCAGTCGATCAGATCGACATGACAATACGGCCATCGATCTTGCCATCGCGCATACGATCAAAGATCGAGTTGATGTTTTCCATCGGCTCTGTCGTGAAGTGGGAATGCACTTTGCCGTCACCGGCGAAATCAAGTGCTTCCTGAAGGTCGGCACGGGTGCCGACGATTGATCCACGGATGGTCTTCCGTGACAGGACCGTATCGAAAATATCAAGTTCGAACGTTCCGGGCGGCAGGCCGCAAAGTGCCATGGTGCCACCACGGCCCAGCATGCCTACACCCTGTTTGAAGGCAGCCCGCGAAACGGCAGTGACAAGAACACCATTCGCACCGCCCATCTGTTTCTGGACTTCGGATACAACGTCGGTCTCCGCCGCATTCAGCGTCCAGTCCGCACCAAGGTTTTTGGCGAGTTGAAGTTTCTCGTCGGCAATGTCAACGGCGATAACTTTCATGCCCATGGCCTTGGCGTATTGAACCGCCATATGGCCCAGTCCGCCGACCCCGGAAATCACCACGGTTTCGCCCGGCTTGCATTCGGTTTCCTTAAGCCCCTTATAGACTGTGACACCAGCGCACAGCACCGGGGCTGCATTGCCAAATTCAAGCGGATCGGGCAGGTGGCCAACATAGTTCGGATCGGCCAGGACATATTCGGCAAAGCCGCCATTAACTGAATAGCCAGTATTAAGCTGTTCCCCACACAGCGTTTCCCAGCCGGTAACGCAGTGATGGCAATGCCCGCAGGCTGAATGCAGCCATGGCACGCCAACACGGTCGCCTTCCTTGACGGATGTCACGCCTTCGCCCACTTCGGCAACAATGCCGACACCCTCGTGACCCGGAATAAAGGGCGGGTTCGGTTTGACCGGCCAGTCGCCTTCGGCCGCGTGAAGGTCGGTATGGCAGACACCGGACGCTTCGATCTTGACCAGGATTTTTCCCGGCGTGACCTTGGGTACGGTGACTTCTTCAATCGACAGCGGCTTGCCAAACGCCCGAACGACGGCGGCTTTCATGGTGGAGGGCATGGTGACATCTCCTTGCTGATGATACGGAAAAGAACGTCTTTTCTTCAAATATCGCGAAGGGGAGTGTCGTTGATTTCAGTTTGCACCACCATGAGGTGTATCAATTTTTTGATGAATTCTTATCAGGCGCGGAAATGCCTTATGCGCCATCACCGTTAATGCCAGGCAATTCAAGGACATAGTCCTGATAGTAGTCCGGCGGCATGCCTGCTTCATAGCGCGCTTCGTCATTAAACGGCGGCTTAAGAGGCCCGCGGAAGTGCTTGCGCAGCATGTCATGCCATGTGGTGTAGTAGGGCAGGTCGCGCTGGTCACAGACATATTCGTAATATTTTCGACCCGCGGCGACATGGGCGATTTCATCATGGGCGATGATTCTAAGGATACGGGCACTTTCCGTATCCCCATGCGCCAGAAGCCGTTCAATGGTTGGCGGCGTAGCATCAAGGCCACGGGCCTCAAACACCATCGGCACAACGGCCAGGCGCGGCAGAATGTCATAGGCCGTATCCATTGATGTCTGCCAAAGCCCGTCGTGGGCGGGCAGGTCGCCATATGCCGCGCCCAGTTCCCCAAGGCGCTTGTTGATCATTTTGAAATGACGGGCTTCGTCATCGGCGACCTGAACCCAGGCATCATGAAAATCACGTGGCATGTCTGCCTCAGGAAAGCGCACACACAGATCCCATGCCAGATCAATCGCGTTCAGCTCGATATGGGCCAGTGCATGCAGAAGGCCAATGCGGCCCTGAACACTGCCTTTTTTGCGTTTAGGCATCTTATTGGGCGGCAGCAATTCCGGCTTTGCCGGGCGACCGGGACGATCGGGCAGGTCGGTTGAACCCACTTCACTGATCTCGCCATTGCGCCACATCGCTGCCATTTCGGCAGTGACATCGGCCTTTTCGGTGGCGTCTTCGGTCAGAAGGGCACGTTTGGCAGCATCAGCAAGGGTCAGTTTGGTCATGATCGTCCGAGGTATGGGATTAAGGTTCACGTGCGCTTTGTCTGCCACTTGGCGGCCATCGGGTCAATTGGCAAACAAAAAGGGCGGCCCGCCATCAAGGTTCGGACCGCCCTTTGAAATCGTTTGGCGCTTGCGCAATCAGGTGATGTTGAAGCGCGCCAGTGCCTCTGCCAGATCCTCGCCAAAGGCATTGCCCTTGCGGATGATCGCGGTCCGGCACGGCAGATCCTGAAGCGACGGATGGTTCGGTGCATCCGAGGTCAGAACCGCGGTCGGAATGCCGCGTGTTTTCGGCATCGCCTGCAGGGCATTGGCCAGATCAACACCGGTCAGTTCATCAATGGTCTTGGCGACAATGATGAAATCCGGGCGGGTGCGCACGGCAAGTTCTATCGCCTCGAACGATGTTTGTGTGACCGAACTGCGATAACCACACGCGGCCAATTCGCGTTCCAGAATGGTTGCCAGGGAGCGCTGCGGAATGACCAGCAAGGCTTCGACATTGGCCTGTTTCAGCCATGCCGGGTCAATATCAGGAGTCCGTTTGGACGGCAGTTCGCGTACGAATTCGGCGGTGTCGGTCCCGCCAGCCGTCATGTCACCATCAAGAAGGGACTGGATCTTGTCGACAAAGGCCTGGATATCTTCGATCGCGCCTTCGTTCAGTTCCTTGCAGGTCGTTACGTAATCGGCAAGACGATGGCTGGTCAGGTTGATCAGCGGCGCTGATACTGACTTGCCCTTGTATCGCAGATTGAATATTTCGCGCTGGATGGCGGTCAGATGGGCGGGATCTTTTTTGCCGCGTGCGTTTTGCAGATGAACGTCAATCGAATTGATGATGTCATGTGCTTCGTCGCGAAAATCCGCCAGCATTTGATCGTCGAGATCAACAACATTGTTATTCATTTGATTACCCGCTTTGCCGGCATGCCGGTGAGTTTTCATCGAACAGGTGAGAATTAGACCTCACCCATCACTCCCATATCCGAATTGTTAGCCCGACAAACAAGGGATGGCAACAAAATCAGCAAAACGCAATACGGCCAGCCGTCTGAAAGAAAACGATTTTACGCCAAAAAAACAAAGGCCCGGCAACATATCGCCGGGCCTTGATACGGGAAAAATCTGAATTCAAAGGGCTTTGACAGCCTCAAGAACCTCGGCAACGTGGCCTTTGACCTTTACCTTGCGCCAGGCATTGCGAATGACGCCGTTGCCATCAATGACAAAGGTCGACCGCTCGATGCCCATGAATTTTTTGCCATACATGCTCTTTTCTTTCCAGACACCGTAATCCTCGCACGTGGTGCCGTTCTCGTCGGATGCGAGAATGAAGTTCAGGTCATGCTTGGCCTTGAATTTATCGTGCCGGTCCGCACTGTCCTTGGAAATACCGATGATCTGCGCATCGACAGCGCTGAAATCAGGTTCAGCATCGCGGAATTCGCAGGACTCGGTCGTGCAACCCGGCGTCATGTCCTTGGGATAGAAATAGATCACCACCGGTTTGCCTGCCAGATCCGACAGTTTCACGCTGCCATTGCCATCGGTTGGCAGTTCGAAATCCGGGGCCTTGTCACCAACATCAACTGTCATGGTCTATCCTTTAATCTTTTGGGACCGCATAGCGGCATGTTGCAACCGTGAAAATACAAAGCCTTATAAGGATGGCAAGGGGGCTTGGATCATTGCGGCGCATCTGTTGGCGCAATCTTTTCCGCGGGGGCTGCAACCACACGATCATAGATCTCCTTGATGCGGGTTGCCGTCATTTCCATTTTGTCCTGAAGGCTTGCGAAATCATCACATTTACCGGCATTTGCCAGCATTTTTTGCAAATCCTCGCTGGCTTTTTCAGGATCAAACGGGCCCTCGGTCGTCAGGCGCAACATCGCCTGCAACGCCAGCCAGAACGACGCGGAATTGGCCAAAAACTCGGCTTCTTCGCCATCCAGGATACCCACCGTCGCCAGATTTTTGAAAACCTCGCGGGTTGTTGGTGACAGGACCTCCGGGTGGTCATGGGCGTGGCGCAGTTGCAGATATTGCGCAATGAATTCCAGATCGACCAACCCGCCACGGCGCATCTTGATCGCCCACGGATGGTTGTCGCCTTTGCCGGCCTCCATGCGGTTGCGCATATCATAGACTTCGCGCACCAGTTTGTCCGGATCGCGTTGCTTGCAAAGCACGTCATTGGTCGTGGCCAAGACCTTGTCACAAAGCGCCTTGGGGCCATAAACCGCGCGCAATCGCGTTAGCGCCATGTGCTCCCACGTCCAGGCTTCGTTGTTCTGATAAGTCTCGAAACTTTTGAAATGCGTCGCAAGCGGCCCTTTGGACCCACTGGGACGCAGGCGAAGGTCGGTTTCAAACAGAACCCCTTCGGCGGTCGGGGCCGACAGGGCGTTGATATAACGCTGGCTTAGCCGGATGAAATAGTGGCCCGGCGACAATGGTTTTTCGCCATCTGATTCTTCGGCGTCTTCGGGCACCTCATAGATAAACACCATATCAAGGTCGGACCCGGGTGAAAGTTCCTGCCCGCCGTGCTTGCCCAGCGCAAATACCGCAAGCCCGCCATCGGCAAACGAGCCATGTTTGGCGGCAAAATCGTCGGCAATTCGCGGGAACAGTGCGCGAATGGCAACGTCGGCAACATCGGCCAAGGCCCGGCCTGCTTCATGCGGGGTGTGGCGGTTCTGGATGGTTTGAACATCAATCTGGAACTTCTGGTCATTGGCCCAGCGCCGCGCGGCATCCAGCCAGTCTTCGACCATATCTTCGCGCGACAGGCGGGCATCAAGCTCCGCCAGCATCGCATCCGCATCGGGCAGTTCTTCGTGGAAGCCCGACATCAAGACGTAATCAAGCACCGCGGCATTACGCCCGATATATTTCGCCATGCGCGGCGCGGTCCCGGCGATTTGGGCCAGCAGTTCAAGCAATTGCGGATGGGCGGTAAACAGCGAAAACAACTGCACGCCGGCCGGTAGACCTTTAAGGAAGTCGTCAAAGGCACGAAATGCCATGTCCGGGTTGGTTGTTTTGCCAAGTGCGGTCAAAAGGGTCGGCATCAGTTCGGTCAGGATTTCACGCGCCCGGCGTGATCGGGTTGCCCGGTAACGCCCATGATGCCAGCCCCGCACCGTAACCGAGACGTTTTCGGCATTCTCAAAGCCCATCTCGCGCAGATTGACCAGGGTTTCCGGATCGTCTTCGGTGCCCGTGAAGACAAGGTTGCCACTGGCACCGGCAAGGGTCGTGTCGTCTTCAAACAATTCGGCATAGTTGTTTTCAACATTGCGCAGATGCAGCAGCAAGTCCGCCTTGAAGGCATCAAGCGTTTCATAGCCAAGGAAGGTCGCCAGTGCCAATAATCCCTGATCGGTATCGGGCAGAGTTTGGGTTTGTTGATCATTGATCATTTGCAGGCGGTGTTCGACCGTGCGCAGAAAATCATAGGCGGCCAGCATTTCATCGCGGACTTCCTCGGACACCTGACCGAACTTGGTCAATGTGCGCAAGGTGTCGCAGGTCGCCTTGCCGCGCAGCGCAATCTCGCGTCCGCCCCAAATCAGTTGTTGGGTCTGGGCAAAAAATTCGATCTCGCGGATGCCGCCACGACCGAGCTTGATATTGTGGCCGGGGATATTGATCTTGCTGCCGCCCTTGTGGGCATTGATCTGGCGCTTGATCGAATGAATATCCTGAATGGCAATGAAATCAAGATGCTTGCGCCAGACAAAGGGCCGCAGGATTTCAAGGAATTCATTGCCTGAAACACGGTCGCCGCCGACAATGCGTGCCTTGATCATGGCCGCACGTTCCCAGTTCTGGCCGACGGTTTCATAATATGTTTCAGCTGCAATCATCGACAGGATCGGCGGGGTCGATGCCGGGTCCGGACGCAGGCGCAAGTCAGTACGGAACACATATCCGTCGCCGGTGCGTTCTTCCATGATCCGGGTGATGTCGCGCACCATCCGCACCAGGTCCTGATGAATGCGATCCGGGTCGATATAGGTCACCACATCCTGATCATAGAGGAAGATCAGGTCGATATCCGATGAATAGTTCAGCTCCCCGGCACCGAGTTTCCCCATGCCAATCGCAAAGATCCCGGATCCCTCAAGCGGATTTTCCGGGTTGGGCAGGTCATATTTACGCAGCCGCGCCATGGCGGACAGGCAATGCGCCATGGTGAAATCAAGGGTGTATTCGGCCGTCTTGCTGATCGCCGATGTGACCTGATCAAGTTTCCAAGCCTTGCAGATATCGGCAATCGCGATCACCAGTGCCGCGCGGCGTTTGGCGTGACGGACAGTTGCCATGGTGGTTGTCTGATCAAGGTCGCGTGCATTCGCACTGACTTTCACGGGCTCAAGCGCGTTGGCAAAAGCCTGATCAAGGCCGCTGTCAAACACGTCACAGACCGTATCGGGATCGCGCAGGCAAAGATTGGTCAGATAGGGACTGTTACCAAAAAGCGCTTCAAGAACCGCACGTTTTTGGGGATTGGACGCAATCTCGCCAATTTTGTCTGACAGGCTTTCAAACGCTGGTCGACCCGCCAATGTGTTCCAGCGTTCGAGCGCATTGGTGACACGGTCGGCGTCAAAGGCTTTGGGCAGGTCCTGTGAAATCCAGGAAAGAGACACTTTTTGCGTTCCTTGTATTGCGAAATGGTCACAAACCGCGCTATGCAAAGGATTGAGCCTGATTGCATAATCTCTGCAAGGAGTAGGACGTCCTGATCAACAGGATGACTTATATGTTTCTAGCTTTTCTGTGATCGGACAAAAAGGGGTATAGATCAATAACTGTCTGGTATTTTAGGATCCAATGATCCATCGACAACCATGCCAGACAAGAGAAGTTATTGATATCGCTGCATATGACATCGGGAACACAAGGTAAAATGAGTGCGCCACGTTAAGACCTTTGCCGGATGGCTGGCGCTGACTTTATCAGCCATCGTCCTGTTTGTCGGCGTATTTGCAGCAGTCACGATTTGGCGGCTGTCTCAGGAACCTGTGTCCCTGCATCGTCTGACCCCGTATCTGGTTGATCATCTCAACAAATCGATGGGCAATAACCGTCTGGCAATCGGCGACGTCGTTTTGCGCTGGCGTGGCTGGGACGAAAAGTTCGATGTCGGTTTGCGTGACGTCAGCATTTTTGGCCCTGATGATCAGGAAATGCTTCACGTCCCCGAAGCCGATGTCGTGTTTTCCAGCAAGGCGCTGTTTGAAGGCGTTCTTGCCCTGCGCGAGCTTAACCTGATCGGACCGCGCATTCGCCTTGAACGGCGGGCCGATGGCACGATTGATGTCGGCTATGTCGCCGAAGAAGTCGCCGCAGATGTCACAAACCAGCCGGAAAATACGCGCATCGATGATGGTGCGGCAACCGGGCAAAGTTATGACAAGGGGCGCGGGGCCTCTGTTACGATTGAGCTCCCCGATGCACCGGACGTGAGTGCCGATCAACTTCCGCCTGAACCTGAAAACGCTGCTGGTGACACCGAAACTGTCGAACGTTCTGGCAATACTGTCTTGCAGGATGTCTTTGCCATTCTTTCGGGCGAACGCACTGATATTCCGGCGGCGGCCTATTTCGAAAGTTTCGGGGTGGTGAATGCCGATCTTGAAGTGCGCGATGATAAAATCGGCATCGTCTGGGCGGCACCACAGGCTGATATCCTGTTGTCACGCCGGGCATTCGGGATCGGTGCGGAAGCCTCGATGCAGGTCAGTGCCGGGGATATATCCACCCAAGTGCGTGTCACCGGTGATTACAGTATCGAAACCGATCAGGTCGATCTTGAAGCCGAAATTGGCGAGGTGCAGCTTGCTGATCTTGTCAGCATCTCGGACCTGTTTGAACAATTGCGCGATGCCTATGTCCCGGTTTCCGGAAAGCTGCGCGCAAGCTTTGATGCGAATGGCGAATTGCTGTCGGCGGCCACGGACCTGTCAGTTGGCAGTGGGGTGATCACCTTCCCTGACGAAATACGGGCGACCTATCGGGTTTCGGACGGACAGATTGTCACAAGCTATGTGCCCGGTCGCTTCAGCATTGATGATGTTGTCCTGAATGTTGGTGACGCATCCGCCAAACTTCAGGGGGTCGTGCTTGATCCGTTCGGACAATGGCAGGTCAATCTTGATGCGTCCGCCAAGAACGTCGCAACCAACGATCTGGACCGTCTCTGGCCCGAAGGGGTCGGCGTGGATGCGCGGACATGGGTCGTCACCAACCTGTCCGAGGGGATTGTTCATCAGGCAACCTTGCACACCGAATTGCGCCAGGACGATGCGGGCGAGGTGATTGTTGATGATCTCGGTGGTCAGATGACCATGTCGGGTGTGACCGTGCATTATCTGGGTGAAATGCCGGAAGTGCATAATTCCGCCGGGCGCGCCGAATTTGATGAAACCAGTTTCAGCATCTTTGTAAATACCGGCGAGGCCGATGGCATTCAGGTAACCGATGCCAGCATCATTTTCACCAAACTTGATGAACCGACCCCCTATGCCGATATCGAAATCGTCGCACAGGGCAGTGCGCGCAAGGCGCTGGAACTGATTGAGGCAAAACCACTTGGCTTTGCCACCCGGCTTGGCATCAACCCGGCCCAGATCAGTGGCGAACAGGCAACCCGTGTACGCTTGCATTTCCCGTTGCTTCGCGATGTGACGTTTGACGATGTTGATGTCGCAGCCGCCTCGCGGATTGAAAAGGCCGGGATCGTTGGTGCGTTTCGCGGCATGGATGTCACCGCGGGCAGCTTTGAACTACAGGTCAACACCAAGGGGCTTGAACTTGGTGGTACGGCCACGATTGGTAACGGCAAGACCAACATCAACTGGGTCGAGACCTTTGCGCAAGAGGCTGAGGTCCGAAGCCGCTATAAACTATCTGGTGATCTTGATCTTGCCGTGTTGCCCGATATCGAACTTGATCCCGGCCCTTACCTCAAAGGGATGGCGAAGGGGGATCTGGATATCCGCGTCGGCTCGGATCAGGTCCGTTTGGTTGGTGACGTTGATTTGACCAATTCGGCGATTTCAGTTCCGCTTGAAAAAGTGGGATATCGCAAGGAGCCCGGCGCAAATGCTGCGGCGAAGTTTGATGTTGCCGTAATGTTTGATGGCGGTGGGGTGCTTGACAGTTTTTCACTGATTGCACCAGCACTTGAGGCAACTGGCCGTGGCAACTGGCGCGGTGATAACGCCATGGCCGACAAATGGTTTGTCGAGCTGCAAGACACCCGTTTTCGCGAAAATATCGATCTTGCTGGCACCATTCGCATGGAAGAAGGCGACAGATTGCTGGTCGATCTGCGGGGTGCGCAATTCGATTTGCGTCCCTTCCTTGAAGATGACGCATCCGGTGAAACGCCGTCGGACGCCGACCCGGATGAACAGAGCTACCTTGTGACGCTGGAAGCTGGCGGTTTCCTGCTTAAGGGGGCTGCGCCATTGCTAAATGATGGCAAGATCACCTTGCGTCAGGAAACCGACAAGCGTGAACTGGAAATCTCGGCGCGCCAATTGATCGCGACCCCATGGATCGTCGATGACGAACAAAGCAATGACGACGCAGACAAAGCCGCATCAGAAACAAATACCGGTGGCATTGGCGAACGTGCCGAGCGGACCGGCGGTACCACCGAAGTGTTCCTGAATATCGAACAGATGGTGATGGCCAACGGTGAACTTCTGGCCGATCTGCGCGGATCGATCCATACGGTTGGGCAGGAATGGGACCGTCTTGTTTTGAACGGTGCATTTGGCGACCGGGCCAATGTGTTTGTGCAAGTCGTCCGCGAAGACTTCCAGACCCGCAAGGTCACAATGACAAGCGAGGATGCCGGGCGTTTCCTGCGTGCGGTTGATATGTATGAAAATCTTCTGGGCGGACGCCTGACGATTGAAGGCACGGTTGATGAACGCGACATTGCCCAACCCTTCACCGGTAAGGTCACGGTCAATGAATTCCGCGTGGTCAATGCGCCGATTGCGGCCCGCGTGCTCAGTGCCGCGTCGCTGACCGGGCTTGGCGATGTGTTGCAAGGCAATGGTATCGCCTTTACCGAAATGAACGGCGACTTCACCTATGTCAATGATGTGCTGTCGCTGTCAAAGGTGGCGGCAAACGGCGCAGCCGTCGGGGTAACCGCCAACGGGTCGATTGATTTGGCCAAATCGGAAATCCGACTGGCCGGATCAATTGTGCCGATTTACGCACTGAATTCCGCACTGGGTGCCATTCCGATCCTTGGCGACATTCTGGTCGGCGAAGAAGGCGGTGGCATATTTGCGCCGACCTACACGGTGGAAGGCGATCTGAGCGACCCCAGCATTGCGGTCAATCCGCTATCGACCTTTGTGCCTGGCGTGTTTCGCAACCTGATCACCGGTGCCGAGCCGGGCTAAGTCGGCAACAAGACGCAAAAAAGCCCCGCACGATGATCGGCGGGGCTTTTTGATTTTATGTTTGGTCTGTCTTGATCAGACAGGCTTGATCAGGACGTGGCGTTTCTTGCCCGCAGATACCTTGATCACACCATCTGCATTAACCGCATCGGCGGTGATATTGGCGTTTTCGTCGCTGACTTTTTCGTCATTGATCTTGGCACCGCCGCCCTTGATCAGACGACGTGCGTCACCGCCCGATTTGGCAAGGTCGGCACGGCGGAACAGATCAAAGGCCGGAATACCGGCATCAAGATCGGCTTTGGCGATTTCCACGGTCGGAAGATCGTCGGCCAGAACACCTTCTTCAAAGGTCTTGCGCGCAGTTTCAGCCGCCGCAAGGGCTGCTTCTTCGCCACGGCAAAGTTTGACCGCCTCGAACGCCAGAACTTTCTTGGCTTCGTTGATCTGCGATCCTTCAAGCTTGGCGTATTCTTCGATCTGATCGAGCGACATCTCGGTGAACAGACGCATGAACTTGATCACGTCGGCATCTTCGGTGTTCCGCCAGAACTGGTAGTAGTCATAAGACGACAGGCGTTCTTCATTCAGCCAAACTGCCCCGGCCGCAGTTTTGCCCATCTTGGCACCCGATGCGGTGGTCATCAGCGGTGTGGTGAGGCCAAACAGCGATTTCTCATCAACGCGGCGACCAAGCTCAACACCATTGACGATGTTGCCCCACTGATCCGATCCGCCCATCTGAAGTGTGCAGCCATAGTTGCGGTTCAGTTCGACAAAGTCGTAGGCCTGCAGGATCATGTAGTTGAATTCAAGGAAGCTCAGCGACTGTTCACGTTCCAGACGCAGCTTGACCGAGTCAAAGGCCAGCATCCGGTTGACCGAGAAATGGCGACCGAAATCACGCAGGAATTCGATGTAGTTCAGCTTGTCCAGCCAGTCGGCATTGTTGACCATGACCGCATCGGTCGGGCCATCGCCAAACGTCAGGAATTGCTGAAACACCTTTTTGATGCCAGCCATGTTGGCTTCGATGATTTCATCGGTCAGAACCGGGCGTGCATCATCGCGGCCGGTCGGATCGCCAACGCGGGTGGTGCCGCCGCCCATCAGGACAATCGGTTTGTGGCCGGTCTTCTGCAGCCAGCGCAACATCATGATCGACACAAGCGATCCGACATGCAGGCTGTCTGCAGTGCAATCATAACCCACATAGCACACCACCGTATTTTCCGATGCATAGGCATCAAGGCCTTCAAGATCAGTACATTGGTGGATGTAACCGCGGTCATTCATGACGCGGAGAAAATCAGACTTCAGTTCAGTCATGGTTTTTGCGCTATGTTGGTTGTGATAGAAAATTTGATCCGCCATTTTGTGCGGAGGCGATGATCTAGCACAGAAAACATCCGCTCGGCAACGCATCGGCGAACAGATCTGCCATACGGGTAACGAATTCGCGATAATTTCCTTTTAGGCTGCTCAAAACCAACAGCGATCGCGCACGGAGCACGACATGAGACACGGCTGGATAACAGCAATCGGCATGATGAGTGGCACCTCCCTTGACGGGGTGGACGCAGCCCTCATTGAAACCGATGGCATCGAAGTGCGCCGCACCGGGCAATCGGTTTTTGTGCCTTATGCGCCGGAATTGCGCGAACGCATGCGGGCCTGCTTTGGCAATCGCAGTGCAACCAATACCGAACATGTCGTTGCCGATGATCTGACACAGGTGCATGTTGATGCTGTTAACATGCTGATGGATAAATCCGGTATGTCGGCCGCCGACATTGGTGTCATCGGCTTTCATGGGCAGACCGTGTTTCATGAACCGGCATCGGGCCTGACGCGCCAGATCGGAACGCCGCATATGCTGGCGGAAAAAACCGGTATTCCGGTGGTGGCCGATTTCCGGTTGGCCGATGTCGCCGCTGGCGGGGAGGGCGCACCTTTGGCACCTGTCTATCACGCCGCCCTGATCAAAAGTGCCGGTGTTGAGTTGCCCGTGGCAGTTCTGAATATCGGCGGGGTTTCCAACGTTACCTATATCGACGGGGATGACGGCTTGCTGGCCTTTGATTGCGGGCCGGGCAATGCGCGCATTGATGACTGGATGTTGCGCCATACCGGCAATCCGGTTGATCTGAATGGCGCAACGGCGGCCTCGGGCACCGGTGACCCGATGGTCGAGGTCAAATTCCTCGAAGACCCGTATTTTGACCGCACCCCACCCAAATCACTGGACCGCGAAGATATGGCGGCGCGCATTGACGGGCTGGTGGTTGAGGCCAAGCTTAATGTGTCTGACGGGGCGGCAACGCTTGCCAATTGCACGGTGGCGGCCATCGTTGCCGGTGTGAACCATCTGCCGGCTGCGCCCAAAGGCTGGTTTGTCTGCGGTGGCGGGCGGCACAACGATTATATCATGGAAACACTCGCTGCCCGCCTTGGGGTGCCGGTGCAATCTGTTGACGTGCTTGATTGGGATGGTGATGCGGTGGAGGCCGAATGTTTTGGCTTCCTGGCTGTGCGCCACTTGCGTGACTTGCCGCTCAGCTTCCCGGGAACCACAGGCGTGCCCGAACCCTGTTGTGGTGGCAAGCTTTACCCAACAAAAAAGGCCGCCTGATCAGGCGGCCTTTTATTTGTGTGGTCAGGCTGCGGGCGGTTTAGGCGCCGCGTTTGTCCAGATAGGCAATCGAGTGCTTGATCACTTCGTCTTGCTGTTTGGCAAAATAGTGATCCGCACCGTCAATCGCGCACATGTCAACTTCAATGCCTTTCTGGGCATTCAGCTTGTCGGCAAGCTTGTTGACCGAGGCGACCGGAATGTTGGTGTCCTGCGTGCCATGGATCAGAATGCCGGATGACGGGCAGGGGGCAAGGAAGGTGAAGTCGTGTTCACTTGCCGGGGCTGCGACCGAAATAAATCCATCAATTTCCGGACGGCGCATCAAAAGCTGCATGCCGATCCACGAACCGAACGAATAACCGGCAACCCAGGTTGCACGTGCATTGGCGTTATAGGTCTGCATCCAGTCAAGCGCGGATGCCGCATCAGACAGTTCGCCGATCCCCTGATCGAATACGCCTTGCGAGCGGCCGACGCCACGGAAGTTGAACCGCATGACGGAATAGCCGCGATCCTTGAACATGTTGAACATGTTAAAGCACAACTTGTTATTCATTGTGCCACCCTGTTGCGGGTTCGGATGGAGGATAAGTGCGATGGGCGAATCGTCAGCGCCGTTATGGTGGTAGCGACCTTCAAGGCGACCTTCGGGGCCGTTAAAAATGACCTCAGGCATGGATCAGACTGCTCCTGTCCACGAATGGAAAGATGTGTGCAACAAAAATATCCGAGTGTTTTTGTAAGTTTTTTCGTGTTTGCGCATAAATTGCTTTGGGCAAATACTTGACCAAGTTACTCGGTTATCCTATATTCCGGCTAACCCGATGGTGCCTGTCGAACCCGACAATTGCTTATGTGCAAGGACGGGGCTGGGCGTGGCTGCCGGGAATCGAAGGTACTAATTACACAGTGGACCGCCCCATGTTCAAGCTAATTCGTCAGGAAATTGACGCGATGATTGCCCGTGACCCTGCGGCGCGATCCCGTTGGGAAGTCGTGATCAGCTATCCGGCGTTTCATGCGATCATGGGCTATCGCGGGACACATTGGCTGTGGCAGCGCGGTTTCCGCCTGACGGCACGCTTCCTGTCGCAGATTTTGCGCTGGTTGACCGGGATCGAAATTCACCCGGGTGCGACGATTGGCAAGCGCTTCTTTATTGACCATGGCATGGGTGTCGTGATCGGCGAAACCGCCGAGATTGGCGATGATGTCACACTGTATCAAGGCGTTACCCTTGGCGGGACATCGCCAAGCGTGAATAGCGACGGTCAGCGCGGCCTGAAACGTCACCCGACCCTTGAGGATGGCGTGATTGTCGGGTCCGGCGCGCAAATCCTTGGACCGTTCACCGTGCGCAAGAATGCACGTGTTGGCGGCAACGCCGTGGTTCTGGGTGAAGTGCCCGAGGGTGCCACGGTTGTTGGTATCCCGGCCAAGATCGTCCGCCGCGAACAGGATGATCGGTTCTGTGCCTATGGTACGCCGCTTGGCGATCTGCCCGATCCGGTTGCCCGTGCGCTTGAAGAACTTGGCCGAGAGGTCGAAACGCTGCGCAACAAGGTGGTCGCCCTTGAGGGTGAAAAAGGCAAATCTGATGCCACACCGGAAAAGCCGCGTATCGTCGCATCATCGGAATAGAATACGCGCCACCGCGCAACATGAATGAAAAGCCCGCTCGGGGTTAACCCCAAAGCAAGGCAGGAGGACGCACCGTGAAGCTGAGTACCAAAGGCCGCTATGCCGTTATGGCGATGGTCGATCTCGCTGAAAGCAGCAAGGACCGACCGGTCGCGCTTGCAGATATTGCGGACCGCCAGGAAATTTCGCTTTCTTATCTTGAACAGCTGTTTGGCAAATTGCGCAAGGGCGGTCTGGTCCGTTCAGTGCGCGGCCCGGGTGGCGGATATTTGCTTGCACGCAATGCCACTGAAACCCGTGTTGCCGATGTCATTCTGGCGGTTGACGAACCAATCCGTGCAACCCGTTGCAAGTCCGGTTCGCCCAAGGGCTGCAAGACCAACAAGGGCCGTTGTCTGACCCATGAACTGTGGGAAGAACTCGGCAACCAGATTTATCTTTATCTGGCCTCTGTCAGTCTTGCCGATGTGGTGGATCGCAACGTGGCGGGGACGCTTCGGACTTTCCCGGGTAAAACGACCCAGATCGAAGAGCCGTCACAGGTTGCGGCACAGTAGTTGGTCCTCTATATCGAGGGCAGATGCGAATAAGGATGATTTTAAACTGATGACCGACCAGGTTTATCTCGACTACAACGCCAGCGCGCCGCTTTGCGAAGATGCAAAGCAGGCCATGATCGCTGCGATGGATGTTGCAGGTAATCCGTCTTCGGTTCATGCCAGTGGCCGTGCGGCCCGCAAGATCGTTGATCATGCAAGACGCACCATTGCCGATCTGTTGGGCGGTGATTCAGAACGGATCATTTTCACCAGCGGCGGCACCGAGGCCAACAATCTGGCGCTGAACGGGTTGGAAGATGTCACCGTATTTACCAGTGCGGTCGAACATCCTTCGGTCATCGAAGCAAGACCGGACGCCAAACGCATCCCGGTGGATGAAAATGGCGTGATTGACCTGAATGCCCTTGAAGCGATGCTCAAAGACGCATCTGACGCCGGGCAGAAGGTTCTGGTTTCGGTCATGCTGGCCAATAACGAAACCGGCGTCATTCAGCCGGTTGCCAAGGTTGGTCTGCTGGCGCGTGAATATGGTGCCAAGGTCCATTGCGACGCTGTTCAGGCGCTGGGCCGGTTGCCTGTCGATATGGGGCGCTTGCTGGTCGATATGGTGTCGATCTCGGCCCACAAGATCGGCGGTCCAAAAGGAATTGGCGCGCTGGCGATTGCGCCGGGCGTGATGCTGGTCCCCCAGATCCGGGGTGGCGGGCAGGAAAAATACCGCCGTGGTGGCACGGAAAACGTTGTCGGGATTGCAGGCTTTGATGCCGCAGCCAAACGTGCCGAGGCCAATATGGCAAGGATGGCGGATATCGCGAAAATGCGCGACCGCCTCGAAACGGAATTGGCATCAGAGGCGCCTGAGCTTCTGATTGCCGGCAAGGGAACGGAGCGACTGAGCAATACAAGTTGCCTGATCCTGCCAGGAATGCCCGGGGAAACCCAGGTCATGGCGATGGATCTGGCAGGTGTTGCCATCAGTTCGGGATCTGCCTGTTCATCAGGCAAGGTACGTGAAAGCCACGTGCTTAGGGAAATGGGTGTTACCGAGCCCGGATCGGCCATTCGGGTCAGTCTGGGACTGGATAGCACCAACGAAGACATTGATACATTTATCCGCGTTTGGAGCCGGATGAGGGGTAATGCAGCGCGCAAGAAAGCGCGTCACGCTGCCTGAGAAAGAGTGAGTGAGGAAGCCTTTAAAATGAACGAGCTTAAAGCAAAGCCGATCTATCTGGACTATCAGGCGACGACGCCGACCGACCCGCGGGTTGTCGAGGCAATGCTGCCATACTTCACCGAGAAATTCGGTAACCCGCATTCGCGCAACCACAGCTTTGGCTGGGAAGCCGAGGACGCGGTTGAAGTTGCACGCGGTCAGGTTGCCAAGATCATTGGCGCGTCGGCCAAGGAAATCATCTTTACCTCGGGTGCGACGGAGTCAAACAACCTCGCCCTCAAAGGTGTGATGAAGTTCTATGGCAAGAAAAAGCCGCACCTGATCACGGTTGTCACCGAGCATAAATGCGTGCTCGACAGTGCCCGCCACCTTGAGCAGGAAGGTTACAAAGTGACCTATCTTGGCGTTAAGGAAAACGGCCTGATCGACCTTGAAGAACTCAAGGCTGCCATCACCGATGAAACCGCACTCGTGTCCGTCATGGGTGTGAACAACGAAATCGGTGTCATCCAGCCGCTCAAGGAAATCGGTGAAATCTGCCGCGAACGCAAAGTCTTCTTCCATACCGACTGTGCGCAGGCGGTTGGCAAGATCGACCTTGATGTTGATGACATGAAGATCGACCTGATGTCGATTTCCGGTCACAAGATCTATGGCCCGAAAGGCATTGGTGCGCTGTATGTTCGCCGTCGTCCGCGTGTTCGTGTGATTGCACAGATCACCGGTGGTGGTCAGGAACGTGGCATGCGTTCCGGTACGCTTCCGACCCCGTTGATCGTTGGTCTTGGCAAGGCGTGTGACATTCTTAGCAACGAAATGGCCGAAGAAAACGCACGTATCGAAAAGCTGCGTGACTACACCCTTCAGCGTTTCCGTGACCGTCTCGAAGACATCTATGTCAATGGTGACGAACACGTCCGTGTCAGCGGCAACCTGAACATTTCGTTTGCCTATGTCGAAGGTGAAAGCCTTCTGATGGACATCAAGAACATTGCCGTGTCGTCGGGCTCTGCCTGCACCTCGGCGTCGCTGGAACCGTCTTACGTTCTGCGTGCTCTTGGTGTTGACGAAGAATTGGCCCATACATCCCTTCGTATTGGCATTGGTCGCTACACCACCAAGGAAGAGCTTGATGAAGCCGTTGATGCCATCTGCACCGCAGTTGAGCGTCTGCGCGAAATGAGCCCGCTTTGGGAAATGGCGCAGGAAGGCATCGACATCAAGTCGATCGAATGGGCTGAACACTAAGAACGACAACGACCGAAAACGTACTATCGACACATTCGATATGTATTCTGTCTCGTGAGAGAGACTCAGGATTTTTAGGAGGACTCCTATCATGGCTTATAGTGAAAAGCTGATCGACCATTACGAAAACCCGCGCAATGTCGGCTCCATGGACAAAAACGAAACCTCTGTCGGGACCGGCCTTGTCGGCGCACCGGCATGTGGTGACGTCATGAAGCTGCAGATCAAAGTGACCCCGGAAGGGATCATTGAAGATGCGAAGTTCAAGACCTTTGGCTGTGGTTCGGCGATTGCTTCAAGCTCGCTGATCACCGAATGGGTCAAGGGCAAGTCGCTTGACGAAGCGGGTTCGATCAAAAACTCGCAGATTGCCGAGGAACTTGCACTTCCGCCGGTCAAGATCCACTGTTCGATCCTGGCTGAAGACGCGATCAAAGCCGCAATCAGCGACTACAAAACCAAAAACGGCGCAGCGGAAGTGGACGCTGCTGAATAAGCAGCGCCCACTCCCCATCGTTTTCGGAATCTTGGGAGAATAAAATGGCTCTACCGTCACCAATTTCTGTCACACCGGTCGCTCTTGATCACATCAAGGCGCTGCTTGATAGCCGCGGGAAACCTTCGCACGGCATTCGGCTCGGTGTGCGCAGCAAAGGGTGCTCGGGCCTGTCCTACACGCTGGAATATGCCGATGGTGCCGATGGCTTCGAAGAAGTCGTCGAACTTGACGACGGCGTGAGAATCCTGATCGACCCCAAAGCCATCATGTTCGTGCTTGGCACAGAGATGGATTACGAGGTCAACACGATGGAGGAAGGCTTTGTTTTCCGGAACCCCAACGAAAAAGGTCGTTGTGGTTGCGGGGAATCCTTCCACGTTTGATCAGGCCGGGCTTTCCCTGCTTTCTGAATGGTTATGGCCCTGGCGAGATCGCCGGGGCCATCGCCTGAAAAGGGTGACGTGACCAGGTGATGGTCACGCATTGCCTTTTGAACTGATTTGTTTTTGTCTTTTAATCCTCGGAAGTGCATCGCGTGAGCAACACCGAACAACCTGCGCACAAGGTTTGCTGGTCCTGCAAGGGGCCGGTCGCCGCAAGCGCACTGTTTTGCGAAACCTGCAACGCCATTCAGGCCCCCGGCCAGCTGGATCATTTTACCCGCTTTGGTCTGGAGCGTTCCTTTGACGTTGATGTCGATGCGATGGAAGCGACCTACCTCAAGCAGCAACAAAAGCTTCATCCCGATCGGTTCGCGTCCAAATCCGGCCGTGAACAGGCCCTGTCATCGCAACAGGCCGCCAGCCTGAACGAAGCTTTTGAGACGCTGAAAAACCCGGTCGCGCGCGCACATTATATGCTGCGTCAGGCCGGGCACGAGCCAGAAGGCGGCGAAGGCCATACCGTCAATGATCCGGAACTTCTGATGGAAGCGATGGAAATGCGTGAAGCCCTTGACGATGCCAAGGATAAAATCACCATCGATGCCATCATCAAGGACACCCGCAAACAGGCGCGTGCCTGTGAAAATGATCTGGGTGCCGCCTTTGACAGTCAATCCTTTGACGCGGCCAAGAAACTGGCCACCCGTTTAAGATATCTGATGAAAATGACCGAGGAAGCGCGCGCGAAGAAATCGCGCCTTGCCGCTGCCTGATCATAGAAAAACTGGACGTAAGAATGGCTCTGCTAAAAATCCACGAACCGGGCGAAACACCCCTCCCGCATGAGGACGAACGCCAGATCGCTGTCGGGATCGATCTTGGAACCACCAACTCGGTGGTTGCAATCTCGAACTCGGAAAAGCCTGAAGTTCTGCGCGATAAATCCGGTGGCAATGCGATTGTGCCCTCTGTCGTCTATTACGGCGATGACACGCCGGTTGTCGGCGAGGCCGCCCGTGATCAGATCAACTCGGACGCCAGCCGTGTGGTGTCATCGGTGAAACGCCTGATGGGCCGTGGTCTGGAAGACGTCAAATCGGTTGCCGGCACGCTGCCTTATCACGTCGAAATCCCGGAAAAATCCGAAACCGAAAACGGCGAACCGATGATGGTGCGCCTCAATGTCGGTAATCGGGTTTTAACCCCGGTCGAGGTTTCGGCAGATATCCTGCGCGCACTGCGTGCCCGTGCCGAAGAAAGCCTTGATAAGCTGGTCGAAAAGGCCGTGATCACGGTCCCTGCCTATTTCGATGATGGGGCGCGTACCGCGACCAAGGATGCGGCCAAACTGGCCGGTCTGGAAGTCCTGCGTCTGGTCAATGAACCGACTGCTGCCGCCTTGGCCTATGGCCTCGATAATGGGGCAGAGGGGCTTTATGCCGTCTATGACCTTGGCGGCGGGACCTTTGATATCTCGCTCCTGAAAATGCAAAAGGGCGTCTTCCAGGTGAAGGCGACCGGTGGGGATGCTGCCCTTGGCGGCGATGATTTTGATCACGCCATTGCCGAACATCTTCTGGCAGAACGCAAGGATGGTGGTGCGACCGATGATCTTGATGCGTCGGACGCCAAACGCCTGCTGAAGGCCGCCCGCACGGTCAAGGAAAGCCTGACCGATCAGGACAGCGTCGAAGTCACCGTGGCCCTTAATGGCACGGACACCAAACACACCGTAACGCGTGATCAGTTTGATGCGATGATCGCCAAGCTGGTTGCCCGCACGGCCGCCATCACCGAACAGGTCCTTGATGACGCCGATGTCTTGCCCGAAGACGTCAAGGGTGTCGTTCTGGTCGGTGGCTCCACCCGTGTGCCAGCCGTGCGCAAGGCGGTGGCGGATCTGTTTGAACAGGAACCGATGTCTGACATCGACCCGGACGAAGTTGTCGCCCTTGGTGCGGCCCTTCAGGCAGAGGCTTTGACGGGCGGCTCGGATAACCTTCTTCTCGATGTCACGCCGCTGTCGCTTGGTCTTGAAACCATGGGCGGGATTGTTGAAAAGGTCATTGACCGCAACACGCCGATCCCGGTGACCAAGGCACAGGAATTCACCACCTATCAGGATGGTCAGTCGGCCATGATGATCCATGTGGTGCAGGGCGAACGCGAAATGGTCGATCAGTGCCGCTCGCTGGCGCGCTTTGCCCTGACCGGTATTCCGTCGATGGCAGCTGGCGCCGCACGCATTCGCGTTCAGTTCAATGTTGATGCCGACGGCCTTCTGACCGTCTCGGCCCGCGAAGAAACCACGGGCACCGAACAGGAAGTCGCGGTCAAGCCGACCTATGGCATCAATGAGTCTGATATGGCGACCATGTTGCGCGATAGCATGGTGCATGCCCGCGAAGACATGGAAATGCGTGTCCTGACCGAGGCCCGCGTCGAAGCACGTCGCAACATTCTGGCGGTCAATGCCGCGATGGATGCCGACCGTGCGCTTCTGACCAATGAAGACGAAGCCAATATCAAGCACGCCATTGCCAATCTTGAAACGGCCGCCGCAGGCGATAACCGCGATGCGATCAATGACGCCGCCGAGGCGCTTGAAAATGCATCCCGTCCGTTTGCCGAGGCCCGTATGGATAGCCGGATCCGCCAGGCACTTGCCGGGCAAAATGTCGATGAAGTTCACTAGGAAGTGAATTAATCGACACCGGTGGAATTGACAAACCGGCGAACTGCGGCGATTGTCCCCGACAACCGCCAAGGTCAGGCCGGATAAGCGCATCGCATCGCGGAGCGCATAAACAGAGATCGAACGAAAAGTATTACCGAGGAGAAAGGCACAAATGCCTAAGATCGTTTTTGTCGAGCCGGATGGCACCGAAAAGGAATTCGAAGTCGCCGACGGCCTGTCTGTTCTGGAAGCTGCCCACAAGAACGGCATTGACCTTGAAGGTGCTTGCGAAGGTTCGCTGGCATGTTCGACCTGCCACGTCATTCTTGAAGATGACTGGTTTGACAAGCTTGATGAACCGTCCGAAGACGAAGAAGACATGCTTGACCTTGCCTTTGGTCTGACCGAGACCTCGCGTCTTGGCTGCCAGATCATCATGAGCGACGAACTCGACGGTCTGCGTGTCAAACTTCCGTCCGCGACCCGCAACATGATGGTCGACAAGTAAGTTTCACCTTCTGCTGACCGGGCGCATTGCCGCCCGGTGTCAAAGGAGACGGATATGCGTTGGACAGACATTCAGGACATCGCGATCGAGCTTGAGGAAGCCCATCCGGACAAGGATAACCTCAACCTTCGCTTTACCGACCTGCACAAATGGGTCACCGAGCTTGAAGGTTTTGAAGACGATCCTTCGAAGTCGAACGAGAAGATTCTTGAAGCCATCCAGATGGCCT
This sequence comes from Thalassospira sp. CA1, assembly GCF_059052855.1. Taxonomy (NCBI): domain Bacteria; kingdom Pseudomonadati; phylum Pseudomonadota; class Alphaproteobacteria; order Rhodospirillales; family Thalassospiraceae; genus Thalassospira; species Thalassospira sp. CA1. The sequence goes on from NZ_JBZCIA010000005.1 coordinate 239,906, forward strand.
GGATCGACGAGCGCGACGACTGATTTCGATGAGTGTGATGTGCGCCAGACGGCCTGCACCCTGATCACGAAAATGCGGACCAGCCTGCAACATGCGGGCTGGTCCGTTTTTGTTTGAGCCACCATGAATAAACAGGGAAGGGACCAGCATGAGCAAACCCGCCACCTTCACCGACATCATCCCGGTCGACAGTCTGTTTGGCAAATTGCGCACCTGCGCACCCGAAGCCTGGCAAAGCTATGTCTGCCATGACTTCGTCAAGCAGCTTGGCAACGGCACCTTGCCCGAGGCCGCGTTCAAGCATTACCTCATTCAGGATTACCTGTTCCTGATCCAGTTTGCGCGCGCCTATGCGCTGGCGGCCTACAAGGCCGAAGACCTGCATGCCATGCGCCAGTTTTCCGGCACCGTGCATGCCATCCTTGATATGGAAATGAGCCTGCATCTCGACTTCTGCAAAGGCTGGGGCTTATCGGAGGCCGATATCGTCGCAGAGGCCGAGGCACGGGCGTGCATCACCTATACCCGCTATGTGCTTGATCGGGGTCATCAGGGCGATGTGGTGGATCTGCAGGTGGCCCTGATGCCCTGTATGGTGGGCTATGCCGAAATCGCAAACCGCCTGATGGCAAGTTCTGATACTGTGCTTGACGGCAATCCGTACCGGGCATGGATTGAAATGTATGCGTCCGACGAATTCCAGGACGTGGCAAAGGCCGAGATCGAGTTGCTTGAACACACAGTTGCCACGCGTGGTGGGCATCGCCGCCTCGAAGGGCTGGTGGAAACCTTTACCATGGCAAGCCGCCTTGAAGCCGATTTTTGGCAGATGGGACTTGATCTGGCAAAATAGGCCAAGATCGCCTATATAAGCCCGAACGATATTTTGCGGGTGGCGGGTGCGCCACCCGTTGCCTTTTTGGATTAACCTCTTGTCGCCGTGGCCTTGACCCACGGATGGGTGAGAAACATGAACTCTCTTGGCTTTGATAAAGCCCCGGAAGATACCCGCGTGGTTGTTGCCATGTCGGGCGGGGTTGATAGCTCTGCCGTTGCGGCCCTTCTGAAATCAGAAGGCTATGACGTGGTGGGCATCACGCTTCAGCTTTATGATATGGGGGCCAATGCCCCGACCCGTGCGAAATCCTGCTGTGCCGGGCGCGACATTTATGATGCGCGCAAAGTGGCCGAGGATATCGACATTCCCTATTACGTGCTGGACTACGAATCACGCTTCCGCGAAGAAGTGATCGATGACTTCGCCGACAGCTACATGCGCGGCGAAACCCCGATCCCGTGCGTGAAATGCAATCAGACCGTCAAGTTCCGCGATCTGCTCGAAACGTCTTATGACCTAGGCGCCGATTGCATGGCGACCGGCCATTACGTGCAGCGTAAACTGGGTGCTAATGGCCGGGCCGAACTGCATCGTGCCGCCGATCCCAACCGCGATCAAAGCTACTTCCTGTTCACCACGACCCAGGAACAGCTTGATTTCCTGCGCTTCCCGTTGGGCCATTTGATGAGCAAGGCGGAAACCCGTGCGCTTGCCGCCAAGTTCGGCCTTGAAGTCGCTGACAAGCCCGACAGTCAGGACATCTGCTTTGTCCCGGATGGCAAATATGCCCGTCTGGTCGAAAAGCTGCGTCCCGAGGCAGGCGAACCCGGCGAGATTGTTGATCTTGATGGCAATGTGCTGGGCGATCACCGCGGCCTGATCCATTACACGGTCGGGCAGCGGCGTGGCCTTAATATCGGGGGTACGGCAGAGCCGCTTTATGTCGTCAAACTCTCGCCCGAAAAGCGTCAGGTCATCGTCGGGCCAAAGGCGGCTTTGGCGAAGAAACTGGTCTATGTCCGCGAGCTGAACTGGCTTGATGGCGATAAGATCGATGAAAACGGGGTCGAAGTCGAAGTCAAACTGCGCTCGGCCATGCAGCCGACCACGGCAACCGTCTACCCCGAAGCATCCGGCGAAGCCCGCATTGAACTGCACGATGCCCAGTTCGGCATCGCACCGGGGCAGGCCGGTGTGTTCTATCAGGGCGAACGCGTGCTTGGCGGTGGCTGGATCACCCGCGAAGAGCTGATCAGCAACACCGCAAGCGCTGCCTGATCACCGAATGCCACGGGCGAGGGCAGATGATCCTCGCCCGTCGGTTTTGTTTGGCGGATTTGCGGAAATCTTTTTTGACAAAATCGTCAAAAAGGCGCTTGACGGGGACGGCTCCCTGACTTAAAAACCGCCTCGTTCCGCACCGTACGGAACACCACAAAATTGCTTGTGGCGGAGTAGCTCAGCTGGTTAGAGCAGCGGAATCATAATCCGCGTGTCGGGGGTTCAAGTCCCTCCTCCGCTACCAATTAAATAAGCCCTGCATCTCTGATGCAGGGCTTATTTCATTTCTACGCGGCAGGAGAGGGCTTGCGCCCCCTGGTTCGCGAGAAAACGTTTGCGATCACTTTCTCTAAAGGGTAAGCGGCAACTTATCAGTAGAGCCTAGGCCACTTCCGCGTCTCTAGATAGGCCACTATCTCTCTATAATCTTTGGGATCTGTGTCCTTATATCTATTAAATGCGTCTCTTATTTGCTTTCTGCTTAACTCAAATGATCGCCAAACATCTATGCTGAACTCATATCCTCCTGGCGTCATGTACCCCCAATCTTGGTCAAGTAACTCTTGAATGGACGAGTGTTCCACGCTGCATGGAAACTTTGAGTTGTCGTTGGTGACAGCCCATCCGACAACTAGCTGTGTTCTGGTTGAGAGCTTATTGAGCGTTTTTAAGTGTGCTCGAACTCTTCGCTTTGGTGCGTTCTCTTGAATAATCTCGTGTGCTTTATACCAAGCCCTACGTCCAATCGCGCCGAAAGCTAAACAACCAGTAAGGATTCCTGATAGTATCAACCAAGCTCCGTATTCGCTGTTTAGGATGGCTCTGATACCAAGGGAGGTTTTCCAAGCTTCAGGCATTAGAAATGCAACAAGGACGAAGCAAGTCCATGAAATGAATAGCCATAATCCTTCACGAATAAATTCGATTACTGCCTTGGCGTAGTCCATCTACGTCCTGCAAAATTGATTGTTTAAACAAGAGCCTGTTAAAGATGTTCTGAGATTGAGCATGTTTCTGCAACTATTAAGTTTGTTGTGTTTTCTTGTTGCTACACGACATTCAAAGATCTAGCTCGCTACTCGGAAATACTATCAGTGGTCTAGAAAAAGCTAACAGCGTCTGGGTGCGGTCCTCTGCTAGGCTGGATAGGAAGCGGAATTCGTTAGCGTATGGTTCTTAAAAGCAGGCTTCTTCTTGCAGCAGGCTTTCCATTCTACCGACGTATAGATATAGTCTGGGAAACCCCTCTGTTTGGGAAGTCTACGCCCACCGATGCCCGACGCCGTTTATTTGTTTATTTCCCTGTTTCTTGCCGTCATTGCTGTTGTTGCAGTGGCCTATGCGGTCCGCTTGCACAGACGGGAAACTGCGCGTCAGGGCCTGTCTGATGCCGTGATGGCGACGATTTCCGACGGTATCGTGACGCTTGGTGCGGATGGTTCTGTTAAGCGTCTCAACGCAGCCGCCAAAGCGATGTTTGGCCGGGAGGTTTCGGGTCGGAAGCTCTCCGATCTGCTACGGGGCTTTCCCGGCATTGGCGACGCATTGGCGCAAATCGAATACCGGGCCGACGCCGTTCGCGCGGACGGGTCGATTTTTCCGGTTACCGTGACGCTTTTGGCGTCAAGTGACCAGAGTGAAACGGTGCTGATTATCCGCGATCTATCGCGTATTCGGCCGGGGGCGACCGAGGAAGAGCAACGCTTCAAGCAAAGCCAGTATTTTGCACGCATCGGGACCTGGGACTGGCGCATTGATACCGACGAGCTTTACTGGTCGGACGCGATTTATGGCATGTTTGGCTATAAACCGGGCGAGGTGACGCCGACCTATTCCCTGTTTTGTGATGCGGTGCATCCCGATGACAAGGAGCATGTGCGCGCAGGTGAAATCCGCTGCATCGAGACCGGCGAAAACCATGACGAGGAATACCGCGTGGTCTGGCCGGATGGCACCATTCGCTGGCTGCGTGAAACCGGCAATGTCACCAAGAACGAGGCGGGCCAAACCATCAAGATGATGGGGGTTGTGCGCGACATTACCGAGGAACGCGCCGAAACCGATCAGATCCGTGATCTTGCCTTCCATGACCCGCTGACCCGCTTGCCCAACCGGATCATTTTTGAAGACCGGCTGCGCAAGGCGATGGACCGCGCCAAGCGCAACAAGAAGCGGGTTGCGGTTGTGTTTATGGATCTCGACGGGTTCAAGCAGATCAATGATGAGCTTGGCCATGTCGCGGGTGATCACATTCTGATCAATACCGGGCAGCGATTGATCAATTCCGTCCGCGCGTCCGATACCGTGGCGCGCATCGGTGGGGATGAGTTTACCGTCATTCTCGAGGACCTAGAAACCGATGCCGAGGTCCATGGCATTGCCGACAAGATCCTTGGTGCAATCGCCGAGCCGATGGAGTTGGGCGAGGGCAGCTATCGCGTCGGGGCCAGCCTTGGCATCGCGATTTATCCCGAACATGCCAGAACGCTTGATACCCTGATCCATATCGCCGATCAGGCAATGTATGCCGCCAAGGCAGAGGGCACGAACCTTTATCACATCGGTTGGGAGATGGCAGAGTGAGGACCGATAACATCGAAATACGCCCCGCCACCCTCGACGATCGTGATGCCTGGGAAACGCTGTTTCGCGATTATATGGTGTTTTATGGTTGCGATGTTTCTGAAGCCGCACTCGACACCACTTGGGGCTGGATCAGTGATCCTGACGGCCCCATGGAATGCCTGCTGGCCGTCAAGGACGGGCAGGTCGTCGGCCTTGCCCAATACCGCGCGGTGCCCGAAACCCTGACCGGTGTTTGGTTCGGCCATCTCGACGATCTTTTCGTCGCACCCGAGGCCCGCGGTGCTGGTGTGGCACAGGCCCTGATGACAAAGCTCGGCGATATCTCCCGCGACCGGGGATGGTTCAAACTCACCTGGATCACCGCAGAAGACAACGCAACCGCCCGCAGGCTTTATGACCAGATCACAGATGCCTCAGACTGGGTGGTCTATGAACAGATGCTTGGGGAGTGAGTTATGAAAGGCCGCGTGACGGAATGTTTTGCGCTTCCTTGCTATAGCCACGCGGGGCACAACCCATCACCCGTTTGAATGCTGTGCTGAAGGCGCTCTCCGACTCATAGCCCAGTGACAGCGAAATTTGTGAAAGTGGCTCTCGGGAATGCAGCAGTTTTTCGCCAGCCAGCATCATGCGCCATTGGGTCAGATAGGCCATCGGGCTTTGTCCGACCTTGTCCTTGAAGCGGGCGGCAAACGCGGACCGCGACATGCCCGAACATCGTGCAAGGGTCTCCACCGTCCAGTTCTGTGCCGGGTCGGCATGGATTGCTGATATCGCTTTGCTGATTTGCGGGTCGGCAAGGGCAAAAAACCAGCCAACCCCCTTGGCGTCATCATTCATGTACATGCGCAACACCTGGATCAGCATCATATGGGCCAGATGCTGCAAAACCAGTTTGCTGCCCGGATCGTTTTTGCGCATTTCGGCCATGGTGCGTTCGATGCAATGGCGAAGCGCTTCGCTTTCATCGCGATTACGAATGACCACAAGCGGCGGCAACATCGCCAGCAGCAAGTCGGCCTGCGGCCCGTGAAGGCCAAATCGGCTGCTGGCCACCACGCAATCCCCGCCACCATTCAGTGTATGAATGACGCCATAGCCGCCTGGCGTGAACGTTGTTCCGGCCAACATCGGCGGCACATCAAGATCGCTTCCCATCAAGAACGCCTTGCCGTGCGGCAACAAGACGCAGTCGCCTGTTTGCAGATGCACGGGGTCCGGTACCCCATTCACCGAGATCCAGCAGTCCCCCTGAACCACGGCGGCGGTTTTGATGTTTTGTCCCTGATCGGGGAATTGGATCGCCCATGGGGCGCTAATGTCAAAGCCGGCCGACAGGTAATTGTCGGGGCGGAGCAGGGACAGGATATCGGATAGCGGATCCATATAGTGGCCTGTTGCTGGACGAATGAAAATGTATCATGGACTGATACGTATAGTTCGTCCAGATCGCAAGCGATATTGTGGCCGCAACAGGAACGCGCTGCGGTCCGGTTGTTTTTGCAGATATTGGGATGGAGTAACTATGCGTGTTTTTGTGACAGGTGCGACGGGCTTTGTCGGATCAGCCGTGGTGAAGGAGCTTCTTGATCATGGGCATTCGGTGCTCGGCCTGACGCGCAGCGATGCCGGGGCCGAAAAACTGGCAACCCTCGGTGCGACCGCCTTTCGCGGTGATCTGGATGACCTTGGCAGTCTTCAAGGCGGGGCGGCATCCTGTGATGCGGTGATCCATACCGGCTTTAATCATGATTTCACCCGCTTTGCCGAAAGTTGCGAAAAGGACCGCCATGTCATCGAGGCGATGGGATCGGTTCTGGCCGGATCTAGCCGCCCGATGATTGTCACATCTGGCATCGCTCTGTTGCGTGCAGACCGCCCGGTGGTCGAAAGCGATACGGTAACCGCCGATATTCCGCGCAAGGCCACAGAAGAAGCCGTGGCAAACATTGTCGCCAGTGGTGTCAATGCATCGGTGATGCGCTTGCCGCCCTCGGTCCACGGGGCGGGTGATCATGGTTTTGTGCCGCTTCTGATTAATCTGGCGCGGGAAAAGGGCTTTGTTGCCTGTATCGAGGATGGCGATAACCTGTGGCCTGCGGTGCATCGTTTGGATGCTGCACGTGCCTATCGCCTTGCCATCGAAGACCACGCCAGCCAACCGGCCTATCATGCCGTGGGGGAGGAAGGCGTTGCCTTCGCCGACATCGCCCATACGATCAGTGTCGGTCTTGGTCTGCCGTTCAAATCGCTGACGGCTGATCAGGCAAAGGGCTATTTCGGCTGGTTCAGCCATTTTGCAGAGCTTGATTGCTGCGCCTCCAGCGGCCGTACACAGCAGGTGCTTGGTTGGACGCCACGCGAAATCGGCCTGATCGAGGATATGCAGACTGCCGAATATTTTGATCACTGATGCATAAAGAAAGGCCGGAAAATTCCGGTCTTTCTTATTTGGTTGGCGTGACGGGCTGAGCTGGCTTGGGGCGAGATAAAATCCGCCCATCAATAACAAGCAAACCAAACCCGATAACCGTCATTCCGATCATGTGTTGCGCCAAAAGGACCTCGTCCAGAAAGCCGACCCCCAGCAAAATCGCACTGACCGGGATCAGGAAGGTAACCAGTAGAAGGTTACTTGCCCCGGCCCGCTTGAGGATGGCGAAGTAAAGGATATAGGCCAGCGCCGTGCTCAGCGTTGCAAAGCCCAGAACAGCAAGGATAGTGCTGGTGGTGGGAACCGGCAGGTGCCAGGGCTGATCAATCAGGATTGATAAGGGCAGGAGCATCAGGCTCGACGCGCTGGTCATGCCGGCCGCCGTCAGGATCGGCGGGGTGGTGGAGAAACGTCTGCCAAATACCCCGGCACAACCGTAACTGAATGCGGCAAGCAATACGGCACCCGGCGCAAGCAGGCCCATCGTGTTGGCAGATGTCGGAAGGCCAAAAATCACCACCACGCCGCCAAACCCGATCAGTACGCCGATGGCTTTGCGCAGTGTCAGCTTTTCTGTGTCTGTCGCGATATGGGCAATCAGCAGGGTGAAAAGCGGGGTGGTGGCATTCAGGATGGCGGCAAGGCTGCTGGTGATTTGTGTCTGGCTCCAGACAATCAGGCAAAAGGGTATCAGGTTGTTAAGCCCGCCCATGACGGCAACGCCCGCCCAGAATTTTGGATCACGCGGGATGGAGATATCGCGCAACAATACCACCCACCACAGAACCATGGTCGCAATCGACACCCGGCACAGCACAAGCGTCAGGGGCGGCAGATCGACAAGCGCGATCTCGGTAAAGAAAAACGAACCACCCCACAGGACCGATAGTGAGATCAGCATCAACCAGCTGACGCGGTCCATAGGCTGGGAAGGGGGGGGTGGGGGATGTAAGCCACCTGCGGCAGAGAGGTTTCTCGGGCCATCAATCCCGCGATGTTTCGGGCGGGAAGCCAGTTCCATATCAAGCGATATCAAACGTGTGGTGTTTTCATGGGGCAGCATCGCGGGCTCCGTCGATCTGTTGGTGACCAACGAAGATTAGGCGGATTGGCTTTTTGCTGCTCGCCAGTTTCGGACGTTGACGTAAACGCCTTGCAATGAGCGCTCAAGATCATTGTCACGTGCTTTGTATTGTTGATAATTAAACTGCTTCAGGCACCGTTAAAGAATTGCGGGTTATTTTGACTGTCTTGTTGGCGCATTGTTTCCCATTGATTAGGTGAGGTTTTAGGTGGTCAGTCCTTATGAAAATCTGGGAGATGAACGCTTCTGGCGAAGCGGTGTGGCCAAGGCAAACCCGGGCAAGGTCAGGAACATTCACCGGCCACGTTGGGCAATATCTGAGTCTGACACCATCGTCACAATGGGGAGTTGCTTTGCGCAACATATCGCTTCGGTTTTGCGCGAACGTGGTCTCAAGGTGCCGTTCTTTGACACAACCGATAATATCAAGTCGCAAACATACTCTGCGAACTACGGCAATATTTATACGGTTAGCCAGGCTTTGCAATTGATTGAGGAAGTGTCCGAGAAGCGACCGGTCATGGACGAGTTTTGGCCGCTCGAAGATGGATATGTTGATGCCGTGCGTCCGAACGTTTTCGCCCAACCGGTAAAGAGCAAGGACGAGCTTTCCGGTCTTCGCACAAACCATCTTGCAGCTGTCAGAAGGGCCATCGATGAACTCGATGTTTTGGTCTTTACGCTTGGCCTTACCGAAGCCTGGATTCTAAAGAATTCGGGCAGAACCCTTCCTGTTGCCCCCGGTGTCGTGGCCGGGCAGTTTGATCCGGAGCTGCACAGATTTCATAACTTCACTCACAGCGAAATTTTGGCGGACTTGGATGCGTTGTGTCGTGAAATCAAGGCGCTGCGCGGGGGGCGGGAATTCAAGCTGATCCTGACAGTATCGCCAGTACCACTTACTGCGACTTATGAAGACCAGCATGTCTTGAAGTCGACCACCTATTCCAAGGCAGTTTTGCGCGTTGTTGCCGAGGAATTCGTTCGTAACAACGCATTTGCCGATTACTTTCCATCGTTTGAGCTCGTCAATAATCCTGCCGCCAAGGGCGCCTATTTCGAGGCAAACATGCGCTCGGTTCGGCCAGAGGCAGTCGACGTTGTGATGTCTCACTTCCTTGCGGCATATCTGCCGGAAGCGACGGAGATGAAAGCTGACGGCAGCTCACGTGGATCGAATAGCCCCAAGTCGATGGATGCTGACTGTGAAGAGGAAATGATTGAGGGCTATGAGGGGGAGCGAAACATCAACGCGTTTGCGGGCGAGAATTTGTCCGTGATGTTTGGTGATAGCCACCTGACAGCAACCTATCACAATATGGCGGAAAGGCCCGAAGCAGCTGGTTTTGGCTTTGCGCCGATACGTTTGCTGGCAAACAATCCTATTCAGGAGCTTGGTGTTCATGGCTTCAGAACTTTTATTTTCAAAAAAGAGCACAGCAATTTCCGCGACTTCTTCGTGGCAGAGCCGCAAGATCTTGTCATTGTCGGAATGGGATTTTTCGGCGACAACATCGTCAGGGCACACGGGGATATGCGCCCCGAGATAGAGCAGCGGCCAAGAGAAGAACTAACACCCGTTTTGCCAAAAGTGACAGAGGTTACTCAGGAGTTGGTACGTTTTTACGCGCTAAAACTCCAAAATAACATCAACCTTGCCGCACGCCTTGAGAAGTTTACGGCCTACAAGCGTTTGTTCTGGATTGTATCCCCGGATATGACTGAAACTGCTGCGCGTTTTCGGCTTGGGGACGAATTCGTCGATGGTGGCTTTTACAAAACGCACAAGGCAGCTTATAAAATCGCCTTTGATATGTGGGCAGACAAGTTGGAGCGTACGCAGTTCATCCTGCACCCTTGGGATCAATTATGCGCTGATAATGGGTTTACCAAGGATGACTATGATACCGGCAACCTTGGTAATATTCATTGCACGCCTGCTTACTTCGATCCGGCGTTGGACCAACTACTGCGTTTGCAACAAAGCTAATCCCTGCTTCGATGCAACGCAAATCTAGCGCGATATCGTAATGTATGAGTTTTGAAGTTCATTCCGCCGCGAGGGTTTTATTCCTCATACCAATGAATTTCGGAAGCCGCGCAAAGATCGTGATGTTGCCAAGCAACACCATCGCAAGGCCGGTCGCGCCAATCGGGGTCCAGACATAGCCTTCAAGGAAGGTCGAGACAGTAAGGGCGACCACCGGGAACAGGACGGTGACATAGGCCGCACGCCCGGCACCGACCCGGTTAACCAGTGCGAGATAGGCGATAAACGCCACGACCGAGCCCGGAATGGCGAGATACAGCAAGCCACCGATATAGATCGGATCGGTCGGCATGACCGGCGTCTGGCCGCGGAACATGGCAAAGATAAACAGCAATACCGTGCCATAAATCATGCCGCGCGCAACCGCATCGCGGTTGGGGATGCCCATACGGTTGAGTTTGACCGACACCATATTGCCGCAGCTAAACACCGCCGTGCCGCCAAGCGCAAGCAGCATGCCGGTGATCGCATTGGCGTTGTGCGACAGGGCATAGATCTGGTTGGCAAACAGACAGGCGATGCCAGCAAGCCCAAAGGCAGCACCAAACACAAAGCGCAAACCGGGGCGGTTGCCGTAAAAGGCCCAGTTGCCCAGCGCATTGAAAATGGTCGAGGTGGTGAAAATCACCGCGACAATGCCGCTGGCAATATAGCCGGTTGCCGAATACATCAGGATAAAGTTGATACCAAACAGCCCGCAGCCCAAAAGCACAATCCACGGATGGGCCTGCCATGGCACCGGCCGCCATTTGCGGGTTAGCAACAAGAAGCCGCACAAAACGAGCGCCGCCAGCGCAAAGCGATAGAAGATCGAAATTTCGACCGGGATTGGTCCGATCTGAAGTTTGATCGCATACCAGGTAAATCCCCAGCAGGCGGTGACAATCACGAATAAAAGGGCTGTCATCATCGGGGCTTTCAAAACAGCACGTGCACGAGTGGCGGTGGCACGAAGGGTGACGGTTGACGCAGAACTGGTCACGCAGGTTGGCAGCGCGCGGGGACCAATCATGGGATTTGCGGATATATGGGGCATATCCGCAAACCAATAATAGGCCACAATCTGCGTCACCTGGCTTTCACGTTCTTGCGGTATTTTCGGATTTTGCGAAGGGTTCGACGCATAAAAAAAACGGGGCGGATACTGCATTGTATCCGCCCCGCTTTTGAATGTTTGGTCAGGAAGACCGCGTCATTGCTGTTGATCGGTTGGTGGCCTCGGGGATCAGTCCCTTTGGCGCAAACCGCATGACGATCAAAAGGATCGCCCCCATCATCAGATAGCGCATATAGGCCGCACCGGCGACGAGGTGCTGGGCAAGCTCCGATCCTTCGCCAAGTGGGGCGGTGATCGTTGACATGAACCAGTTGCCAAACGGCTCTGCCTCGACCCAAAGGAACCAGATGATAAAGCCGCCGAGGATTGAGCCCCAGTTGTTGCCCGACCCACCCAGGATCACCATCACCCAGATCAGGAAGGTGTAGCGCAGCGGAATGTAACTGGTTGGCGTTAACTGACCGTCAAGCGTGGTCAGCATCGCACCGGCAATCCCGCACACCGCACAGCCCAGAACAAAGGTCTGAAGGTGGCGACGTTTGACGTCCTTGCCCATCGCGGCCGCCGCATCGCGGTTGTCACGAATAGCGCGCATCATGCGGCCCCACGGGGACTTCAATGCGCGTTCGGCAAACCACATGATGATCGCAAGCACGATGACAAACAGCACCGCATAGCACAGTTTGACAAACAGGCTGGCAGCATCGGAAATCTCGGTCGCACCAAATAAGTTGGCCAGACTGATGAACCATTCACTTTCGATCAGGTCGACTTCATAGGGCACCGGGCGCGGAATGCCGGTGACGTTCTTGACCCCGCGCGACAGCCATTCTTCGTACTTGATGATCGCAATGATGATCTCGGAAATGCCAAGGGTGGCAATCGCCAGATAATCGGCCCGCAGGCCAAGCGCGATCCGCCCGATCAGCCAACCGCCACCAGCGGCCACGAGACCGGCCAGCGGCCACGCAACAAGCACGGGCAAGCCCGCACCACCCAGATAACCGCTGAGTGCCGGATCGATGCTTTCAATCGCATCGGTCGCCGGACCAAAGAACACACCGATCAGGAAATAACCCGCCAACAGAAGAACAAGCGTGACCGGAAGCTTCAGTGCCGGGTGAACAAAGCGGCGGGCGTAAATGACTGCAACAATGGTCGCAGCAAGGCTCAGCAAGGACAGGGCAATATCCCCACCGGCAGCCGCCCAGGCTTCGCCCACAGGCGGCATCGAGACCAGAACGGCGGTAAGGCCACCGAGTGCTGTAAAGCCCATCACACCGACATTAAACAGGCCGGCATAGCCCCATTGCATATTGACGCCGAGCGCCATCACCGCAGAAATCACACAAAGATTGAAGATGCCAAAGGCGACATTCCAGCTTTGAAGAAAGGCGATCGCGATCAACACCAGGCACATCAGGCCATATAGGAGCGCAACTCTCTTCGTCATATCACTTTCCCACGAATAATACCGGTTGGCCGGATCAGAAGAACCGCGACCAGAATGATGAAGGAGACTGCAAATTTGTAGTCCGTCGACAGAAGTTGCACGAGCCCGTCCGGCGCCCAATCCGTCGGGCCAAGATAGGTCAGGAACTTCTTGAAGGCATAGGTTACCGTTACCTCGGAAAAGGCAACAATGAACGCGCCCAAAATCGCGCCGACCGGTTGCCCGATACCGCCCAGAATGGTGGCGGCAAAGATCGGAAGCAGGATTTGCAAGAAGATGAACGGTTTGTAGGTCTTATCAAGGCCATACAGCGTGCCGGCAATGGCCGCCAGTGCCGCGGCGATAATCCAGCAGATCATCACCACACGTTCCGGGTTGATCCCCGAAAGCAGTGCCAGATCCTCGTCATCGGAATAGGCACGCATGGCCTTGCCCGACCGGGTTTTCTGCAAGAACCAGAACAGCCAGGCAACGACAATGGCGGTGACAACAACCGTGATCAACTGGCTTTGCTTGATCGCAATACCTTCATCAAGGCCCAAGGCGCGGCGTGAATCAATCGCGCCAATAATAAAGCGTTCGCCATCGGCAAAGCTTTGATCGGCCGGGCCGATGACGATACGGATAATACCGGCAATCAGGAACATCACGCCAACCGATACAATGGCAAAGACAATCGGGTTTGAGCGCTGCTTGCGATAAAACCGGAACACCATCCGATCCATGACAAGCGCCATGCTGATGGCGGCCAGTACCCCAATCGGCAACGCCAGAAGGGCGGTCGGGAAGGGGGCGATAGAAACGCCCATATTTTGCAGGAACCAGGTGACCAAAATCGTGATCATGGTGCCAAATGACATCAACTCGCCATGCGCAAAGTTCGCAAAGCGCAGGATGCCGAAAATAAGTGTGACGCCAAGCGCCCCAAGGGCGAGCTGTGCACCATAGGCAGTCGCCGGAACGACCACAAAATTGGTAAACAGCGCGAGTGCGTTAAGAATTTCCATTCAAGTCCCCACTTAGCCGCCCAGGAAGGAGCGGCGAACTTCTTCGTTGGCGAGAAGGGCTTCGCCCGTATCGGTGAACCGGTTGCGTCCCTGCACCAGGACAAAACCGTGATCGGCGATCTCAAGCGCCTGACGGGCATTTTGCTCAACCATCAGAATGGCGACGCCGGTTCTGGCGACTTCCACGATCTTGTCGAACAATTCATCCATCACGATGGGCGAAACACCCGCAGTCGGCTCATCAAGCATAAGCAGCTTTGGCTGTGTCATAAGTGCCCGGCCAACCGCGACTTGCTGGCGCTGACCACCGGAAAGCTCGCCTGCTGGCTGATTGCGTTTTTCGCCAAGGATCGGGAACAGATCGAAAATCTGTTGCTTGGTTTCCTCGATCTTGTCGTCGTTGCGGATGAAGGCCCCCATATCGAGATTTTCCTCGACCGTCATCGAAACGAAAACGTTGCGGTTCTGGGGCACAAAGCCCATGCCCTCGGGCACGCGTTCCTGCGGGGCAAGGTTGGTAATATCCTTGCCATCCAGAACCACCGACCCTTCACGCAGGTTCAGCATGCCGAAGACTGCCTTCATCGCCGTTGATTTGCCGGCACCGTTGGGGCCGACGACAACGGCGATCTCGCCCTTCTCAACGGTAATCGTGCAGTCATGAAGGATATCACTGCCGCCGTAGCCGCCGGTCATGCCGGTTGCGCTTAAGAAACTCATGACGGCACCTTCCGTTCATGCTTGCGACCTGTGCCGAGATAGGCCTCGATGACCTCCTCGTTATTCTTGACCTCTTCGATCGTGCCCTCGGTGAGGACCTTGCCCTCGGCCATGACGATCACGGGGTCACACAGGCTGGCAATGAAATCCATGTCGTGTTCGATCAGGCAGAAGGTATAGCCGCGCTCTTCATTGAGGCGCTTGATCGAGGTCGCAATGGTATTAAGCAGCGTACGGTTCACACCGGCACCAACTTCATCAAGGAAGACGATCTTGGGTTCGACCATCATGGTGCGGCCCAGTTCGAGCAGTTTCTTCTGCCCGCCGGAAAGATTGCCCGCCAGCTCATGCTTGATATGGTCAATTTCAAGGAAATCGATCACCTCAAGCGCGCGCTCGTAATTCTGGGCTTCGATTTCTTTGACGCGGGAATAATTAAACCAGCTATGGCGCAATTGTTCGCCGGGCTGATTGCCCGGAACCACCATCAGATTGTCCAGCACACTCAATGTCGAGAATTCGTGCGCAATCTGGAAGGTTCGCAAAAGGCCCTTGTGGAAAAGTTCGTGCGGTTCAAGGTGGGTTACGTCTTCGTCATCAAGGAAGATCTTCCCCGAAGACGGCGGAAAGACGCCCGCAATAATATTGAACAATGTTGTTTTACCGGCACCATTCGGCCCGATCAGGCCGGTGATGGAACCTTTTTCAATGGATAGCGATACGCCATCGACTGCCTGAATGCCGCCGAAATTCTTGGCGATGTTTTCGACCCGTATCATTGGGAGTTTTTGACCCTTGTCATGCGTTCTGTACCGGGGAGATCAAACAAATATTGCGGTGACGACCCGGTAATAGAGGAACTGCCAGAAACCGAAGTCTCTGACAGTTCCAGCGTCGTTAGCGATCAAAGGATGATCGGCTTAGTGGTACATCTCCGTTTCCCACTTGCCGCCCTTGATTTCCGTTTCACGGAAGCTACCAGCGGACTCGCCCGGCTCGATCAGTTCGAGCGCGGTACCACCGACATAGTCGATGTCACCACCATCAGCGAGGATCTGAAGCGCCTTGGCCAGTTCACCCGGATAGATTTTCTCACCCGGTGCATTGGCGACTTTCAGGATGTGGTCTTTGTAGACAGCACTGTCCGTCGAGCCAGCCGACTGCATGGCCAGCAGAAGCAGGGCAGATGCGTCATATGCTTCCGGGACATAAGGGTCATCACCCTTGAAGCCCTTGCCAGATGCCAGTTCGGCCAGCATGGACGCGCCCGGGCTGTCAGTACCCGGGTTGGTGCCGATCGATCCATCAAGCATATCACCGAAGTTATCGGTCAGCGCTTCACCAACCATGCCGTCCGGCAGGACGAACTTGTCGAACGCACCGGTATCAAGCGATGCCTGGATGATGCCTTTGCCGCCTTGGTCAAGGTAACCGGCAACAATCAGAACTTCACCACCGGCAGATGCCAGGGTGCCGATTTCAGCAGAATAGTCGGCTTTGCCGTCTTCATGGGCTGCAACGGCGGTGATTTTGCCGCCTTTTGCTTCGTATGCCGCCTGAATGGCGTCAGCAAGACCTTTGCCATAGTCGTTGTTGGTGTAGGTCAGCGCAGCCGATTTAATGCCGCGACGATCAAGGATTTCAGCAATGATCTGGCCCTGACGTGCATCCGACGGTGCGGTACGGAAGAAGTACCCGTCATCTTCGATTTCGCTCAGCGCCGGCGAAGTTGCCGACGGCGAAATCATCACGATGCCGTTTGCGCGGACAACGTTGTTCAGGATGGCCGTGGTCGCGCCAGAGCAGGTCGCACCGTTAATGCCGTGAACGCCATCAGACGTTACAAGACGATCAGCCGCCGCGGTGGCTGCTGCTGCGTCGATACAGGTACTGTCACCGCGTACCGAAACAACTTCACGCCCGCCAAGCAGCAGGCCGCTGTCGGAAACTTCCTTAATGGCCAATTCGCCGCCAAGTGCCATCGGCTTGACGAGTGATTCCGTCGGGCCGGTGAAGCCTTGCAGCATGCCGATCTTTACCTGTTCCTGTGCAGATGCGCCTGCGACGACAGCCGTCGAAAGGGCTGCCGAGAAGAGGAGGGTAGAGAGTTTTCCCATAGTGTAGCCTTCCCTGTTTTATTGGGCCTTTATATTCGTGGGGCAGTATACAGAAAACACAACGCGTTTCCAGTTTCTTAACTTTAAGTTACAAAAACGCTCTTGCATATGGGGCGGGCGGCGGCAGGTTTCGCGACCAAACCGACGGACGCAGGTGTGGCTGAGTTCACACCTGTGATTGCGTGAGTTTCGTGATGTTACGGCGGGCAATGAGCGCCGTATGTGGGGCACAACAAGGGGCTTTGATGGCCGGGTGATCAGGCAAACACCCGCATGCCGCGTTCGGAGATCTTGCGGAACCCGGCAATGACATGTTCGGCCAATGCCTCTTCGACCGCGCCATGGCCATCACGCTTGGCAAGGGTCATGCGATATTCACCGATTTCCGGCAGGCCATGCGACGGACCAAGATGCACAAGATCATCTGAAATGACACTGATCGGAAGCGGCGCAATCGCCAGATCGGCCCGCACGGCGGCAATCTGTGCCTGGCAAAACTCGCTGGTATAGGCGATGCGGTAATTTACCCCCGCATCATCAAGCGCCTTAAGTGCCATGGTCCGCCAGTAACAACCGGGTTCGGCCATTGATACCGGCAGGGGGCGTTTGTCAATCGCACTGCCATGACGCGCCCCCAGCCAGACCAGCGGTTCGGCGTGGATCGGCGGTTGGCGATCAAGCTCCGCATCAAAACTGAAGACTGCGATATCAAGATCGCCTTTATGGATGGCCTGACGCAGGGTGCGGGTCGGACCAAGATTGACGTCGATATCAACATGTGGATGGGTTTGCGCAAACCGTTTGAGGATTTCGGGAATGGCGACAATACCGGTGTCATTGGGCACACCCAGCCGCACGGTGCCGGAAAATTCCGGGGCATGGAAATGCGACATCGCCTCGTCATTGAGTTTAAGCAAACGCCGCGCATAACCCAGCAAAACCTCGCCATCCTCGGTCATGGTGACCTTGCGGGTTTCGCGTTTGAACAATTCCCGCCCGACCATGGTTTCAAGCTTTTTGACCTGAAGGCTGATCGCCGACGCGCTGCGATGAACCTTTTCGGCGGCGCGTGAAAAATTGCCAGTCTCGCAGATCGCGACAAACGTTCTGGCAAGATCGAGATCAAGATTGTGAACAACGCTTGTCGGGGGATTCATGATCGGCCTCTTGGCAAAAGGAACGCGATGGGTGCGTTTCGCAACAATAGCGCGAAACTTATGCTGTGAGTTTTACTAATAGATGAGATTAGATCTTCTCGTTTGATTAATCAATGAGAAATCCTCAATCTTGGATAAACACAGATTGGAGAGTCTCATCATGAAAGCCATCACATCTTTCGAACATGCTCCGCTGGGTCTTGTCGGTCACCTGCGTGCCGCCATCGAAGCCTGGCAAAATGAACGCGCGATCCAGAAGGCCATCGCCGCCAAATCTTCGCGTGCTGTACCAGCCGCACCCAACAGATCTCATTTGAGTGTTGCGGAGCTGCATGAAAGCCGCCGCACGCATGGCACCTATATCACTGAGCCGGGGGATGTCCTGTCGGGACTGGTTCTGAATTGGCCATCGCCGTCGCGCAAGGATCACTGACATTAGAAGACCCGGACACGGACAGGCAGCGTTTTCACATTCTTGCGCAAAACAGGTCAGGGTTGCATGCGCATTGCTTTGCAAATCCTAAACACAATGCGATGATGTGGTCTTCATGTCAGGAACAGAAAATGGCAGAGACCGCATCAGCCTTTCAGCCCAACGGGCGCTATCAGAAGTTTGAAGTCTTCAATCAATTGATTGGGGATGCAAACCTGTTGCGCGCGGGCGATTTCGGCGAAAGCATCTCGGCGGCCCACTGGCAGCGCAAGGCAGATGTCCTGACCCGCTATACCGATCCCGATCACCACACCATCAGCCTCTATGTCAATGGCGGTACGGGTATCCAGCGCAAGATCGGCGCAGACCCGATGAGTGGCGGTGGTCCCGGTCGGTGTTGTTTGATGCCGGCTTATCTGACATCGGACTGGCTGGTGCATGGCGAGGTGGAGCTGTTTCACGTTTATATTCCGCATGCCGCCTGGGAACGCGCCGTGGTCGAGGCCTTTGACATTGAACCTAATGCGGTTGAAGTTCCGGAAAAGACGTTTTTCCTTGATCCGCTGATCGAACAGACGGTGCGGCAGGCAATGCTGCCGCTTGATTGGGATGTGCCCGCCGATCGGATGGCAATGTCGAATGCCGGGCAGCTTTTGATGGGCCATATGCTGCGCAGTTATTCGACGCGCCGTGATCTTGGCTTCAAGGTCCGCGGTGGGTTGTCGCCGGTGATCAAACGTCGGGTATTTGACTTTGTCGATGCCAACCTTGATCAACCGCTAACGATTGAAGAACTGGCAGAGGTTGCTGATTTGTCGGCCTATCACTTTGCCCGTATGTTCCGCAAAACGGTGGGCGAGGCGCCGCACCAATTCGTTCTGCGCCGTCGGATCGAACGCGCAATGCATATGTTGCGTGATGGCAACGCACCGGTTGCCGAAATCGCGATTGAGACCGGCTTTTCCAGTCAGGCCCATCTGACCACGCGGTTTAGCCGCTTTACCGGGCTGACACCTGCGAAATATCGCAGCATTTCCCAATAACATCTCCCGTCTTTCTATTGGCCGCCTGATCCAACCATCTGATCGGGCGGCTTTTTGCTGTCTCGCACTCTAATCGCGCCCGCTGAGCAGGGCATCTGATTGGTGTGTTTGCAGGCGCGTTTGTCTGCAGTGATCATTGTCTGGTCACTGACAAGTTGCCCGGTGGCAAGGGGTGATTTTTATTCAAGTTATTGAAAATAAACAAATTTACAGGCTTGAGAAATTCGTTGACAAGATAGAGGCGAGATACCTAGAATTTCAAAGCAACTAAAATATCAATTTTGGTAAAAGCCAATCCATCGGGAGGATGTCTCTAATGAAACTCACTATGAAATCACTCGGACTGTGTGCAGTCGTCGCAGGCGCACTGGCCGCTGTCATGCCGGCAAACGCGGCAACAACCCTTCGGATCGGGACCGTTCTGGCCCCGAATGATCCGATGGGACAGGGACTTGAAAAGTTCAAAACGGATGTGGAAAAGGCAACCAACGGCGATGTGGAGATCGAGATTTTCCACAACTCGCAGCTTGGTGACACCACTGAAATGATCGATCAGGCCCGTGCGGGGGCTGCTGTCGGCACCGTGACCGATGTCGCCCGTTTGTCGAGCTTCGTGCCGTCGCTTGCGATCATGTCGGCACCGTTCCTGTTTGATACCTATGAGCAGGCTGACAAATTTGCCCTTTCGGATGAATACATTTCCTGGGGTGAAGAGCTGCGCGAAAAATCCGGCCTCGTGATGATTGCCTCGAACTGGTATCAGGGCGCGCGCCATGCCCTGACGCAGAAGCCGATTTCAAGCCCGGCCGACCTTTCGGGTGTTCGTATGCGTACCATCGGTGCACCGGTCTGGATTGAAACCATCCGTGCGATGGGTGCAGAACCGACCCCGATTGCCTGGGGCGAAGTCTACAGCGCCCTTCAGCTTGGCACGATTGACGCCGCCGAAGCACAGCCGACCGCGATCTGGAACGCCAAGCTTTATGAAGTGATCAAGAACGTCACCAAAACCGGCCATATCCAGCTTGTAACTGCCCTGGTTGTCGGTGCCGAAGCCTGGGACGAAATTTCACCGGAAAACCAGAAAATCGTTCGTGACCTGGCCGTCGAAAATGGTCGCTATGCCTCGGCCCTGACCATCGAGCTCGGTGAAAAGGCGCTTGAAGACGTTGCTGCAAGTGGCGTTGAAGTCAGCGAAGTTGATCTGGCACCGTTCAAGGAAGCCGTCAAACCGGTTTACCAGATGCTTGAGCTTGAAGCAGAAGCCGCAGTTGTTAACAAGGTTCTTGGTCGCTAAGACCACAAACCTTCTGGTAGCCTAGCGAAAGTGCGTTGCTTTTATACCGGGCAACGCACTTCAAACTTCACAATGGAAATTGAATTGATGCTCAAGCGGATTGAGTTTGCCTGTGGCGGCATATTGCTTGTCGCTGTGGTCATTCTTGTGGCGGTGGCCTCTGTGGCGCGCGCCATGGGATCGCCGATCATCTGGTCAGTCGAGATGGCGCAACTGATCTTTGCCTGGCTTTGCATGTTGGCTGCCGACATTGCCATGCAGGAAGACCGGCATTTCGGTCTTCAGATATTGCGTGAAATCCTGTCCAAACGGGCAAGCGCATGGGTGGAAATCATCAATATTCTGGTGATTATCGGATTTCTTGCGTTCCTTCTGAACTATGCGTGGACAAACATGATTTTGATGCATCCGCGTCTGGTCGGGGCCGCACAAATTAATGCTTCTTATATCCATGCTTCAATGGTTGTCGGCATTCTGTTGATGATCCGAACCATGGTTGCCCAACTTATTCGACGCATTCGCAACAGGGAGATCAACTGATGCTGTTGTTGATTGCAGGTTTGTTTACAGTCTTCCTCGTCTGCGGGATGCCGGTTGCCTTTGCGCTTGGCCTTGCCTCGATTCCGGTCTTTGTCATGACGGGTGCGATGCCGCCGACGGTCGTGATCCAGAAAATGGTCACAGCAACACAAAGCTTCCCGCTTCTGGCCGTGCCATTCTTTATTCTGGCAGGCAATTTGATGAACGTGACGGGGATCACCCATCGCCTTGTTAAGTTTGCAAGTCTTCTGACCGGCTGGATGGCAGGTGGTCTGGCACAGGTTTCAATTGTTCTGAGCTTCATGATGGGCGGTATTTCGGGATCAGCCGTGGCTGATGCCTCGATGGAGGCCCGCCTGCTGGGCCCCAGCATGATCAAGAAAGGTTATTCCAAGGCCAATACGGCCGCGGTTCTGGCCTTTGGGTCGATCATTACCGCAACCATCCCGCCCAGCATCGGTTTGATCCTGTTTGGTTTTGTGAATGAAGTCTCCATCGGGCGGCTGTTCCTGGCCGGTGTGTTGCCGGGCATTTTCCTGACCATCGTTTTGATGATCACATCCTGGCTGGTTGCGCGCAAAAACGGCTATACGCCGGATCTGCCGGAACTTCCCAAGGCCAAGGAACTGACGGCCAGCTTCTTTGAAAGCATCTGGGCACTGGCCTTTCCGGTTATCCTTATTGTCGGGTTCCGCTTTGGTATCTTTACCGCGACAGAGGCCGGGGCGTTTCTGGTGTTCTATGCGCTGGCCGTCGGGTTGTTCGTCTATCGCGAGCTGAACTTTGCGCGCCTGAAGGAAGCCATCTTTGGCTCTATCTCTGATCTTGGCATGGTGATGTTGCTGATCATCATGGCAGCGGTACTTGGCTATGCCATGACGATTGAACGCGCGCCGCAACAGATTACTGAATTTGTCACCACGCTGACTGAAAACAGAACCGCAATCCTGATCCTGGTTGTCGGGGTGCTGGTGGTCAGTGGCATGTTCCTTGAAGGTGCGGCCAATATCCTTCTGGTCACCCCGATCGTCATGCCGGTTCTGGTCAGTGCCGGTTACGACCCGGTGCATATGGGCATTCTGATTGTCACCCTGATCAACTTTGGCGGTTTGACGCCGCCAGTCGGCGTGATCATGTTTACGGTCTGCGGCATTTTGGGGGTTAAGACCGGGGAATACACACGTGCATCCATTCCGTTCTTTGTTGCCATGGCGTTGTTCTTCGTTCTGCTGGCAGCAATACCCGCTTTGACATTGCTGTTGCCCAATACATTGATGTAATGACAATTTCAGTCCAACAGGGGCATGTAGGCAAATGCCAGGGAGACACAAAAACATGAACACATCAACGGGCGGACTGATTTCGATGCATGACGGATCGGTGAAAACCAGCATGCATGTTCCGGCATCTGCGCTGGTATATGAAGAAGTCCGCAACCAGATTGTTTCTCTGTCCCTGCTTCCGGAAACCACGCTTGTCCGGGCGGAATTGGCTGAAAGTTTCAATGTCAGCCAATCCCCCGTACGAGAAGCCATTTTGCGCCTCGAACAAGATGGTCTGGTGGTGTCCTATCCGCAGTCGCGTACCGTTGTGACCAAGATCGATGTTGCCCGCATCCGCGAGGAACATTTCCTTAGGGTTGCTGCGGAGTGCGAGGTCGTCCGCCAACTGGCCGAGGCCAAGGATTCCCCCGCCGTCGTCAAGGCCAAGGGCATTGTCAAAATGCAGGAAGCACTGGTTGGCGATATCGAACAGATCGACCTGTTCAAGCAACTTGATGAAACCTTTCACGCGGCTTTGTTTAACGGGGTGAACCAGTCAAACCTGCATTTGCAGATCACAGCACGCAGTGGTCATTTGGCGCGTGTGCGAACCCTTGATCTGCCACGGGCGGGCAAAATGGTCTCGGTGCTTGAAGGTCACAAGGCGATTATTGACGCCGTCCAGTCCGGTGATGGTGCATTGGCAAGCTTGGAGATGCGCAAACACCTTTCGGGCACCATGGAACGTCTGCCCCAGATCATCGAAGAAAACAAAACGCTGTTTTCCTGATCTTTGATTGGCGATGGCGAATAGGGCCGTCCGGCAAGCAGGAACAAGATAAATCAAACGGCGCGCTGCATGATTGCTGCGCGCCGCTTGTGTTGTATCAGGCGCGTTTGGCCACGTCCCAGATGCCGGTTTTCGCGGCTTCTTCGACGAAGGTGCGCAGGCTGTTGGGCTGACGGCCAAGAATTTCATATACATCGCTGGTCGGTTGGCTGTTGCGGCCATCAAGGACTTCGGAAAACAGATAGCGGATCAGGCCACGGACATCGTCGGGCATGCCGTCTGCTTCAAGTCCGGCATCCAATTCATCAACGGTGATGGCCACGAAATTGACCGGGTGGTTGGCAACACTGGAAATCATTTCAGTCACGTCGGCAAAGGTGACAGCACTCGGCCCGGACAGCTCATAGGTCTTGCCGATATGGCTGTTATCGAGCAGGCAGGCAACCGCGCATTCGGCGATATCATTGGCATCAACAAACGGTTCGGGCGTGTCACCCGCAGGCAGGGCCAGGGTGCCTTGCTGGATATAAGGCAGGAACAGGTCTTCGTTGAAATTCTGGAAGAACCAGTTGGCGCGCAGCACCGTGGCATCGGCCCCGGAATGACGCAGGGCGTCTTCGGCACGGTGGGCGGCTTCTTCACCGCGGCCGGATAGCATCACAATGCGTTTCGCGCCATGCATCAGCGCGCGCTTGGCAAAGCTTGCGATGATGTCATCTGATCCCGGAACGGCAAGATCGGGCTGGAACGTGACATAGACCGCATCGCGATCACGCAGGACATCATCCCAGGTTGTCGGATCGGTCCAGTCAAAGGCGGGTGTCGTGCTGCGTGAAACAGCACGCACATCATGACCAAGGGCAATGAGCTTTTCGGCAACGCGTCGGCCGGTTTTCGCCGTCGCACCAAGAACAAGAAAGCGGGGATTGGTTGGCATCAAATTGGCTCCTGAATGGGGTTTTCAAAATGTGAGGAATCCTCACATTTGCCAAATGTGATAAATCCTCATATTTTGATCGTCAAGAGCTTTGACCCATCACAAGCCTGTGAAACCCGGGCCACGATGCCGGGATATTTCGAGGATAAAGGATCTAACGCGTTGTCTGATAACGTGAAAAAAATGCGCCGCGCACCGACCCAAAAAAGAAGTCGCGAACGGGTCGACACCATCCTGAAAGTCGCCTGCGAGCTGATTTCAGCCCAAGGCAGTGATGCCATCAAGATGGGGGAGGTCGCGGAAAAGGCGGGAATTTCCATCGGATCGCTCTATCAGTATTTCCCGGATAAGGCGTCGATCATTCATGCGCTTGCCGATCGCTATAACGCCGAATCCCTGCATTGCATCGAAGAGGCACTGGCAGAAGTGAACTCGCCTGATGCCTTGCTCGCAGCCTTTGATCGGTTGATTGATACCTATTACGAGCTGTTTTTGGCCGAACCGGTGATTTGCGATATCTGGACCGGTACACAGGCCGACAAGACCCTGCGCGATATGGAAATGGAGGTCAGCCGTGCCAATGCGGACCTTCTGGCCAAGGCAATCCTTCGCGTGCGCGACAATGATGGTGATTTCAAAACAATTGCCGCACGGTGTTTGCTGATCATGTATTCCGGCGAAGCCACCATGCGCCTTGCCATCGCCGTCCCGCGCAGTGAGGGCCGCGAGATCGTGGCAAGTTACAAGCGGATGATTGGCCGCGAACTGGCTGATATGGCCCGGGTTTAGGTGTTTCGGGCGTGGTTAGCCTGCCTTGGCAGCAAACGGTGTTGGGGCAGGGCGGCCAAGAAGGAAGCCCTGCACATAGTCAACATCGTGATCACGCAGGAAATCGAGTTCTTCCTGGCGTTCTATGCCTTCGGCGATCACTTCGATATCAAGCTGCTTGGCCAGCGCGATCAGCTTGCTGACAATGGCCTGTTTGAACTTGTCATGATCGACGTGATCCACCAGTTCGCGGTCGATCTTGATGATATCGGGGCGCAGTTCCGGCAACATGTTCAGCGTCGAATAGCCTGATCCGACATCATCAAGTGCAACCCGGAACCCCGAATCACGATAGGACTGAAGGATGGCGCTCAGATGTGCCGTGCTGCGGACTTTTTCGGTTTCAATCACCTCGAACACAACATTGCTGCGATCAAGATTGCACTCCTCGACGACCTCGATGGTCGAACGCAGGCAAGAGTCCGGATCATAGATCGAGCTCGGCGTGAAGTTGATAAACAGATTGCCTTTCACGCCAGCCTTGTGGGCATTGCGGACATTGGCCGCACGTGCCGCGCGATCAAGCTGAAACAGCAGGGTCGCGGACTGGGCTGCATCAAAAAGCTGGCCCGGATTGATCACATCGCCCGTCGCACTTTCGCCGCGGACAAGGCATTCGTGGGCATAGGGTTTATCAAGGTCGTTGAGGTCAAAAATCGGCTGAAATACCGAATTCAACCGGTTGTCGCGCAACAGATCGCCCAGCCATTCTGCGCCGATTGCCGCCCGGATGGCGCCAAGGCTTGTAATCTGGGCGATGTCATCGATTTCGGGGCGCTCAACGCCGGGCATGATCAGTGCCTTGGTGTCTGACAGTTCTTCGGGAAGGAGACTGCCTGATATGGCATCAATCAGCGCCCGCAAACCCGGACGGGTGTAGTGAATGGAAAGTGTTGCGACAGACGGCGTTTTTTCGACTTCCATGCCGATTGATTTCGCACCGGCCAGGATTTTGCCGGTGGTATGGGCAACTGGCGGCCAGAGAAAGAGTGTCCCGTTTGCAGGTGCGGTTTCAGGAACCGCATCACATTTTTCACAATAGGTCACCTCAACCTCCCCGTCTGGTCCTTAGTCGTGCCGTTGGCTTTTCCCGATCGGCAATTCTTCTGATTAACATACTGTAACATATGGTGCGCAGTGACAATAAATCCTGCGTCAATCAATACATTTGTACGGCACTATATCCTGTACGGCGATGTTTGCCGCAGGCGATCAATCAAGACGTTGCGCGAAAGGATTTATCATTGCGAAAAGCACTGATAAACTTTGCTCGTCATTCTGCGAGACCGAGGATCCGATGCAGTACAGCATGCGGCAATACCGCCCCGAAGCACAAAGCCATAGCCACGGCGATTTCCACCAGATCATCATTTCCGAGCTGGGCAAGCTTGAGATGGAGGTTGAAGGGCGTGGGGGTGAAGTGTGCGGTCGCCAATTGGCCTTTGTCGAAGCGGGTAAAACCCATGCCTATCGTGCGGAGGGGCTAAACCGGTTCCTTGTCCTTGATGTCGATGCCGATCTGGCCCATCGCACCGGTCTTGAGGCGCTTTGGCATCGCCATGGCGCTGCTGCAACGTATCTTGAAGTGGGACTGGCGCATCAGAGGGGACTGGTCGCGCTGTTGCAGGCAATCGCACCGCTACACGATCAAGAATCCCGGACTGATATGCTTGATTGCCTGAAAACGCTTTTGTTGCGCAGCCGTCAGAGCCGTGGCGGGAATACCTTTGGCATGGCGGCACTACCATCACGCCTCCTCCGCACCATGGCATGGGCGGAGGCCCGGTTGGGCGAAGACATCACGATTAGTGACATGGCAACCATCGCCGCCCAGTCGGAGAGCAGCCTGTTTAGTGCCTTCCAAAAACATGTTGGGACAAGTCCGATGCGCTGGTTGACCGAGCAACGCCTGCAAATGGCCTTGGCGCTTTTGCGTGATCCCGAAATTCGCCTTCCGATATCCGATCTGGCAAATGCGGTCGGGTTTGCCGATCAAAGCGCCTTTTCGCGTGCTTTTTCGCGCCGGTTTGGCTGCGCGCCCAGGTCGATCCGCCGCGATCCGGCGGCCTTTTAGGGCGCATACTTCCCACCAGGTACTTGTCGCAAACTTTCGGAGTTTGGGCAAAGACCGGACCGTTAAACAGGTGCATCTTCCGGTGTGCAAAATCAGCAAACCGGGATGAGTGCGATGGATGAAAAACGCAAGGCAACGCTGATCGGTTCGGCTGCCGTAATTCTTTGGGCTCTGCTTGCCCTGTTCACCACCGAAGTGGCCGATATCCCAACGTTTCAACTGGTCAGTTTGTGCTTTGGTATCGCAAGCATTTTCAGTGCGCTCTGGATTACGCTCCGCGGTGGTGATGTGGTTCGCGCTTTGCGTCAACCGCTTGGTGCCTGGGCGCTTGGTGTGGCGGGGCTGTTTGGCTATCACTTTTTCTATTTTGTCGCGCTGGCAAACGCGCCTGCGGTCGAAGCCAGCCTGATTGCCTATCTCTGGCCGCTGCTGATTGTTTTGTTCTCCGCACTTTTGCCCGGCGAACGCCTGAAATGGCAGCATATCGGGGGTGCTGTTCTGGGGTTGTTTGGTGCCGTTCTTCTGGTGGGTAAAGGGCAAGCCCTGACCTTTGATCCGGCATTTGCGCTGGGATATGGCGCGGCAATTGT
The DNA here is from genome assembly GCF_059052855.1 of Thalassospira sp. CA1. Taxonomy (NCBI): domain Bacteria; kingdom Pseudomonadati; phylum Pseudomonadota; class Alphaproteobacteria; order Rhodospirillales; family Thalassospiraceae; genus Thalassospira; species Thalassospira sp. CA1. Next base: position 267,484 of record NZ_JBZCIA010000005.1, read on the forward strand.
CTGTTCCCTGCTGTGGTCGGGTTATTCGGTCGTGAACCGGCGCTATCGAAATGTTCCGGTGGGGGCGGTCTGCGGGTTTTGCGCAGGTGCCGCCATTCTCGGCCTTGTTACGCACGGCATGATCGAAGACTGGGTAACGCCGGACGCCAAACAATGGCTTGCTATTCTAGGGCTCGGACTGGGCCCGGTCGGGGCCGCATTTTTCGTCTGGGACCATGGTACCAAACACGGTGATATTCAGATCCTCGGTGTTCTGGCATACGGTGCGCCGCTGCTCAGCACCTGCTTGTTGATTGCCTTTGGCAAGGCGATTGCAACACCAACCATTGTTGCCGGCTGCATCTTGATCGTTGGCGGAGCTGTTTTGGCTTCCGCGCAATACCCTTCTCAAAAAAGAGGTTGAGAGGTTGCTGCGTGACCAAGTGGGTTGGTTTGGGTTAGAAGGTATCGGTTATAAGATGATGCCGACAAACCCGGAGCACCGCGATGAACACGACCATTCCAAAGGCAGAACTGCACCTGCATCTTGAGGGGGCGATGACGCCATCGCTTGTCCGCAGCTTTGCCAAGCGCAATGGTCTGACATTGCCGGGTGATATCTATGACGATCAGGATCGTTATATCTGGCGTGATTTTCCCGAGTTCCTCAACAGTTTTGACAAGGCGAGTGCTGCCATCCGCACCAAGCAGGATTATTCCGATCTGACCTGTTCGTATCTGGTCGATCAGGCAAAGGTCGGCACGCTTTATGTCGAGCTTTTCTGTTCGCCAACCCATGCGGCCAGTTGCGGATTGTCGTTTGACGCGCATCTTGAGGCAGTCGTTGATGGTATTGACCGTGCTGAAAAGGAAACCGGGATCATTGGCCGAATTATTATGACCTGTGTGCGCCATGTTGGTCCGGATGTGGCGGTCAAGGTCGCGCGTGAAACGGTTGATTGTCGCCACCCGTACATTGTCGGTTTTGGCATGGGCGGCAATGAAAGTATGTTCACACAGGAAGATTTCTATCCGGCTTTCAAGATCGCCCGCGATGCCGGACTTGGCTGTACCACCCATGCCGGCGAGGTCGAAGGACCGCAAAGTGTCTGGGATGCGATTGAAAAACTTCCTGTGACACGGATCGGCCACGGGGTGCGGTCAATCGAAGACCCCAAACTGGTCGAAACACTGGTTAAGCGTGATATCGTTCTTGAAGTTTGTCCGGGATCGAATATCGCCCTGTCAGTTTTCCCGGATTACACATCCCACCCCTTGCGCAAATTCTACGATGCGGGGGTCAAGGTGACCCTCGGCTCGGACGATCCACCGTTCTTCTTTACCTCGCTTGCGGCCGAATATCAGCGTGCCGAGGAGGTGTTCGGTTTTAGCCCCGAAGAGCTCAGCGGTTTGACCCGCACCGCCATCGAAGCGGCCTTTGTTGATGATCAGACCAAGGCGAAACTTCTGGCAAAGCTCTAGGGAAGGGTCGTGGTCCCAGATTCACTTTTTTGCGTGCGCGCGGTGTGTGCATCAAAAATTTGCCAGAACCTGTTTCGATAAATGTCACGTTCCTGAAGAATTTCGTGGCGGGCTTCGGGGATCTCCGCAATGGTGATCGACGGTACGTTGCCAAACAGATCTTCCGTCGTCTGGTTTGAAACAACCTGATCGTTCCCGGCCAGAACAATGGTGATGGGGGGCAGGGACCATGTGCCTGCCTTCATCTGTTCGATCCGGGTGGCCAGGGATGCTTGCGCCTTGAAACAGGCATCAAGCCAGCCGGCAGAAACGCCACCAACCACAAGGTTCGGACTGCTTTGCAAGATGGCAACATTTCGCGCATGGCGGACCGGATCGGAAGTCAGAATGTTTTCTGCCTCGAACCCGGCAAGCGGGCTCAGTTTGCGTTGGCCGGGCAGGTACTGTTTATCAAATCCATACCGACACATACTGTCGGCGACAAATTGCGCCGCCAATGACAGCCAGTCAGGGCCGCCCAGACCAAAAAACGGCGCGACCATCACCACGCTTTCCCACAGATCCGGTTGATCGAGCATCATCGCCATCGCAACCAACCCGCCGGTCGAGTGCGTTATCAGAAGCGGGCAGGCAATGCCGTAGACTTTATTGACATGGTCAATAACATGACGTGTATCGGCGATATATTGCGCAACATCATGGACGTACCCCATGACCGGATCATTCGTTTCGCGCGACGACCCACCGTGGCCGCGAAAATCAAAGGTCACACAGCCAAAACCACGTTCGGCAAGCTCGTCCGCCGTTTCCTGGTAACGTTCAATATACTCCCCGCGCCCTTGCAGGATCAGGACATGCTGGCGCGCGTTTTCGGGCGTCTGAACACCAAAGCGCAGATTTATCCCGCCCGGTGTTTCGAAAATGTCGGTCGAAAAAGTCATCGGGCGGCTTCAGTTCCTAATTCTGCGCGGTGATTGCCTTTGCGATAAAGGCGGCCATTTTGTCCATCATACCCGGGAAATCGGGATTAAATGTCCCACGCCGCATTGTGCCGGGAGGGGCGTCGTCAAAAAGATTGCGTTCACCATACAGGACATCCGTGCCGGACTGGCAGTTTGATCGAGCAGTTTCGTCATCATAATGCCCGCAATCGGGGACCGCGCCATCAAGGCCATAAATGGGGTCCTTGGGGCTCATGGTAATTGCGGTGTGGGCATGGTTGAGTGTGCGCATCTCGTCGTCTTCCGAGCGGACAATTTCAATGTCGTCACAATTTGCGCTGCTAGTCGGCGGGGCAATTTTGCCTTGATACCAGATCAGGTGTTTTTGCGGGCTTTTAACCTTGTTGCAGAAGAAGTCACGCATCAGGTCGGGGTTGATGGTCTGATCGTCCGAACTGACAACGCCGAAAACCGGAACATCGAAATCGGCCAGCTTTCCATGGCCAAAGGGCTTGGTCAGCAAATAAAACTCCGCTGCTGCGTTCATCGCCATCGAACCATATTTGCCCGGATCATTATTCTCACCCTGACCGACCCAGTCTTTGACATATCGGACATAGGGGGTAAGCCAGGCCTGTTCGCTTTTGGCCGCAAAACCGGGCGACAGCATAACGAGTGCTCTGATCAAATCACTGTTTGCCGGTTGTTCGCTATAGACCCGCCCAATCAGGGCGGCCCCGGTCGAAAAGCCCATCGGAATGATATGATCGATCTCGTCCCCAAAGCTGTTCATGCCGAAACGAACGGTTTCAAGCCAGTCTTCATATTCGACATCAAGCAAGTCACCGGGCACGGTGCCATGCCCGGGAAGAAGAACACCGTGAAACGTTGCACAAGGAAAGCGTTGGCGCAGATCATCACGGATGTCACTTAACCAATAAGGGCTGTCGGTCAGGCCATGTACCATCAGGAAGCCAACACCATTTCCCTGCGTCCGGTCGGTTTCGTCGGTGGTGCAGGTGTTGCTCACCGGTCCAAGCGCATAAGGCGCGCGCATATCGACAACCTGATCAAGGGTATGGATGCCAAACGGTTTTTCTTCATGCGCAAATCGTGTCGCGGCAAGGACGTCGCGGAGTTGCTGGCGTGTGGAGCGGACATAATCTTCAAACGGCATTCCTTCGACGGGCGGAGCAATCGCGGCACCGGATGGTGAAAGCGGGTCGGCTGACTTTGCGCAGGCACCTGTCGTCAAAAGTCCCAGCAGGGCAAGGGATGCCAAACCAGTCTGAAATATGCGGGACGTACTCATGATGATTGCTCCGTTCGGTTCCCGGGATTGGACGTGGTTTTTCTATTGTTGTCAGAAGATGTTAACGCGGGAAGTCACACGGTGCGAGAAACAAAAAAGCGATCTGTGAACAGATCGCTTTTTCATCAGTATTATTGCTATGAGTAGCCGGATTATTCCACCAGTTCCCAGCTGTGCGTGACCTCTGCGGCCTTTGACAGCATGATGGATGCCGAGCAGTATTTTTCTGCCGAAAGTTCGACAGCGCGGCCGACCTTGGTTTCATTAAGGTTTTCACCCTTTACCTTGAAGTGCAGGTGGATTTTGGTGAAGACCTTCGGGTCGGTTTCTGCACGCTCGGCCTTAACGTCGGTTTCGACATCAAGGACGTTTTCACGGCCCTTCTTAAGGATATGAACAACGTCAATCGACGAACAGCCACCGATACCAAGCAGAAGCATCTCCATCGGGCTCGGGCCAAATCCGTTATCCCTGTCGCCATCCATGACGACACCATGTCCGGTGCCACTCATTCCGGTGAACGTCAGGTTTTCAAGCCACTTTACACGCGCTTCCATCTTCGCATTCCCATATGTGTACAATTGTTATCTTAATCTCTAGCCCGCCTTGCGCCCACCTGCAAGGTGAGATCATGGAAAGTCGGCCGGGCCGTGGCCGCAAATGCGACCATGAGTGGTAAGTTGTTATAGGAGTTTTTACTTTCCGGATGGATACTGTTCTAATTATTCAGATCCCTATGGTGCAGGAGTATCAGTCATGACAGAGGATCCGACGCGCAGCAAAAGCCGTTTCATGATGGGCATGGAGCATGTCCTGCGTGAGATCAATCACGAAATCATCAGCCCGGCCATTCCGGATATGTCGGTTGAAAATGCCGTGCCGCTGATGATTACCGTTGCACGGCTTCGGGCGGATTATCTGAAATTTGCCTTCCACCTTTGCGATGATCGCGCAGAGGAACACCCGACGGTGGACGAGTTGGCAAAGCTCAAGCATCTGAGAGAAAGCTTTCAGGAAATGCTGGCCGTCGCCAAGGAGCTCGAGCACTGCATTGATCGCGGTTATATCGACCTTCCGACGAAAAAATAACGATATTCTGACCTGCACCCGTGTTTGATGTTCTGCTATTCAAAAAAAATAATGACTTATTCTCCAGTATATGCAATGGGTTGCGCATATAAATACACAAGGCCGTCTTAAAAGGTCTGATCTGGGACATCACATAAAACACGAATAAAGGGAGAGCGCTGCTTTGCAGCGCGCCGGGTGTCTTGTCAGTCAGTGCGGATGTTGTGGCAACTGCGGCGTTGTCACGCGACAGTCTTATTTTTCTTGATCCGGACGGCCTTAAAATCGTCTATGTCAACGCGGCTGCGGAAAAGCAGCTTGGCGATGCAAAGTCTGTTTTGCGGAAGGGTACAGAGGTCAAACAGCTTCTGGCCTATCTTGCCAAAAATGGTGAATTTACCGATGGCGACGCGGTAGCAGCAGTTCGCAACGCCCTTGCATCGATTTCGTCGGGCAAACATGCCGAACTTCCGGCGTTCCGTCTGGGGAAAACGCCGTTTAACTGGCATTGCGATGTCGGACCGTCCGGGACATTTGCGCTGGTGTTACGTGATGCCGGGCGCGCCCAAGAACTTGCCAAGGCACTGGCCGAGCACAAGACTTTCATTCAGCACCTGATCGATGTTTTGCCAACTCCGGTTTATCTCAAAAACCGCGAAGGGGCTCTGACCCGTTGCAACGGCGCCTTTGCCGAACTGTTTGGTACGGATGTCGAAACGGTAATTGGCAAGAGAATGGCGGATTTCGCGCCCAAATCACTTGCCAAAACCGTTGGTGAACTCGAAGCGCCATTACGCGATGCCGAGGGGCAGGTACGTGACGAGATTACCTTTGCGATTGATGACAAGGAATGCACCGCCCTGTTTGCCGCCTCGACCCTCAGGGGGCCAAGTGGTGCGATTGCGGGCACCATCGGGTCATTGATTGATGTAACCAGCCTCAAAAAGGCGCAGGCCGAGGTCGCCGAGGCATCCCAGCGTCTGACTGGGCTGCTTGAAAGTGCACCGATCGGGGTCGGGATTTCCAACCGTCAAAGCGGCGTTTTCAAATTCTTCAACAGCACATTTTCCAAAATGCTCGGAATTGAAGACGAAAGCAAAGCAACGGATTCCATTCTTCTTTCCGAACGTTATCGCGAGAAATCGCTTGAGGATATGGATGCGCTTGGCGAACTTCAGGATGTCGAGATCCGGTTGCGCCGATCTGATATGCCCGAGGCACGCTGGCTTAAAACATCAATCGAGCCGCTTTCGTTCCAGGGCGAGGAAAGCGTGCTTTGGTGGACCAGCGACATCACCAAGCAAAAGCACGCCGCACGCGAATTACAAAACAAGGCCAACAATGATGAGCTGACCGGGTTGGCCAACCGTGCGCGCTTCATGCAGAAACTTGATCAGTGCGAAACCGTGCTGCGCGGAACCGATACACCTGCCGCGATCTTTATCCTTGATCTTGATGGCTTCAAGCAACTGAACGACACACAAGGTCACGCTGCGGGGGACTGGGTGCTTGTTGAAACCGGCAAGCGCCTGAAGCGTGCAGCGCGCCGCGCAGAAGAGGTCGCACGCCTTGGTGGGGACGAGTTTACGTTGCTGTTCTTGAACAAGGGCGCTGAAAAGGAAATGGCGGAGGCAGCCGAGGCCATTCTTGCCGAAATGAGCCGTCCATTTGTCTGGGAAGGACATGATTGCGACATTTCTGCCTCGATCGGCCTGGCTGTGTTTGATGGCGGAAATTGCGATATGAGCGAGCAACTTCGCCGGGCAGACAAGGCGATGTATGAAGCCAAGGCAGCAGGCAAGGCGCAATACCGCCTTTATGCCCCGGATATGGAACCCGATCTGCATACTGACGACTGAGCCGACGGGAATTCTTTTCCACGAAATATCAGCGCGCTTGGTTCAATCGGGTTTAATGCCCAGGGCTTTCAACAGCGGTTTGATATAGGGTGCATACGGTTTCCAGCGTTCAACACTGGTTTGATATAGGCCCTGTCGGACCTGCGCCGCACTCGCAGTACGGACCGAGCGCTCCGTCTTGTGGAAATCCAGCATCGCGTCATCCCAAGGCAGCCCGAGAAAGTCGATTAGCCTGCGGGCTTCGGGCTCGATATTGGTGACCAGATCTTCGTAATTGATCTCGATAAACCGATCCTTTGGCAGGACGGCGCGCCAATGCGCCATCAGGTCCTCATAGGCGCGATAAAACTCGCCCAGTTCTGTCTGGTTACAGGTATAGACCTGCAGATTGGCAAAACGCTTGGAATAACACGACAGGCACGTATCGACCGGATTTCGGCGACAATGAATGATCTTGGCACCCGGCACGGAAAGCAGGATCAACCCAACCCACGAAAAATTCCCGAGCATCTTGTCGATGATCAGCTTTGTCGCCGGGGTGGGCGGATACATTGCAAGGACTTCTTCGCGATAGGATTTCGCGAGTTCCGCGAGCAGCGCAGAATTGCCGATTTTTTCATGGTCTTCCGGCTGACTAGGGAAAAGTGTTCCAAACAGGCGATCTTTGAATTTCGGGAATGTCCGCAACTCACCCGTCGCCAATGTTTCTGGATGACTGCCAAGAATTTGTTCGGTCAGCGTGCTGCCACAGCGCGGCATGCCAACGATAAAGGCATGAGCTGGGCCGTTGTCGTCGTGTTGCGGCAGGTTTTTGAACAGCTCCGCCGGAAAGTAATCGGCAATGGCGCGCACCCGCCCGCAGGCAATTTTTGAATCATAGGCCTTTTGCGTCGGTGTATTTTCGGCGAAGTCCTGACGGCGCAGCGCATTGGCTGCATCAAGATGGTGGATGGCCTGCTTTGGGTCTTTGCTGTCGATATAGGCCTTGCCAAGTGCAAAACCGATCATCTCCCGATCAACCTTTTGCAGTACGGTGTCAGCATCGTTGAGGATATCGACCATCATCTTGATTTCGGGACTGTCGGGCTTGAACTTCATGACATCGGCCAGATCATGCCAAGCACGCCCTGACTTGGGGTTTTGGGCGATGACTTTCCGGAAGCATTCCTGCGCACCTTCCAGATCGCCCATGTGGCGTTTCGCTTCGCCGAGTTGTAGCAGATTGCTTGTTCGGCGTTCCGGATCATCCGGGCCGATCTCGTCTGCACGGGCAAGGTATTCCAGCGCTTCTTTTTCGCGCCCGACCTTAAGCAATGCTGCCCCAAGATTGTTCAATGCCTGCCAGTTATCAGGGCTGAAGCTGACGGCCTTTTCAAGGATCGTGATGCCTTGGGTGATGTGTTCGCTCTGAATAAGGTAAACGCCAAGGTCGCTATAGGTCTGTCCGTGGGTCGGGAACTTCCGGATCGCGGCAAAAAGGATTTGCTGCACCAGATCATACCGGCCTGCACTGGCAAAAACGCCAGCAAGTTCACGGAAATAGTCAATTTTGCTGTCAGGCAAATTGCAGGCGGATTGCAGCAACTGTGCGGCTTCGTTCAGATTGCCCGTTGCGCGCTGGATCTGAGCCATCATCATCAAGGCGGGACCGTAGCCTGGCGCGGTTGACAGCGCCTGTTGTGCGCGTCCCTTGGCATCTGCGGCGTTGCCTGATGCAAGGGCGCTTTGCGCGGTCTGGATCAGTTTGTCAGCCTTTTGACGGTTGCGCTTTTCGGCGAAACTCGATGGTGATGCTGGCTTGGTCATGAAGCTGATTTAATCCCGATGCGAAAGGTAAGGTCAAGCTTAGCGGCAAAGGGGTAAGCAAACTATTAGGGCAGGGACCGTTAAACGAAAAACGCCCGGCCAATCGGCCGGGCGTTTCGCGTAAGCATTGTCTTCCGGGTGGAAGATTAGCCGCTGTAGTACATGTCGAATTCGACCGGGTGCGGAGCCTGTTCGAAACGAACGACTTCTTCCATTTTCAGTGCGATGTATGCGTCGATCAGGTCGTCGGTCATCACATCGCCTTTTTTCAGGAATTCGCGGTCTGCATCGAGGCTGTCGAGAGCTTCGTGCAGCGAACGGCAAACGGTCGGAACTTCTTTGAGCTCTTCCGGCGGAAGGTCATAGAGGTTTTTGTCCATTGCTTCGCCCGGGTGGATCTTGTTCTCGATACCGTCAAGGCCAGCCATCAGCATTGCAGAGAATGCGAGATACGGGTTGGCAAGGGCATCCGGGAAGCGGATCTCAACGCGTTTGCCTTTCGGAGACGCGGTGTACGGGATACGGCAGGAAGCGGAACGGTTACGTGCAGAATATGCCAGCAGAACCGGTGCTTCGAAGCCCGGGACCAGACGCTTGTAGGAGTTGGTCGTCGGGTTGGTGAAGGCGTTCAGTGCTTTGGCGTGCTTGATGATGCCGCCGATGTAGTACAGAGCGGTTTCAGAAAGGTCAGCATAGCCATTGCCAGCAAACAGAGGTTTGCCTTCGTGCCAGATCGACTGGTGGGTGTGCATGCCCGAGCCGTTGTCACCGAAGATCGGTTTCGGCATGAAGGTTGCGGTTTTGCCATACTGGTGTGCAACCATGTGGATGCAGTATTTGTAAACCTGAACCGCGTCAGCATGTTCGATCAGGGTGCCGAAAGCGATACCCAGTTCGTGCTGCGACGGTGCAACTTCGTGGTGGTGCTTCTCGCAACGCACGCCCATTTCGTTGATATAGTTGACCATTTCGGCACGGATGTCGTTTGCCGAGTCAACCGGCGGTACCGGGAAGTAACCACCCTTCGGACCCGGACGGTGGCCGCGGTTGCCGCCTTCGAATTCGGTGCCGGTGTTGTACGGACCTTCTTCGGAGTCAAGCGCATAGGCCATGCTCTCCTGCGAGGTGCTCCAACGGACGTCGTCGAACATGAAGAATTCCGGCTCTGCGCCGAAATATGCCGTGTCGCCGATACCAGCGGACTTCATGTATGCAAGTGCGCGTTTCGCGGTCGAACGCGGGCAACGCTCGTAACCCTGGCCGGTGGCCGGTTCGATAACGTCACAAACAAGGATCAGGGTCGGCTGCGCGGTGAACGGATCAACAACGGCGGTCGACGGATCCGGCATCAGGATCATGTCGGATTCGTTGATTTCTTTCCAACCGGAGATCGACGAACCGTCGAACATGATGCCGTCAACAAAGACGTCTTCGTCGATGGTGCAGATATCCTGTGCGGTGTGCTGCCATTTACCTTTGGTATCGGTAAAGCGCAGATCGACAAACTGGATGCCTTTTTCTTTGATCAGATTAAGTACAGAAGCAGCGTCAGACATGATGCAACCCTTTAAAACTCATAAACAGTTACCGTATGGTGTTCAACGAAAGGCGTGACCGATCAGATCGCGTCGTTACCCCGTTCACCAGTACGAATACGGATCGCGTCCTCAAGTGAGGAAACGAAAATTTTACCGTCGCCGATACGCCCGGTGTGAGCGGCTTGCTGGATTGCCTCAATCGCACGCTCTACCAGCGTGTCCTCGACGACGATTTCCAGCTTTACCTTCGGCAGAAAGTCCACAACGTACTCGGCGCCGCGATACAGCTCCGTATGACCTTTCTGACGTCCGAAACCTTTGGCTTCGGTGACGGTAATCCCTTTGAGACCAATCTCTTGAAGGGCCTCTTTTACCTCGTCAAGCTTGAACGGCTTGATGATGGCTTCAATTTTTTTCATTAGCGCCCTCTGCTTTTTGGCGAGAGTTGCGTTGAACTCTGTAAAGCGTAATGCTTCGCCCGCTGACTATTGCACGGACCATGCCAGTTTTCACCGGCAACGGCATTCTAAGGATTCTCTGTGCGAAAACCCAGCAAAACCCATGAAATTTTTAAGATTTTCTGGTTTGCTGGTGACTGTGTTTTAGGCAAGATGTTCAAAAAATATGCAAACGCCCTGTTTAGAAGGCAGGCAGGCTGGTTCAAACCTCTCCGGGCTTGCCATTCCGGGGCCATCATGCGACAGGATTTGCTATGCAAGGGTGTTGTCGGGCACAAAAATTATACCCGATGACCGGGACTCGACTGACCATGATACGCCGGGGGCCACCATCCGGTGAACGACCATAATATAAAGGACGCCTCATGACCGAATTCGTCGGCAATCCGCTTTTCGCTTCGGGCGGGATCACGATCTTCGAAGTGATGAACGAACTGGCCCAGAAACATAAGGCCATCAATCTGGGGCAGGGTGCGCCGGATGAAGATGGCCCGGCCGATATTCGCGAAGCCGCCGCCAGGGCATTGATGGAACTGTCCAACCAGTATCCGCCACTGGCCGGTGTGCCCGAACTGCTTCAGGCCGTTGCCGACCATAACAAGCGATTTTACGGCATCGAGGTTGATCCGAAAAAAGAAGTGCTGGTGTCGGTTGGTGCGACCGAGGGGTTGGCCGACGTGATCCTTGGTCTGGTCGCACCCGGTGATGAAGTCATCCTGATCGAGCCGCTTTATGACAGCTACCTTCCGATGGTGAAGCTGGCGGGCGGTATTCCCAAGCTGGTGCGCGTCACCCCGCCGCACTGGGAATTGCCACGCGAAGAACTGGCGGCGGCCTTTTCGGAAAAAACCAAGCTGATCCTGCTGAATTCGCCGCAGAACCCGTGCTCGAAAGTTTACGGTGATGACGAGCTGCAATTCATTGCCGATCTGTGCATCAAGCATGATGTGATCGCGCTGTGTGACGAGGTTTATGAGCATCTGGTCTTTGACGGGCGCAAGCACAAACCGTTGATGACGTTCCCGGGCATGCATGAGCGCACCGTGCGCATCGGATCGGCGGGCAAGACCTTCTCGCTGACAGGCTGGAAGATTGGCTATATCACGGCCTGCGCCAAACTGATGGAGCCGATCAAGAAGGCGCATCAGTTCCTTGTCTTTACCGTCGCACCCGATCTGCAACATGGTGTCGCCTATGGGCTTAACAAGGATGATGCCTATTTCGAAAACTTCACCGCCGAAATGCAGGCCAAGCGTGATTACCTGATGAAGGGACTTAAGGAGGTCGGATTTGACGTCCTTGATTCACAAGGCACCTATTTCATCACCTGCGATTTCCGACCGCTTGGCTATGATTGCGACGATGTCGAGTTCTGCCAGATCATGATCAAGGAAGCCGGCGTGGTCGCCATTCCGGTATCGGCCTTCTATCAGGGGGAAGATGGCGGTGTACGCAACTTTGTGCGGTTCTGCTTCTGCAAGGACGAAGCCAAAATGGCCGAGGCGATTGCGCGGATGAAAAAGGCTTTTGCCAAGTAAGCCGTGCACGCAGCACAAAGCATCTGAAAGAACACCGGGCCGACATGGAAATGTCGGCCCGTTTTGGTTGCGCGAGGGCGATAGTGTCAGGCCGTTTGTTCAAGTGTGCCCTGTCCCTGAAGCGGCAGGCCCGCCTCGCGCCAGTCATTCTTGCCTTCGTGATAATCGCGCACATTGCTATATCCAAGCTTGGTCAGCGCCATCTGGGCAATGCCGGAATTCTTGCACGGGCCGCTGGCGCAATAGACAACAATCGGTGCATCCAGATCGGGAAGGATCTGTTTGATGCCCTCATCAATCGCATCGTGGGGAATGTTGATCGCACCGGGCAGGTGAGCATCAACATAATACCGCGCCGGAAGTGCTTCGATCAGGGTCGGGGCATTGGCGGTACCAAGGGCGGCCTTAAGCTCGTCACGGGTAATGGTTCTGGTCATTTTCCAATCTCCATCTGGAATATCGTTGGTTGATGGGATCAGTATTGATGTGCATGTGTGCGAAGTAAATTTGCGATAAATCGAATTGTATGTGCAATAATGCGAATGAGCAGAAGGCGCGTTCGGAGGATTGCACATGCTGGAATGGGATGATTTGAAACTGGTGCTGGCGGTGGGGCGGGCGCGCAGTATCACGCAGGCGGCCAGACAGACCGGCGTTCACCATTCCACGTTGTTTCGACGCATGGCTTATATTGAAAGTCGCATCGGAGCCAAGCTGTTTGAGCGACAGCAGGGTGACTATCAACCAACGCCAGCGGGATTGGCTGCCATCGAAACCGCGGAAAAGCTTGAAGCCGAAATGGCCGTGCTTGCCCGAACCCTGGCCGGACAGGATATCCGCCCGTCAGGCACGGTGCGCCTGACCACGACCGATACGTTGCTTCATGCCGTGCTGGCAGATGATCTTGCGGCGTTTTCGCAGGCCTATCCGGAAATCACCGTACAGGTCGTGACCGACAACAGGTTTTATGATCTCAACCGTCACGATGCCGATATCGCCATCCGGCCCAGCAATGCACCGAACGAAAATCTGGTCGGACGGCAAATTGCACCGATCCGGTCGGTGGTCTGTGCGGCAAAGGGCATGGGTGATCCCAAGAATGGCGATGGGTCATGGATCACCTGTGATGAAAGTCTTGCCCATATCAAGGCCGCCCAGTGGCGCGACAAACATTTTCATGATCAGCATGTCGCGATGCGCAGCAATTCACTTTTGAATGTGGCGCGGCTGGTCAATGCCGGGGCGGGTTATGCGGTGCTGCCGATGTTTCTTGCCGGGGCATTTGACAATATCGCGGTTCTTGGTGATGCGATTGACGGGCTTGATAATGATCTTTGGATGCTGATGCACCGCGATCTTAAAGCCGTTCCGCGCGTTCAGGCCTTCAATGACTTTATGTTCCCGCGGCTCAAGGCCAAATCAGCCCTGTTTGCCGGTGCGTGAATGCGCAAAGAAAAAGCCGGGTTTCCCCGGTTTTTCATTTGAGTATCGGCAATACGTTGATCAGGATTTGACCATTTCCCAGCTGCCGGTTTTGGCAGAGCGGGCAAACGCATCCAAAATCTGCATATTGGCAATTGCGTCTTCAATCGGATAATCGACCGGGCTTTCACCCTTGAAGATCGCGGTGGCTGCCTCACCCTGCAGGGTGTAGTGGTTACAAACCGGAAATTTGATTTCGCGTGCTTCGTCAAAGCCTGGTTGTTTCTGGCCCGCGACGCGAATCAGGGCTTCGTTTTCCGGCACAGGATTGAACGGCATCAGGATTTCAATCCGGCCCTCGGTGCCCAGGATATGCACACGCTGTACGGCGGCCGACTGGGTGCCACACACAAAGCTTGCCTGCAGGCCGGATCCGAAATCAAGCATGCCAGATACCAAACGGTCGGTTCCGAATTTCGGGTCCTTGTCCATCAGCGACACCACGCGGACGGGTTCCTTGCCGGTGATAAAGCGCGGTCCGACAATGCAATAGCACCCGATATCAAGCAATCCGCCGCCGCCAATGTCCTTTTTATTGCGGACATTATTGGGGTCGGCATTGAAATAGGTAAAGATGCTTTGCACTGTGGTGAGCGTGCCGATCTGACCGCTTTCGACGATCTTGCGCGCTTCAAGCCATTGCGGATGATGGCGGACCATAAAGGCCTCAAGCACCTGCTTGCCGCTTTTGTCGCGGGCGCTAATCAGGCGTTTGGCATCTTCGGTATCAAGGCCGATCGGTTTTTCACACAGCACATGCTTTCCGGCCTCAAGCGCCTTGATTGTCCATTCCACGTGCAAATGGTTGGGCAGGGGATTGTAGATCGCCTCGATTGACGGATCCGCCAGCAGTTCCTCATAGGAGCCATAGGCGCGCGGGATGCGCATGGTTTCAGCGACCTCACGGGTCTTTTCAAGATCACGACCGGCAATCGCCAGGATTTCAAGCTGATCGCTTTCCTGCATGGCCGGGATGACCTTTTCCGTGCCGATCTTGGCGGTGCTAAGGATGCCCCACTTCATTCCGATACTCCGTCTGTTTTTCTATTATTTGGCCGTTTCCATGCCAAGACAGGCAAGCAACCCTTTATATATGGTGTCTTGGTAACCTGCATTTGTGGCAATAGCCTGTTATTGAACTGAACTAATTAAGTCATTTGTCTTCACATGCAAGTTGCTCTGACGGGTAGGGGCCGGGATTTGTGTTATCAATGCTGCGTGTTTGATCGTCACAGAATGCTCAAGCCCGCAAAAATCGGTGCTTTGAACAACTTGGCAGAAATCGGGCTAAAAAATTGAAAATATGCGCTTGACGTTGGGGGCCTCGGGCCATATAAACCGCGCCACACGATGGCGGGTGTAGCTCAGGTGGTTAGAGCACCAGTTTGTGGCACTGGGGGCCGTGGGTTCAAGTCCCATCACTCGCCCCATTTGTGAAAAGGTCAGGCAGAAATGCCTGGCCTTTTGTCTTTTACGCGCCTTTTTGCCGCAGCCCCGGTTGCCTTTGACGGGTGATCGACTAGACTGCCCGAAAATATCAATGTTCGGGGCGATATGGGGCGGCATGGCGAAGCTCAAAGTTGATCAGGCAATGAAGCGCGCAAAGGCGCATATGCGCAAAGGCGAAATGGCCGAGGCGCGCGCCCTTTATGAAGCCATCCTTGCCGATTACCCCAAAAACGAACGCGTCAAAACGGCCTTGGCTGAACTCAGCGGCCCTGTGAAGGTTGCGGCGCCTGCAAAGGGGGCTGCGTCCGGTGCGGCTGAGCCACCGGCCGAGGTGTTTGCCAAACTGTCGCAAGCCTATCAGGCCGGTCGTTTGCAAGATGTGCACGTCATGACAGGCCAGCTTTTGGGTCAGTATGGCAATTCCGGCAAGCTTTGGAACTTCCGTGCCGCAGTGAGCAGCAATCTGAACCTGCTTTCCGATGCCGAGCAGGCCTTGCGAAACGTTGTCCGTTTGCAGCCCGATATGGTGGCGGCCAAAAGCAACCTTGGGGTCATTCTGGAACGTCTGGGCAAGCTGGATGAGGCCGAGGAATGCTATCGCGCAGTGATCGCGCTCACCCCCGAATTTGCCGAGGCGCATAACAATCTGGGCAATATCCTTAAAAGTGCCGGCAAGCTTGCAGAGGCGCAAGCCTGTTACCTGAACGCGATTGCGCGCAAACCCGACTATGTCGACGCGCACTATAACCTTGCCAATACGCTGCGCGAACGTGACCTGCTTGAAGACGCCAAGCAGCAATATTTCAAGACGCTTAAGCTGCAACCGAAATTGGCCGAGGCCTGGTACGGGCTTGGTCAAACCATGGCCGCCCTTAAATCCCTGCCAGAGGCGGTCGAGGCCTATCAACGTGCACTGGCGGTCAAGCCGGGCTATGTCCCGGCCATGGTCGAACAATTGCGCGAACAAAGCCATCTGTGCGACTGGCGGGCGTGTGATTTGTTTGCGCAACATGCCGCTCAGCTTGGCATCACCGGCGATGCGGCCCTGCCATTTCCGCTTCTGCCGTTTGAAGATAACCCGGCCCATCAGCTTGCCCGGTCGCGCAACTTTGCCAAAAGCCTGTTGCCGCCAGCAGCGCCGGTTTCAACGATCAAGCCAACTTCGCTGGAGGGCCGCAAGATCCGGCTTGGCTATTTCTCGGCCGATTTTCATGATCATGCGACCATGTTCCTGATGGCGGGCATTTTGCGCCATCATGACAGATCAAAGTTCGAAATCTTCGTGTTCAGCTATGGCAAGAACAAGGATGGTGCGCAGCGTGATCAGGTGCTTGATAACGTTGATCAGTTCTTTGATGTGCGCGATATGTCCGATGGCGATCTGATTACGCTTGCGCGCGACCAGAACCTTGATATCGCGATTGATCTCAAGGGTTATACCCGCGATAGCCGGCTGGAGCCGTTTGCCGCCCGTCTGGCACCGCTGCAAATCAGCTATCTTGGCTATCCCGGCACGCTTGGATGCGATTTCATCGATTATATCGTCGCCGACCCGGTCGTCATTCCGCCCGAACAGCGCAGCGGTTATCATGAGAAGATCATTTATCTTCCTGATTGCTATCAGCCCAATGACAATACCCGTGAAATTTCGGCAAATGCGATGACGCGCGCGGAGCTCGGCCTGCCCGAAGATGGTTTTGTGTTTTGTTGTCTCAACAACAATTACAAAATCATGCCAAGCGAATTTGCCATCTGGATGCGGGTGATGAAGAAGGTTGAGGGCAGCGTGCTTTGGCTTTGGTGCAATAATGATGTCGCCAAGGCCAACTTGCGCGCGGCTGCGGAACAGCAGGGTATCTCGGGCGATCGTCTGATCTTTGCCGGTTACATGACGCAATCCGAACATCTTGCGCGCTTGCGCCATGCCGATCTGTTTATTGATACCTTCCATGTCAACGCCCATACCACAGCCAGCGACGCGCTTTGGGCCGGATTGCCGGTGGTGACACTGGCCGGCAAACAGTTTGCGGCCCGCGTTGCCGCCAGCCTGCTGTCGGCTGTCGGCCTGCCGGAACTGATCACGGATACACCCGCGGCTTATGAGGAACTCATCCTCAAGCTCGCGCAAAACCCGGACATGCTGGCAGAGTTCCGCACCAAACTTGCCGCCAACCACCAGACCAAGCCGCTCTTTGATACCGAGGGCTACACGCGCGGGTTTGAGCAGGGGCTGGAACGTGCTTTTGCGCAAAGACTGGCAGGCGAAGCATTTTCGGATATTGCGGTGAGTGTCTAGGTCCTGACCTTGGCTCCTGGCCCTGGCTCCTGACCGGGGGCTTGTCCGATTGTGATCCGATGTCACATTCCTGACGAATTAATTCCAGATAAGGAATATGTCTTCTGGCTTGCTTGGCTGGAAGGTTGAGTGCGCATGTGATCCCGACCGCCAAGGACTGATGAATATGCCAAGCGACAGACCCCATCCGATGCTGACCCGCCGTGCCTTCTCAGTGACCCTTCTCGGTGCTATGGCCACTCCCTTTGTGGCCAGGGCCTTCGCACAAACGCCGTCCGACATCCGGTCGCGAATTGCTAACATGTCCCAGCTTCATGCTATCATGGTCCAACGCGGTGACGAGATCATCGTCGCCGAAGCCCCGCGCGGCCCGGGCCTGGATAGGGTTGCGAACATCAAGTCCTGCTCGAAAAGCATCATCGGTCTGCTGACAGGCAACGCGATCGCGGAAGGCGCGATTCCCTCGGTCGACGCCACCATCGGCGAAATCGCGCCGTCTATCATTCCCTCGAATGCCACACCCGGCGTGGAAAATCTGACCATCGAAGATCTGGTGACGCTCCGTGCCGGGCTTGAGGGCACATCAGGGCGCAACTACGGCGCGTGGGTCAATTCCGATAACTGGGTTTCTTTTGCGCTGCGCCGACCGATGGTCGCAACCCCCGGCGGGCGTATGATCTATTCCACCGGCACCACACATATCCTTGGTGCGGTGCTGACGGTTGCGACGGGAAAAAGCCTGCTGGAACAAGCGCGCGATGTGCTTGGTCAGCCGCTCGGCATTGAAATTCCATCTTGGACACGGGATCCACAAGGCTATTATTTCGGCGGGAACCAGATGGCGATGACACCGCGCGGGATGTTGCGCATCGCGACCCTGATGCGCGATCAAGGCCAGTTCGATGGCGACCAGATCATTCCGGCCGACTGGATAGACCAATCAACCCAGGCCCACACGCGATCACCTTATTCGGGCCTTGCGTATGGCTATGGCTGGTTCCTTAGCCGCAGCGGCTTCATTATCGCACGCGGCTATGGCGGTCAGATCATCGCGGCACATCCAGAAAAGAACTTGGCGGTGGCCATCACCTCTGATCCGACGTCACCTGCACGTTCAGGTGGATATTTCGGGCAACTGATGGATCTGCTTGAGGGACCTGTGCTTTCACTGGCCTGACGGCAGCGGAGCAGAGCATGTGAAAAGGGTGGCGGGCAGGACGGGGCAGAAAAATAAATCTGTCCCTTTTTTCATCACTCGCCGCATTATGGAAAGGTCAGGCACGAATGCCTGGCCTTTTCACGTTTAAGTCCTACTCGTTGTCAACGGCCCATGTTTCCAGATCGTCGTAATCAACACTAAGAATGCCTGCCAGTTTGGCTTGCAACTTGCGCGAAGCGGTTTTTCTGCCGGTTTCGATCATGCAGATGTAGTTGGTCGAAACGCTTGCCTGTTCCGCAAGCTGCGGTTGGGTCATGTCGCGATACTCGCGATAAACCTTGACCGGGTTTTCGCCATTCGAAAGGCGTTTGACGACTTCCATCGGGAAATTCTCGTCGTTTTTAGCTTCATCGGCAAGGCGGATCAGTTCCGCGTCTTCGACTGCTTCATCATCGGCGATGATGTTGGCGGCTTCGGCCGGAAAAGCGTTTTTGAATGCGTCAAATGCCATGACGACAGATACCGGGTTCATTCGATCATCGCGGACAACCTGATAGCGTCCGGTCAAAGCGTTACGACGAGTGAGTTTATTTTTGTCTTTTTCCGTCAATCGTACGGCGTTCGCGCTGGTTGCCTTGCCCCGTATGGTCGTCGCACGGAATTTGATGCCGGGCTTGTCTCTATGTTTGACGGTCATGGTTCAGTTTTCCTGTATTCCTGTGTGGGGCTCTGGGGCTGTCTAATAGGCCGAGCCCCTTGGCGCGATGCGTTTGATGCTCAGGATGCGCCCGTCCTGATCATAGACTACCCGGTATTCTCCAACCCTTATCCGGTAGTAGTTGCTGCCTGTCAGCGGTTTTATGTCCAGATCGGTTCGATCCGGGTTTTCTGCCAGTTTATCAATCGCATCAATGATGCGTTGGCGCATCTTTGGCTGAATGCGTTGCAGTTCCTTTTTTGCCTGCTTTTTGTACTCAATTGTCAGCATTTTGCGCCCTGATTGTGATAGAATAATATATAACTAAAAGTATGATTTTTGCAAATGGAAAGTCGAACAAGTTATAACTTTTTGTCGTGTGATGCGTGGCGGATGTCATCGCAATGCTGATAAAAGACCCCGTTGCCGGATCTCGTGTTTCCGTTACTAGGAGACGATATAGTTGTCTTTAACATTCCCAATTTTAAAGCAATCTGTTAGGTAACCCACCATATTTCCCAAACGGGTTCATTGCTTGCCAGGAGATCGCCGCATGTCGACCAATCGCATTACCCTTCGCCGTCCTGATGACTGGCATTTGCATTTGCGGGATGGCGAGATGTTGAAAGGTGTGATTGGCGAGACTTCCGAGCATTTTGCCCGCGCGATCATCATGCCCAATCTGGTGCCGCCGGTGGTCAAGACCGCTGATGCGGTTGCATACCGTGACCGCATTACGGCTGTGATCCCGCAGGGGCATGATTTTACTCCGCTTATGACCCTTTATCTGACCGAGGGCAGCAACCCCGATGATATCGAAGAAGGCTACAAGGCCGGTGTGATCACCGCGTTGAAGCTGTATCCGGCAGGGGCGACGACGAATTCCGACAGTGGGGTTCGCAATTTCGATAAGGCGATGCCAGCGCTTGAGCGGATGGCGGAACTTGGTATTCCGCTGTGTGTGCATGGCGAAGTGACTGATCCGGAAATTGATATCTTTGACCGTGAAGCGGTGTTTATCGACCGTGTTCTTGATCCGCTGCGCAAGCGTCTGCCGGAACTGCGCGTGATCATGGAGCACATCACGACGGAAGACGGCGTTGAGTATGTGAAGGCCAATGACAGGAACCTGGGCGCGACCATTACAACGCACCATCTGATCATTAACCGCAATGCCATGCTGGTTGGCGGCATTCGCCCGCATATGTATTGTCTGCCGGTTGCCAAACGTGAAAAGCACCGTTTGGCGCTTCGTGCGGCAGCAACGTCGGGGGATGCGCGGTTCTTCCTTGGCACCGATTCAGCGCCGCATACAGATGATCGCAAGGAAAGCCCGTGTGGCTGTGCCGGTATCTTTACCGCAAACAACACCGTGCAGCTTCTGGCGCATGTGTTTGAGCAGGAAGGCGCGCTTGACAAGCTTGAAGGTTTTGCCTCGATCCACGGTCCGCAATATTACGGCCTGCCGATCAATGGTGATCAGATCACGCTCGAAAAACGCGCTGAACCGGCCAAGTTCGCCGAGAAGATCGAAACCGGCGAAGGCCCGGTAACGGTGTTTAATCCGGGCTTTGATGTGTTTTGGCATTACGCCTAAGCGCGCAAGGGCAAGACAAAACAAAAGCGGCTCCATCGGGGCCGCTTTTTTTGTTGGGCTATCGTCATTCCGGACGACGCGCAGCGACGCGCCGGAATCTTTATGTCGTGGCCGATAATGGATTCCCGTACCCGCCTCGCGGGCACAGGCTCTGCGCGGGAATGACGAGGGAGGCTGCTCGGGTGCTAACCGCTGAGATCCACTTTGCCCGGCGCAGCATTGAGGCCAAGGGCCATGCGATAGCTTTCTGCCGCCGCACTGGCCTGTGAGGCGATCATTGCCGAGATGTTCTTTGATGCCCCCTTGGCGACATTGAAATCAGCCGCCGAACTTCCGGGCACCGATGCCGCACGCGAAATGGCGGCCTGATTGGCGATAGCGGCTACACCATCAAGGCCCTGAATGGGCCGGATGCTGACTTTGCCGCCTGTGGCATAAAGCCGCCCGTCGGGGCCTGCGGTATAGCTATAGCTGATCATGCCGGCATTGGCCCCGGCGAGGGTTTGGTGGCTTTCTTCCTCTGTCCGGACAATCGCATCGCGTGCGCTTAGTTCACGCACAATTTCACGTTCCGACGCGGTCAGAAGGGCCGGGTTTGAGGTGGGTTGTCGCGCATTTTCCGGCGTGGCTTCGCGTTCTTCCTGCTGACGCTGTGTCGGGCTTTGGGTATTCGCATCGTCTGGTGCAGCACCATGAATGTCGCGCGGATCAAGCTGCTGGATGATGGTCACCACCGAGGCCGCACTGTTGACCGGTGCGGTTTGCGCAGGCGTAGGCGAAGGTGGCGGTGCCGGTTGGCGGTCGCCTGTGCTGGAGGATTGCGACGGGTTTGCTTGATCTGTCCGTCCCGAAGGTCCGTTTGTCGGGGCTTGTGTGGCGGCGATGGTGCTCGACAGCGGGACAAGCGCAACGGCGGCCGGCAATGTTTGCGGCGCAGACGCAGCTGTTCCGCCCGACCCGTTGGTCGGCGGTTGGCTCCCGGAGCCGAGCAGGGCGCGTGTGGCAATAATCTGACCAAGTTGCCCGCCACTGCCGGGGATAACCTGTATTGCACCTGCCTGTATCATAGGGATCAGTATAACCCAACTTGGGGTTAAATGTATATAAGCCGATCAAGGGGATGACCGGGCGATATGATAGTGATCACGCCGGTTTTGCCCGCAGCGGTTAAGGTGGGATCAAATCTGTTGAAATCTGGTCTGGTGATCATGCGTGCGTTTAGTGTTGCCCTGTCTTTTTTGCTGATTGCTGTCACAGTTGTTGTACCGGTGCGCCCCGTGCAGGCTGCGCCGGATGCCGATTTATGGCCGGATTGGCAGGCCCATGATCCAAGCAGTACGGTCGAGATTGACCATGGCGATTGGCAGGCGGTGCTGGATCGATATGTCACCCAACATGAACCCGGTGTGACCAGCTTTGATTACGAGGCGGCCAGTCGTGATAGCGGGGCGGGGATGGTCGCGGGCTATGTCGATACCATGACCAAGGTCAACGTCGATGCGCTTAACCGCGATCAACAATTTGCCTATTGGGTGAACCTGTATAATGCGCTGACCGTTAAGGTGGTTCTCGATCATTATCCGGTCGAAAGCATCCGCGATATTGATATTTCGCCGGGATTATTTTCTTCTGGCCCATGGGGCAAGAAACTGATCACAGTCGAGGGCAGGACGCTGAGCCTTGATGATATCGAACACCGCATCCTGCGCCCGATCTGGCGCGATGCGCGCATTCATTATGTGGTCAATTGTGCGTCGATCGGTTGCCCGGCACTGGCACCAGAGGCCTTTGATGCGGACAAACTTGAAGCGCAGCTTGATCAGGCGGCGCGTGATTTCATCAACCATCCGCGCGCGGTGCGCATCAATGCCGATGGCGGGCTTGTGCTTTCAAGCCTGTATGAGTGGTATCGGGATGATTTCGGGAAAAGTGATGCGGAATTCATCGCGCATCTGAGGAAATTCGCCGGGTCGGAGCTGACGGAAACGCTGGGCGATATCACGGAACTTGATATCGCCGACTATGAATATGACTGGGCGCTGAACACCCGATAGCACCGGCCAAGGTGGGCAGGTGCGTTACGCCGCCGTGTTGTGCAGCCCTGGTTTAACCGGATTGGTCGTCGCCCATGCGTCGGCATGTGCGCCATCCACCGGATTTTCCGGCCGATTCTGATTTACCTGCTCGATCGTGTGACGAACATCACTGGCAGAGACGCCATCATAGCGCATTAATGTCTGAACGATCGGGTCGGCAAGCATGTCTTCGACCGTCAATTCCTGATCAACATAACTCATCATCTCATATCCCGATTTTTTTGTTATGCGTAATGTAATGCAATTGCAATTCATTCGCAACAACTATTCTATGTCGATGGTGACTTTTTTTCATTTTTATCTCTGAAACGCTTTGATCTGCCTTAAGTCAGGGCATCTATGCGAGAATTTCGCAAACTGCATTCAGCGGCCTGCAGCGTACTGTTATTGGGGCAAATTCTGTGAAAAGGTATTTCCTTGATTAAAAAGCGTATGGGTCTTAACGCTTGATCTGGTCTGTTCGTGATCGCGATAAGGCCCAATAAGTATGGCAAAAATGGGCTGATAAAATGAAACGTCCGGGAATTCGTGAATACGGCTTGCTGTTGCTGCTGGCACTGATGTGGGGAAGTTCGTTCACCTTCATCAAGATCGGCGTGCATGCCTATTCGCCGCTGGTGGTGGCCTGTGGCCGTCTGTCCTTTGCCGCCCTTGTTCTCTGGTGTTTCGCAGCTATTCGTAAATCCGAACTGCCCAAGGGGCGGGGTGCATGGATTTCGACCTTTATGGTGGCGCTGATTGGCAATGCCATTCCGTTCTTTTTGATCAGTTTTGGCGAAACACAGGTCGATGCCGGATTGGCTGCGATCCTGATGTCGACCGTGCCGCTGACCACAGTTGTTCTGGCGCATTTCTTTACCCATGATGAAAAGCTTTCAACCGGCAAGGTCGTCGGGGTGATTTTGGGAACGATTGGCGTGATTGTGCTGGTCGGGCCGGAAACACTTTCCGGGCTGGGGGGAGAATTCCTGTTCCAGTTGGCCATTCTGGTTGCAGCAATCGGTTATGCGATCTCATCGCTTGTGGCGCGTAATCTGCGTGATCAGCCGCGCATCGGATCGACGGCCGTGATCCTGACATTTGCCGCCTTGATGCTGATGCCCTTTACCCTGATTGTCGATCAGCCCTGGACGATGGACTGGGATTTGGAAGGCGCACTTGCCATCATGTATCTCGGCATGTTTCCGACCGGCATTGCCATGTTCCTGATCCTGCAACTGATCGCGGTGGCCGGGGCCAGCTTCCTTGTGTTTAACAATTATCTGGTGCCAGCAGTTGGTGTGGTGATCAGCTTTATCGTGCTGGGCGAAGTGCCCCAGCCTAATGCATTGATTGCCCTGGCGGTCATTCTGGGCGGGATTGCCGCATCACAGATGCGTTTCGGCCGCAAACCGAAGGATGTTCATCGGCCGGTTTTGAAGTCTGATCCGATGACACCGGTGATGGAAGTTCCCAAAGGCGACAAATCGGGCGGGAAGTGACGGTTTTATATGCCGGAAAATCCGCGAAATTTAGCGAAATTTCGAACTTTATTGCCCAACCTTGCGCGATAGGATTTGTCAATATTGTTTGTGCGGGACAAACCTGATACTTTCCGCCTTTCTGGTCCGGCATGTGCCTTCAAATAGGTGTATGTCACGCCGATTGAATCATTTCTGATCAAGCGTTTAAGAGGTCACGGCCTTTGTCCACCAAAGAGACCAATCCCGAGAACCGCGATATCTTCCCGGTTTCCATCGAACAAGAAATGCGCCGCAGCTACCTCGATTACGCGATGAGCGTGATCGTCAGCCGCGCACTGCCTGACGTCCGAGACGGTTTGAAGCCGGTACATCGTCGTATTCTGTACGCCATGCATGAGAACGGGTTTGAATATAACAAGCCGTTCCGCAAATCGGCCCGTGTGGTCGGGGACGTGATGGGTAAATATCACCCGCACGGCGACAGCGCGATTTACGATGCCATGGTCCGTATGGCGCAGAATTTCTCCATGCGCCTGCAACTGATTGACGGGCAGGGCAACTTCGGGTCCATGGATGGCGACAAGGCCGCCGCCATGCGTTACACCGAGGCCCGCATGGCCAAGGCCGCGCACTTCCTTCTCGATGATATCGACAAGGATACGATTGATTTCCGCGATAACTATGACGAAACCACCAAGGAACCGTCCGTTATCCCGGCCCGTTTCCCCAACATGCTGGTCAATGGTGCCGGTGGTATTGCGGTTGGTATGGCAACCAACATTCCGCCGCATAACCTTGGCGAAGTCATTGATGGCTGCATGGCCTATGTCGATGATCCCAATATTTCCGTCGAAGGTCTGATGGAATTTGTCCATGGTCCGGATTTCCCGACCGGTGGCCTTATTCTTGGCCGTTCGGGCATCCATTCGGCGTTCAAGACCGGCCGTGGTTCTGTCGTCATGCGGGCACGTACCCATGTCGAGGAAATCCGCGCCAACCGCGAAGCCATCATCGTGACTGAAGTTCCCTATCAGGTGAACAAGGCCACCCTGATGGAAAAGATCGCCGAACTGGTCCGCGACAAGAAGCTTGAAGGCATTTCCGATCTGCGTGACGAGTCTGACCGTTCGGGCGTGCGCATGGTGATCGAGCTTAAGCGTGATGCCAATGCCGATGTTGTCCTGAACCAGCTGTTCCGCTTTACAGCGCTTCAGACCTCGTTTGGTGTCAACATGCTGGCACTGAACCGTGGTAAGCCGGAACTGATGAACCTGAAGGACATCATTCAGGCTTTCGTCGAATTCCGCGAAGAAGTCATCACTCGCCGTACCATCCATCTTCTGAAAAAGGCGCGTGATCGTGCCCATGTTGTGGTTGGTCTGGGTATTGCGGTATCGAATATCGACGAAGTCATCAAACTGATCCGTAATGCAGCCGATCCGACTGTTGCGCGTGAACAGCTGATGGAACGTGATTGGGCGGCGGGCGATATCGTTCCGCTGATCGAACTGATTGCCGATCCGAACCAGGTTGGTTCAACTGATGGCATGTATCGCCTGTCCGAAGCACAGGCACGTGCGATCCTTGAGCTGCGTCTGCATCGCCTGACCGGTCTCGAACGTGACAAGATCGCGGGCGAATTGACCGAGTTGGGTGAGAAGATCAAGGACTTCCTTGATATCCTTGCCTCGCGTGAGCGCAAGCTGACCATCCTCAAGGATGAACTGACCGAAATGCGCAATGAATTCGCCGACCCGCGTCGCAGCGAAATTCAGGAAGCAGAATTCGAACATGACATCGAAGACCTGATTGCCCGTGAAGACATGGTCGTGACCGTGTCGCACAGTGGTTATATCCAGCGTGTTCCGCTGTCGACCTATCGCGCACAGCGTCGCGGTGGCAAAGGCCGTTCGGGCATGGCAACCCGCGAGGAAGATTTCGTTTCCAAGCTGTTTGTTGCCAATACCCACACCCCGGTTCTGTTCTTCAGCTCCGAGGGGATGGTCTATAAGATGAAGGTCTGGCGCCTGCCGATGGGGACGCCGCAATCACGCGGCAAGGCGCTTGTGAACCTGTTGCCGCTGTCAGAAGGCGAATATATCACGACGGTCTTGCCGCTTCCCGATGAGGAAGAATGGCCGAACCTGCATGTGATGTTTGCCACCTCGACCGGCAACGTCCGCCGTAACAGCCTTGCCGATTTCGTGAATGTGAAATCAAACGGCAAGATCGCCATGAAGCTTGAAGAAGAACGTGGTGACAAGCTGATTGCGGTTCAGACCTGTACCGATGATGACGACATCCTTCTGACAACCCGTCAGGGCAAGTGCATTCGTTTCCGTGTCGGTGACGTGCGCGTCTTTACCGGCCGTAATTCGGTCGGTGTGCGTGGCATCCGTCTGGCCGATCAGGACGAAGTCATCGCGATGTCGGTTCTGTTTGGCAACCATGTTTCGATGGAAGAGCGCGGTGAATACCTTTCTATCACCGGCAAGTTGCGTCGCGAGGAAATCACGGCCGATAACCTTCCGCTCGAACTGTTGTCCGAAGAACGGTATCAGGAAATTCTCAGTGGCGATCAGATGATCCTGTCGGTCACTGAAAACGGTTATGGCAAACGGACGTCTGCCTATGAATATCGTGTGACCGGCCGTGGTGGTCAGGGCTTTGCCAATATCGAGATGTCGGAACGTAACGGTAATGTCGCTGCGTCCTTCGTGATCGAAGAAGGCGACGAACTGATGATGGTCACCAATGGTGGCAAGGTCATCCGTATGCCGACCCATGACATCCGTATTGCCGGACGTAAGACCCAGGGTGTGACGCTGTTCCGTACTGCCGAAGACGAACAGGTCGTCGCAGTCGAACGTCTGTCAAACCTTGGTGATGAAGATGATGAGATCATCGATGGCGAGGAAGGTGTGGTCGAGGGTGCCGAAGGTGCCGTTGAAACCGCCGACCAGGCCCCGGAGGCATCTGATGAAGATGCGGCTGAGGCACCGGCATCTGATGAAGCGGACCGCGACGAATAACGGGAAGTTCGATGACTGAAACGTCTTCTACCGTATCGCGTATCGGGATTTATCCGGGCACCTTTGATCCGGTAACCCAAGGGCATATGGATATCATTCGTCGTGCGACCCGGATCGTCGATCAACTGATTGTCGGCGTTGCGATCAACGCCGGCAAAGGTCCGATGTTCGGGGTCGATGAACGCTGTGCACTGGTTGAAGGTGCACTCAAGGCTGCGGGCGGTGAAGTTGCCGCCCGTACCTCAGTTAAGCCATTTTCATCGCTTCTGATGCAGTTTGCCCAGGAAAACGGATCCAGCACGATTATCCGTGGTCTTCGGGCGGTATCGGACTTTGAGTATGAATTCCAGATGGCCGGGATGAACGCCCGGCTATCCCCGGAAGTTGAAACCGTCTTTTTGATGGCATCGGACAAACAACAGTTTGTCTCTTCGCGTTTCGTGAAGGAAATCGCCCGTCTGGGCGGGAATGTCACTGAATTTGTGCCGGCAAACGTGCTGAAACGGCTGCACGAAAAGCTGGCAGAAGAAAAGGAATAACGCAGGCCATGCGTCTTTTTCGTCTATTTTCAATTATCGCTCTCGTACTAGGATTTATCACCATGTCCAATGGAAACGACGCAGTCGCTCAGGATCTGGAAAACACGCTTTATCTTGACCTGAAAGATGGCCGCGTTGTGATCCAGCTTCGCCCGGATCTGGCACCGAAACATGTTGCCCGGATCAAGGAACTCACCCGTGAAGGCTTTTACGATGGGCTGAAATTCCATCGTGTGATCGAAGGTTTCATGGCGCAGACCGGTGATCCCAAAGGCAATGGAACCGGCGGTTCCGGTCAGAAACTTGATGCCGAGTTCTCGAATGAACGTCACGTTCGCGGCACCGTTTCCATGGCCCGTTCGGCCAATCCGAACAGTGCGGATTCCCAGTTCTTCATCGTCTTTGCCGATGCACCGCACCTTGATGGTCAGTACACCATCTGGGGCGAAGTGACTGAGGGCATGGAATATGTCGATATGATCAAAAAGGGTGCGCCCTGGGCCAATGGCAGCGTTGCCGACCCGGATCAGATCGTCAAAATGCAGGTTGCTGCCGACGCGCAATAATCGCGATATTCGAACTATTGCAACCGAAAGCCGTCCCTTCATGGGGCGGCTTTCGCGTTTTTGGGGCTGAATGCGCAAAAAGAGCCAAAATATGGAAAACAGGTGTTGACCGATGCCGCCTGTGCCATTAAAACGCGCTTCACCAACCTTGAG